>CAVYIZ010000001.1:0-69393 GCA_963768555.1 uncultured Alphaproteobacteria bacterium
GCCGCGCGCCACCGCCATCGTGCGAGCCTTCATGTCCTCGTAGCTGGCGATGCCCACTTTCAGGGTCGTCATGGGATCACTCCTCTCTCGCGCAACACGGCGTCCACCGTGGTCCCAGAAGTCGCCGAGCAGCGTTGCCGCGTCCCGGAAGTCACAGGGCCGGATGGTCCCAGCCGGTGACGATGGTCCTGCAGCTCGCCACGCTTCTGCTTCGCGACCGGATGGGCGTTGTCGAAGCCGACCAGCCGCTCGCCATCCGGCCCGTGCAGCGTCAGCGAATAGTCGAGCCGCGTGGTTTCTCGGGCGACACCGCCACCCGCGTCACCACGAAGCGGACCCAGTGGCCGCCCTCCGGGTCCACGACGAGCACCTGCCCGTCGAGGTCCAGAAGCACATCAAGGGTCGGGTCGCGCGGCTCTGCCACCGCACGTGGTTATCAGAGCAAAGCAACTTAAGCAAGGAGGATCGGAAATGGGCGCGGCTGGCGCTTCGATCGTTGATATCATTGGGTGTTTGGCAGAAACGGCTGGCAAGGGGCGCTTGACCGGTGGCCGAAAAGCTTAATCATCTCAACCTCGTACTAGAGGCCGACGGCAGGCCTTTTATCTTGCAGTCATCTTCCTTCCCCGCTTATCCCACTTCAATCGTCTTCCCGAGGTTACTCACGATGAAAATCACCCAGCCAAAGTCCTCGTAAAGCCACGACGCAAAACTTGCCATCGAATTACAATCGACCCGTCGCCAAGGTGTCGAACTCCAGCTGCGGCAACGCTGTCCTGCTATCGCGCGTAATACGCTTCATCTGTCGGTCCTACGTCGTCGCCGAGGACATATCGTGCTTCCCGCATCCGCATCGAACCTCCGGCATTCCTCTGCCGCGCGACGGAATTCGTCTCGTCCGCCTCCGGTCGGCCCGTCCCTCAATCCGCGCCCGAGATGTGGCCCGACTGTCAGCACGAGCGTCGAAACCGCGCCACCACCAAATCGCTGTGAGCCGACGTGATGGAAATCCGCCGAAGCTCCGGCATAATTGACTGCTATGGACGCGAGCGAACTGATCACGGCTGCTGTGTTTTCCGCATTCATCAAATGCCCGATGAAGGCGCATCTCTTGGCAATCGGCGAGCCCCCACCGGGCACCTTCTTCGCCGACATCGAGGCGCGCATATCGTCTATGTATAAAGCAGGAGCGAAGGGGCGCCTGCGCGTCGCGGTGGACGTGGCCGAACCTCTCGATTTCGGACAGGTTTGCCGCAGCCCTGACTATGCGACCATCACCCATGATGTCGACTGCGAAACAGTCAACTATGACTTTGCGCTGCCGCCGCACAGACCGGGACGCCGCCAACCGCAGAAACTAAAGCCACCCGGCACCTTCGTCCCCGTCTTGCTTTCACCGTGGGACAAGCTGGACGCTTCCGACAGCCTAATGGTGTGTTTCGGTGCACTTGCACTGTCGCAAGCCACCGGGATGCTGCCAGACACGGGAGCACTGATCTACGGTGAGGGGCAACGTCGAAAAGCTGTGAAAATCGGGGAGCACGTTGCCCGGGCACGACAGATCATCGAAGCGATCGGAGCAACTTCCAGCGGTCGGGAGGCGCCTCCGCTCGTCCTGAACAGGCATTGCGCCGTCTGTGACTTCCAGCCGCGGTGTCGCGGCCTCGCCGTCGAACGTGACGATTTGAGCCTGCTCACCACGATGACGGGGAAGGAGCGGGCGAAACACAATGCCAAAGGTATATCCACGATAACGCAACTTTCGTACGGCTACCGCCCCCGGCGGCGTAAGCGCACCAAACCTGACGCCGAGGATTCCGCGAAATCCGCCAGACGCGCCGCTGCGGTCGTCAAGAACGATCACAAACTCAAGGCGCTGGCGATTAAGAAGAACCAGATCCATGTAGTCGGAGTTCCCTCGCTAGAGTTCGCGGGCATCCGGATCTTCCTCGACGTTGCCGGATAGGGACTTCTACTACCTTGTCGGGCTTCGCTTCGAATCCTGCGGCGAAAAGGTGGAGCACTCATTCTGGGCTGACGGATTGGATGGCGAGCGTGTGATATGGGAGAACTGCTTGCAGACGCTCAAGGCGATCGGAAATGCGCAGATCGTCAGCTACGGCGCGTACGAGACCCAGTATCTCAAGCAGATGAGGGAGCGCTACAATTTGGCGCCTGACGATGTGGAGTTTGTCGATCGCCTCATCGAAACCTCGGTCAACCTCGTCGGCTGCATCTACGGCAAGGTCTACTTCCCGACAATTTCGAACAGCCTCAAGGAAGTTGGCCGATACCTCGGGTTCGAGTGGGCTTGGCCACGAGCTTCAGGCGCCGCGCCGTCACTGCTGCGGCGGGCGTGGGAGTTCGGCGCTGACGACGAGCTCAAGCGTAAATTGATCGGCTACAACATGGACGACTGCCGAGCAGCTTCGACGGTTGCGGACGCTCTCGCGCGCATATGCGCAGGCGGCGCGTCCGGCCTCGATGCGGTCGATGTCGCTTCGCTGGAGGTTGGTTTCCAACACACCTTCGGCAATTTCGTCGCCGCCTTGCCGGAGTTCGCAAAAATCAACGATGCGGCTTACTGGGACTATCAACGCGACAAAATATATATTCGGTCAAATCTATCCCTCCGGGGAGCCGCAAAGCAAAAGCGCAGGAACCGCCGTCGTACACTGCCGGTCAACACGACGGTTAGTCCTTCTCGCCCCCGTAACTGTCCCGTCTGCAATTCGACACGTGTATCCTTGAATGGTCGGGATAGTCGGCTGGTTTATGACATGCGCTTTTTTGACGGCGGGTTGCGGAGATGGATTGCAAAATACGTAGTTGACTATTATAAATGTGGTGATTGCGGTGTGTCTTTTGTCTCTGACGACCGACGGTTAGAGCGGAACCGTTATGGTGCAAATTTTCTCGCATATGTGATTTACAATATCATTGAAGTGCATATCCCACAATATAAGCTAGCCCACGTCATACAAAAAACGTTTGGCTATCCTTTGGGCCAGCCGACGATAAATCGTATGATACAAAGAGCCGCCGAAAAATATCGCAGTACGTATGAGGAAATTAGTCAACGGCTCTCGCATGGCAAGTTAATACATGCCGATGAGACGCATGTTAGCGTAAAAGGGAAAGTTTCGTACGTATGGGTGTTCACGAGCATGGATGACGTAATCTATATTTGGTCAGAAACGCGCGAAGGTTCCGTTGCTACAGAGTTCCTCAAAGAATTTGCAGGTGTGTTGGTATCAGACTTTTATTGTGCCTACGATTTGGCAGAGTGCCCACAGCAGAGATGCCTAATTCATCTCATGCGAGACTTGAACAGTGACATCTATAAGGAGGCTTTTAACCAGGAAATAAAGGAGGTCGCAGAAAAATTTGCGGCCATTTTAAAACCCATAGTTGAGACGATAGATCGTTTCGGCTTAAAGGCCCGCTTCCTCAGAAAGCACAAACTCGCTGTGACAAGGTTCTATGACGCGCTACTTGGTCGGAAATACAACACCGACGTTGCGCAAAAGTATCAGGAGAGGTTCAAAAGAAATCGGGCAAGGCTATTTACATTTCTGGATTATGACAACGTGCCATGGAATAATAATAACGCAGAACATGCAATCAAGTCGTTCGCCGATTTGCGTGGTGTGATCGAGGGGCCAATGACCGAAAGAGGCATTCGAGATTATCTAATATTGTTAAGCATCTACCAAACTTGCGCGTACAGGGAAATAGATTTCTTTGGATTCCTCCGGTCCGGAGAGAAGAAGATTGACGGCTACGCTGGCAAGAGGGGCCGCCAATTTGAGGACACGGTGAAGCGTGAAGAAGGAACGGCGATCGTCTGCCCAGCGGCGTTGCCCAAAAAAGGGAAAGTGGTTCCGGGGCGCGCAATCATGAGAGTGCTATAGCGTAGACGTAGTGCTCATCATCGTCGGCCATGGCCCGCCACCATGGGCTCAATATCGCGCCCAATGACCGATCTTTTTCAGCGTCGTCAGCCCATTTCGCTCGCGCGCCGGCCGCGCCGCCTAGTGCGCCGGAGCCGATCCGTCCTACTGCGGAGCGAATATGGCGCAGGAAAGGCGCTGATGGCGTCTTAGCGGCGGCAGGCTAATGAGATGTGAGGTAGACGGCCGCGTAATAAGCCAAAAGCATCGCGCGACAGAATTGCGGATCGTTCGGCGGCCAAACAGCCGCCATCGAATAAGCCCTCTCGCCCTTGCAACGCGTCGCGCTCGGGCGCGGAGGCGCCGTCACTGGATTCGTTAAGGCGTCCGATTTTGCGTTCGGCGGGCGCACGGGCGCGCCGCCGAACGCTCGCTCCTCACAAGCTTACCGCTGTTCCCGAGACGCCAGGCGGGCGATCTCGTGGATGTCGGCGCGATCGATGCCGATGTCGTGCAGCTCGCGATCTGAATAGTTGGACAATTCCTGGACGACGGCCCAGTACGTCCGGCGGGCGCGCAGGAAGCGCATCACAGTGTAAAACGTCATGGCGGTCTCCTTTTGACCGCCCTCCTTTTCATGGTCCCCAGATCCTGAGAGGACCGTCGCCGTTCCTTCTCCCAGACCGCACCTACCTAGATTGCTGCATTGCAAAAGTCAATGGTGCACTGCGATAACAACTGTGAATTTTGCATGGCTTGAGGGCGCTATTTGCGTGATCTCGCGCCGATTTCGCTCATTGTCCGCCAGAATAAGCGACAACATGGGCGATTCCGCGCAAACTGCGCGGCCTGCCATTTACAGTTTGCATAACTGCCTCCCGATTGGCGATCGCCCAGGAGGTCGCGACGGGCGCCGCGACATCCCGTCCCGTGTCCTTCGCATCCGCGAAAAGCAAGCAAGCGCGAAGCTTCGGCGGCGGGCTTGTTCGTTTGACGCCCTGCCGGCCCCCGATCAGCCGAAGAACATGGTCCAGTCGACTGGGCGGAAGAATTCGACAAAGATGATCAGCCCGAGTCCGATATAGACGGCCGCCTTCAGCCTCTCGCCGCCGGATGACGCCACGGTCGAAATCATGATGGCCGAGAGCGTCAGGGCGATCGCCCACGCCAGCAGACTCCACAACGGAGCGTGAAGGGCGATGTCGAGGAGGTCGACAAGCGTCAGCGAGAAGAATCGGACAAGGTCGTGCATGGCTCCGCCTCATCGGGAAGGCGGAGACTACGTTACGTCACTCCAAACGTCATTGAAACAGACATTCGAAATTAAGCTTTACGCGCCCGAATTAACTTCTCCGGGTAAATCGGACCCGGGACCATGCGAGGTCGTCGGGGCCTGCGATGCGCTCGAACAATCGATACTCGTTGTCAGTCTCCTTGGCGCGCGCCGCCTCGCCAGGCGCGGCCGACCGATGAGCTAGAGACCGAATAAGGCGGCGCGAGACTGCGCCCATGCCGTTACCCGTTCATGAGCCGCGCCAGGTCCCGCGCCGACAGCGCGTCGACATCCGAGGTCCCGCGCCACAGCGCCTCCGCCGCGGCGTCGCCCAGAAGCGAGACGGCCTTGGCGCGCAAGCCGCGCTCGAGCGTCTCCGGCGCGGCGCGCGCCGCCAGGTCGTGCGCCGCCTCGGTCGCCGCACGCCCTCGCTGTTCGATGCGAACGACGGCAGCCGTATCCGGCAGAGTCTCGTCGCCCGCGACCTCGATTCTCGGCGCCAGCGCCGTCAGCCGAGGGTCATCGCAGAGCGCGTCGTCGTAAACTCTGTCCGCCGCGGTGTCGACGCCCTGCAGCGTCATGGCGGCCGTCATCGCATAGCTGAACTTCGCCTCGAGCCCCGTGCGCGGGCGCTTGATGTCGCAGACCTTGAGCCAGCGCGGATTGACGCGGATGCGGACCGTCGCGACCTCGTCCGGCTCGATCGTCTGGCGCGCTTTTATCTCCATGAGCGCCTCGATCGCGGCATGCAGGCCGTGGCAGCAGGCGTGCAGCTTGTGCTTCACGTCCTCGAACAGGAAGGTCGCCGGCGGCGGGTCGTTCCAGGCCGTCTCCTCGAAAGCGCGATCGACATGAGCGTCGACGAAGCCTTGCGCGCCGCCGACGCCGTCGTCGACCGAGACGAATCCGCGTCTTGCGAGCGCGGCTGCCTCGACGCCGTTGGAGGCGGCAATGCCGGCGTTGTAGGGCTTGCCCATCGAGCCGAACTGGGACTTCAGCCCCGAGGCGCGGGTCGAGGCGAGGCTCAAGGCCTGGCGGGCCTGATCGCGCGTCAGCCCTGTCACGCGCGCCGCGGCGACCGTCGCGCCGAACGCGCCGGCGGTCGCCGTCTGATGAAAGCCCCGGTCGTAATGCGGCCGGCCGAGCACCATTCCGATGCGGATCGAGGCTTCCGCGCCGATGAGGAACGCGTCGAGGACGGCCGGGCCCGACGCGCCGACCTCCTCGCCGACCGCCAGCGCCGCCGGTAGGATGGCGACCGAGGGATGGCCGATATGGGCGAAATGCGTGTCGTCGTAATCGAGCGCATGCGAAATCGTCCCGTTGGCGAGCGCCGCGGCGCGGGCCGGAACTCTCGCCGGGAGCCCGACGACCGAGGCCGCCGGCTTGCCGGCCTCGTCCGCGACGAGATCGCGCAAGATCTTCGCGACCGGCTCCTGCGCTCCCGCTCGCGCCACCGCCAACCAGTCGAACAGCGAAAGGCGCGCCATCTCGCGCAGCTCGCGGAATCGCGGCGGCGGGAAGGGAAGCGAGGTCCAAAAGACCGTCCATGGTGCGTGGGGCGAGCATGGGCCGCGACCTTCAGTAGGATTTTGTCACGCCGAGCGCACGCTCGGCCAGGAAGCTCGGGATCAGGTTCGTCGAAATCGGCGCCGCCTGGCACAGGCGCGTGTCGCGGAATTTGCGCTCGACGTCGTATTCCTCGGCGAAGCCGAAGCCGCCGTGCGTCTGCAGGCAGGCTTCCGCCGCCTCCCAGCTCGCATCGGCCGCCAGCAGTTTTGCGCTGTTCGCCTCGACGCCGGGATCGAGTCCGGCGTCGTACATGGCGGCGGCGCGATGGACGATCGCCTCGGCGATCATATGCGCATAGGCCCTGGCGAGCGGGAACTGGACGCCCTGGTTCATGCCGATCGGCCGACCGATGACGACCCGATCCTTCGCGTAGGTCGCGCCTATCGCGAGGAACCATTTCGCGTCGCCGACGCATTCCGCGGCGATCAGGATGCGCTCGGCGTTCATGCCGGGGAGGATGGTGCGAAAACCCTTTCCCTCTTCCCCGATCAGCGACGAAGCCGGGATGCGCGCGTTGTCGAAAAACACTTCCGTCGTCGCATGGTTCATCATGGTGCGGATCGGCTTGATCGTCACGCCCCTGCCGAGGCGCGACCTGAGGTGGATCAGGAAGACGCTCAAGCCGTCGGTGCGTTTCTCCGCCTTGTCGCGCGGGGTCGCGCGCGCGAGCAGAAGCATGAGGTCGGAATATTCGGCCCTCGAGGTCCAGATCTTCTGCCCCGTCGACCACGTAGCCGTCGCCGTCGTCCTGAGCGCGAGCGTGTCCGTGCCGCTCGTCGGTTCGGTGACGCCGAAGGCCTGCAGACGCAACAAGCCGTCGGCGATGCGCGGCAGAAACTCCCGCTTCTGCTCCGCGCTCCCGTGCCGCAGCACCGTTCCCATCGTATACATCTGGGCATGGCGGCCCCGGCATTGCAGCCGTTGCGATGGATTTCTTCGACGATCGCCGCCGCCGCGGAGAGATTTAGGCCGGAGCCTCCGTACTCCTCCGGGATCATCGCTGCGAGGTAACCCGCAGCCGACAGCGCCGCGACGGAAGCTTCCGGATAGGCGCGGCGGGCGTCGAGATCCCGCCAATAGGCGCCGGGAAACTCGGCGCAAACCTTTAGGACGCCCTCCCGGATGGTCGCGTGTTCGGCGGAGGGTTCGAAGGGGTCCATGAGGGACGAGCCTCGGCAGGGTGGCACGCCATTGCTATAGGCCCGGGCGGCAGCGAGCGGAATGGCGCGCGCTCCGTCTTGGCCTCGGTCGGCAACCGGCCGCAGTCGGAAGCCTGCCTTGGGACCGAGCCGGGATGTCGCGAAAGGGCGGGACGCGGGCCTTCAATCCTGCCGGAGGAACGCCTCGTCTCCGCCCTGAGCGGAAGTTCCGCCGTCAATAGACCTGCGCGGTCGGCCTGAATAGAATCTCGTTGATGTCGACGTCTTCCGGCTGGCTCATGGCGAACCCCACCGCGCGCGCGAAGGAATGCGCCGGGATGGCGATCTCGTAGGTCTTCTGCACGCCTGCCGCGACCGTCGGGTCGGTGATAGTCCGCGTCAGCTCGGTCGCAACTGCGCCAGGCGAGATGATGGTCGTGCGGATGTTGTAGGGCTTCACCTCCTGCCGCAGGCCTTCGGAGATGACGCGGACCGCATGCTTGGTCGCCGCGTAGACAACGCCGCCGGGGCCGACCTTGTGACCGGCGACGGAGGCGACATTGATGATGTGCCCGCTCTTCTGCGCCGTCATCCTCGGCAAGGCGGCGGCGATGCCGTAAAGCACACCCTTGATATTGACGTCGATCATCCGGTCCCATTCCTCGACGTGCAGGCGTTCGAGGAACGAACTCGGCATCAGGCCGGCGTTGTTGATGAGCACGTCGATCCGGCCGTGGCGTTCGACGGCGCGGTCGACGAGGCGCTGAACCTCGTCGCGCTTCGTGACGTCCGTCTCCACCACGGCGTCGTCGGCCAGCGCCAGGTCCTTCGCCAGCGACTGAAGGCGGTCGAGCCGGCGGGCGCCGAGCACGAGTTTGGCGCCGTTTTCGGCAAGAAGACGCGCCGCGGCTTCGCCGAGGCCGCTGCTTGCGCCGGTGATGACGACAACCTTGTTTTCGATTCCCTGTGTCATGATGGTTCTCCTTTGTGAATGGCGCGCGCGTCGAGCCGCGCGGCGATCGGGGCGGCGCAGGCCGAAAGCGCCGCCCCGATGACGAAAACGGATTTGAGGCCGGCAAACGAGGCTATGAGGCCGAGGCCGGGGACGAGGATGCCAAGCGCCAGGTCGAGAAACGCGGTGTAGACGCCGACCGCAAGGCCCTGCGATTCGGGCGGCGCGCGCCGCACCGCCTCGACGCCGAGGCCCGGAAAGACCAGCGAATAGCCGAAGCCGGTCACCGCCGCGCCGACGAAGCCGAGCCAGCCCCAAGGGGCGAGGCCGATCAGCGCGAGCCCAACCGCCTCGATTAGCGCAAAGACGAGCGCCACCTTCGCCCCGCCGATCCGATCGGCGAGATGGCCGAGCCAGAGTCGCGCAAAGACGAAGGCGAGGGCAAAGGCTGTGAACGACAGCCATGCCGGGCGCCACCCGCGCTCGACGAAGAACAGCACCGAGAACGCCGTCATGCCGCCGAAGCCAACGCTGGCGAAGGCGAGCGCCGCGCCCGGGGCCGCGACCGCTCGGGCGACCCTGGCGAGATCGAGGCGGGCGTGCGGCCTCGGCGCGACAGGCGCCAGCGGCGCGATCGCGGCCAGCGTCGCGACGGGAACGAGGGTCGTCGCGAGCGCGATCGCCGGGAAGCCGAAGCTTGCGAAGAGCGCGGAACCAAGGGGCGCGCCAACGGCGAAGGCCGAATACATCGCCATGCCGAGCCAGGCCATCACCTTGCCCGTATGCTTCGGGCCGGCGAGCGCCAGTCCCCAGCTCTGCGCGCCGACGATCACGAAACTCTCGCCGCCGCCGAGCAGGCCGCGGCCAGCGATGAGGATCGCCGCCGAGACGCGCGGCGCGCCGACAAATCGGAGCGACGCCAGGTAGAGCAGCCCGGCGGCCGCCGCCATGACGAGGCCGGCGATCACCGCCCGCTTAGCGCCGCGAGCGTCGGAATAGGCGCCGGACCAGACGCGCGAAACGAGCGAGGCGGCGAACTGGCTGCCGCCGACGAGGCCGACCGCGAAGGCGCCGAGCCCGAGCCCCTGGTGTACGTGGAGCGGCAAAGTCGGCAGCGCGATGCCGGTGATCAGAAAGACTACGAAAACGGCGGCCATGAGCGGCAGCAGGGCCGTCAAGGCAGAACCGAGTCGCCATTTGCGGTTGTGAGGCGGCGGCGGACATCATGAACTCTCGCAAGAGGAAACCGACGGATAAAGGCGAAAGCGCCCGAACGCGGCTTGCAGAGCCTCAACCCTCTGGGCGGAGCGCTCACGCTCCACCCCATATCGTAGCCAGACCATGCCGCCTTCCAGCGTTTCGGCGGCGACATGCCGGAGCGATTGGCCGTCTGCGGGCCTGTCGTCAGCGCGCCCCTGATATTCGAAGATGCTCGGCGCGCCGGCCAGGCCGTCGATTCCGGGATAGACAAGCAGGCTTATTTCGTCGATCAGCCGCTCCTTCAGAAACGCGCCATTGATGATGCCGCCGCCCTCGAGAAGCATCGTCTTGACGCCGAAAGCCTCGCCGAGACCATCCATAGCGTAGCGCAGATCATGTCCGTTCGGGCCGGCGAACAGGTAAGAAACGCCGTCTTCCCGCAACTCGGCCAGGTAGCTGTCCGACACCCGCTCGCCGACGACGGCGACGATGTGGTCGCCGCCGGCATTGTCCCGCCCGTAGTGCAGGCTTCCGCGCGGATCGACGGCGACCGCTATGTCTCGGCCCTTCCAATCGGCAATGTAAGGATCACGCAACTTGTCGGCGACCATGCTCGGCGTTCGCGTCGCCCCTTTGGCGTAGGCCTCCATGGTCTTTCGGCCGACGAACCAACCGTCGGCCTCAAATCGGGCCGCAACCTGTTCGTAGTGCCGCCATAACGCGGCGGCGTCGATTCCTGCGGCGGGCGGCGTCCAGCGAGCGTTAAGCAAGCGTCCGTCAATCGAACTCATCATATGGCAGATGATCTTCGGACGCACGGGAACTCCCCTTTGTGCAGCGCTGCAAACCATCCCGCTCTATTAGAGGGGGTTATATCCGGGCTTTTTGTAGATTGTTTCGGGCTTGCCGAGAATGTCCGGTTTGTAGACCTTCTCCATCCAGTCCTCCGGCTTCACGTCTTCGATCCCGACGGACACCGATTCCTCGCCGTAATTGAGAGTTGTCATGACAGCTTTTGTCATTGCGTCAGAAAGTCTGGATTTTTCCTTTTCCGATCTGCCAGAATAGAGCTTTACAATGACATGAGGCATTGTTCTCTCCTTTGGTTCTTCGCGATAACGAACGCTAATTAGTGGAGGCGCTTCTCGAACACCTCCTTCGCGACGGGCAGCGCCGAGAAGGCGTTTGGCCAACCCACATAGAAAGCCAGGTGCGTGATAACCTCCGCGGCCTCCGCCTGCGTCACACCGTTATCCATTGCCCTGTTGAGGTGGTAGGGAATCTGTGCGACCTGGCCGGAAGCAATCAGAGCGCTGACCGTGACCAGACTCCGGTCCCGCGGCGCAAGGTCCGGACGCAGCCACAGGTCTCGGAACAATAGGTCCGTGGTGTATTGCACGATACCCGGCGCCACCGGGCCGAACTGTTGTCCGACGCGCGCCGCGCGTTCCGCCTCGGCGGCCTCGTCGAGCGGGAGAAGCGAACCTGACGCCGGCGGGAGCTGATCGACCCCGATTTCACGTTTGGCAAAGACATCTTTCGTCACCGCAACCGCCGCCATGGCGTTGGCCCAGCCGGAGTAGAACGCGAGATGCGTGATGATCTCGGAAATCTCGCGCGGTTTAACGCCGTTATCGAGCGCCAGGTTCAAGTAGTAGGGCATCTCGATCGTCTGGTTGCGCGCGATCAGGGCCGCGAGCGTAATCATGCTGCGGTCCCGAGGCGTAAGACCAGGGCGTTTCCATAGGTCCCCGAGAAGACGGTCCTGCGTGTACTTCTCCAGGGCCGGCGCGACCGTTCAAGCGTCTTCAAGCGCTGGCATGGGTAGGGTGTTCGATCTCGGCATGATTTTTTCCTCCACTTGAGTCGACAAGGAAGCCAACAGAGAGAGCGACGCAATCGTCGCAGCGAGATGTTTCACTCCGACCTCCTGTCGGTCGACCGACGACGCGTCGATCAACGGCCCGTCAGCCGTTCATGAAATGCCGGATACCGCGCCCCAGCGATCTGGATCTTTGCGGACAACGCTTCGATGGCGCGGATATCCTCAGGCGTCAGTTCGATGTCCGCCGCTGCGAGATTTTCTTTGAGCCGGCCGAGCTTCGTGGTGCCGGGGATCGGGACGATCCACGGCGCCTTGGCGAGCAGCCAAGTGAGCGCGATCTGGGCGGGGGTCGCTCTCTTCTGTTCCGCGAACGTTTTGAGCAGATCGACCAGCGCCTGATTGGCTCTCCGATTCTCCGGCTCAAATCGGGGGACGGAGCTGCGGAAGTCCGTACTGTCGAATGTCGTCTCCGCGTCGATCTTGCCGGTGAGAAAACCCTTGCCCAATGGGCTGAACGGCACGAAGCCGATCCCGAGGTCTTCCAGGGTCGGCAACACCGTCTCTTCGGGCTGCCGCCACCACAGCGAGTATTCGCTCTGAAGCGCGGTCACCGGCTGGACGGCATGGGCGCGCCGCACGGTCTGGGCTCCCGCCTCGGAGAGCCCGAAGTGCTTCACCTTGCCTTCGCGGATGAGATCCTTGACCGCGCCCGCCACCTCTTCGATCGGGACGTCGGGATCGACGCGGTGCTGGTAGAAGAGGTCGATGGCGTCGACCCTCAGTCGCTTGAGCGACCCCTCGGCGACCCGCTTGATGTGCTCAGGTTCGCTGTTCAGGACCGTCCACCGGTTCCCGTCGTTGGGGCCAGGCGTCCAGCCGAACTTGGTTGCGATCGCCACTTGCCCGCGGAACGGCGCAAGGGCTTCCCCGACAAGCTCCTCATTCGCCAAGTGGCCGTACACCTCGGCGGTGTCGAAGAATGTGACGCCTCGCTCCACGGCGGCGCGGAGAAGGGAGATCATCTCCTTCCGGTCTTTGGGCGGCCCGTAGGACCAGCTCATTCCCATGCAGCCGAGCCCGAGTGCGGAAACCTCGAGGTTGCCTTGTCCAAGTTTGCGTTTCTGCATTGCGTCCTCCTGAACCTCGCTTGTTCGGCCCGTCACACGCCCTCTCCGACATTGCGATCAGGCGGCGGTGGACGATCAGGCGCCGGATTCGCGCGGCGTGACCTTGACCGTAGCGGAGCGGGCGCTCCGATCATCGGGCTGAGGTACGGGCTGCCGTGGTACTTCGCCCGGTAGGCGTCGTCGATGCGGTCGTTGATCGGCCCGTCGACCGGTTCGAACGCGACCTCTTTCGTCATGCCGGCGGCGATGATGCGACCCGCCTTCTGCCGCAGCGCGGCCTGATACCAACGAGAGTTTCGTCCGTTATAGGCGCGTACATAGAGGGCGCCGTCGACCGCGACGGACCAAATCCACGTCGGAGTGCCGTACGTCGCCCCGTCCTCGCGAAGCGGCGAGATGTGCAGATCATCGGCCTCGGCGATCTTGCGCAGTTCGTCTTTGACCAGGTGTTCCATTGTAGGTCGCTCCATTCGATTTACGGGCGCAGCAGCGTCTTGATCGCGCGCCGCTCGTCCATTGCGCGGTAGCCCTCCGCCACTTGGTCGAGCGGCAGCGTCAGGTCGAAAACCTTGCCGGGGTTGATCTTCCTCGTTCCACACCAGCTCGATCAGATTGGGCAGGAAGCGGCGCACCGGGGCGGGGCCGCCGTGGAGGTGGACGTGGGCGTAGAACAGCTCCTCGCCGTCGAGCTCGACGCCGTGCGGGACGCCGACGTAGCCCACGGACCCGCCCGGGCGGGTGGAGCGGATCGCCTGCATCATCGACTCCTGCGTGCCGACGCACTCCAGCACCGAGTCGGCACCGATTCCGTTGGTCAGCTCCTTGATGCGGGCCACGCCCTCGTCGCCGCGCTCGGTCACGATGTCGGTTGCGCCGAATTCGCGGGCGAGCTTCTGCCGCGTCTCGTGCCGGCTCATCGCGATGATCCGCTCGGCGCCCATCTGTTTGGCGGAGAGCACACCGAGCAGGCCGACCGCGCCGTCACCGACGACCGCGACCGTCGCGCCCGGCTTGACGTTGGCCGCGTCGGCGGCGAACCAGCCGGTGCCCATGACGTCGGAGAGCGCCAGCAGGCTCGGGATCAGGTCGTCAGGCGGAACCTCCGGCGTCGCGACCAGCGTGCCGTCCGCGAGCGGGACGCGCAGCAGCGGCGCCTGCGCACGGGCTGACGAACTCCTTGTGCTGGCAGGACGTCTGGTAGCCGGCCTGGCAGTGCGGACACGTGTTGTCGGAGGCGAAGAACGAGCCGATGACGAACTGGCCCGGCTTGACCGACTTGACCGCGCTGCCGACCTCCTCGACGATGCCGCAGTACTCGTGTCCCATCGGGGTCGGCCCGGCGATCGGCTTGATGCCGCGGTAGGGCCACAGGTCGGACCCGCAGACGCAGGTCGCCGACATGCTGATGATGGCGTCCGTCGGCTCGATGATCTTCGGCGTGTCGCGCTCCTCGAAACGCACGTCGCGCGGACCGTAGAGAACAGCTCCTCGCATGGTTTGTCTCCTGTTACTTCTCTAAAAGTTCGACTGTCACCGTTAACGGCCCGGGCGCATTCAGCGCCTCGACGCCGGAATCGATCTTGGCCATGACGATGATGCCGGGGGAGGGAATCGACGGCCCATCATGGCGATAGAATATCGCGACATCTGGGCCGGGCGACCAATAGACTACGTCCCCGACTTCATAAGTCCGCGCGCGCTTTCCTCCCTCTGAAATTGCTCTCGGCAGATGGCCAAATTTCTCTCGATCGAACAGATCGTTCATTGTCAGAGTGAGCGGCAACAGCGAAACGAAATCCTGTGTGGTTCGCTGTCGATCAACGTGGCCGTAATGACTTTGTCTCCGGCCTTTATTCTAATCTTCATGGTCTTCGCCTGCTCAGGGAATGTTTCAGCAGCCGGCTCGGCCACAAGGCTGGTGGTCGCGCTATTGCCGGCGCCGCAAGCGGCGTAGTTGAAGGCCATCGGCAATAGGAGAAGCAAGAATAGCAATCTCCATTTCATGGCCTTTCTCCTCTCGATAAGAAGCCCCTAAGAGGCCCAAGATCACCGCCGGTACTGCTCGTCGCTGACCTTCTCCAGCCAATCGACGGCCTTGCGGTCGAGCTTCTCCTGGATCGCGATATGGGTCATGGAGGTGGTCGCCGTAGCCCCGTGCCAGTGCTTCTCCCCCGGCGGAAACCAGACGACGTCGCCCGGCCGGATTTCCTCGACCGGTCCGCCGTCGCGCTGGACCCACCCGCAGCCAGCGGTGACGATCAGGGTCTGACCGAGCGGGTGCGTGTGCCACGCCGTACGCGCCCCCGGCTCGAAGGTGACGCTGGCTCCCGTCGCGCGGGCCGGATCCGGCGGGCTGAACAGGGGGTCGACCCGCACCGTGCCGGTGAACCATTCTGGCGGCCCTTTGCCGGAAGGCTGAGAACCGCTTTGCCTGATCTCCATCGCATTCCTCCGTTTCATGAGCCGCAACTTTGACTGCCCGTATCTAGCGCTTCGGTGGGCAAGCGATTAGACGGCATGATGCGCATGCTCTTATAAGCGAGGCTTATGAATGCCCGGAGAGAACCTGAACGATCTGGCTGCGTTTCTCACGGTCGCCCGCGAGGGGAATTTCACCCGCGCCGCTGCGAAGCTCGGCGTTTCCCAGTCGGCGCTGAGCCAGACGGTCCGCAACCTCGAGGCCCGGCTCGGCCTTCGGCTCCTTGCCCGCACCACGCGCAGCGTCGCGCCGACCGAGGCGGGCGAACGCCTGCTCCAGACGATCGGGCCGCATCTTTCGGAAATCGAGGCCGCGATCGTATCGCTCAGCGAGCTGCGGGATCGGCCCGCCGGGTCCTTTCGGATCACGGCCGGCGATCATGCCATCCACTCGGTCCTCTGGCCGAAGCTCGCGAAATTCCTGCCGAAGCATCCGGACATCAAGGTCGAGATCGCGATCGACTATGGCCTGACCGACATTGTCGCCCAACACTTTGACGCAGGGGTGCGTTTCGGCGAGCAGGTCGCGAAGGATATGATCGCTGTGCGCATCGGGCCCGACATCCGCTTTGCAGTGGTCGGAGCCAAATCCTACTTCGTGAAACGACCGCCGCCAAAGACGCCGCATGACCTCGTTGGTCACGCCTGCATCAATCTGCGCCTGCCCACCCACGGGGGGCTGTACGCATGGGAGTTCGAACACGATGGCCGAGAGCTGAGAGTGCGCGTGGAAGGCCAACTTGTCTTCAATGGCGTTTTCCAGATGCTCGACGCCGCATTGGGAGGTTTCGGGCTCGCCTATCTGCCGGAGGACATGGTGGCGCCCTATTTGGCGAGCGGTCGTCTCGAGCGGGTGCTCGATGACTGGCGCCCACCTTGGTCTGGATACCACATTTACTACCCGAGCCGGCGGCAAGCCTCGGCGGCCTTCGCGCTGCTGGTCGAGGCGCTGCGTTATCGAGGCGCCGCGCACGACGCGAGCGCGAGGCGTCATCTATCCATCTGAACGTAAGCCCGCTCGGTTCGAACTGACGCGTCCGGAGCTTGTTTCAGGGACGCCCGCTCCTGCTTTTCGTCCGTACCGTGACCGACCAGGAACGCGCGCTTCGGGCCGACTCCGGCCTTTTTGGTCACGGCGGCGGTGCGAGCCTCGGTCGACAACATGCTGGCGTCGCCCCTGCCATCCTACAATGCCGCGGCCTCTTCGTGTGATCACTGGCCTAGGCACGATAGGTTTGTCGGGGCAAATGTGCAATCCGTAAAAGTGGACCGAACGGCCCTCGGGAGAGAGCCGTCGGCGGCGCATGACCGTGACACATCCTCCTATTACCCTTTTGCCTCGAGACGGAGCGACAGGGCGAAGGGGCTGCCGTTCGCTTCGACGATCACTTTGAAAACGCCGAAAGGGCTTGAACGGATTGATGGATTTCGGGGGTCAGCGAACAAAACATAAACAAACTCTTGTGGAAACCGATGTTCTGTGCCATTGTGGACTTTGGGCAACCGATATTTCGGCGGCGAGAGCGAGCATGACCGAGGAACCCTCTCCAGTCCAAGCGTGCGGACGCGCAGGCTGCGGCGAAGACGCGTCGGGCGATGCGCGTGCGCCGCCCGGAGGCCTGTCCCGACCTTATCGGCTCCGGCCATTCCCGGGGGGGGAAGTCGGCATAGCAAGGCGCTCTCGTCAGGCGCGCAAGAGAGGCGAAGCGCGCTGGCGCGTGCAGCCGCCGTTCGGCGAACGCCTCGTCGATTTCCCGGCCCACACTGGCGAGGCCGACCTTCGGCGCGCTGGCATCTGTCGCGTTAAAAGTTGCAGAAGTTGGCGCGCAAGACGTTGAAATCGCTCGCGCGCCTATCGACTCTGCGCGCGGCTCCGACGCGGGGGCCGCAACCGCCGACCGTGCCGTTTGGCCGGAGCCGATCGAAGTTGCGGAGCGACAGCTTTTGGTGCCTAACGCATTGAAACCGCTCGCGCGCTGCCAAGACTTTTCAGTCGGCAAAATGACGAGTTACCGATGGCGGGTAGCGAGCAAGGGCTCTCCATTCGCCATCCGCCATCCGCCCGCCAGCGCCCAGCTTGGGAGTTTACAAAGTTGCAGAAAACGGCGCCGAAGCCTTTGAGACCATTGCATCGGTTCTCAACACTGCGCGGCCGCCGTTGCCACCCCTCAGGCTGGACCAGTCGCGCCCAGGCGGCTACCGCCAGAACCGGTCTTCCGCCCGGAAATCGGCCCATTGCTTGCCGAGCTTGCGCATCGCCGCGCGGCTCGCATCCTCCCGGCTCCCGGCGAGCGCGCCGACCGGGACGCCGAGTTCGAGATGTCCGCCTCCCGCGAGCCGCCCCGCCAGCCTGGTCGCCGTGGCTGCGTCGTTGATGACGCCGAGGCTCTGCTGCAGGGCCTTCATTCGCTTGACGAGGCGCTTCACCGCCTTCTTGGGATAGAGCGACGCCAGGAATTCGACCCCGTAGCGCAGCTTCTTCAGCGACTTGCGCAGCGGATGCAGCTCGCTTGACGAGGCTCCCGGCTGAAGGCGCGTCCGCACTTCCGCACTTTGCGGAACAGCCGGTCGAGAAGGTCCGGCGCAATGCAGACGAGCTTCCGCTCGAGACGCTTGTCGCCGAGCAGGCCTATCTCTTCCCGACCGGTTTCGGTCCAGGCCGCAAGGCCGAGGATAAGCGCAGTCCCCTCAGTCGCCCCTCGACGGCGGGATCTCCGGCGGGCGGTCGCGCGGGATCTCCTGCGGCGGCGCGGGCGGGGGAAGATCCTGAACCTGATCGGGCACCCCGATCGGGATGTCCTTTTCTGGCGTTCCTCGGGCTCGGCGGACGGACCACGTCCGGTTCGGGCGGCTCCGCGGGCCGCGGCGGACGCACGACGTCGGGTTCAGGGTCATTCGGCTGTCGGATCGGCATCACGCCCGGAGTTTCGCGTCGTCTTGCGGTCCATCGATGCTGGACAATGCGGGCGGGCCGCCTTTGTTCCGAGCGGCCAGCGCCACGAATATCAGTGGCGCGCCCGCGGCGAGGCGCATCAGCGAAGGCTCGCCGGCCAGGCCGACCCGACGTCCCGGTCTTTCATTGTGCGGCGACTTGCGGCGCGCCGACCCGTTCGCCTGCCGCCGCGAGCGCGCCGACGGCGCGAAGGTCCTCCACGAAATGCGTGTAAGCAGCTTTCCTGTCCGCCTCATCCGGAACACGCAGAAGCGATGAGGGGTGAACGGTCACGAACACGCGAAGCCCGTTCGCGAGGGTGAGTGTTTCGCCCCGATTCTTGCCGATCGGCACCGGCCGCCCGGCAAGGCTCTGGGCCGCGGTCGCGCCCAAGGCCACGACGAGGCGAGGCTTCAGGACGTCGATCTCGCTGAGCAGCCACCGCTTGCAGACGTTGATTTCGCCCGCGTTCGGCTTCTTGTGCAGGCGGAGCTTGCCTCGAGGCTCGAACTTGAAGTGCTTGACCGCATTCGTGACATAGGCGCGCTTCCGATCGACGCCGGCCTCTTCGAGCGCCTTGTCGAGGATGAGCCCGGCGGGTCCCACGAACGGGTGGCCCGCCCGGTCTTCCCGGTCGCCGGGCTGCTCACCGACGAAAATAATGTCGGCTTCCGCCGGCCCCTCGCCGAACACCGTCTGGGTCGCGTTTTTCCATAGGCGACAGGCGCGGCAGCCCGAAGCCTCGCGCCGCAGCGCCTCGATCTGAGCCGACTTGTCGCCTGTCATCCTGATCGCCTCCTCCCGGATCGTTTCGCAAGTGACAAGTCCCGAGGCAAGTTTCGGTTCCGTCCTAACCCGGCGGGAGGAACAATCCCCGCGCGGCCCCGTTGGCGGGCGGGCGGAGTCAAGGAGTCTCTCCATGCCGAAGATCCAGGACGCCCGAATCCTCATGATTTGCACCGACGGCATCGAGCAGCTCAAGCTCACGACGCCGCGCGACCAACTGCGCGAGAAAGGCGCGCGGGTCGAAGTGGCGACGCCGACCGGACGAGCCATCCGCGCCTGGAAGTTCACCGACTGGGGCGACACCCAGCCGGCGGACCTCAAGATCGCGGACGCAAAACTCGACGACTACGACGCGCTCGTCATCCCCGGCGGCGTCATCAATCCCGACAAGCTGCGCGTCGACCCGGACGCCATGCGCGTGGTCAAGGCCTTCGTCGACAGCGACAAGCCTGTCGCCGCCGTCTGTCACGGCCCCTGGCTTCTCGTGCAGGCCGACGCCGTCGACGGCGTTCGCATGACCTCGTGGCCATCGGTGCGCAAGGACGTCGACAACGCCGGCGCCAATTGGGTGGACGCGGAAGTCGTCATCGACGGCAGGTTCGTCACCAGCCGCAAGCCCGACGATCTGCCCGCATTTGCCGGCAAGATCGCCGAGCAGATTGAGAAGACGGGCGGCCAGCGCCGCGCCGCCGAATAGCGGTCACGGCTTGCGCGGCGGGTTCTGCTCGTCGCGCTTGCCGACCTTCTCCTCCGGCGGCCGTACGCCTCCCTCGCCGGTAGGGCTGACGCTTGTCGCGATCGGGCTCGTGCGGCTGCGGAATCTTGGCGTCCTTGTTCTCGGGCAGGCGGACTCGGCTCATCCGGCGTCTCCTGTTTCATAGATCGGGGCCGCCGTCGCTCCGGACCAGCTGTCACACCTTGCGTCCGAACAGCTCGCGCAGCTTGTCCTTCGCCGCCTCGAGCGTCCGCTTGCGGCGCGGCGGAAGGTTCCGGCCGGCGCGGTTGATGTAAAGATTGAGCATCGACATGGCCGAGCGAAACGGAGTCGACTTGCGGCGGCGGCTCGCCTGCGCCGAGCGTTTGAGGGATCGCGCGATCTCCGTGGCGCTTTTTGTGAAGACGCCTTCTTCGAGATCGAGCGCGTCAGAGTGAGCGGTTACTTCGGCCGACCATTTCTTCTTGCGGCGGGCTGGGGGGGCGTCGAGCGGCATGGGATGGACTTCGATCTCGGCGGATGCAAACGCTGGTCGACGGCCGAAGTTCCAATTCAAGTCGAGGAAATCGGCGCGATCGGTCCTTCCACTCCCATTCCAGGACGCCTTCGCGCTCGGCGAGGCTGACGATGGCGGGCGGGACGCTGTGATCAGTCGGGCACAGGCTCAGGCGCGCGCAGAGCTAGCCCGATGCGCAGCGTCCCGCTCGACATCGTCGCCTGCCGGGCGCGTTCCGCTGCCGCCAACGCGGCGCCGGCGTCGAAAGCGTCCTGCCGCCACTTCAGGTTGAGTTCGACGGGACGCTCCCGCCTCAACCGCCGCTCGAGGCGATCCAGTCCATGCAGGATAAGGTAGCCGAGAACGCCGCCGCCGAGCCAAAGCTGACCGCCGCCGAAGCAGAGCCCGATCACGCTGACGAACCACAGCGTCGCCGCGGTCGTCAGGCCGGAAACCGTGTCGCCTCGCTTTAGGATCGCGCCGCCGCCGATGAAGCCGACGCCGGTCAGAATGGCCGAGCGGCGTTCGCATAATATCCATGGTGACGAACGAAGTGGTCTGCTTGCCGACGCTGTTGATCAGCCAATTCGCCTGAATTCATCGCGAAGCAGGCCGCGCGGGCGACCAGCAGAGTTGTTCTCACCCCAGCCGGACGGCCCTCAATGCGCCGGTCGTAGCCCAATCGCCACGGCGACCACCACCGTGAGCAGGACGCGAAGCCCGACCTCCCACGCGGTCAGCGTGACCGGCATTTGCTCCTGCTAGGAGCCTGTCCGAATAATGCAAAAACTGAGCTCAGGACACAACATATAGTACTACGAAACAATAGTGTGTTCAAATATATAGTATACCTCCTTCAAAAAACCGATTACTCGGACAGGCTCCTAGGAGGAGAAACCGTCGCCCTCCGCCGGCGCGCCGCCGCGATCGCGCGCCCCGGCGGGATCGGTCGTGGCGCTGACCTGAATGACGACGTCGTGGCCCGACCTAAGGTCGCCGCCCGCGACTTCGAAGGCGGCTTCCTGGCTGAGATAGCTCATGCCGGCGGGTTTCCCGTCCCGGCTCAGCGACCACTGGTCGCCGTCATGCGTGACCTTGTAGGCGATCGTCGCCATCCGAACGCTCCCGGAACTCCCGAAGGCAGTGGTAAACAATGCCGGGAGCGGGCCGGTCGTTCCGGAAGCCGCCAGGATTTCCTGTTCGCTGCCGTCTTGAAACAAAAAGGCCGGAACCACCTAGTCCCGGCCGCCTTTCATACACTGCACACAGTGCGTCTTGACCACCAATTCTTCTTGCGCGTTTCTCTTCGTGGCCGGCACGTCCTATGAACCTGAACCTCTGTCGACGTGACAGGATCAATTAAGCCTTGCGAGCCTAGCGGGTCAACGCGACCGGTTGACGCAGGGGCGTCGCCAGACTCGGGCCGGCGGCGTTTGACAGCGCCGTCGAATGCTCGAATAGAGGCCCGATGCCGCAAAGCCCGCCCATGACCTCGTCTCCGCGCTTCATTCTCGGCACGCGGGGCTCGCCGCTCGCGCTTTCGCAGGCCAACGAGACGCGCCGTCGCCTCTCTGAGGCGCTGGGATGGGAGGCGGAACGGATCGCGTTCAGGGTCATCCGCACGAGCGGCGACGCGATCCAGGACCGGCCGCTCGCCGAGTCTGGCGGGAAGGGTCTGTTCACCAAGGAGATCGACGCGGCGCTACTCAACGGCGAGATCGACGGCGCCGTCCACTCGGCCAAGGACCTTCCGACCGTGCTGCCCGAGGGCGTGGCCATCGCCGGGTTCCTGCCGCGCGAGGACGTGCGCGACGCGCTGATCTCCTCATTCGCCGACACGATCGAGGGGCTGCCGAGGGGCGCGAGCCTCGGCGCGGCTTCGCTGAGAAGGCAGGCGCAGGCGTTGCGACTGAGGCCGGACCTCCGGCCGGAGCTCCTGCGCGGCAACGTGGAGACGCGGCTCCGCAGGGCGGAAACGGGGGCGGTCGGCGCGACCCTGCTCGCGATGGCCGGCCTTAAGCGGCTCGGCCTCGCCCATCGCGCCCGCGCCCCGCTCGACCTCGACCACTTTTTGCCGGCTGTCGGCCAGGGGGCGATCGCGCTGACGGCGCGGAGCGATGACGCCCGGGCGCTCGCTGCGCTGGCGGCGATCGCCGACGCCGATACGCTTTGGGCGCTGACCGCCGAGCGCGCCTTTCTCGCCGAACTCGAAGGCTCCTGCCGGACGCCGATCGCCGGCCTCGCCCGCCTCGACGGCGGCCGGCTCAGGTTCAGGGGCCAGGTGCTGCGGACCGACGGCTCCGAGAGTTTCGAGATCGAGCGGGAAGGCCCGGCATCGGACGCGGCGCGGATCGGCGCCGAGGCCGGGCGCGAGCTTGCGGCAAGACTGCCGCCGGGGGTTTTGCCGGAACGCGGCTGAACCGGGCGCAACGGGTCCGTCCGGAGGCGCGGCGCGCAGTTCTGAACGGGTTTCAATGTTTTCAGCGCGTTGGGCGCCAGAACCTGCACTTTTTGCGACTGTCCGCTCACGCCCGCATTCTCGTCGCTTCGCCTCCGGGCAGCATCGATCGGCGTAAGATTGGCCGCCAGCGCTGAGGGCGCCATTTCCGGGCGCAGATTTGGTTTTTTTCAAACCTTTGCGGCGCTTTTTCCATTCCACTGTAACTCCCCAGGCGGATCTCACTCCGTCCCCGGCGACGGGCTTCGTCCACGCGCGTCGAGAGGCGCGCAAGGAGCGAACGGCCGACGCCGTAACGCCTCGGGCCAAATTCCTCCAAGCCGAATCCAAAGCCAGTCCAAGCCGGACCAAGAAAACGGGCTTGGATTTCCTTGGATTCCTTGTGCGCCAGGAGGCTGGCGCGATCCTGCCGGTGGAAGACCGGCTCGGGTAAGCCGTAGCGGGCGCCCGGTAGCGAGTGTTGCGTGGTCGTCGGCGACGGCGGCTGCGAAGCGTACACAGCGATCGTGTGGGGTGTGCTATTGAGCCGCGAAAGCCAAATCGACGCAGAGGCCGAGACGGTAAGGAACGTCGAAGGCAACATGTGCGGCCCCGTCATGCGAGGGGCTGACGCTCTGCCGTGGTCGAAGACCACATCACGCACGAAAGGATCGCGTCGGAACCTGGGAGATCTCCGTCTGGCCCGCAGGCCTGCAGCCGATCCCGGGCCGCGTCAGGAAGGCGAGGAGCCGAAGCTGCCGCGGAACAGGCGAGGAGTCGGACGAGCCTCGTAGTACCGGTGAAGCGCCCGAACAAGGCCGCGAGGAGCGGCGGCGGAGGGCGTGGAGGGGGGGCTCGGTCGGAGGGACGACAGACGGCAAGCGATGCCCCGGACACAGCACCGGACCAAGCATGCCGTGCCCGCCGCCTGCCTGCGGACCAGCGCTGCAGCGGATTGTAGTCCGCGACCGGCCGGTCACGCCCGACCTCCGGCAAGAGCCCGGTGCGGGAAAGCCGCCCGCCGGGATCTGTGCGGGGGGCAGGGTGCAATCCCTATCCCTACCGCGACCGTCTGATTCGGGGCTTTTCAATGGGTTACCAGAAGTCCAAGTCCAAAAAATTCCACCCGTCTTGGCTTGGCCTCCTTCCGGTCCTCGGCGCCTCGAACCGCCAAGCGGCGGGGTCGCAAGCTCGGCTCGCCCTTCGCCCGCACGGCCATCCGCCCCTTCTCCATGCGGCGTCAGACGGCGCGCATCACGACTCCGTCGAAGACGACCTCATTATGAGTTCTTGTTTTGTTCCCAGTCAATATTTTTTTGCGCGCGGCTGAGAAGCGGTAGCTATCGGCTGACGAAAACGGCCAAGCGCCTGTCGCGTCACACCAAAGGCAGACGCATCGCATGCGCTAGGCATATCGGCACGAGCGCGGTATCTCCCGATCATCGGTATGCATGGGAGAGGAAGCCGATGCTGTCGGAAGAGCGCAGGATAACAAGTGGCCAACGCAGATGCGGCCGGGTGCGGCTGCAGGTCCGGGGAGAACCCCTACGATGGCCTGCCACTGCACCGGCTGCCAGCGCATGACCGGCAGCGCGTTTTCCCTGAGTTCGTTCTACCGCAAGAGCGACTTCGAACTCACGGCGGGCGAGCCGGTGGCGGGCGGTTTGCATGGAGCGGCCCAGCACATGTTTTGCCCGCACTGCATGAGATGGCTTTTCACCCGCCCGGAAGGCATGGACGCGTTCGTCAACGTGCGCGCCACGATGCTGAACAACGCCCGCGTGTTTGTCCCGTTCATCGAAACCTACACCGCCGAGATGCTGCCGTGGGCGCACACGCCTGCTGTTCATCGCTTTGACAGGTTCCCGCCGGCCGAAGCGTTCCCGAGCCTACTCGCGCAGTTTGCGCAACAATCATCCGCTGGCGGGAGCGGGCGCACAGAATGAAACCCCCTCCTCCCCGCAACATGGTTCGCAAGCGGGCTCGTCAGATTTCGGCCAAAAGCTCGTCGACCCTCAGCCGGACGACGGGTTATCGTCGAGTAAAGATGTCCGCCGGCGGCGGCGAATGGTTCTGAGCCTGCCCACGCGCCAGTGCTGCATGGCTTCGAGCGCATGCTCTCCCTCGCGCGGATGAACGTCCTCGTCGATCTCAGTCCAATGCGTCTTCCTTATCCGGGTCAGAATCACGCGCCACTGCGGCGGCGCTCGCGGCTTGTGCGGCAATGCGGGTCGTATCATCGACGCCTCCTCCGCCTTCCTTGCAAGCGCAGTTTAGGCGTCAAATCCGCCGATTGTTTTGCGCTGGGTCAAATTTCCTTCGCCTTTGCGCGGACACTGCGCGCACGGGCGGCATCGTCGAATCCGCGAGAGGGCTCTTGCGGGCTCGGGATCAATCCCCGAATGATGTTGCCCGTAGCGAGTGGGGCCTTTCCGGAATAACCGAAGCGTCGCGAACGAGGGTCAGCCGATGGGCGAGGGAGGCGGATCGAGAGAACGCCCGGTCGCCAGGCGGGCGCAGGCTCGTCTCCCGAACGACCGTCGGCCCCTTCGCTGGGTTTCATGGTCAAGGCGCGCCTGGGCGTCGCCACCACCATCGTCATGATGAGCGTCGACGGCGATCAGCGTCCCTGCGTTGACGAACCTCGGCTGGGCCGACCATCGAGCGTCCATTGGAGGAAGCACTTCTCTTGAGCGTCGCCGATCCGCGCCCGGCGAACTGCAAGGATGAGCCCACTATCGTGCTCCTCGGGGGACGCTCATCGGGGCGATCGAGGCGACGCCACGGGTCGAAGCGCGCGGACGGCCGTTCCAAACAAGCAACGTCGCAAAGACGATCCGACCGGCGCCCGGGATCAGGCCAGCCCGCCGCATCGCGAAACAAGCGCGGAGGTCCATCCAGGACGAACTTGGCGAAGATTTCTTGACGGGCTGGAGGCGGAGCTCGACGCTCGGCCACGCGGCAGGTCATGCAAACCTACGGCCAGATGCTCGCGGACCTCCCACCGCCTGCGACGTCGGCGGCAAGAAAAACAGCAAGGGCGTCAGACGAGACATGGACCGGGGACAGCCTCCACGTCGACGTGGCCTGCGACCGCGCTCGGTCATGCGGTGCCGACCTCGGCCTCCGATCCACAACAGCCGGGTCGGGAAAGCATTCCCTTGATGACCATGACGAGCGCCCGCGTCTCGTATCTCTGCGATCGCATGGGGCCGTCTACCAGCGCAGCGATCTACGACCCGAGCCGGGCGGCTCGGCCACGAGCCGATCGTCTGACCGCAACTTCCGCGCCGCCACGAGGCAAGGCCCCATCGCTAGGTCGAGCGCCTGAAGCTCGTCCGCATGCCCGACTTCGACGACCTGATCTACGATTTCCCCACCATGGCCGAACGCGTCAACGCCCGTTTGAAAGACGAGTCGCCGCAGCTTCTCCGCGTCCGCGGCGCGCTCAAGGTCAAATGCCATCTCATGTTCGGCATCGTCGCGCTCGCCGTCGATCAGATCATTCGCGTCGTCAACTCCAGGACCGCCCCTGCCTGACCTGACGCAGCCGGGCTCGGCCGCCCGGCCCAGAATGGTCCACCTCGCTCAGGCCGTTCCAGCTCATTCAATAGAAGTTTGATCCCTTCCTGAAAGCGCGCGCTGCGCCACATAGCCATATTCGCCCGACTTCATTGGCGGCCCATCTGCGGCCGCGAAAGCAAGAAGCATGGAGTTAGCGATGAACCAGGAGCTTTCAGACAATCGCAGGAATCGCCCTGAGCTCGTGACGACGATCGCCTCAAACCAAGACAGGCTGGCCGAAGGCCTCAGCGCACAATTCGACTTTATTGTGTGCGGCGCGGGCGCGTCGGGTTCGGTGGTCGCCGGAAGACTTGCCGCCAACCCGGATGTGAGGGTGCTGCTGCTCGAAGCGTGGAGGAAGCGACGAGCTGGAGCTGGTCATGGATCCCAACCTGTGGGTCAGGGCCATCGGCAGCGAGCTGCATTGGGATTTTGTCGCGGCCCCGAATCCTCATCTGAATGGACGGGCGATCCCCTACTCCATGGGCAAGGTTCTGGGCGGCGGCTCCAGCGTGAACGTCTCGACATGGTCACGAGGCCATTGGGCCGATTGGGATGCATACGCGGCCGAAACAGGCGATCCGGCATGGGGATATGAAGCCGTCCTTGATCTGTACCGCCGTCGGATCGAGGATTGGAAGGGAACGCCCGATCCGGCGTACCGGGGTTCGGGCGGCCCGATGCTTGTGCAGCCGGCGTCCGACCCCCATCCATTCTTCAGCGCTCTACTCGACGGCGCTAAATCAACCGGTCGGCGGCGGTTCGAGAGCCAGAACGGCCGCATGATGGAAGCCGAAGGCGGTTGCGCGGTTGTCGACGAAATCGTCAAACAGGCACGCCGACAGTCTGTGTTCGGCTCCTATGCATATGCGCGGACGGACCAAGCGAATCTGACCGTGCTGACGGGCGCGCTCGTCACGCGGATCGTGTTCAAGGGGAATCGCGCAAAAGGCGTCGAAGTCCTCCATGAGGACAGGCTCCGCCGCTTCGACGCTGCATTGGAAGTCATTGTTTCTCTCGGCGCGATCCAAGCCCCGAAGCTGCTGATGCAATTTGGGATTGGCGATCAGGCTGAGCTGGCGAAGTTCGGCATTCCCGTCGTGCAGGACCTGCCCGGCGTGGGACGCAATCTCCAGGATCACGTCGCGCTGGGATGTGTGTGGGACGCCACGGAAAAGCCGTTGCCGAGCGCGCCAAGAAGTCAGGCGGTGTGTTTCTGGAAGAGCGCGTCGGAGCTGGACGCGCCGAACTTCTATTCTTACGCGGTCGGCCGAGCGTGGATGACGCCGGAAAACCAAACCAGGTTCGGATCTCGTGAATCTGTCGTGGTCGCTGGTCGTCGGCATGCGGCCTGCGAGCAGGGGCTCCATTCACCTCACCGGCCCGAACGCGTCCGATCCGCTCGATATTCAAGCAAACTATCTGGCCGACCCGCTTGACCTCAAGAATTCTGAGAATCGGCATTGCTCAAGCGCGTGAAATCGGCAATGCGGCGGCTCTTCGCCCCTACGCCAAGCGCGAGGTTGCGCCTGGGAGAATCGATGGGGCCGCGTTGGACCAATTCATTCGCGAAGGCCTTGTCACGTTCTGGCATCAGTGCGGCGCCGCAAGGATGGGACGTGACAGAATGCGGTCGTAGACGCCTCGCTCAAGGTCTATGGCGTGGAGGGCCTGTGGGTTGCGGACGCCTCCGTCATGCCGAGAGTGACGACGGGAAACACCATGGCGCCTTGCGTCGTCATCGGTGAACGTGCTGCCGCCATGCTGGAAGACGAACATGTCGCTCCGACGATCGCGCAAAGGGCGCCATGACCTGCGACGCCTTTGGCGTGAGAGCCGTGCACTTTGCGCGCCAATCGGAAGACGCGAGCAAGAGCGCCGCTCGCGGGTGGGACGGGAGGATTCCGATGAACGGGATCGAAAGGCAGGCGGCGTTCTACCGCGGATATCTGCCCGAGGAGCGCAGCCTGATCCCCCTGACGGTCCTCCTTTCGGCGACGGTCGCGCTCTGGCTGCTCGTCTACTGCGTCAGCGCCGTCAGTTACGTCTCCGAAACGAAGGCGTCGCAGGCGCCGCTTCTGCTCGCCTCGTCCGCGATTCAAGGGCCGCGGGCGCGCTGACCCGGCCCGTCGGGCATTCCCGCTCTCCGAGGCACGGCGCTGCGCGCCTCGCGATGACGTGTCGCCGCAAACGCCCCGAAACCGGGAACACCTTGCCCGGATTGAGCAGGTTTTGCGGATCGAAGGCCGGCTTCACCCGGCGCATGAGGTCGACCGCCGGGGCTCCATGCTCGTCCTCCACATCGGCGATCTTCTTCTGGCTGATGCTATGCTCGCCGGTACAAGCGCCGCCCCTTGCGATGGCCCGGTGGGCGAGGCGGAAGCCAAGGCTTCCGTCGCCTCCTCGACATGTCGACGAGCGGGTTCGCTTTACCCTCCTCGTCCGCCATGCCACACTCCGCGCGCGAGCAATTCGCAGTAGCGGCGGGCCATGGCGGGCGACGGCGTCAAACTCTTCCTGTCCTGCGTCACCGACGAGTTCGGCGCTTATCGGGACGCGCTGCGCAAGTCGCTGACGTTGCCGAACGTCGAGGTCAAGATCCAGGAGGATTTCAAACAGCTCGGCGGCGACACGCTTAAGATGCTCGAAGAGTACGTCGGGAACTGCGAGGCGGTCGTCCATTTCGTCGGCGACATGGCGGGCTCGACGCCGGCGGCGACCAGCGTCGAGGACTTGCTCGCGCGCCGTCCCGAGCTCGAAGCACGGCTGGCGGCCAAGGGCCTGGGGCGCGACGCGGTCAAGACTCTCACCTACACGCAATGGGAGGCCTGGCTCGCGATCGGCTTCGACAGGGATCTGCTGATCGTCGCGCCGGCGGAGGGGGTCGCCCGCGGCCCGAAATGCGCGCCGACCGATGCGTCGCGCGCGTCGCAGGCGCAGCACCTCGAGCGGCTGCGCGCGATCAATCGCTATCCCGGCCCTCCGTTCACCAGCGCCGACAATCTCGTCGCGCAGATCTTCGGCTCCGCCGTCATCAAGGCGCTCGTGAAGGCGGCCGCGATGCCGGCGCGCCAGCCGCGCAATCTGCCCATTGCCTCGCTCGGACCCCTGTTCATGGGCCGTGAGGCGACGCTCGACGAGTTGCGCGCGGCGCTCACAGCCGACAAGAAGCTCGCCGTTGCGGGCCGCGCGCTGCACGGGCTCGGCGGCGTCGGCAAGACGCGGCTAGCCATCGAATATGCGTGGCGCCATAAGGACGATCATTCGGCGCTCCTGTTCGTGCGCGCCGAAGACGAGGCAGCCTTGAGCGCGAACCTCGCCGCGCTCGCCGGCGCGAAAGTCCTCGACCTGCCCGAGAAGGAGGCGCGCGAGGACGCAACGAAGGTCGAGGCGGTTCTGCGCTGGCTCGAGGCCCATCCGACCTGGCTCCTCATCCTCGACAACGTGGACGAAGAGGCCGCCCGCAACGCGGTGATCAAGCTCATGCCGCAGCTCAAGGGCGGGCATGTGATCGTCACGGCGCGCGCCGCGAATTTTCCAGAGACCATCCGCACGCTCGAACTCGACGTGCTCGACGAGGACGCGGCGACGCGTTTCCTGCTGGAGCGCACGGCGGGGGACCGCGACATGGCGAAGGACGACGAGGTTTTTGCCCGCGCGCTCGCGCGCGAGCTCGGCGGCCTCGCGCTCGGGCTCGAACAGGCTGGCGCCTACATCGCCGCCGAACGCATCGGCTTCGCGCGCTATCTGAAACTTTGGAACGAGAGCCGCGAAAAAGCCCTCGCCTGGTCCGATCCGTCCCTGACAGGTTCCGAGAGGACGCTGGCGACGACCTGGGAGACATCGGTCGCGCGGCTCACGCCCGAAAGCCGCCGGCTCTTCGACCGGCTCGCCATGCTGGCCCCGGAGCCGATCCCCGATTCGCTGCTCGACGTCGCGGTTCCGCGCGAGGCGGCGGGCTATAACGCCTACGCGGTGCGCAAGGGCCTCTACGCCTATTCGCTCATCACGCGCGCGAGAACCGAGGACGGAGCAGCTAGAGGTTTTACCCTGCACCGTATGGTGCAGGATTTCGCGCGGCGCGCGATGACATCGGAGCGACGCGATGCGGCGCTGCGGGAGGCGTTGGAGTGGGTAAATGAGGCCGTTCCACAGGATTCGAACGATGTTGGCGCGTGGCCGGTCCTGGACCCGCTTGCGCCGCATGCGCTTGCGGTCGCGCGAAGGGCGGGCGAGGCGGGAATTGCCGATCCGACGGGGCGGCTGTTCAGCATCCTGGCAGTCTTGTCCTATGCGAAAGCGCGTTACGCCGAGGCCGAGCCGCTCTTTCGCCGCGCGCTCGCAATCGAGGAGGCGAGCCTTGGAGCGAACCATCCAAACGTGGCGGCCTGCCTCAACAATCTCGCATCTTTGCTGCGAGTTAAAAACCGGTTCGGCGAGGCCGAGCCGCTCGTACGCCGCGCGCTAGGTATCGATGAGGCGAGCTTCGGGCCGGACCATCCGAACGTGGCCATCCACCTCAACAATCTTGCACAACTGTTCGAAGCCACAAACCGCCTCCGCGATGCCGAGCCGTTCTATCGGCGCGCGCTCGCGATCGACGAGGGGTGCTACGGATCGGATCACCCCAATGTGGCCATCCGCCTTAACAATCTCGTGCGTTTGCTGCAAAAAACAAACCGGCTCGCCGAGGCCGAGCCGCTCATGCGCCGCGCGCTCGCGATCGGCGAGGCGAGCCTGGGCCCACACCACCCCAACGTGGCGGTCCACCTCAACAATCTCGCGTCTTTGCTGCAGGCCACGAACCGGCTCGCCGAGGCCGAGCCGCTCATGCGCCGCGCGCTCGCGATCGGCGAGGCGAGCCTGGGGCCGCACCATCCCAACGTGGCGGTCCACCTCAACAATCTCGCGTCTTTGCTGCAAGACACAAACCAGCTCGCCGAGGCCGAGCCGCTGATGCGCCGCGCGCTCGCAATCGACGAGGCGAGCCTCGGGCCCGACCATCCCAACTTGGCCATCCGCCTAAACAATCTGGCGTCCTTGCTGCAAAACACAAACCGGCTCAGCGAGGCCGAGCCGCTCATGCGCCGCGCGCTCTCAATCGACGAGGAGAGCCTGGGACCGGACCATCCCGACGTGGCGAGCGACCTCAGCAATCTCGGGCAATTGCTCAAAGCCACAAGCCGCCCCGGCGAGGCGGAGCCGCTCATCCTCCGCGCGCTCGCGATCGTCGAGGCGAGCCTGGGGCCGGATCATCCCAACGTGGCCACTTGCCTCAACAATCTGGCGTCTTTGCTGCAAGCCATGAATTGGCTCGGCGAGGCCGAGCCTCTTTATCGCCGCGCACTCGCTATCGACGACGCGAGCTACGGGCCGGACCATCCAAACGTGGCGATACGCCTCAACAATCTCGCGTCGTTGCTGCAAGCCACGAACCGCCTCGGCGAGGCTGAGCCGCTGATGCGCCGCGCGCTCGCAATTTTCGAGAAGAGCCTCGGCCCGGATCATCCGAATACGGCGGCCGTGCGGCGGAACCTCACCGCGCTCAAAAGCGGGACGTGAGCGGCGTCAAGCGTGGTCGCAACCGCGCAGAATTGGTCGAGCGGGTCACGCCGGCCAGCGCTTGTTGACTTCGTCGCGCACCGGCGTCTCGACCTCGACCGGCGCATTCCGGATATAGGCCAGCGCCTGGGCGAACTTGGCGGCGTCCCGTGATTCCAGCGTTTCGAGATACCGAATCGCCGCAGTGACGGGGAAAAGCTCTCCGCCCTTGTCGGGCTCGTCGAAGTTGCTCTTGAGCGCGGCCCAGATTGCGGCGTCGTAGCCATTCGACTCCGCCCAGGCCGCGATCGCCGCGACGGCTTTAGGATGGCGTTGCATTGCGATGTCGCTTTGTTTGTCGGAGGCAGGCTCGACAAACCGTACTTCGCTCCCGTCTGGCACCCTTTCCCGGAGTCTGAGGTTCTCGATCGCCCCGTCGAGACTTTGGATCGCGCTCGGGGCGGAATAGGTCGTGCAGACAGCGCCGAATGTCTCGTCGAGCGCCAGCGTCAGTCGTCCGTCGCCTGAGACCCGGCAGAACTCGATCGGGAGGAGCGGGCCGTTCGGCGCGAATTCGGCGGCCACTTGCAGATCCCAGGGATCCGACACGACCGAGCCCCACGCGAGAACAGCGCTTTTCATCATTGCCTCCAGTTCAAGGCCCGGCCGAGCCTAGGTCCGAGATCGCGGTATAACGCACCACGCTGTCAAATCGGTCCCACAATCTCCCGGCCTCGTCCTGAGTTGGCCACCGGCGGCGCCGACCCACTGCGCACGAAAGGTCCAGTCGCAGGCTGGCGACTGGAACTTTCGCGTAAGGCACCGCGAAGCGGCCTCGAAGGACGACTTCAGCGCGCTCCCGACCAAGACCAGACCCCGGCTAAATGCGGGCGCCCTCTGGAGAATCCTTCGAGGCTCTTGCTTCGCAAGAGCGCCTCAGGATGAGGGCGGTGGGCGCTTCTACGTATCACCCCGCTTGTTTGAATGCGGCGGCTCCTGGACCGCCATGTCGCCACTTCGCGGCTTCTCGCGATGACGACCCGCGCTCCTACACCGCAAACACCTTCCCCGGATTGAACAGGTTTTGCGGATCGAAAGCGGCCTTCACGCGGCGCATGAGGTCGATCGCGGGGAGCCCGTGCTCGTCCTCCATGTAGGCGATCTTCTTCTGGCCGATGCCGTGCTCGCCGGTGCAGGTGCCGCCCATGGCGATGGCGCGGTGGGCGAGGCGGGAGGCGAAGGCCTCCGCCGACTCGATCTCGTGCGCGTTGCTCATGTCGACGAGCGGGCTCACATGGAAATTGCCGTCGCCGACGTGGCCGACGATCGGCGCGACGAGGCCGGTCGACTTGATGTCCTCCAGCGTCTCCTCGACGCAGTCGGCGAGGCGCGAGATCGGCACGCAAGTGTCGGTGGCGAAGGGACGCGCGCCGGGCCTCAACGTCATTTGCGCCCAAAAACCGTCGTGGCGCGCCTGCCAGAGTTTTGTGCGCTCTTCCGGCTTGGTCGCCCAGATGAAGTCGCCGCCGGCGTTGTCGGCGACGATCTCGCCGAACCGCTCCGCCTGCTCGGCGACGCTCTTCTCCGTGCCGTGGAACTCGACGAGCAGCATCGGCGTTCTCCGGCAGCGTCAGATGCGCGTAGGCGTTGAAGGCGCGCACCGACAGCGAGTTGAGGAGCTCGATGCGGGCGATCGGCAGGCCGGACTGGATGGTCTGGATCGTCGTGTTGCAGGCCGAGCGCACGTCGGGAAACGAGCAGGTCCCGGCCGAGATCGCCTCCGGGATGCCCGACAGGCGGAGGACGATCTCGACGATCACGCCGAGCGTCCCTTCCGACCCGACGAAAATGTGGGTGAGGTCGTAGCCGGCGGAGGATTTCTTCGCCCGCGAGCCGGTGCGCACGAAGGCGCCGTCGGCGGTGACGACGCCGAGCGACAGCACGAGCTCCTTCATCGTGCCGTAGCGCACGGCGTTGGTGCCCGAGGCGCGGGTCGCGGCCATGCCGCCGAGGGAGGCGTCGGCGCCGGGGTCGATCGGGAAGAAGAGGCCGGTGTCGCGCAGATAGTCGTTGAGCTGCTTGCGAGTGACGCCGGGCTCGACGACGCAGTCGAGGTCCTCGGCGTTGACGGCAATGACCTTGTTCATCCGCGAGCAGTCGAGCGACACGCCGCCGTGCGGCGCATTGACGTGGCCCTCGAGCGACGAGCCGATGCCGAAGGGCACGATCGGCGCGTCGCGCTTGGCGCAAAGCTTCACGAGGTCGATCACGTCGTCGCGCGATTTCGGCGAACACGACCGCGTCCGGCGGCTGGTTCTCGAGCCAGGTCAGGGTGTGGCCGTGCTGGCCGGCGAATCGCCTCCGAGGCGGTGAAGCGGTTGCCGAACCTTGCGGCGAGGTCGGCGTTGAGCGCCGCGACCGTCTCGGACGAGAGACGGCCTTCGCGCTTGCGGACGGGGGGAAAGGGATTTGCCACGGGCTTCGCGCCTTTTGGGTCTCGCGTGAGGGCGAAGATAGGCGCGGCGGGGCGAGCTGGCTAGAGACGCGTCAGGCGACCACCGCAGAAGAAGCTCCAAAACGGCCGCGGCGCCGCCCCTCCACCCGCTTCGGACGGCCTCCTCCCTGTACTGTTCTCGTGCGACACGGCCCGACTGATTGGGATGCCTGCGTAAGCAGCCGAGGCGTTGACTGCTTCAGCGTTTGAAGCTTATGGATTTTGTTATAGCTCCATGGCGGACGACATTATTGCGAACGCTCAAAGCATGACCCTTGAAGAGCCAAAGGCTGCGGCCCACACGAAGACCTATCCGCAACTCTGCGTAGGAACTGCAAGCGGCGGCGTCATTGCGAGCGGCGTTTGAACTCAGAACCCATCAAATTCTGACGTCGATGCCGCGCGCAGCAGAATCCGGCCCCAGATCAGTATTATTGTATTCGGCGAATTGCAACTGACGCCAAACACGATGTAGTCGGTACCGACCATGGCCGGATTTGGTTCAGAAGCCCGCTGAGCAAGGAAGAGATTTTGAGCGGTACTTGAAACGTAACTTCGTTTCGCTGGCCGCGAGGCGGCGCAGGATGCGGAAGTCGTCTCGGAGCGTGTTCTCGAAAAGGGCTGCTTGTCGTCCACGCCGGGTGCAGGTCGACCGCGGCCGTAGCGCTTCCGGAAGCAGGCAAAGGGATCCAGAAGGCTGTTCGGTCTCCATAGATTGCAAATCATTGACATGATGAAACTGAAATGCAATTCTGCCCGCCATGGGAAGCGCAGTCAGTCGGATTCTCGACCATTTGAAGGATGATGGCGGGCTTCAGGGGAAAGACATCGCCAACATCGTCGCAGTCTCTCCCGCGACCGTGTCGCGTTGGTCGAGCGGCAAGGCGACGCCGGACCTGAAGACGCAAACCGTTATCGCCGAACTGCGGTACGTCGTCGACCGGTTGGCGGATTTCTACACGCCGGAGGAGACGCGCCTCTGGCTGCACGCGAGCCACCCTATGCTCGGCGGCGCGCGGCCGATCGACCTCATCAACGCCGGCCGCACGGCGGAGGTTCTCGCGGTCATCGAGGCGCTGAACTCGGGGGCTTACACCTAGGTGTCGGTCCCGCCTCGTCCGGCACGCGATTTGCGGCTTCTGGACGCGATCGACGCGTTCCGGCGCGAGCCGCTGGACGCCGAAGTCTGGCGCGTCGTCCGCGACGGTCGCGATCCCGTCGTCGGCAGTCCTTCGCTCAGCCGCTGGTGCGACGGGACGTTCGACGTTCTCTACACGTCGCTCGATCGCGACGGTGCGATCGCCGAAATCCATGCGTTGCTCTCGCTGCAGCCGGTCTTTCCCTCCAAAATGCAATGGTTCGCGCACAAGCTGAGGATTTCGGCCGCGCAAACCCTGAAACTTGCGGACCTGCCGACGCTCGCCCGGCTCGGCGTCGATGTCGAACGGTATGCTGCACGCGACTACAGCCGCACGCAGCCGATCGCGGAGGCCGCCAATTTCCTCGGCTTCGACGGATTGATCGCGCCGAGCGCACGATGGTCCTGCCTCAGCCTCGTCCTGTTCACCGAACAACTCGCGCCCTCGCAGATCGAAACGGTCGGGCGCGACGAGCATCCGATCGCATGGGATGGGTGGCGAAAGCGGCCGCGGCGCTGAGGGTTTGGACCGCGGTCCCAAATCCTGCTAGCCCTCCGCCATTCCGGAGATCCCCAATGACGGACGACGCCGAGGAGCGGCACAAGGCGAAGATGGCGAAGCGCAAGGCGGCGCAGGACGCCGAGGTCGCCTCGAAGCCAGTTCGCGAGAAGGGGCTTCTCATCGTCCACACCGGGCCGGGCAAGGGCAAGTCGACCGCGGCCTTCGGGCTGGCGCTGCGCGCGCTCGGCCGCGGCCTTCGCGTCGGCGTGGTGCAGTTCATCAAGGGCGCCTGGTCGACCGGCGAGCGGGCGGCGTTCGAGCGCTTCGGCGATCAGGTCGAGTGGCGGACGATGGGAGAGGGTTTTACCTGGGAGACGCAGGACCGCGCCCGCGACGTCGCGGCGGCCGAGGCGGCGTGGGAAGCGGCCAAGCGCATGATGGCCGATCCGACCATTCGCCTTCTCGTGCTCGACGAGCTCAACATCGCACTGCGCTACGACTATCTGCCCCTCGCCCCCGTAGTCGAGGTTTTGCGCGCGCGGCGGCCCGGGCTGCATGTCGTCGTCACGGGCAGAAACGCCAAGCCCGAGCTGATCGAGCCGGCGGATTGCGTCACCGAGTTCGGCCTCGTCAAGCATCATTTCGCCGCCGGCGTGCGGGCGCAGGAGGGCGTCGAGTTTTGAGGGACAGAGAAGTCGTCGAGCGCCAACGGGCGCAGCCGCGCGCCTAGCTCTCCCCCGCAAGGGGGGCGGGAACTCGCGCGCCGCCTGGAGGTCGCGGCTTTGACCGCGCGGGCGCTGATGTTCCAGGGGACCGGATCCGACGTCGGCAAGTCCCTCATCGTCGCCGGCCTCTGCCGCCTCTACAGCCGGCAGGGCTTGAGGGTGCGGCCGTTCAAGCCGCAGAACATGTCGAACAACGCCGCGGTGACGGTTGACGGGGGCGAGATCGGCCGGGCGCAGGCTCTTCAGGCGCACGCGTCCGGCGTTCCGCCCAGCGTCCACATGAACCCGGTGCTGCTCAAGCCGCAGAGCGAGATCGGCTCGCAGGTCGTGGTGCGGGGCCGCGTCCTCGGCAACGCGAAGGCGCGCGAATATCAGGCGCTGAAGCCGAAATTGATCGACGCCGTGCTCGACAGTTTTGCCCGCCTGAAGAGCGGGGCGGACCTCGTGCTGGCCGAGGGCGCGGGCAGCGCGGCCGAGATCAACCTGCGCGCTGGCGACATCGCCAACATGGGCTTCGCCCGCGCCGCTCATTGCCCGGTCGTGCTCGTCGCCGACATCGACCGCGGTGGAATATTCGCTCAATTGTTGGGAACGAAGGCGGCGCTCGCGCCTGACGACGCTGCGACGATTCTCGGCTTCATCGTCAACAAGTTCCGCGGCGACCCTAGCCTGTTTGCCGACGGAATGAAGACCATCGCCGAAGTGACGGACTGGCGCGCCTTCGGCCTCGCGCCGTTCTTTCCCGACGCGGCGCGCCTGCCGGCGGAGGACGCCTTCGGCTTGGCCGACGTCAAGCCGCGCGCGGAAGGCGCCGTTACGATCGCCGCGCCGACTTTTCCCCGGATCGCGAATTTCGACGACTTCGACCCGCTCAAGATGGAGCCTGCCGCAAAACTCGTCTTCGTGCCGCCGGGCGAGCCGCTGCCGGTCTGCGATCTCGTCGTCCTGCCCGGCAGCAAGGCGACCATCGCCGACCTCGCCTTCTTCCGCGAGCAGGGCTGGCATATCGATCTATTCGCCCATGTCCGGCGCGGCGGGCGCGTGCTCGGCATCTGCGGCGGCTATCAGATGCTGGGGCGGCGCGTCGCCGATCCGGAAGGGATCGAGGGCCCGGCCGGCGCCGTCGATGGCTTGGGGCTTCTCGACGTCGAAACTGTTCTTGCAGGCGAAAAGACGCTCGAGCGGGTCGAGGGCCTATGCGTCGCGAACGGCGCGCCCTTCGCCGGCTACGAGATGCATGTCGGCCAGACGAGCGGTCCCGATTGCGCGCGGCCGCTCCTGCGCTTTTCCGACGGGCGGACCGACGGGGCCGTGTCGGCCGACAGGCGCGTCATGGGCGCCTATGTGCATGGGCTGTTCGCCGACGACCGTCAGCGCGGGGCCTGGCTCGCCTCGTTCGGCGCGCCGTCCGGGCTCGCCTATGACGAGACCGTCGAGCGCACGCTCGACGCGCTCGCCGACCATCTCGAAAAGCATCTCGATTGCGACGCGATGCTCAAGCTTGCCAGATGAGCGTCGCGCCCGCCGCGAGCGCAAGACCCTGAATGAGGCAGGCGAGCCGATAGAGGCCGAGCGCGCGGCGGATGTCGGCTGCGGTCGCCTCCCGCCGGCCGCGCCCCATGAAGGCGTCTTCCACGAGCGTTTCCCCGTAGACGCGCGGCCCCGCGAGCTTGAGACCGAGCGCGCCGGCCATCGCGGCTTCCGGCCAGCCGGCGTTGGGGGAGCGGTGGTTCGAGGCGTCTCGCCAGAGGGCGCACGCGGCCTCGAAGGGCGAAGCGCCGGGCGCAAGCGACGCGGCGAGAACGAGCCACAGCGCGGCGAGGCGGGAGGCCGGCAGGTTGACGAGATCATCCAGCCGCGCCGCCGCCCAGCCGAAGGCGGCGTAGCGCTCGTCCTTGTGGCCGATCATGCTGTCGGTGGTATTGACCGCCTTGTAGAGCGCGCCGCCGGTCAGCCTGCCGAGCGCGGTCCAGAAAACGGGCGCGACGACTCCGTCGGAGAAATTCTCAGCGAGACTCTCGATCGCCGCGCGCGCGACGCCGGCCGCGTCGAGAACGTCAGGATTGCGCCCGACGATCATCGCGACCGCCCGCCGCCCCTCCCCTAAGCCCTTGTCCAGGCCGTCGGCGACCGCGCGCACATGCGCATGCAGGCTGCGCTGCGCCGGCAGGGTGGCGGCCATGACGGCGAGCACCGCGAACCCCAATGCGCCCAGCGGCGCGAGCAGGCGCGTCGCCGCAAGGCATGCAAGCGCGACCGGCGCGAGCGTAGCGACGAGCGCGAGCGCGCCCAGCGCGCGTCGAGCGACGAAATCCATGCCCGGCCGGTTGAGGCGCTTGTCGAGCCAGGCGAGCCACGCCCCGATCCAGGTGACGGGGTGGCCCGCCGCGCGATAGAGAGGCGCCGGATAGCCGACCAGCGCCTCGAGAGTGAGAGCGGCGAGCGCGAGCGGCAGCGATTGCGAAAGGGACATGACAGCGGGGCGGACAGACTCTGCAGGCTTTGCGGCCTTTGCCTATCACGGCGGCGCGATCGACGTCGCGCGCCGGCTCGCGCCCGAGGCGCCAGAGCCTTGGATCGATCTCTCGACCGGGATCAATCCGCACGCCTATCCCCCGCCCGATCTCGCGCCCGGCGTCTGGACCCGGCTGCCGGCGGGCGAGGCGCTTGCCGGCCTCGAAGCCGCCGCCGCGCGCCGTTACGGCGCGGCGCCGGAGGCCGTCGTCGCCGGTCCGGGCTCTCAGGCGCTCATCCAGGCGCTCGCGTGGCTTGCGCCGAAAGGGGTCGTCGGCGGGTTGGGATCGACCTACGGCGGCCACGCCGAGGCCTTCGCCGCCGTCGGCGCGCGAGTTGCGCAGGCCGCGTCGCTCGAAGCGTTGGCGGAGTGCGACGTCGCCGTCGTCGTCAATCCCAACAACCCCGACGGACGGGTCACGGGCCGCATGGACCTCCTCGACGCGCACGCGCGCCTCGTTCGCCGCGGCGGGCTGCTCATCGTCGACGAAGCCTTCGCCGATTTCGACGGCGACGAAAGTCTGGCGCCCTTTCTCCCCGAAACCGGGGCAGTCGTCTTGCGCTCGTTCGGCAAAGCCTTCGGCCTCGCGGGCTTAAGGCTCGGCTTCGCCGTCGCATCGCCGGACGTGGGGGAGCGGCTGCGCGCTGCGCTCGGCCCATGGCCGGTGAGTGGGCCGGCGATCGCGATCGGAACAAAAGCGCTCGCCGACTTCGACTGGACGGAAGCGATGGGCGCGCGGCTCGGCGATGAGGCGACGCGACTCGACGCGCTGCTCACCGGCGCTGGGTGGCGCATCCTCGGCGGAACACGGCTTTTCCGCCTCGCCCAGCGCAAGGACTCGGACGAGGCTTTTGCGCGCCTGCTGAGCGCCGGCATTCTGACCCGCCTCTTTCCCGACATGCGGGACCGCATGCGCTTCGGGATTCCCGGCGAGGAGGCGCATTGGGAAAGGCTTATGGCAGCGCTGCGCATGTGATCCCCATTTCCCGCTTTAACTTGGAAGGGCGTTTCTCTCCCGGTCCGATTGGTGAGGCTCAAATGCGATTTGGATCTCGTTTGGCGTACTATGTTTTTCGTTGGACATTGATTGGATGATCCGTTCCTGAGCGAACAGCGCGACTCGGCGATTCGCGGAGACCGGTAAAAGCAAGTTTTCGGGCATGAATGTCGATGCCGCCGAGGAGCGTCTGGCCGCGCTCGAAGCGGCGACGTCGTTGGCCGACCTGAGCCCATTGAAATCAATCGGACTGCACAAGTTGGCCGGAGCGCGAAAGCATCAATTGGCGATGACAATCAACGGCCCGTGGCGCATCTGTTTCCGGTTCGAGGACGGCGACGCCTGGGAGGTCGAAATTGTCGATTGTCACTGATGGAGCGAGAAGATGAGACCGGTACATCCCGGCAGAATCCTGAGGCGGGGAATCGAGGCGCGAAGCCTGTCGGCCAATGCGCTCGCCATCGCGCTGCGCACGCCCTCCGGCCGCGTCACTCACATTCTGAACGGCAAGCGGGGCATTTCGCCCGAGACCGCGATGCGTCTTGCGCGCTACTTCGGCAATAGCCCGCGGTTCTGCCTCAATTTGCAGACGGCGTATGAACTCGCCGTCGCCGAGGCGGAACTCGGCGAGCGCATCGCCTCGGAAGTGACGCCGGCCGCATGAGGGCATTCTTCCAAGAGACGGCGTGCTTCCTTCGGCTCCTGTGGGCAACGGGCGAAGGCTGCTTGCCTCCTCCTAGGGTCGGCGTGACAAATTTGCATGCTGATTCGCGACTCGCGCGTCTTCACGATTCCCGTTGGCGCGCCGTTCCTGCCGACGCTCGCCCGAGCGCTCATCGACGGTGAATTGATCGAGGGGTTTCCCGGCTCGGGCGGGCCGCTCGCGCTGGCAAGCGCGACCGTCTATGTGCCGACCCAGCGCGCCGCCGCGGCGTTCGCGGAGGCGTTGCTCGCGGCGGCTGGGGGGAAGAGCGTCCTTCTCCCGCGAATCGCGCCGCTCGGCGCGTTCGAGCCCGACGAGGCGGCGACATTCTTCGACCCGGAGGCGCTGGAGCCGCCGCGCGCGCGCATCCTGCCGGCGGTCGGCGAGCTTGCCCGCCGCCATGCGCTCGCGCTCCTCGTGCGCAAATGGGGGCAGGCGTTGCGCGGCGCGATCCGCGGCGTCGACGCCGACGGACTTCGGTTCGACACAAAAGAGCCGGCGCTCGTCGCCTCGAGCCCGGCGCAGGCCTATGCCCTCGCCGCCGATCTCGCCGCGCTGATCGACGACATGATCATCGAGGGGATCGACTGGAGGCGGCTCAATACGCTCGCGCCGGAGGAATACGACGCCTACTGGCGCATCACGCTCGACTTTCTCAAGATCGCCTTCGAGTACTGGCCGGCGTGGCTCAGAGAGAACGGCCTCGTCGACCGCGCCAAGCGCGTCGCGCTGCTCGTGCAGGCCGAAATCAACGCGCTCGAGGCCGGGGCGCGGCTCGGTCCGACCATCATCGCGGGCTCGACCGGCGCGAACCGCGCCACCGCCGAGCTGATCGCCACGATCGCCCACAGCGACAGGGGCGCAGTGGTGCTGCCCGGTCTCGACCTTCATCTCGACGAGCGCGCCTGGGGCACGATCGGCGCAAGGGACGACGGGACGAAGGGGCTGGCCGGCCATCCGCAGGCGCTCCTGCATCGGCTGATCGGGCGCATCGGCGTCAGGCGGGAGGAGGTGCGGACGCTCGGCGCTCCGCCCGCCCCGCTCGCCGCGCGCTCGGCTTTCCTCAGCGAAGCCCTGCGCCCCGCGGATTCGACCGATCTTTGGCGCGAACGCGACGCGGCGCTGTCGCCCGCCGCGGTCGCGGCCGCCCTCGATGGCTTCTCGATCATCGTCGCCGACAACGAGACCGACGAGGCGCTCGCGCTCGCCATCGCAATGCGCGAAGTTCTGGAGACGCCCGGCAAGACCGCGGCGCTCGTCACGCCCGATCCGTCGATCGCCCGGCGCGTTTCGGCGGAGCTGGCGCGCTGGGGGATCGAAGTCGAGGATTCCGCCGGACGCACGCTCGGGCAGACGGCTGCCGGCGCCCTCGCCCGGCTCGTCCTCAAGGCCGCAGTCGACTTGAGGCCGCTCACGGCTCAGGCGCTGATCGCCCACCCGTCAGCGCGCTTCGGCCGCAGGCGCGCCGAATGCGAAGCCGCCGCTCGGTCGCTCGAGCTCGGAATCTTCCGCGCGGCGCCGCTCGCTTCGCTCGACGATCTCGACAAGGTCTTCGCCGCCGCGCGCGCGGCGGCCGCCGACCCGCATGCGCATCGCGCCATCCGAGGAATCGGCGATGAGAGGCGCGCCGCCGGCGAGAGCCTCGCGACGCGACCTCGTCGCGGCCCTCGACCCCTTGCGCGCGCTCCGCGCCTCAGCCCCTTTGCGCGAATGGCTGCTCACGCATCGCGCGGCGCTCGACGCCGTGCTCGCGGCGCCCGAAAGCGGGGGCCTGCCGCCGCACGGGCTCGAGGCGCTCGCCGCGCTCATGGACGAGTGGAGCGAGGCGGCGGGCGACGGCTTCGCCTGCACGCTCGCCGAATATGCCGCGCTGTTCGACGAGGCGCTCGCCGGCGTTCGCGCGCCGCCGGCCCGCGGCGGCCATCCGCGCCTCAGGATCCTCGGCCTGCTCGAAGCGCGCCTGCTGTCCTTCGACCGCGCGCTGCTCGCCGGCCTCGACGAGAAGGTCTGGCCGCCCGCAGTCGACACGGACGCCTTCCTCAACCGGCCGATGCGCGCCGAGCTGGGGCTCTCTCCGCCGGAGCGGCGGATCGGGCAGACGGCGCACGATTTCCTCGCCGCGCTCGGGGCGCGCGAGGCGATCCTGAGCCGGGCAAAAAAGCGCGGCGGCGAGCCGACGGTCGCCTCGCGTTTTGTCCAGAGCATCGGGGCGGCGGCGGGCGCGGAGGCGATCGAGGCGGCCGAGGCGCGAGGGCGGACCTATCTCCTATACGCCCGCGCGCTCGATCAGCCGGAGGCGGTCGCGCCGGCGAAGCGGCCGGCGCCCTGCCCGCCGGTCGAGCTGCGCCCGCGCTCGCTCAGCGTGACGAGAATCGAGACCCTGCGGCGCGATCCTTACGCCATCTACGCCGAGCGGATTCTGAAGCTCTCGCCGCTGGAGCCGGTCGAGCGCGAGCTCGGGTCCCGCGAAGCGGGCGACGCCTGGCACGGCGCGCTGCAGGACTTCGCCGAGCTCTATCCTTCGGGGGCGCTGCCGCCCGACGCGCGGGAAACGCTCGTGCGCCTCGCCCGCGCTCGCTTCGCGGCGCTGCTCGAAAACCCGACCTTCGTGGGCCTGACCTGGCCTGGCATCGAGAAGGCGATCGACTTCGTCCTCGGTTTCGAGGCCAGGAATCGCGGCGCGATCGAGCGCATCTGGGTCGAGCGCCACGGCGAGATCGTCTTTCCGCTCAAGGACGGCGAGCCGTTCAAGCTGACGGCGCGCGCCGACCGCATCGACGCGCTCACCATCGGCGGCGCGACGCTGATCGATTACAAGAGCGGGCCGCCTCCGAGCGTCAAGGAGGTGATGGTGGGCTTCGCGCCGCAACTTACGCTGGAAGCCGCGATCCTGATGCGCGGCGGATTCGAGGGCCTCGCAAAGATGAAACCGGCGCGGGCGCTCTATCTCAAGCTCGGCGGTCGGGACGGCGGCGAGGAGCGGGACGCGGCGGGCGCGAGGGCCGTCATCGCCGAGCTCGCCGACAAGCACTTCGACGAACTCGTGGCGCTGCTCGATGCGTTCACGGAGCCGGGTACGCCCTATCTTTCGCGTCCCTTCCCGAAATTCGCCGGCCGTTTTTCCGACTATGACCACTTGGCGCGGGTCAAGGAATGGTCGGCGGCGGCCGGCGACGGCGAAACGACGGCGGAAGCGGCGCCATGAGCCGCCCTCTCGTCATTCCCGAAGCGCTGCGCCGAGCGCAGGCGACGGCGTCGGACCCGTCGGCTTCCGCCTGGGTCTCGGCTAACGCAGGCAGCGGCAAGACCCACGTCCTGACCCAGCGCGTCCTGCGGCTCCTGCTCGAGGGCGCGCCGCCGGCGCAGATCCTCGGCCTCACCTTCACCAAGGCCGCCGCCGCCAACATGGCGAGCCGCATTTTCAAGACGCTGTCCGACTGGACGCGCCTCGATGACGAGGCGCTGACCGCGGCGATCGTCGAGTGCGGCGCCGGGAAGCCCGGTCCGGCCGAGCTCAAGTTCGCGAGACAATTGTTCGCCCGCACGATCGAGACGCCGGGCGGGCTCAAGATCCAGACCTTGCACGCCTTCTGCGAGCGGCTTCTGCAGCTCTTCCCATTCGAGGCCAATGTCCCGGCGCACTTCAAGGTGGTCGACGAACGCGAGGCCAGGGAGCTGATCGAGGAGGCGCGCGACCGCGCGCTCGCCGCCTTGGAAGCCAACTCCGAGGCCGCCGAGGCGCTCGACTTCGTCGCGCGCGAAGCCGGCGCCTTCAACTTCAAGGAGCTGATCGGCGAGGCGCAGGGTCATGCGGAGACGTTCGCAGCCTTCGACGACGCGGCGACGTTCGCCGCCGCCTTGCGCGCCCGGCTCGGCCTGCCGCCGCGCGCAACCCCGGCGACAATCGAGGCGGAGATGCTCGGCGGCGACATTTTGCGCAAGCGTCGCCAGGCCTGGTCTCAGACCCTCGATGTCGGCAAGACGAAGGACCAAGAATGCGCAGCCAAGCTTCGCGCAGCGAATGATGAAGCCGACCCTGGAGCTCGCATAGACGCTCTGCTCGACGCCTTCTTTACGAAGGAGGGCAAGCCGCGCGGCGGTGAGAATGGTCACCTGACGTCGAAAGACTTGCGCCGAGACTTTCCTGCCCTCGAGGAAGACCTCCATCGCGAGCAGGACCGCCTGATCGCCTTGCGCGACAGGCGTCGCGCGGCCGAGACGGTTGAGCGCAGCGCGGCCCTGTTCGCCGTCGCCAAGGCGATCCTTTCGACCTTCGCCAAAGCCAAGGCCGAGCGCGGCGCGCTCGACTTCGACGACCAGATCGCGCTTGCGCTCGCCCTGGTGGAGCGGTCGAGCGCCGCCTGGGTCATGCACAAGCTCGACTACGGGCTCGACCATCTGCTCGTCGACGAGGCGCAGGACACTTCCGCCGAGCAGTGGCGCATCGTCGCCGCCCTGACGGCCGAGTTCTTCGCTGGCGCGGGCGCGCGCTCGGCCAGGCGGACGGTGTTTGCGGTCGGCGACGAGAAGCAGTCGATCTTCTCCTTCCAGGGCGCCGCGCCGGAGAAATTCGCGGAAATGAAGCGCTTCTTCGAGAAGCGCCATCGCGCGGCGGAGCGGCCGTTCGAGACCGTGCCGCTCAATTTCTCCTTCCGCTCGGCGCCGGCCATTCTGGCCGCGGTCGACAAGACGTTCGAGCGAGAGGAGGCGTGTCGAGGCCTCCTGGCGGCAGGCGAGCCGAGCCCGGTTCACGAGGCGATCCGCGCCGCGATGAAGGGCGTCGTCGAGCTGTGGCCGACCATCAAGCCCGCGGACAATCCCGACCCAGAGGACTGGCGAATGCCGCTCGACGAGCCCGCGCGCGACGATCCGCCGGTCGTTCTCGCGGGCCGGATCGCCGAGACGATCGACGGATGGCTCGAGCGCGATTCGCGCGAGCGGGTCGTCGACGAAAAGACCGGCGCCCCGCGGCGCATCCGGCCAGGCGACGTGATGATCCTAGTCCGCAGCCGCAACGCGTTCTTCGAGGCGATGATCCGCGCGCTGAAGAGCCGGGGCGTGAAAGTCGCCGGCGCCGATCGGTTGAAGCTACGCGACCACATTGCGGTGATGGACCTCATCGCCGCCGGCCGCGCTGCGCTGACCCCGGACGACGATCTGACGCTCGCCTGCGTCCTCAAGTCGCCGCTGCTGGGGCTCGACGAGGACGATCTCTTCAAGCTTGCGGCGGACCGCCGGGGACCGCTTGCGTCGGCCCTCGCCGCATCGACCGACGCAGCGCGCGCGCGAGGCTGCGCATCGGCTCGCGATCTGGCGCGACCGGGCGAGGACCCTGACGCCCTACGCCTTTTACGCGCGCCTGCTCGGCGAGGGGGGAGGCCGGAAGGCGCTGCTTTCGCGGCTCGGGCCCGACGCAGCCGATCCGATCGACGAGTTCCTGGCGCTGGCGCTCGACCACGAGCGGGGCGAGGCGCCCTCGCTCACCCTCTTTCTCGCCGAGGTCGAGGCGACCGACGCGGCGATCAAGCGCGACATGGAGGCCGAAAGCGAGGGCGTGCGGGTGCTGACCGTCCATGCGAGCAAGGGCCTCGAGGCGCCGATCGTCTTTCTGCCCGACACGTGCGGGGCGCCCGACGGGCGCCACGACCCGAAGCTCCTGCCGCTCGCTCCCGCCAAGCCGGGCGACCCGGCGCTATTCGCCTGGAGCCGGAAGGCGGCGGAAGACTGCGAAGCCGTCGCTCGGGCGCGGGCCGAAAAGCGCGAGGCGGAAGCGGGCGAGCACCGCCGCCTGCTCTACGTTGCGATGACCCGGGCGGCGCAGCGGCTGATTGTTGCAGGCTTCGAGAATTCGAAGGGCCGCGCGGCCGGATGCTGGCACGACCTTGTTCGCTCCGGCCTCGAGGAATCGATGAGTCGGGTCCCCGCCTTCTGGGGAAACGGAGACACGATCCTGCGCTTCGGCGAAGGGCTGACGGCGGAAGACGAGGGCGAGTCGGGCGGGGCGGCGGGCGGCGTGGAGCTCCCCGGATGGCTGCGCGCGAGAGCCGCGCCCGAGGCCGCCGCGACGCCGCTGCGACCCTCCGCGGGCGGGCGTCGTCCGCCAAGGCGAGGCCAAGCGCATGCTCGAGGGGCGGCTCGCCCACGCACTGCTGCAGACGCTGCCCGACGTCCCGCCGGAACTCCGGGCCGCTGCGGCGAAGGCTTATCTCGACGCACATGGCGGCGCTCTCGCCGACGAGGCGCGGGCCGCGCTATTGGCTCAGGTCGCCGCGGTCGTCGAAGCGCCGGAGCTCGCGCATCTCTTCGGCCCGGGCTCGCGCGGCGAGGTCGCTTTGGCCGGAGTCCTGAAGCGGCCGGGACGGGCGGACCTGGCCTACAGCGGCCGCCTCGACCGCATGCTCGCGACCGAGGAGGCCGTCCTGATCGTCGACTTCAAGCTGGGCCCGGCGCCTGCCCGACCCTCGCGCGCGCATGTCGCCCAGCTTGCCGTCTATCGCGCCGCCTTGCGGCCGCTCTATCCCTCGCTGCCGGTGCGCGCCGCGCTCGTCTATCTCGACGGACCGACGCTGCGGCGCATCGAAGACTCCGATCTCGAGGCCGCTCTTGACGCGGCCGGGCCGGACGGATGACAAGGCGGTTCGCGAATCGGGCTTCTTTTGCCACAGTCAAGCAGGAAAAGAGTTGCCTTGATGACGTCGCATTTCCTCGGCAGGTTCCGGCCGCGATGACGAGCGGAGACGTCAGGGCGGGCGCCCGAATTATCCAGTGTGACGCTACGGAACGCACGTTGCGGAAGGGGCCGCAGCTATTGCGCGCCTGCGTCCTGGCGGCGGCGGCGGCGGCGTTTTTCCTTTCGTGTCAAGCGGATCTGGCGGCCCAGACGCCTTTACGCATGATTCGCTACAATCACCCCGTCTATCACAACGGAAAACGGGTTCTTTGGCACGGCGCGTGGCGCGGCAGGCTCGGCCATGAAAGCGCCCGATCGGCGCCCGCGAAGGCCGCAATTGCGGAGGCGCGCGCCCCGGCGCCGCAGCCCTCCGCCGCCAAACCCTCGCCCCAGTTCCAGCCCGCGCCGGCGAAGGCGTTTTCGATCCTCGCGGACCCCGACGACCTCTCCGCGAGCCGCATGGCGAAGGATTTCGCCGAGGTTCTCAACGACAAAGGCGCCGCGGGGCGCGCCATCGTCGGACCGACCTCCCCGACCGGAATCGCCAAGGTGATGCGGACGGATCTGGCGGATTTCGCCATCGTCACGTTCGACACGCTCGCCGTCGGCGTCAAATATGCGCCGGACTGGCCGCAGCGCGCGCCGATCGTCGCCCGCCTTGCGCCCGAGACGATCGAAGTCATCGCTCCGAAAGAGGTCAAATCGATCTCCGACCTTGACGGGAAGACGGTAAGCTTCGGCGACCCCGACGGCGCGACCGGCATTACCGCCAGGCTTCTGTTCTCGAGGCTCGGGGTTATGGTCAATCCGATCTATGAGCCGCTTGCCGAAGCGCTCGACGCGCTTTCGGCCGGCAAGCGCGGCGCGGTCGTCGTGATGGGGGCCAAGGGCGCGCATGCCCTCGAGAGCTTCGGCGACGACGGGCGCTATCACGTCGTCGCCATTCCCTGGACGCCGGCGCTGGAGCAGGTCTATGCGCCGGCGCGCGTGGCCGCCGCCGACCGCCCGAACCTCCTCGCAGCCAATGATTTGGTGGAGACGGTCGCCGAGCCGATGGCGCTGATCGCGCTCGACGCGACGGCCGGCTCGCCGCGCGCCGAGGCGCTCGGACAAACTGCCCGCGTCTTCTTCGACAGCTACGACGCCTTCCTGTCCGCCGACCGCGACGGTCATTGGCGCGACGTCAATCTCGCCGCGGACCCGTCCGTTCCGAATGCGGCCTGGCAACGGCTTGCCGCGGCGCAGGGATGGCTCGACGAACACAAGACCTCGGCCGACGCCTCGCTCGACGCGTTTCGCGCGTCGGCGAAATCGGCCGCCGACGCCAGCGGAGGACCGAAAGCCGAGGATTTCGATCGGCTCTATGACGATCTTACGCGCTGGCGCAGCCTGATGCAGTAGAGGAGGACTCGCCCTGCCCATGCTGTGGAAAATTGTCGCGGGCCTGATCGCCGGCTGCTTCGCCGGAGCGCTGGTCGTCGCGTTCTTGCCCCGCATCCAGCCGTCGGCCGCTTCCCAGAAGGCGGCAGTCGAGCAGCCGGTGTTCGTGGCGCAGCCGGTCGTCGTCCCCGCCGCGCAGAAGGCGGCGGTCGTGGCCCATCCCATCGCCAAGGATGTGATCAACAAGCTCGCCAGCGCGCTGCGCGGGCCATCGATGCAGAGCGAGCCGATCGTCTCGCTCTCGATCCCGATCGACGACGCGCGCCGCCTGTGCGCCGAGGGCCTCGTCGCCTTCGCAAAGGGCGACATCGCGACCGCGCGGGCGTTCCTCAAGCGCGCCGCCGAAGGCGGCGACGCCCGGGCGCTGATGGCGCTCGGCGACACTTACGATCCCACCACGCTCACCCGCCTCGGGGCGGTCGGACTCAAGGGCGACGAGGCCACCGCGCGCGCCTATTATTCGCGCGCGCTTGGCCGCCGGCGTCGGCGGAGCGCGCGAACGCATCGCCGCGCTGGCCGCAAAGTAATTCCGCGCGGGCGGGGACCCGCGTCAAAAGAGGCCGGTCGGACTATCCGCCCAGCCTCTTTTTCGTCTGTCGCCGCCGCGATCCGGATCGCGCGGGAGACCGCGCGACGCCGCTGCGAGGCGTCACGCCAGGGCGATGCGCGGCGCCGGAGCGGCGCTGCGCACGTGCTCGTCGGTGTGGTCCTCGAACTTCTTGAAATTGTCGCGGAACATCTGCACGAGGCGGCGCGCCGTTTCGGCGAATTCGCCCTTGCTCCGCCAGGTCCTGATCGGATCGAGGATGTGCGGCTCGACGCCGGGCACCTGCTCCGGGACGGCGAGGCCGAAATGCGGGTCGGTCCGGAAGGCGGCCTTGTGCAGCGAGCCGTCGAGCGCCGCCGAGAGCAGCCGGCGGGTCACGCGGATCGGCATGCGCCGGCCGACGCCCGACCTTGCCGCCGGTCCAGCCGGTGTTGACGAGCCAGCAATCGACGTGGTGTCGGGCGACGAGGTCGCGCAGCAGATTGCCGTAGACCGTCGGGTGGAGCGGCATGAACGGCGCGCCGAAGCAGGTCGAAAACGTCGCCTGCGGCTCGGTGACGCCCTTTTCCGTGCCCGCGACCTTGGCGGTGTAGCCGCTCAGGAAGTGATACATCGCCTGCGCCGGATCGAGCTTGGCGATCGGCGGCAGTACGCCGAAGGCGTCGCAGGTCAGCATGATCACGTTCTTCGGCTGTCCGGCCCGCCCGGTCGTCGAGGCGTTGGCGATGAAGTGCAGCGGATAGGCGATGCGGGTGTTTTCGGTCTTCGAATCGTCGTCGAAGTCGGGGATGCGCAGCTCGGGATCGAGCGACGACGTTCTCCATCACCGTGCCGAAGCGCTCGGTGGTCGAGTAGATTTCGGGCTCGGCCTCGCGCGACAGCTTGATCGCCTTGGCGTAGCAGCCGCCCTCGAAATTGAACACGCCGCCCTTGCCCCAGCCATGCTCGTCGTCGCCGATCAGGGTGCGGTGCGGGTCGGCGGAGAGCGTCGTCTTGCCGGTGCCGGAGAGGCCGAAGAAGATCGCCGTGTCGCCCTCCTTGCCGACATTGGCCGAGCAATGCATCGGCATGACGTGCTGCGGCGGCAGGACGTAGTTGAGATAGGTGAAGACCGACTTCTTCATCTCGCCGGCGTAGCTCGAGCCGCCGATCAGGATGATCTTGCGGGTGAAGTCGCAGGCGATCACCGTCTCGGTGCGCGCGCCGTGGCGCTTCGGATCGGCCTTGAAGGACGGCAGATCGACGATCGTCAGATCGGGGACGAAGGTCGGGAGATCCTCGGCCGGCGGACGGATCAGCAGGTTGCGGATGAACAGCGAGTGCCAGGCGTATTCGGTGAAGACGCGCGTCTTGACGCGGAAGGCCGGGTCGGCGCCGGCGTAGAGATCCTGGGCGAACAGCGTCTTGCCCTCGGCGTGGGCGAGGAAGTCGGCGAGCAGGACGTCGAAATGCTCGACCGACATCGGGGTGTTGTTGTCCCACCAGACGATCGGATCGGTGTTGGCGTCGCGGACGACGAACTTGTCCTTCGGGCTGCGGCCGGTGTGGACGCCGGTGTCGGCGACAAGCGGTCCGTGCGCCGCGATATGCGCCTCGTGGCTTCGCAGGGCGTGCTCATAGAGCTGCGGCGCGCCGAGGTTCCAGTTCAGACCCGCCAAAGTCGCGGAATCCGAAACGATCCGCCCCGAAGTTCGGATTATGCATGCCTGTTTCGATCATTGCGGGTCCCTCCCGATAAGCGCGTCCGAAAATGCAGTCTCGCGCCCCGATACTCCGCCCCCGGCCCCAAAACAATCGCCAGACGCCGCGTTGCGACGCTCACGACTCGATAGATATTCCTTTCGTCGCATGCGTTGGACGCGGCGCTTTGTCGCATCCGACGAAGAAGATCCGTCGTTCGCGGCGCGGGGCAGGAGCGAGACACGTCAGAGCGGCGAGAGCGAGTTTTCCCGCAACTTTTCCCTTCGCCGCCGCTTTAGTTAGCGACGCGTCGTTCTTGACCGGAATCGGCAAGTCAATAAGATGACTTGAAAAAACCGAGGAAACGCCAAGGAAAAGTAAAATGAACGCAGGCCCACATCCAACCAGGCAACATCCGCCGGCGCCCGGACTGCTGCTGCAATTGCTCGAGGTGCGGGCGTTCTGGGAGCATTACGCGACCCTGGCGATGCGGCCGGCATGGAGCATGGCCCCAAGGGGCGACGGGCATCGCGGTGCTGGTGCTGCCGGGCCTGGCCGCCGGCGACGCCAGCACGGCGCTCCTGCGACGATTCCTGCGCTCGCGCGGCTACGCCGCTTCGGGCTGGGGACAGGGGCTCAATCTCGGGCTCAGAGAGGGCGTTCTCGAGCGGGCGCACGAAAAGCTGCGCGAGCTCTACGTGGAACAACGGCCGGACGGTCAGCGTGATCGGCTGGAGCCTCGGCGGCCTCTACGCGCGCGAACTCGCCAAGCATTCGCCCGAGATGGTGCGGCTCTGCATCTCCATGGGCTCCCCCTTCACCGGCCACCCGCGCGAGACGAACGCCTGGCGCCTCTACGAGTTCGCCAGCGGCCACCGGATCGACTGGCACGATTTCCACGGGCCGCTGAGGGCCGCCCCGCCCGTGCCGACGACGTCGATCTGGAGCCCGACCGACGGCGTGGTGGCGTGGCGCTGCAGCGTCGAGACGCGGCGCATCCTGGCGGAAAACATCGTCGTCGATTCGAGCCACCTCGGCCTCGGCGCGCATCCGGCGGCGCTCTATGCGATCGCCGACCGGCTGGCCCAGCCGGAAGGACAGTGGGAGCCCTTCCACCGCGACGGCTGGCGACGCTTCGTCTATGGCGACCCGAAGCAGCAGGCGAGGCGCGAAGGCGCACCTTCACAGCCTGCCGCACCCCGCGCCCAGCGATCGAGAAGCCCTGACCCCCGGCTCGGCGCTACCTGTAATGCGCTCGCAGCTTCTTCTTGTCGACCTTGCCGACCGACGTCAGCGGCAGCTCCACAACGAAGGTCACGTTCTCCGGGATCGCGATCTTGGAGATGAGGCCGCGTTCGACGTAGGAGGCGACGTGAAGCCTGATGTCGTCCTCGCCGATCTTGCCGACGTGTTCCGGGTGGAGGATGACCAGCGCCAGCGGCCGCTCGCCCCACTTGACGTCCTTGATCGGAATGACCGCCGCGCGTTGGACGCCGGGCTTCTCCATGATCATGTTCTCGAGCTGGATGGACGAGATCCACTCGCCGCCGCTCTTGACGATGTCCTTCAGCCGGTCGGCAATGCGAACGTAGCCGTCCGGGTCGATCGAAGCGACGTCGCCGGTGTGCAGGTATCCGCCGCCCCACAGCACCTCGGAGGCTTCGGGATTGTTGAGATAGCCCGTCGTCAGCCAGGGCGCGCGGACGACGATCTCGCCGACCGACTCGCCGTCGTGCGGCACTTCGGCCATGTTCTCGTCGACGACGCGCAGATCGACCAGCGCGGTGGCGATGCCGGCCCGCGTCCGATAGGCGAGCTCTTCTTCGAAATCCGCCGCCGAGATGCTGGGACTTGACATGCGCCACGGTCAGCATCGGGCACGACTCCGACAGGCCGTAGCCCGCGAAGACATCCATGCCCCGGGCCATCGCCGCCCGCGCCAGCGAGGTCGGAAGGGCGGATCCGCCGACGACCATTGCAAGGCGCGAGAGGTCTACGTTTTCGCTGCCCGGCGCCGTCAAAAGCATCTGCAGGATGGTCGGCACGCCATGGGTGAACGTCACCTTTTCGGTCTCGATCAGCTTCAGGAAGATCTCCGGCGAGTAGCGGCCGGGGAAGACGAGCTTGCATCCGGACAAAGTCGTTGTGTAGGGCGCGCCCCAGGCATGCACATGGAACATCGGCGTCATCGGCATGTAGACGTCGTCGCGATGGAAGCGGCCGTGGCTCGGGGGTCAGGCCGTACTCGACAAGGACGCCCAAAGTGTGCAGTACGATTTGACGATGGCTGAAATAGACTCCCTTCGGCCGACCCGTGGTTCCCGTCGTGTGGAATATTGTCGCGCAGGCGTTCTCGTCGAAATCCGGGAACGGGAAGTATTGCGAGCCGATCGACAGCAGCGCCTCGTATTCGCTCTTGATCGGGAAATCGGTCTGCGGCGGCTCGGGCCGGTCATGCATGAGAACGTAGTTCTTAACCGCCTTCAGATGGGGCTTGAGCTTCTCCAACAGCGGCAGGAAGTCGGCATTGAACAGAACCGTGGTCGCGCCGGTGTCGTTGATCGTATAGGCGATGTCTTCCGGGATCAGGCTGAAGTTGACCGTCTGCATGACCGCGCCCATCATCGGAATGGCGAAGTAGCATTCGTGATAGCGGTCGCTGTCCCATTCGAGGATGGCGACGACGTCGCCCTGCTCGACGCCGATATTGGTGAGGCCGCTGGCGAGCCGTCCGATGCGTTCGCGAAACTCCCGATAGGTGCGGCGCCTCAGGTCGCGATAGACGATCTCCTGGTCGGGCGAGCGCACCATCGAGGCGTGCAGGAGATGCTTGATGAGCAGAGGATAGGTGTAGGCCGACGGGGTCGGCGGAATGATCTTGACGGGCATGGCGCTGCCTCCTTGTCATTGGTGAAATGTAAACTCCGCTCCGGGCCATGCGCGTTGACCCGGATCAAGAATTGTCGCGGAAATGTCACATTGGCGCGCCGCCGCCGTCACGCCCGGCCGCGTCGCTGGCGGGGAAAGAGGGCCGCGACCAGGGCGCTCGGCCGGAACGGCGTCCAGGTCCCGAGCGGCTGAGCCAGCCGGTCGGCGATGACCCAGAAGGCGGCCGGATTGAAGCCCAGGCCGATGTGCGAGCCGCGGACCTCGACGTTCTCCCGGTGCGGCCCTTCGACTTCCCGGCAGGCCTGCCAGGCGACCACGCCGTCCGTGCGGCTGTAGATCGAGGTGCTCGGGACCGGCAGCGGCAGCGCAAGGCGGCGCAGTTGCTCGGCAGTGGCCGCCATGAAGCTCTCGCCGGTGATCAGCCGCCAGCGGGACACGACATTCGTCGCCGCCGGCGCGGCGAAGGGGCTCCCGAGCGTGATCACCATCCGCACGGCCTCCGGCGCGAGGCGGGTCGCCTCGCGGGCGATGATGCCGCCGCGGCTCCAGCCGACGAGGCTGACCGGCTTGCCCGTCGCCGCGTGCAGCGAGCGGATCTGGGCCGCGACCGCCGGCAGGTCGGCCCCGGCGGGGCGGACGTTGCGTCCGCGGTTCCAGCCATGCGCCTGATAGCCGAGGAAGCTCAGATAGCGGCGGATCGCCAGCGTCGAACGGTCGCCCGCGCCCAAGCCCGGCAGAACGATGACCGGCTGCGGCGCGCCGCGCGGGGCCGCCGCCAGGAAGGGCGCGGCGGCGAAGAGACCGCGCGATGCCGAAGACCCCGCGCGCCTCGAGAGCGAGAAGCAGCGCCGATGGCGGAGGGATGTCGCCGACGGGGTCCGCCATGGAGCTACGTCTCGGATTGCGGCGGCTTCGAACCTTTGCGACGCGTTCGGCCCGACGCCGGCCTTGCGGCTTGGCTCGCCCGCGTCCGCTTCGGACGGGCCGGCGTCTCCTTAGCCTGCGCTTGTTTCGCGGCGCTCGGTTTCGGTGCGGCGCGCTTGCGCGGCGTCGGCGCCTTCGGCTTCGCGGCGCGCGTCTTCGCCGGGGCGGCGGCCCGAGCTTTCCCGAGCCTGCGAAGCAGGGCCTCGGTCGCCTCGCCGAGCGCATCGATCTGCTGCGTGAGCGCGCTCGTCTTTTCGACCTTTTGCGCCCGCGGTTCGAGCTTCGCTTCGCCGAGCGCGATCGGCTTGTGCGCGGCGAGCGGAGCCGCTGGCGTCACCGCGATCGTCTCGATCGCCCCGGGCCGGCTCAACTCCGCGTCGGCCTTGCGCATCGCCGCGAAGTCTTCGACGATGAAGTCGGCGATGCGTTGCGCGTCGGGCACGGTTTCGCTGCAGGCGATGAGGCCGAAGTCGAGCTGATCGAGATAGCTCTGCACGGTGATGTTGAGCGCGCAGCCGTGATAGGGAATCGAAACCGGGAAGTAGTGCGTGGCCGGCGCTCCGACGCAATACATGGTCTGCCTCGGTCCCGGCACGTTCGAGACGACGAGGTTGAAGAACGGGCCGGATAGTTGTACGCGCGCGCCCCCGCCCACAGTCTGGCCAGGCCCGTCACGACGAGGGGCGCGCCGAGGATCGAGATGTCGGTCGTCACCAGGTCGCGCATGTCGGAGAACAGATTCTTCGCCTCCTGGCCGGCGGTCTGGGCCGCGGCGAGCCGCGGCAGCGGCTCGGCGACGTCGGTCGGCAGGCGCGAGAGGGTGAAGAAGACCTGGTTGTTGAGCTGCGCATCCCCGAAGGGCCTGATCGAAACCGGCACGCCGGCGGTCAGCGCCTTTTCAGGCAGCGCCGCGCGCCCGGCGAGATAGCGGCGCAGGGCCCCGGCGCAGAGCGCCAGCACGACGTCGTTGATCGTGACGCCGCGCGACTTGGCGAGCGCCTTGACGTCGGGCAGCGGCAGCGACGCGGTCGCGTAGACGCGGTGGCCCGAAATCGCCGCGTTGAATGGCGTCCGCGGCATGTCCTTGACATAACTGAAGAGAAAGCGCGCGTCGCGGCCGAAATTGGGCGCGACTTTCGGCAGCGCCCGTGCGACCCCGGGCAGCGACGTCACCGCCCGCCAGCCCTGGCGGATGAAATCGCCGACGGCGGTGCTGGTGAGCTCGATGAAATCGGCCGGCTCGACGTCCGGAGGAACGATCCTCTGAGGCAGGTTTTCATGCTCCGCGCCGGGCGCAAAATCGAAGGTGACGCCGAGCGTCGCCATGCCAGCGAGCCCGTCCATCGTGCTGTGATGCACCTTGCCGTAGACGGCGAACGCGCCGCCCTCGAGCCCTTCGATGAAATGGTACTCCCACAGCGGGCGGCTGCGGTCGAGCGGGACGGCGTGCAGCTGCGCGATCAGGGCCCGCAGTTCCTCCATGCCGCCGGGCTTCGGCAGAGCCTCGTGACGGATGTGGTAGTCGAGGTCCAGCTTGTCCTCGATCACCCAGGCCGGATGATCGATGCCGAGCGGCGTCGGCTCGAGCCGACGGCGATACGAAGGCAGGAGATCGAGTCGGGCCGCTGCGTGTTCGCGGAAGCGGGCGAAGAGATCGTCCTGCGGCGACGCCGGCTTGAAGATCGTCACGCTCGCCGATATGCATGGGCGTCTCGGGCGTCTCCATGTAGAGGAAGAGCGCATCGACAAAGGAAAGACGTTTCATGGCGAACCCCCTGCGGCGCGCTGAGCTTTGCTTTGCGCCGCGTCCTCGGCCTTAAGACAATGGCCGGCGATCTCGTCGACGAGCAGCGGAACCAGCGCTTCGGGCAGAAAGTGGCCCATGCCCGGCACGATGCGCAAGCGCGCGCCGGCGATGCTGGCGGCGGTGTCCACGCCTCCGCGCAACGGCACCAGCGGGTCCTCGTCGCCATGCAGGACGAGCGTCGGCGCCCGAACGCGGCGAAGCATGCGGGCGCGGCTCGGCGCGGTCTGGATGGCGAGGAGCTGGCGGGTGAACGCGTCGGGACGGTAGCTGCGCCGAACCGCGCCTTCGGTCCTGGCGCGCAGCTCGGCGTCCGTCGGCGGGTAGCCCGAGCCGCCGACCAGGCGGAAGAACTCGATCATGCGATGGATCGCCAGCTCCTTGCTGCGGGGCCGCGGTCGAAGCAGGGCGCGCAGCACCTTCGGCCGCGGCATCAGCGGGCTGGGAGACGACATGATCGACGTCAGGCTCTTGACGCGCTCCGGATGATCGACGGCGATGATCTGCGCGATCATCCCGCCCATCGACGCCCCGACGATATGGGCCTTGGCGATTTGGAGCGCGTCCATGAGGCCGACCGTGTCCCGCGCCATGTCGTCCAGCGTATAGGGCGGCCGGACCGGCAGGCCCATGAAGGCGCGCGCCATAATGGCCGCGGTCGCAACAGGCCTGGCTGGCGGCATGCGGGTCGAAAGCCCGACGTCGCGGTTGTCGAAGCGGACGACGCGGAAGCCGCGGGCTGCGAGCCCTTCGCAGAGCGCGTTGGGCCACGCCACCAGCTGCATGCCGAGGCCCATGATGAGCAGGATGACCGGCGCGTCGCGCGGTCCGGTCTCGGCGTATTCGAGGGCGATTCCGTTCGCCCAGACCGTGGTCATTTGCCGTCACCTTCGTGAGCCGCGCCGAACCCGCGCATGACGCTCGCGATGCGATCCCAACCGCCCGCGGTCATCCATCCGCCAACGCCCCGCACAAGTCTCCGGGGCAGGAGCGGCACGCCGCTCGTCAGGAGGCGGTTCGCGACGCCAGGCACGCAAATCGTCTCACCCTTGAGACAGGCCGCGCAACCCTGTTCCGCGACTTCCTGAGGCGACATGATCATCATGGCGGGAATCGGTTTGCCGAGCTCGGAGCCGCGCACCATCGCTGTGTCGGTGGCGCCGGGGCAGAGCGCGGTCGCGGAAACACCGGTCCCGCCGAGCTCCTCTGAAAGCAACTCGGTCAGCGACAGGACATAGGCCTTGGCGGCCGCGTAGACGGCGACCCGGGGGACGGGCGTGAAGCTGAAGATCGAGGCGACGTTGAGAACCCGGCCGCCGCCTCGCTTCAGCATCGGCGGGAGAAACAGGCGGGTAAGCGCGGTCAGCGCGACGACATTGATCTGCAGAAGTCTGAGATGGTCGTCGAGCGCGATCGCCGCGAAATCGCCTTCGAATGCGACGCCGGCATTGTTGACCAGAATGTCAACGGCGATGCCGGCTTCGGCGAGAGCGTCGGCCATCGCCTCCGCCGCGCCGGGAAGGCTGAGATCGACCGGCATCGTCTTCGCCCGCACGGCGTGGGTCGCCACCATTTCGCGGGCGAGCGCCGCGAGGGCGCCCTCATTGCGGGCGGCCAGAATGAGGTCGTAGCCGCGGGACGCGAACGCCTTCGCCAGCTCGCGGCCGATCCCCGCCGAGGCGCCGGTGACCAGAACCCATCCCGACGCCCGGTTGACGCCGTTGACGTTCGCTTTCGGCTGTCGCGCCAACCGCCCCTCCCAACCATAAGCACGTTCTCGAACCGCATAATAAGCGCATCACCATAGCGGGACGCCGCAAAGCGGCAATGATCTTCATCAACTCGAGAGGCGAAACGCAGAAGCGCGGCCTCCCGTCCGCCACTCACTTGCTATTCGCCACTCGCTATTCGATCAGCGCTTGCGCTCCGCTGCGGCAATGCTAAGCTCGAAAGCGCTGGCGGGACAAATGGAGGGCATTGATGCGCTCGAAGCTCATCGGACTTCTGATTGGTTGCGGCTTGGCGGCGATCGTCGCGCCCGCGCTCGCGTGCGACTTCGGCAGGTCGGCGCAAAACAGCCAGTCGACCTCGCAGCAGACGGCCCAGAGCCAGCCGGCGTCGGACTCCGGCTCGAACTGAGGCCGATGCATAGGCCGCAGTTGTAGACACGGCCGATGGCCGCGTCAGCTGCGCTCGTCGAAGCGGCTACAGCGGGCCCCCTCGCCGTGCGCGTCTATGTCGCAATCGAGCGGCGATGGGGCGAGCCGATCTTCCAGGTTTGAACGGACCGGAGAGCGATGCGCTCGCGGCTGTTGTGGAGCGTAGCGGCGTGGCGTTGCGCGCGTGGTCGCTCGCGGTCAGGTTTCTCGGCGACTGCATCGTGCCGCGCGGCGGCGACGTCGGCATGGCGACGATCACAGAGGTGCTGGCCGCCTTCGGCGTCGATCCGGGGGTCACGCGCACCTCGATGTCGCGTCTGGCGGGCGATGGCTGGGTGACACGGCAGAAGGTCGGCCGCAACAGCTTTAATTCCCTGACTCCGGTCGCGCTCGCCGAGTCGGAAGCCGCCAGCCGCCGGATCTATGCCGCCCGTCATCCCCAGGACCCCTGCTCGTGGCGCGTCTATCTCGGTGGCGGCCTGCCGAAGGTCGAACAGGCCCGGCTGCGGGCCGCGCTAGGCCGGCGCGGCGCCGCCGGCCTCGGCGCCCATGTCTATCTCCTCCCGGCCGGCGACGACCCGCCCGAACCGGCCCACGCGATTGCGCTGAACGCCGATCCGCTTCCGGACGCGGATGCGCGGCTCCTCGTCGAGCGCGCATTCGACATCGCCGCGCTCGGCGAGGATTACCAGAGCTTCGTCGCCGCCTTTGCGCCGTTACGCGAAAGCCTCGGCGCGGGGAGGAAGCTCATGGGGCTCGACGCGCTCGCCATGCGCGTCTTCGTCATCCACTGTTTCCGGCGCATCGTCCTGCGCGACCCCATGATCCCCGCGCCCTATCTCCCAGAAGGTTGGCCCGGGATCGCGGCGCGCGAGACAGCCGCAGGAATCTGGCGCGCCCTGTTCCGCGCCTCCGAAGCCCGGCTCGACGCCAACGCCGCCTCCGCCTACGGCCCCCTGCCGCCGCGCTCGATCCCCTTGCAGCGGTTTTAGGGCATTGCGGCGCCGAGGCGCCGGCGTGGCGCCCACCCCAAGCGGAAGCGGCGCCGATCGCAAGCCAACCTCAAATCCACGCCAACTCTTCGTCGACCACCGGCGGGAAACGCCGGACAGCGTGTCGCTCGCCTTCGCCGTGCCGGAGGAGCTTCGCCAGGAGTTCGCCTTTCAGCCCGGCCAATACCTGACCGTGCGCGCCACCATCGACGGCGAGGAATGCCGGCGCTCCTATTCGATCTGCTCCGGGACAGACGAGAATGAACTGAGGATCGCGGTGAAGAAGGTCGACAGCGGGCGGTTCTCGCGCTTCGCCAACGAAGCGCTGCGGGAGGGCGCGCGCGTCGACGTCGCCTCGCCCGAGGGCCGATTCACCGCGGAGATCGGGACGAGCCGGCATTACGCGTTCTTCGCCGCCGGCTCCGGCATCACGCCGGTCATCTCGATCATCCGCTCCATGCTCGCCGCCAATCCGCAAGCGCGCGCGACGCTCTTCTACGGCAACCGCACGACGACGAGCATCATGTTCCGCCAGGCGCTCGAAGAGCTGAAGGACGTGCATCTCGGCCGCCTTGCGGTTTTTCATCTGCTTTCGCGCGAGTCGCAGGATATCGACATCCTGAACGGCCGCCTCGACGGCGAGCGGATCGCCCTCCTGGCGAAGACCGTCGTCCGGCCGTGGGATGTCGACGCCTATTTTCTCTGCGGCCCGTTCGGCATGATCGAAGAGGGACGCGCCGCGCTGATCGCCGCCGGCGTCGAGCCTTCGCGCATCCGGGCCGAGCTTTTTTCGACCAACGGAGCGCCGGCGCGAGCGCCCAAACCCGCTCCCGTTCACTTGCCGCACGAAGGCGAGACGCGCGTCGACTGCGTGCTCGACGGCCGTACGCGCCGCATCGAAGTCGAGCCCGGCGCGCTCATAATCGAGGCGGCGCACGACCAGGGCGTCGAAATCCCCCACTCGTGCAGGGGCGGCATGTGCTGCACCTGCCGCTGCAAGGTGGTCGAGGGCGAAGTGGCGATGGACGTCAACTATTCGCTCGAACCGTGGGAGCTCGAGGCGGGGTATGTGCTGGCCTGCCAATCGAGGCCGGTGACGGCGAAGGTGACGCTCGACTTCGACGCGGCGTAGTGGACATAATCAAACGCTTGGCACCGCCACAGAATGTCCGGAATGGGCGGAGAGCGCGCCTACAAGGGTCGCCTCGGGAAGGACCGGTGTCTGCGCCATAGCCGTCATTCCATTGCGAGCGCGAAATAGCCTTCACCGCCCGAAGCACGCATTCATCAGAGCGCCAGCAAACCGTAGCGAAGGACGGACGCCGCCGGTTCAAAATGCGATTGTTGAACGGCGGGACGGTTTTGCCAAGAAGGGCGATTGCCGGCCAACATCGACGGAAGCTTACAGCACAGTCCGGAGAGCTAGCGCCCCAACAACGTCAAAACTGTGGGCTCACCGGGGTGCGCGGTTCGGTAAACGCAAGCGCAATGAAGAAGCATTTGCACGACACGTTAAAGCGCCCACGAGGAGTTGACAACTTAGCTATCTCTTTATCTGAGGGAACACGAATTGTCTTTGGCTCGGTGTTGTCAGAAGGTTTACTCTTCCCCTCGAATTTGTACCAGTTCGGAATCGTCAGGTCCATTGCCCAGTCCCTTACTGGTGATTTGTCAAAAGTATCAAGCGCAGCGTCGTGAGCAAACGCATTTCTGATCTTGCGTATGCGGTTCAAATCTTTCCTCGCTCTATCGCTTAAAATCCCAACTAGGAATGCCATATTGATCTTGACCCCAAAATCACCAAGGGCCCCGCCAGGTTTTAAAATATTATTGAGAAGTTCAATATCTTGGTGGAGATGGTTACCTAGCACTGTTGTAAGAAGCTCTTCGAGAAACGCAGGAGTGACAATCCCGGCGACGCGATCACTTCCGGTTTTTATCTCCTTGAGCGCGACAGCAACCATTTCATAGTAGGAAGGTTGGACAAGCATCGACCCAATCCTCATCGCCAGAAGCTGGTGCTTTTATCTATGAATCTGGACCATCTGAGAAGGCCGAGAGCGACCATCAAACAATTGCACATTATCTCGGAGATGTTAGGACGTGAACTCATCAACGCGCAGCCATAGGCGTATGGATGCGAGCTGGACGAATGCGAGGTAGTTGGCTGCGAGTTTGTCGTAGCGCGTTGCCACGCGGCGGCTCAGCCTGCGGCGGCCGAGCAGGCCGCCCAGGCGGCCGAATAAAAGGGTCTTCGCCTGCGGCGTCGACATAACGCACCGACGCGGGCGGCGGGGGCGGGCGTCGGTCATCACGCCCTGCCTGAGAGACGCGCTGGGCGGGCGGTTTTCCTTGAGCCGCGCCCCAGCGGCCGCCGCGCCCGGGAGCGATGACTTCTCGGAACACGCTAGCCGTGTCGGTAGCTTCCAAACCATAACAGCAGTCCGCCAACGAATAAAACCGCCGCAACTATGTCGTCCGCCGTCATGGGTCTATACAATTGAAGGCCAATCCAATGTGAAAATAGCGTCACTGCGGCCAACGCAAACAGCGTGCCGGCCCACCCTCGCCCCGAATAAGGAGAAAGTATCTTACTGTGTTTATCGTAAACCTCGACTGGGCGATCAATATTGCGCTCAAAATTGATAGAAGCGCTGAGTATTGACATCGGATTTTCAACCCATTCGCAGTGTTCTTTATCGCCATAATTGACGGGGCTCAACTCAAGACTAATTGTGCAGTTTACATAGCCACCGTCATGAATTTGATCCCACACCGCTTTGAAATCGTCGCCTTGCAAGTAGAACCAGCCGTGGACAAGTCCGTCTTTGGCAGTCCACCAAACGCCTCCTATCGCTTGTTCTGAAAGCCTTGCGTGAGTGCGGTGTGTTGGAGAGACGTCACCGGGCATAACACCTAGATCAATTCTAAGGTCGCTTAGCTTACGATTATCGGCAAGTATTAAATCGTGGCTTGATAACGTAGTGCAATGGGTACGAATACTCAGACCTGAAATGTTTAGTTTATCGTTGCGATTGACTACTTGCGTCCACGCCTTCGGTTTCAAATGTATATGAGTCTCGTCGAGCATTTTTAGCGCCTTGCGATGCCAAATCGCCATTCCTAGCGCCAGCCTACCATGCGGCAGCTAGTCAACCCGAGGTAGGCGCCCTTCGCTAGGCGGAGAGTGGGTCGCCAAGGCCCTACCCGAAGGCGGCGTTCGGGCTTGGCTTTCACCCGAGGAACCGTGGCGACCCGTATAACACTACGCATCCGTCGATCAGTATTTTCTTGAAATCGATCGTAGAAAAATTGACGAAATTGCCTCGCCTCGGTCCATAAGACTTGCCGCTGGCCGAACAGCGATCCCGGCCCGCTCCGATCCTCCCGTCGAGCCGATCACACGGGCAGGGTTTAGTGAGAGCGCCTGCGTTGCGCGAGGTTCTCACCCGACCCACATGCTGTCCTCCTTTGTGGCGGCCTATGTGGCGGCGTGCGCCTCGTGACTGCCCAGCGAGGTCCCAAGGCGTGTCAAAAGGTGGCAGACCGGCCCCGGCAGGGGGGAACTTGCATATTTTTGCCCTAACTGTTTTGGTATCCCGAACGTCCCCTGTGGCTTGCCCGGGGCACCTGAGGGAGGTCCTGTGGTTCCGCTCATGGGTCCCATTGCGGGGCGCGTGGGGTGCGCGTAGGGGCGCGTGAGGACCCTGGTGTGTCTGAACTGACTGGATTGGGTGACAATGACGAAGAGCTGCATTTTCTCTGGGATGGATGCGAACACTGAGGAGCACGTAATTCCAGACTGGCTTCAGCGCCGCTACAATTTGCAGCACGCGAAGTATAAGTTGCCGAGCGCGTCCGGTCTCGACTATCGCCACGCCAAGGTCCCGGCGAAGGAAAAGTTCAATAGAGAGTTCGGTGCTATCGAAAACCGGATCAGCCAAAACAAATTCGTGTGGGAAGAGGTGTTTCTATGGTTATTCAAAATACATATAGGACTAATGTATCGTAATACTTCCCTACGATCAAACGTCAAAGATGCTGTTTCCGAACCCGTTGTTTGAGAAGATATCATTTTAAACCAACTCGCTATCTTTCGCAATATGTTCAGATCGTACATCGATACAGGTACGCTTGGAACGTTAAGTTCGCCACCCGGATCAGTTTTTGTCCTCCCCTCTCTATCTGGTAGATATTTTGATTTTCATCATAGCTTCACTACCGGTTGTGTTGGGGTCAACGTTGGTGAATACTATCTTGCGGGTTCACTCTTTGACTTCAAGCTAGCCAAGGCCTTCGGTTATTTTGATTGGGTCTGGGACAAGCAGAATTACGGGCTCCCTCCTAAGGGATCGACCGTGCCTATCCGGTTAACGCAGACACCCACTACATGTAGGGTGCGCCCATTCGCCGGATATAGCTCGGCGAAGGTCGGTGACTCCGCCCCTCCGGCGATACCGAGGAGCGAGCGGAAGGCGCTAAAGGGGTAGAAGCGGCGAGTGAACCGGAACGCGAACTCGTTGAGGTCGAGAACGTCCATAGCAGCCCCATATCCGCTTCATGCATACACCTTGTGCCATGGGCGGGTGTGCGTCAAGCGGACAAAGTGCCGTCACTAGATATGGGGGGTGTCTGTGTTAACCGGATAGGCACGGGATCGACAAGCGAGGAGGTTGCCGCATGGTACCATCACGTACAGGCCATATGGCTTTGTAGTCTAGGCTATTGGTCGTGGCGGTGGAACATTAACATGTATCGAATTACAAAGGATTATCAGCCAGTAGAACCAGCGTTTGACGGTTTGCCGCCGGTTCAGCGCCCAGAAAACCCTGAGGAACTGGCCTTGATCTGTCAAACGTTCGGGCTGAAGGTGGAAGAGTTCAAGCCAGATGGCAAAAGCATCTTTAGGGCGCTACCCGGCCAATTCCGAGAGCGCGAGTGAGCGCACTATTAGGACTGGGGTCTTGAGGGTCTCGATGTGTCCGGCATAAGGTCCTATCAAGGTGGCTGTTGGGGTATCGACATGGCGCGGCGATGTTTCACCGACGAGGAGTGCAAAAAGTTCGAGGACGAAGCAAACCCGCACGGGTGGTTCCTGACCGCGAGCCTGCTCCACGATCAGGCGGTTGAGCTTCGCGCTCGTCGACAACACGGCAAGTTCATCCAACTGGGCTTCGCCACGCGCACTGAATGGGACGCAACCAACAAGGCCACCTTTCTACTGTGCGCGCTTGCGCTGGAGAACACGATAAAAAGCTTCTTGGTCTATGAACACCCGGAATGGGTTAGTGGCGGACACCTCCATGACGAAATCTGTAGTCACAAGCTTGTCGCTTTGAGCAGGAGATCGACCCTCATTCCGTACGCGCGGCGTGACGCTTGGGTGTTGGCCGCATTCGAAGAGGGCAACGAAAGCTGGATGCGATACCCGTGCGCGCGGAGGGTGAGTGACACTAGGACCGAGCCGCAGCTTCAAGAGAAGCTCTGGAATGCATATCAGCGAGTGATGCGCGGATATGGATCGAAGCTCTTTCGATTGTTTCGCAAAGGCTGGAGGGGTCCGCACGGCTTCAAAAACTCGTGGAGAACGACAGGCAGTTGGCTAGGGGCTGAGGCGAATGACTACATTCCACCCCACCCTGAGCAACCGGGCAACTTCACCGCCCGCACACAAGCCGCCTTGGCCTCAAGGCCCTCCCGGCCCGCATAGACCCCCATCGTCATCGCCAGCGGACCGTCCCCTTTCGAGTGCCCGAGAACCTCAGCCAGCGTCCACGCCGTGAAGCCCCCCACCCCGCTGTTGAGGGCGTCCCGCGCCCTCGCGGCGAACGTGCGGCGGAAGGTGTGCCAATCGACATCAGCCTGTCGGCTGCCCTCGGTCCTCTGGTCGAGGGACGGGTGGCCAGTCGCGGCGAGCTTGCGACGCAGCCTTGTGAAACTCTTGGACACGGGTTGCGATCTCTCAACAATCGACCCCTCAGGGACATCTCGGAGGTCATCGAACAGCCAATCGCCCCCGGCCTTCCCCTTCGTCCGCCTCTCGATCAGCCCTATCAGGTCGGGGTGGATGGGCACGGCGCGCGCCGCGCGGCCTCGGTCTTCTGGCCTCGAAGGTCGATGAATGGGATGGGCCCCTCCAGCTTCACGTCTCCCACGCGGATGCCACATAGCTCCTCGATCCGGGCCCCGGTCAACAAGGCCACGCGCATGGCATCCTTGAGGAGTGGCGACACGTCAGGGGCGGTCAGGAGGGCCGATAGCTCAGGGTCGGTGAAGGCCCGCTTCTCGGCGCTGGTCGAGGTCCCATTGGATGTCCCGTTCGGTGTCCCATTGGGTTTCGCCTTGGGCAACGACATGCCGCGCCAAGGGCTCTCCCCGGTGACATGGCCCTGCACCTCAAGCCACCTCCAGAACGAGGAGAGCGCGCTGATTGTCTTGTTGCCGGTCTTGTGGTGGACCCCCGGCTTTTGAGGATGTCCCGCCTCCAGTCAGCGACAACGCGACGGGTCACAGCCGCTCTAGGGCGAAAACCCAATCGGGAATGCCCGAAATGGGCGGATAGTGACCGTTCACCGAACGGCTGGAAACGGGCGGACTTCGAGCCTTCCCTGGCAGCCCTTGTAGGCCCAGTGTCCGCGCCGGACTGGACAGGTTCACTGCGCTACGGCCGTTCCTGACGCGCCTCGAGGAGTCCCAGAGCAAATCTTTCCGTGCCGCGGCTCCCCAGCCGGCAACTCGACTACCCCTTGAAGACCCTGACCGAGTTTCAGATCCGTGCGCCGGCTAACGACAATCCCGGCAGGTAGGACTTGATGAACACGATCACACCTGATCAGCGCTCCGCGATCGCCGCCTATCGCGCCGGGCTGTGAGGACGTCTTCGCGGTAGCTTAGGCCACCTCAAGTGAGTCCACTTTCCCGTTGATATTTCCGTTGCTTGAAATTCAACGTGCGCTTTTTCGCTTCAAAGGCGGCAGCTTACTTGCTATCTTGGCTTTCGACCGTAAAACGCATTCCGCCTAACCCGTTTTCAGGAGGATTCGCCAATGTGGCACGCGGTGTCCCCTGTCCTGCCAGAGTATGATCCAATCCTCTGTGAAGCGCCGGACAACGAAAGAATTTTAGTGCTAAACGGTGGCCCTAGTAAAATTCAGATTAAGGTTTGGCTTCCAGGTGGCGTTCAAAGCCACCCTCACAAGCCTGATTTTGAGCTAATCATGAACCCGGGAGAGCAGAAAATCGTCGTGGGATCTCTTGTAAGAGCCCACGTAGAAAGCTCAACATTTTCCGCAATTGGCTGGTCGATGATACGATAAGGAGCAATTCATGGATTCGTTCCCTCAACTCAGGATCCTTCATATATCGGACTTACACTTCCATACTCCGACGGAGGGAAAGCAGAGTAATCATTTCTGCGATCACCCCGATCAGAGCGCTTCGTCTGCCGGAATAACTTCGCTAGCGCAGTTCATACTGTTTGATCTCCAAGACGACTACTGGCAGCAGTTTGGCTGGGCGGTCAAATCCGCAGATGGTAAGCTTCCGCCCCTTATCGTAGCGGTGACAGGCGACCTAGCTCATACAGCCGCCTCGGAGGAATTTGACCGAGCCTTGGCATTTCTACGAGATTTGTCCAGCAACTCAGATACGCTTGGCTCGAACATTGACGTCAATGATATTTTCGTTGTCCCCGGAAATCATGATGTCATCTTCAATAAACGCGATCCAAAACATAGATTTGATACTTTTTGTACGTTTTATAACAATCTATACATAGAGATCCAAGCTACAGTTCGTAAGTTTGCCAGACCGACGGATCCTAACGAGTTGACGCAACTTCATTTGAACGAGGAAGGTCGTTTTGCTATCGCAGAAATCAATTCAAGTTACTATGTTGCAAAGGATACTTTTGACGAAAGTCGCGGTCAGGTTGATTTCAACGCAATAAAGTCATTACGGGCGAAACTGGAAACAGTCGGTAGCACAATAAAAGATTTCATAAAAGTCGCGCTGGTGCACCACCATCCTGTGCTCCTACCCTCGTTTATCGAAACAGGCCGCGGCGTCGATGCAATTATGAATGCTCGCTCCCTGCTTGAATTGCTAAAGGATCATGGATTTCAGCTGATACTACATGGGCACAAGCATTTTCCTCAAGTGTTCTCCTACGACCCCGACCCGGCATGGGCTGATTACCAAGTACAAACCCCTCAACTCATTGTTGCGGGCGGTTCTGCAGGAAGCACGGAACTTCCAGTTGGTACAAAGAGATCCAATACCTACAATGTAATTACGATAAAATGGATACCCAAGGCGCTTCAGGCAAGAGTACAAGTCGTTACTTGAGGGCTTACGAGATTTACTGGAGCTGGAGAACTGACACCGGATCAGTGGACATGGAATACGCTACGCGTTTACGATAAGCTTATAACACCATATCTTAACTATCCATTGCCGTCCGATTTTGTTCGAAGTCCGTTTCCAAAGCAGAAAGACCCATTGGAGGAACAGAGATCGGCAATGTATGAGAAGTTGAAGTTCAATATGCCTGTTGTTGAAGTTTTTCCTTCATTAACTCCAGGTCAAGGTTACGAGGCCCGAGTATGGCTGGAGCCGCACAAAAACCGGCACAAGAAGCTCCCCAGAAGGTAGTATGGTCAGCAGGTGATCACTTTGATCGTAAGACTTGTGCTTCGACAACAGCACCGGATTTCTGCGTATCATTCCACTATTGGGGCCCAATGCTCATCCAGGCGCAACTCATATTCGACGATGAGGAGACCGAGACCGCGGAGGCGTACGTTTATGCTCGCCTTCCCGATGCGAGAACCCGGTTATAGACCAAGATTTCACAATTCGCGCAAGCGGCTAGACGGATTCGGCGTTGAAGTCCGAAATAAGCTGTCGCGACCGGAGCGCCGGCCCCGGCGTCCCGCCCTGCTCCGGTTCACTTGCCGCAGGAAGGCGAGACGCAGGTCGACTGCGTGCTCGACGGCCGCAGGCGCCGCATCGAGGTCGAGCCCGGCGCGCTGATCGTCGAGGCGGCGCACGAGCAGGGGTTCGAAATCCCCCACTCCTGCAGGGGCGGCATGTGCGGCGCCTGCCGCTGCAAGGTGGTCGAGGGCGAAGTCGCGATGGACATAAACAACTCGCTCGAACCGTGGGAGCTCGAGGCTGGCTACGTCCTTGGGGCGCCAGTCCCGGCCGCTGACGGCGAAGGTGACGCTCGACTTCGACGCGGCGTAGGTCGGCGCGCGGAGACCCCTTCTCCCCTTGCGGGTCCT
>CAVYIZ010000002.1:0-81516 GCA_963768555.1 uncultured Alphaproteobacteria bacterium
CGCCAGTGCAAAGATTAGCGTGGATTCCCGGCTGGAGCAATCCGGCTGGCCGGCCAGCGGACGGGAACAAACTGGCATGCCTGCTAGGAGCCTGTCCGAGTAATCGGTTTTTTGAAGGAGGTATACTATATATGTAACACACTATTGTTTAGGAGTACTATATGCTGTGTCCGGAGCTCAGTTTTGCATTATTCGGACAGGCTCCTAGCTGGGTTCATTCCTGCCGCTTTCGATCCTCAACGCAGGCCAAGCCAAACTGCAAGCACACGGAAGGAGCACGCGAGCTAACTAAAACTGGGCGGCTGGCCGACCGCCGCCGCGAACCCCGTCGATGCTTTCGACCCGCATCGCGTCAAAGGGGCGACTCGACCGTTGGAAGCGGCCGAGAGAGCCTCGAGGCGCTCGGCCGCATGTCGCGCGAGCTCCAAAGGCTTCGAAGCGCCGCAACCGCGATCAGCCCCATCAGAAGCGCGATCCAGGCCTGTCGACCCACGACGCCGAGCGCAAAAAACGCGGCGGCCGCCCGCGGGCGGACCGGGAGCCCAATCGTCCCCATCATGCCGTATCTCCCGCCGACGATTCGCTCAGACGAATTTTTGGCCGGGCGTCTCGGACATCGTCGCCAGTTCAACCGGGTCGGCGAGCGCCCTCCGGGCGAGGGCGTGCGCGAGGATGTGCTGCAGGCCGGCGAGAACCGGCAGCTCGCTCCGACGCATGGCCTCCTCGGCGGACGTCACGAAGCCCGGGCACGAATGATCGCGAAATTCACGAATAAGCTGAGCGACGAGGACTCCGTCGGCCACGCCGCTTCGCGCCGCTATGGCGCGCACCTTCGCGGCGACGCCGCCGCCGATCGAGGCGAGGGCCGCGGCTGCGACCTTCGGATTGGCGCAGGAGTCGACCACCTCCCGGAGGTTGACCATGTTTCCTCCCTCTCGAGCGGACACGGACCGTCGTCCCCTTTTGCGCGCGTCGAGAAGCGACGGAACCCAAGAGAATGTCCGTTTGGTTTCGTATCGCAAGGGCGGCGACAGTAGACAATAAGGGAAAATACGTACTGATGGGCAGAGAACTTTAATATAATAATATAAATGCGGAATACTGCTAAGTCGGCGAGCGTACGTGCGTCAACACGCATTTGAATGCAGAAATCAGCAACGCGCTTCTCCGGTTGCCCTGGCGGCGCCGACAGGCGCCGGGCGCCTCGCCATTCCCGCGCGCCTTCGGTAGACAGGACGCTCCGGGAGCTCGTCCATGTTCGCAAACGTCCTCATCGCCAACCGCGGCGAAATCGCGTGTCGCATCATCCGGACGGCCCGGCGGATGGGGTTGAGGTCGATCGCGATTCACACCCCCGCCGACCGGGGCGCGCTGTTCACCAGGCTCGCCGACGAGGTCCATGAGATCGGCGAAGGCGCGAGCGGCTATCTCGACGGCGCGGCGATCGTCGCGCTGGCGGAGAGGATCGGCGCCGAATGCCTGCATCCGGGTTACGGCTTCCTGTCGGAGAACGCCGAGTTCGCTGAGCTTTGCGCGCGCGCTGGGGTCGTTTTCGTCGGCCCGCCGCCCGCGGCGATGCGGGCGATGGGGCTCAAGAATTCCGCCAAGGCGCTGATGCAGAGGGCGGGCGTCCCGGTCGTGCCGGGCTACCATGGCGAAAACCAGAACCCGAAGTTCCTGCGCGAGAAAGCCTACGAGATCGGCTATCCCGTCCTGATCAAGGCGATCGCCGGCGGCGGCGGGCGCGGCATGCGGCGGGTCGACGCGCATGTGGAGTTCGAGGCGGCGCTGGAGAGCGCGAGCCGCGAGGCCGAGGCGGCGTTCGGCGATGGGCGGGTGCTGATCGAGAAATATGTCGCCTCGCCTCGCCACGTCGAAATGCAGGTGTTCGGCGACGCCCACGGAAACTGCGTCCATCTGTTCGAGCGCGACTGCTCGCTTCAGCGCCGCCACCAGAAGGTGGTCGAGGAATGCCCGGCTCCCGGCCTGCCGGACGAAACGCGCGCGGCCATGGCGAAAGCGGCGACCGAAGCGGCGCTTGCGGCTGGCTATGTCGGGGCGGGGACGGTCGAGTTCATCGCCGACGCCTCGCGCGGCCTTGCGGCCAACGACTTCTATTTCCTCGAAATGAATACGCGCCTGCAGGTCGAGCATCCGGTCACCGAGGCGGTGACCGGGCTCGATCTCGTCGAGTGGCAGTTCCGCGTCGCCGCCGGCGAACGCCTGCCGCTCGCCCAGAGCGAGATCGCCTGCCGCGGCGCGGCGATCGAGGCGCGCGTCTACGCGGAAGATCCCGAGCACAATTTTTTGCCGTCGCCCGGGCGCATCCACGCGATGAGCCTCGGCGGCGGGGAAGGCCTCGAGGGCGTGCGCGTCGACACGGGCGTCGCCGTCGGCGACAGCGTCACGCCGTTCTACGACCCGATGATCGCAAAGCTCATCGTCCACGCGCCCACGCGGGTCGAGGCGCTGAGGATGCTCAACAAGGAGCTCGACGACGCCGTCGTGATCGGGCCGAAGACCAATCTCGCCTTCCTGCGCGCGCTGATGCGCAGTCCCGAGGTCGCGAGCGGTTCGTTCGACACCGGCTTCATCGACGCGCATATTGCGCGTCTCGGCGCCTCGCCGCATGCGCCCGACCAGCACGCGGTGCTCGCCGCGGCGCGGCTCCTGCTCGCGAGGCGCGACGCGTCGCGCCCGTCGCCGCTTTGCCCCTATGATCCTTGGGGCGTGGCGAACTCGTTCGAACTCGTCGGCGCGCGCCATGTCGGACTCGACGTGACCGTCGACGGCAAGCCGGAGCGCCTGCATGTGACGGGCGCTGGCGATCACGCGCTCGAGGCGGCAGGCAAGGCTCCGGCGGCTGCCGACCGTCCGGAGATCGCCCTGTTCGAGACGCCCGCCGGCGTCTACGCCTTCGCCGGCGGCCGCCAGGCCTTTGTCGCGCTGATCGATCCGCTCGAGCGTTCGGCCGGCGGGCCCGAAGAGGGCGACGGCGGCGTTCGCGCGCCGATGAACGGCCGCGTCGTCGCCCTGTTCGTCGAAGAGGGCGAGGCGGTCGAAGCCGGCCAACGCCTCGCCGTGGTCGAGGCGATGAAGATGGAGCATGCGCTGACCGCCCCCTTCGCCGGCGTCGTGCGCGACCTCGTCATCGACGTCGGCGAGCAGGTCGAGATGGGGGAGCGGATCATGCGGGTGGAGGAGGCGGGGGCGGAAGGCGCCGAGCCGTAAACCGCCCGTAGCCTTCCGCTCTTTGCCCGATGGCTGCCGGAACCGCCCGGCGGCCGCCGCTCGAGAGGCGGCTTACCGCGTGAACTTGCTTTCAATCGTGAATTGCGCCGGGCCGGTGGACTTTGCTGTCCAGGTATATGGCTTGCCGGCGATCGAGCCGGTCGCTATCAGGTTCGCGCCCTTTCCCGAGGCGGTCCAGCCGGTCACTTTGCCGTCGGCCATCGTCAGCTCGAGTTTCCCCTCTGTGCCCTGCCACACCACGGTGGCGCCCGGCTTGCGGGCGACGCCGCTGTCAGAGCGCAGAGCGGCGTTCGGCCCGTCCCATTCCCAGATGTTCGTTCCGGTCGCGACCGCGCCGCTCATTGGGCCTGAATTGGCGACGAGACAACTATACTCGCCAACCTGGATCGTATGGCCCTCGCGATCTCCGAGCGGCTCGGGCGCGCCGCCGCCGACGAACTGACAGGTGAATGTGGCAGTCATCTCTTGCGCGACCGCGCTTGGCGCTGTCGCCGAAAACGCGATGACGGCGGTCGCGATGCCGCAGAGGTCTCGTAAAAAGTTCATGCTGAAATCTCCTCAATCGGGTAGACCCAGGGGCATTCAGCGTCCCGCCTTTCGCGGGAGATTTCGCGTCCTCGACAGCAACCCGGGCGGCGCAGGTTGCGCCGGCGTTTCTTCCCAACTTCGGGCTTAAACTATTCTCTCCCAGCGCCGTCATGCCCCTGCCGAGTGCGGCGCTCGAAAATTGTTTATACTTGCACTTGCAGAACGTCTGAGCGCGTCGGCTCGCGCACGAATGAACATAGCTGAGACGTGTTGGCTTGAGTTGTTTTTGACGGTTGCAACGCCGCTTCCGCCGTTTTTTTGCCTTCGCGGACATTTTGGTGTGGATTTTGGCCATGTTTCGTCGACCTCCCGATTTTTTGGGAGGCTCCGGAGTTTTCGCGCCGCGATGCGGCTCGCTATGCGATGAGACGGATGATCTGAGAAACGGTGATGACCAGAATGCCGAACATCAGATGGCACATCACCTTCGCGGGGCCACGCACCTGGACGGTTCTGCCGCCGTGGTTGTCTTTGAGGTTGGCGTTGACCCGTTCGGCGCCGCTGCGCTCGTTGTAGCGGATATCCTCGGCGGCGCGATGGCCGACGAGCGCTCGACGCTTGTCTTCCTCGGCCAATTCCTTCTTGAGGCAGGCGTCGCGGCGCGGGTTGACATCGATGATCGGCACGTGGCCGAGCGCGCGGCTATGCGCCCTGATCTCGGCCGCATCGTAGGCGCTGTCCATGAGATCGTAGAGATTGACCAGACGCCCCGCCGTCATCGTCGCCAGGGGGATGGCGACCTGACTGTCGTGGACGGAAGCCGAGGTGAGAACGCAACTGACGGGAATGTCGCCGTCCGCGGTGTCGATATGCAGCTTATAGCCGATCCATGTCTCCTGATGTCCCTTGGCGTTGCGTTTGACGCCGACGTCACAGTGCTGGGGCAGATCGGCGAGCATCTGGCTCAGCGTCATGCCGGCCTGGCGTTCAGCCGGCTGGGCGGCTTGGGCGCGGGCCGCTCGCCCTTGCGCGGACGCCCGCGCTTGCGGGGCTTCTGCTCGAGCGCAGACGGCTCGGGCTTCTCTGCGCGTTGCGGCTTTTCATGGCCTTCGATCGCCGTCGATCGCGCGCGATGTGACCAACCAGCCGATCCCCGTGGGTCTTGCGGATCAAGGCTTCATGCAACCGCGACGGCAAGGCGCTGTCGGCGAACTCGGCGAAGGCGCGCGAGAACGTCGCCTCGCTGGGAACCTCGGACAGACGCGACCAACCGCACAAGCGCCGCAACGTCGTGTCGGCCTCGACGCGTTCGATCAACATCCGCGTGGTCGGCAAGTTGAGAACCGCCTTGGCCACGAAGGCCCTCGCCAATGCGGCCCGCTCGGCTGCCGGCCGTCCGGGAAAACCACCCCAGTCAGGCGCGAAAGCCTCAAGCCGCGTCATGTCCAGAACCGTCACCAGCGCTCGATGCGACTCCGTCAAGAACCCGACCGTCTCCTCGAGAAACGGGAAAAGTTCTCCTTGAAACTTCTGCCAGTATACGGATAGGGTCTCTCGTAGCGACATCGTCGGCGGTTCCTGGCTTTCTGCTTGTTTTTCCTCGCAGAATCAACATACCAGAAACCGGCCGCCGACGGTTCGCGACGCTTGAGAAATCACCCGAAAATTCAAAAATTCCGGCCGTCCGAGCCGTTTTGCAAGTGGCTCCTTTTTTCGGGCGATGTCCCGCGTGGCGCTGAAAATAGAAGCGTGCGTTGCGGGTTGAGATGGGGCGCGCGTCGCCATAGCGCGAAGTCTCACGAACATTACCAAGCCAGTCGCACGACGCCCGCGCCGATCATGACCGCGCCCAGCGCCTTCGCGATCGCTTCCCCTTTCGGCGCGACTTTCTCCATCGCCACGAGAACGGTGAGCGCCGCGATCCAAAGGATATTCATGACCCCGCCGACGAACAGCAGCGCCATCAGCGCCCAGCAGCAACCCAGACAATTGAGCCCATGGCGGAGCCCCATTCGCCACGCTCCCCAAAGCCCGTCGCGCCAATCGCTCATCAGGAAGCCGAGCGGCGAGCGACACGTGCGCAGGCAGGCTGTCTTGAGAGGAGTGAACTGGAAGACGCCGGCGATGAGCAGGAGCGTCCCGCTGAGAATGGGCGACGTGCTGACGATCATCGGCGAGACCCAATTCGCCGACTGCAGCGCCCATTGCGCCGCAGTCGCCGCCCAGCTGAACGCCGTCCATAGCGCCAGATAGGCGGCGACGAAGATCAGCGTCCTCACGCCTTCGCTTCGCCTCCGGTTCAGATTGGCGAAGCACAGGACCATCGGCGCAATCGACGGCAGCATCATGGCCGCCATCATGACGGCCCACATCACGAACACCGCCAGCCAGTTCGCCGCCGACCAATCGGACATCGGCATCGTCAGCTGCGCCGCGGGGCTGTCCATGTGGATGGCGCCCCAATACAGGAGGAGCCAGCAGCCGAGCGTCGTCGCCCAAACGCCCGAGGCGGTCCACGGATGGGCGCGGATCAGCTCGCGCGGCGACGCGATAAAATCGGCGTCAGGCCTGGTAGGCGAACGGAGCAAAGAAAGCGTTCCGGCCCGCGATGTCGCAGGCGATTCCGTGGTCGCCGATCTTCAGGCGGGAGGCGCGGGAGACGGTGACGGGGTAGCCCGGCGATATGGCGAGCGGATGCCGTTTGATTTCCGCCGTTCCGCCGCCTTGCCCTTGAATGGGATCGAACTCCGCCGACGCCGCGCCGTCGACCTCGAAACGAAAATGGGCGTTTGCGCCGCTTTCGAATGTTATCTTCGCCGGCCGGGCGCCGAGAACTTGGCCGATGAGCGGGCCCAGATTGGCGATGTGTCCCCCGTCGGCGCCCGAGAAAATCCCTTGCAGCGCGGCTCGTTGCCGGTCGTCGCCGCGGTCGTCCAAATAGAGCGCGACCTTCCACTGGCCGTCCTTCATGTTGCCTGGGGCGTAAGCGATCAGCGCCGCGTTCAGGCCGTTGAGAATGGTGTCGCCATGACGGCCCTTGTCCACGTGCCAGCCGACGACGACCTTGCACTCGCCTTCCGTCGGAGGGGAGAAAAAGATGCAGGGACACGCGACTTCGCAGTTGCACGCCTCAATGTACGTGCCTTCGACGCTCCAGGCCATGATTTCCTCCCGGGAAAGGCCGATGCGGAGGGCGAACGCTTATTTTGTTGCCACCATAACCCCTTCTCGACCCGCTCGCCATCCTGTTTTCTTCTTCTACGCAAGGCGCGTTCTGCGCAAGGCCCGCTTGAAAAGCCGAACGGGCTTGACACGTCGCCCCTGCGGACGGAGCCTGTCCGCAAGACCCGAGCGCACGGAAGTCGTTCGTCCCCTGTGCGTTCGGCGGCAATGGGAGGGTCTGTGATGGCGAATGACGTCCGTGAGCGGCAGGCTCCCCCCGACGAGCCGTTGCTCGACACGACCCCTTACGGCGCCGGCAAGGAGGATTCCGTCTCCGCCGCCGACGCGGTCGAGAACGCCGCGGTCACCCATCACGTCGCGACGATCGGCGAGAAATCAATCACATACACGGCGAGAGCCGGCCACCTCGTGACAACCGGCCCGTCGAGCGCCCGGCCCGCCGCCAAGATTTTCTACGTGGCGTTCACCGCCGACGACGCGGCGCCGGCGAGCCGCCCGGTCACCTTCTTCTACAATGGCGGGCCGGGCTCGTCGTCGGTGTTTCTTCTGCTCGGATCCTTCGGCCCGCGGCGGATCCGGACCAACATGCCGAAATTCACGCCGCCGGCGCCTTACGTTCTCGAGGACAACCCGGATAGTCTCCTCGACCAATCGGATCTCGTGTTCGTCGACCCGGTCGGCACGGGCTATTCCGCCGCGATCGCGCCTGGCGAGAACGGCGACTTCTGGGGAGTGGATCAGGACGCGGGCTCGATCAGGCAGTTCGTCAAGCGCTATCTGACGGCGTTCAACCGCTGGAACTCGCCCAAATTCCTGTTCGGCGAATCCTACGGGACCCCGAGGACCTGCGTCCTGACCTGGCTCCTGCATGAGGACGGCGTCGACCTGAATGGCATCGTCCTCCAGTCGTCGATCCTGGACTACGGCAAGGCCGGCGATCCGGTCGGCCTCCTGCCGACGCTCGCGGCCGACGCGTGGTTCCACAATAAGGTGACGGTTTCGCCCGCGCCTGCGGACCTGGCTTCGTTCACGAACGAGGTCGAGAAGTTCGCGCGCGGACGATATGCGCAGGCGTTGCGGGACTATCCGAAGGTCGATCCCGACGTCCTGAAGACGCTGAGCGACATGCTCGGCGTCCCGGAGATCGTGCTGAAATACTGGAAGCTCGATCCGTCGTCGAACAACACCATCTTCCTATCCAGCCTGCTGCAGGACAAGGGGCTCGCAATCGGCGCCTACGACGGCCGGGTGACCGGGGAAGACGACGGGATTGCGGGGTCGATCGCCCCGAATTCCGGAGGCAACGATCCGACCATGACGGCGGTCGGCGGCGTCTACACGGCAATGTGGAACGTCTATCTCAACGACGAGCTGAAATTCACCTCGACCTCGCCGTTCACGGATCTGAACGATCAGGCCTTCGCCAATTGGGACTTCTCGCACCTCGATCCGACCGGCACGCAAAGGGGCGGGCCGGCGAGCCTCTACACCGCGGGGGATCTGGCGGCGGCGATGGCGGTCAATCCGTACCTGAAAGTCTTCTCCGCCAACGGCTATTACGACGCCGTGACCCCCTTCTTTCAGACCATTCTGAACTTCGAGGCCATGCCGGTGAGCAGCCCGCGCGACCTCGAAAGGCTGACCGTCCGCAACTTCCCGTCCGGACACATGGTCTATCTCGACAACGCGTCGCGGACCGCAATGAAGGGGGACCTCGCCGAATTTTACGCGAGCGCGGTGACTGCTCCTGAGGCGCTCGCGGAGCGGCGTCCGTCGGAGGCGCCGCAAGTCATCAGCCAGTCGCGCTACCGCAGGCGCATCAGCCGCACGCCGTACTGAGACAAAGTGGTCATCGCAACCCGCTGGCTTGGACGACCTCCCGCGTGGAAGGATATGTCGAGACCCGCAACGAAATGGTCGCTTCCGGCGCGGGATCGACTGACTATCTTTAAAGAGCGGCGCCATTGCGGGCCGGCGCGCGCCCGGACCCGAGCGTCCAATTCGAGGAGACCGTTATGAAGATCGGAATCGTCGGCTCAGGCAACATTGGCGGGACGCTAACGCGCCGCTTCCGCGCGGCCGGATATGACGTCGCCGTGGCGAATTCGCGCGGCCCCCAGTCGCTGAAGGATCTCGCCCAGGAAACGGGCGCTCATCCTGCAACTGTCGAAGAGGTCGCGCGCGACAGCGACGTCGTCGTCGTCACAATTCCGATGAGAGAGATCAAGGCTCTGCCGCGCGGGCTTTTCGTCGGCGCGCGGCCGGATCTGATCGTCATCGACACCAACAATTACTACCCGCGACAGCGCGACGGCCGCATCGACGAGATCGAAGCGGGCATGACCGAAAGCGGCTATGTCGAGCACATGCTGGGCCATCCTGTCGTCAAGGCGTTCAACAACATCATGGCCCGGCATCTCCTGGAAAACGGCAAGCCGGCCGGCGCCCCGGCCGCATCGCGCTGCCGATCTCAGGCGACGATCCGAAGGCAAAGGCCACGGTCGCGCGTCTCATCGATGCGATCGGCTTCGACACGGTCGACGCCGGAACGATCGCCGAATCGTGGCGTCAACAGCCCGGCTCGCCCGTATACATCAAAGACTACGACGCCGAGGGCGTGCGCCGAGCCCTCGACGAGGCGCGGATGGAGCGGACGCCGGAGTGGCGCGCAACGCCAAGCAGCCCGGGGACTTACACCTCGCCCGCGTAGAGGCGGCATTCACACCTCGATCACGGCGTGACGGCGCTTTGGCCCACTCTGTCCATGTCCTTGTCCGCCAAGCTCGATGTGGGCAGGATGGGCGCGAATTCGCGTCGCGACCGCTGCGTGCGGCGAAGGGAGGAAACCCATGCTTCTGCCAACGACGCTGGTCGGCTCCTACGCGCAGCCCGAGTGGCTGATCGACCGGGCCAAGCTCGCCGGCCGCTTTCCGCCGCGCGTGCGGGCGAAGGAGCTGTGGCGGATTCCCGAGCCCTGGCTAGCCGAAGCGCAGGACGACGCGACGATCCTCGCCATCAAGGCGCAGGAAGAGGCCGGGACTCGACATCGTCACCGACGGCGAGATGCGACGGGAAAGCTATTCGAACCGCTTCGCCACCGCCCTCGAAGGGATCGACATCGACAATCCAGGCACAGCCCTCGACCGCTCCGGCCATCCCAATCCCGTGCCGCGCATCGTCGGAAAAATCCGGCGCAAGCACGCGGTCGAGGTCGAGGATTTGAAATTCCTGCGCCGCCATACGGATCGCAAAGTCAAAATGACCGTGCCCGGCCCCTTCACCATGAGCCAACAGGCGCAGAACGACTTTTATCCGAGCGCCGCGGACGCCGCGATGGACTATGCCGCCGCGGTCAACGTCGAGATCAAGGACCTGTTCGCCGCCGGCGCGGATGTCGTCCAGGTCGACGAACCCTACATGCAGGCGCGCCCGGCGCCGGCCGGGGAATACGGCCTCGCCGCGCTGAACCGGGCCCTCGAGGGTGTCGAGGGCGTGACCGCGGTCCACATCTGTTTCGGCTACGCGGCCATCATCCACCAAAGGCCGAGCGCCTACTCCTTCCTGACGCGGCTCAGGAACTGCCGGTGCAAGCAGATTTCGATCGAGACGGCCCAGTCCAATCTCGACTGCGCCGTGCTGAAGGACCTGCCGGACCAGAAGATCATTCTCGGCGTGCTCGACCTGTCGACCCCCGAGGTCGAGGCGCCCGAGACGGTCGCTTCCCGCATCCGCCGCGCGCTCGCCTACCGCGAGCCCGAGGACATCATCGTCGCCCCGGACTGCGGCCTCAAATACCTGCCGCGCAAGTCGGCCTTCGGCAAGATGAAGGCGATGGTCGAAGGGGCGCGGATCGTGAGAGCGGAACTGGCGGGAAAATGAGCGCCGGCGACGCGCCGGCCGGAGTTCGTCGCCCGGTCGTGGCCACACGGCAAAACGCGCCCTGGACTTCGGTGAACTGTGACGGCCGTCACAGCGCGACGCGTCGCCAACAGCGACGCTGGGCTTCGATCTGAGGGCCGCGTTCGACGTCGCGCATGATTTCGTGACCGTCGTCCCGGGTTTGCGGGAAAAAAAGGGAGAGACGAGGTGGATGCGTCAGTCGCCGTCGATCACGCAGCGCTTGCGGAAGAAATCCCGCTCGATCGGATCGACGTCAGCGATCCCGCATTGTATCAGCACGACGTCTGGCAGCATTATTTTCGCCGCCTGCGCCGGGACGCGCCCGTGCATTACTGCAAAGAGAGCCCGGTCGGACCCTACTGGTCGGTGACGAAATACAAGGACATCGTCGACACCGAGGTGAAGCACAGGACGTTCTCGTCGAGCTCCGCGGTCGGCGGAATCATCCTGCGCGACAGGCCGGCTGAACTCGAACTTCCGATGTTCATCGCCATGGATCCGCCCAAGCACGAGGATCAGCGCAAGGTGGTTCAGCCCATCGTCTCGCCCGGCAATCTCGCCAATTTCGAAGTTCTGATCCGCAGTCGGATCAGGAATGCGCTCGATGGCCTGCCGCGCGGCGAAACCTTCAACTGGGTGGACAGGGTCTCGATCGAACTGACCGCACAGATGCTGGCGACATTGTTCGACTTCCCGTTCGAGGATCGTCGCAAGCTGAGCTACTGGTCGGATATCTCAACCGCCGTTCCCTACACGGGCGGCCTCATCGAAAGCGATGAGCAGCGCGAGGAGGTTTTCCGCGAGTGCCTCGGCTATTTCACGAATTTGTGGAACGAGCGCGTCAACGCGGAGCCGCGTCCCGACCTCATCTCCATGCTCGCGCACGGCGAGGCGACCCGGAACATGAGCACGCGCGAATATCTCGGTAACATCGTCCTCCTGATCGTCGGCGGCAACGACACGACTCGCAATTCGATGAGCGGGGGCGTGCTGTTCCTGAGCCAGAATCCCGAGGAGTTCGCCAAGCTGCGCGCGAGGCCCGAACTGGTCGATTCGATGGTCCCGGAAATCATCCGCTACCAGACGCCGATCGCCTACATGCGCCGCACCGCGCTCGCCGACGCGGAGATCGGCGGCCAGGCCATCCGCAAGGGCGACAAGATCGCCATGTGGTACATTTCCGGCAATCGGGACGAAGAGGCGATCGACGAGCCCGATCGCTTCATCATCGACCGGCCGCGCCCGCGCCAGCATCTCTCGTTCGGCTTCGGCATTCACCGCTGCGTCGGCAAGAGCCTCGCTGAAATGCAGTTGAAGATTCTGTGGCAGGAAATCCTGCAGCGCTTTTCAAGGATCGAGGTCGTGGGCGAGCCGAAGCGGGTCTACTCGTCGTTCGTGCACGGCATAGCGGAGCTGCCCGTGCGCGTTTCGGATTAGGGCATGGTCGCCCGGCCTGTCGGCCAGGCTCGCGGCTCGGCTCTCTTGAGCAGTGGACAGCCGGACAAGCCGCGATCGGCGCCGCTGACGGCTCTGCTATAAGAGCCCGGATGACACTCCACCTCGTAAAGCTCTGCGTCGGCGCCGACTCGCTCGACGATTTGCGGCAATGGATGGCGGCGCGGATGGCGGAGGCGAAGCGCCGCGGCGCGCCGCTCCGCCACGCCCACGTCACCCGCATGACGCCGAAGCGGGCGGATGAAATTCTCGACGGCGGCTCGCTCTACTGGGTCATTAAGGGCCAGATCGCAGCCCGGCAAAAACTCGTCGGCGTCGAGCCGTTCATGGATTCCGACGGAATCGGCCGTTGCCGGCTGTGGCTCGACGGCGCGGTCGTCGCTGTCGCGCCACGGCCGATGCGCGCCTTCCAGGGCTGGCGCTACTACGAGCCGAAATCCGCTCCGCCCGACCTCGACAAGACGCAGCCGGGTTTCGCTGAGATGCCGGAAGCGATGCGGCGCGAGTTGGCGGGGCTCGGGCTCATCTGACGGCGAATGCGGGTCTTCGTGCGGATTGGTTCCGCTCGGCGCGACCGTCCGAGGCTGCAGGTCGGCGAACAGGTGGTTGAAGAGCATTGTGTCGTCGGGCGGCGTCTTGCCCTCGAACGGAAGGTCGAGGGTCGCGCGCACCGTGCTGTGCGAGCCTTCGGCGCCGATAAGCCAGGGCGCCGCCAGCTCGAGCCGTCCGTCGGCGTGACGCAGCACGGCCTTCACCGGCGAGGCGTCATCCGACAGCCTATCCTGGGACAGAGCGGCGAGTTCGACGCCCCGCTCGATCGTCGCGCCCTGGCGGCGACGGCCTCCGCCAGGATGCGCTCGGTCTCCGCCTGCGAGAGCATCAGAATGTAGGGAAAGCGACTTTCGATTTGAGAAGTCGAGGCGGAACAGGCGCGCGCCACTGCCGTAGACGGAGTTGCCGGAGGCAGAATTGCCGAGTTTCATCACCTCCTCAGCCAAGCCCCGCCTGTCCAGGAGCTCCAAAGTGCGGGCTTGCACGCCGATGGCGCGGGACGTCGAGGCGGGCTCGAGAAGCGTGTCCTCGATTTGCACAGGGACGTCGAGGCGCGACAACTCCAGCGCTGCGGCAAGGCCCGTCGGGCCTGCGCCGACGATAAGGACCGGGTCTGCCAAGAGCAGCCTCCTTGCTTATCGGGTCGACTGGTTGGGCGTCCGGCCCCTCAACGAGCCGGGTTCGGCGGAGTTCCGTCGCGCCGCGGCGTCATATCACTTGGACGCATCGGGCCAGGGACGTGTCGGCCGCACGGGCGTGATAGGAACGCACATGGAGACGAGCGATGAACCCCTCAGCCGAGGCCCTGCTCGAAAGGGCGCGACGATTCGCCATGCCGGAGGGAGACGTCGAGCCTCGCGACGTCCGCTTCGACCAGGAGGGCGAGATGCGGCTCTCGCCCGAGGCGCCCTAGCGGCCATTCCGGGCCGAGCAGCAGATGGCGGGCGCGACGATCGATTTCCGCTGGCGCGCATGGTTCCGGACGGCCCCCTTTGCGCCGTTTCGCGTGGTCGACTCGTTCGAAAAAGGGAGGGGCCGTCTGGACGCGAAGGTCTTTGGCCTCGTGCCGGTCGCGCGCGGGCCCGGTCCCGAGTTCGACCACGGGGAAGTCCAGCGCGGCCTCGCCGAGCTTCCCTGGCGGCCGTTCGCCTTTCATCGCATGGAGCATGTGGCCTGGGAGGCCATCGGCCGGGGCGGACTGCGGGCGACTTTCGACGACGGACATACAAGGGCGAGCGCCGAACTCTACGTCGATCGGGAGGGGCGCGTGCTCGGCGGGTCCGCGAATTGCCCGCGCGCCGTCGGCAGGTCGGTCATCGAAACCAAATGGTCGGGGACGTTCAGCGACTACCGCGACTTCGGCCGCTTGCGCATCCCGACGTCTGCGGAAGTCGCCTGGCTCCTGCCCGAGGGACCCTTCACGTACTGGAAGGGCCGGGTCGTCGCATTCCCCCGGTTCTGACGGCCACGCGGATAAACGGCGTCGCCTGCCTTGCCGCTTGGCCCCCGGCCCCCAAATGTATCAGGCCACTCATGCATCGTCAGGGAAAGGCGTGAACAAGACCAAGGACGCGCCGCTCGCGAAGCGCGGCGCCAGAGAAAATGTCGCCGCCTTCGTCGAGGCCGCCCGCAAGACGCCGGCGCCGACCGCAAGCGAGCGCGGCCGGCTGATCTTCGCGCTCGACGCGACCATGAGCCGGCAGCCGACGTGGGATCTCGCGCAAGCCCTGCAGGCGAAAATGTTCCAAACCGCCGCGAGTCTCGGCGGCCTCGAAGTGCAGCTCGTCTACTACCGGGGCTTAAACGAGTGCCGGGCATCGAAATTCGTCTCCGGCGGTCAGGGGCTCGCCGAGCTCATGAGCCGCATCGAGGTTCGGGGCGGCGAGACGCAGATCCGCAGGGTCCTCGCCCACGCGCGCAACGAGGCGAAGCGCGCCAGGGTCGGGGCGCTCGTCTTCGTCGGCGACGCGATGGAGGAGAATCCCGGACGAGCTCGCCGGCGTCGCCGGGGAGCTCGCCCTTCAGGGAGTCAAGGCCTTCATGTTCCAGGAGGGGCGCGACCCGGCGGCGCGGCGAACCTTTTCCGAGATCGCCCGATTGACCGGCGGCGCCTACAGCGCCTTCGACACGGGGGCTGCGGCGCGGCTCGAAGCGCTCCTGCGCGCGGCCGCGGCCTACGCCGCCGGCGGCCGTGCGGCGCTCGCCCGGGCGGCGGAGGCCGACCCGGCGGCCCGGCTCCTTCTGACGCAGGTGCGGGGATCGTGAAATCAGCGTAGGTTCAATCCCGGCGGACGCCCCACGCCAAGTCCTTAAAGCACGACGGCGATGAATTTCGTTATTGGCCTGATATTGCTGTTTCTTTTTCTGAGCGCGATCAAGCAGTTCGCGCGCATGGACGCGGCCGCGGTGGCGCGGGCGGTGCGGCACGGCGGCGGAGTTCTGGGCCTCCTCGCGGCGGCGCTGCTGCTCCTGCGCGGCCGGGTCGCCCTCGCGGCGGCGCTCGCCGGCATGGCGGCGAGCTTCGCCGGCTGGCGCACATTCGGGCCGGCGTGGACCTCCTTCCGCACGGCGACGGGCGGCACAGGCGCTGGGCCCGGACGCGTCACGACCCTCCGATCCGCCATGATCGAAACGCGCCTCGACCACGACAGCGGCGTCATCAGCGGCGCGGTCTTGGCGGGCGTCTATGCGGGGAGGGCGCTCGAAACCTTGTCGCGGCCGGAGCTTCTCGCCCTGCGCGACGAATTGTCGCGGGACGATCCGGCCGGCGTCAATCTTCTAGAGACGTATCTCGACAGCCGGGTCCCCCGCTGGCGTCAGGCAGACGAGGGTGAGGGAGAGCCGCGGCGCCGCAGCGCGGTCGGTTCGATGAGCCGCCGCGAAGCTCTTGAAATCCTGGGCCTGGCGGAGGGCGCGGACGCGGCGGAAATTATTCGCGCCCACCGAACGCTGATGAAGAAGTTTCATCCAGATCATGGCGGCCCGACCGCTTTTGCCGCGAGGGTCAATCAGGCCAAGGATGTGCTGATGCAGCGACAAGGCTAGGGTCTCCGCAGCAAGGAATGGCGGACCGGGGCTTCATGTTCCTGCGTCAATCACGCGCGGCGAAGCAGGAGAAACCGTCGCGTTTGAGGGAGCGGCAGGCAGTTTCCGCCGAAGCCGAGTCGAGGCCGGCGAAGCGCGCCCGGTAGAACGTATCCTCGCCCTTGCGCACCTTCTCGGTGACGGGCTTCGCCGACGCGAGGATCGACCGGCTCCGCTGCCGCGCCTTGTCGAGGAGCGCGTTCGCCTTGGCGACGTCGTCGGTCGCGCCGATCTGGATCACCCAGCCCTTCTTGTTTCCGGCGTCCTCGCCGTCGTCCGATTCGGCGGGCGCGCGGGCGGCGGCCGTCGTTTCAGCGGCGCCTTTGGCGGAGCCGCGTGCTTTCGTCTCGACGGCTTCGCGCTTTGCGCGCGGCGTCTGCGATTCGGCCTTTTCGTTCGACGACCCATTCTTGAGCACGTCCGGCCCTTTGACCCAGCCGAGTTGCGACGACGTCGGCTCCTCGTGCGATTCGGCCGCAGGCCGCTCGGCGGCAATCGATGCGATGCCGGCCTGGTCTATGGAGCGCGTCGGGACCGGCGCCGGGGAGCGGCGCGCGGCTGGATGACCCGCGCGACGGCGGCGACGCGCAGCGCCGGCGCGCCGTCCTGGTCGGAATTGTCGCCTTCCGCGACCGGCGGCGCGGTTCCGGCGGAAGCCATGCGGGCCGGCACGTTGGCGGCGACGACGGCGGGATGCGGACGGGGCGCATCCGGCGGCGCCGTCGGACGGGCGGGCGACTGCTCGCCGCTCGAAGCGTCGGCGACCATGGTCGCGGTGTGGGTCGTCGAGGCCTCCGCGAGATGATCGTCGATCAGGTTCTCCATAACGCGGTCGCGCCAGCCTGCGGTGCGTCCGCCCATCACGACGGCGATCAACGAGCGGCCGTCGCGGTGGACCGAGGTCAGGAGGTTGAAGCCCGAGGCGCGGGTGTAGCCGGTCTTGATGCCGTCCACGCCGTCGACGCGGCCGAGGAGATGGTTGTGGTTGCCGATCGTCGCGCCGGCGTAGTCGAACTGGCGCGTCGAGAAATATCTGAAATAGCGCGGGAAACGCTCCTCGAGCGAGCGCCCGAGAATCGCGAGGTCGTGCGCGGTGGTCACCTGCTCGTCGTTCGGCAGGCCGGAGGCGTTACGATAGACCGTGCTCGACATGCCGAGCGCATGCGCCTTGCGCGTCATCATCTCGGCGAACGTGCTCTCGTCATGGCCGATCGCCTCGGCGATCGCCACCGCCACGTCGTTGGCCGACCGCGTCACCACCGCCTTGATCGCGTCCTCGACGCCGATTGTCTCGCCGGGCTGGATGCCGAGCTTGCACGGCTTCTGCGCCGCCGCGTGCTCCGAGATCGGAATGCGCGTCTGCAGGGTCATGGCCCCTTTGTCGAGCTGTTCGAACAGGAGATAGAGCGTCATCACCTTGGTGATCGAGGCGGGATGCCGCAGTCCGTCCTCCGCGACGCTGTAGAGCGTGCGCCCGCTGTTGGCGTCGACCACAAGGGCGGAGAACGCGGGGGCTGCCAGCGCCGCCGTCCATCGGCGGGCGTAATGGCTGGAATAATGGGCGACGTGCCGAGAGTAATGCGCATGCGCGTAACTGTGACCGTGCCGGTAATGCCGGGCTTCTGCCGGCGCCCCGCCAGAGTCAGCGCCGCCGCCGCAATCAGGGCTCCGGCTGTGAGACGAATGACACGAACGAGTTGCGATTGTCCTATACGCCACGCCATGGACGCGCCCCGCTTTACGCTCGCAACCGCTGGGGCAGTTGCTCGATAGAGACACATCAGCGTTATGGCGATGGGGTTACAGCCGGGTTAACGTAACCGCCCGATTCCGGCCGGAATTTATCGGCAGAGGCTTTAGAGTGTTCAGGAGGTGGATCCGAGCTAAGGCCTCCTTCGCTAAAGTAATGATCAAGAAAAGCTTAATAGGCCGTTGGCTTATCTGATCTTTTTCGGCATAGCGCGCGGGTCGCTCGGAAAAAATTGTGCGCTGCAAAAAAATAGCTTGACTTTTATGGTGCAGTGCACATAATGGCGAAATCGACACCAAGCCTCCTGTCCGGCGACAGAAATCCGAGGCCAACAAAGGGGGTGACGATGGCTACCACTCCGAATATTGAGGATTTCCAGAATTTTTCCAAGCAGCAGTTGGAAGCGTTCACCGCTGCGTCGACAACCTGGACGAAGGGCCTGCAGGAGCTCGCCGCCGAATCGACTGACTATGCGAAGAAGGCCTTTACGGCCGGCTCCGCCGTGTACGAGAAGCTTCTCGGCGCACGCAGCGTCGAGTTGGCGATCCAGATCCAGAGCGAGTACGTGAAGCAGGCCTACGAGGGCTTCGTCGCCCAGGCGAGCAAGGTCTCCGAGTTCTACGCCAAGGTCGCGTCAGACGCGATGAAGCCGGTGACTTCGGCCTACGCCAATCTCCAGGCCAAGTAGTCCTTAAGCGCGAATCGCGCCGCTTCACGGCGGCCGGTCGGCCAAGCCTGAGACGATCAACCGGCGCCCGAAAGGACGCCGGATTTTTTTTGGCGTACGCCTCGCGGCCTGGAACGCGTTCGACAGGCGAACGGTTGTGATAACGTTCCCGGTTCGGCTCAAGCTCCACGGCGCAGAATGCGATTTCGCCTCCTCGCGAGAGGCGCACGGACGCCTCTTGCACATGACGGGCATATTGGCAATTCTTCCTTCTTCGAGCACACTGGCGAGAAGAACGTCGAGCGCCCAGATATAGTCGTGTTCGCGTGGATGATTGTGTCCGTGAGGTCCAACCGGCAAGGAACGGGGTTATTTCGTGCCTAACGCCTCAATTCCGTTGGTCGTCCGCCTAAGGGCTGGGATCGCGCGCCTGGCGCGCTGGTTCCATTCGGGGGCGAGCGCGACCGGGCCGGCGACGCTCGCATCGCGCGAGCCGAAGCGCGGGGGCGAAACGCCGGGCAGCGGCGCGGCGGTCATCACCCGGACGCGCACGCAGACCAAGCGGCCCAATATGTATCGCGTTCTGCTGCTGAACGACGATTATACGCCGATGGAGTTCGTCATTTCGATCCTCCAGGCGTTTTTCAACAAGGACGCGCAGGAAGCAACTCAGATCATGCTGCAGGTTCATCATAACGGCGTGGGGGAATGCGGGGTCTACACCTACGAGATCGCGGAGACGAAAGTGTCGCAGGTGATGGACCACGCCCGTAAAAACCAGCACCCTCTTCAGTGCATCATGGAAAAGAAGTGAAAGGCCGCCCCATGCCGATTTTCTCCCGCACGCTCGAGAAAACGCTCAGGAAGGCCCTGGCGTTGGCGAACGAGCACCACCACGAATACGCGACCCTCGAGCATCTGCTGCTCGCCCTGATCGACGACGCCGACGCCGGGGCGGTCATGCGGGCCTGCGGGGTCGACCTCGACGCCTTGCGCAAGACGGTCGTCAACTACCTCGACACGGAATTGGAAAATCTGGTCGTCGACAGCCAGGAGGAGGCGAAGGCGACCAACGGCTTCCAGCGCGTCGTCCAGCGCGCCGCGTTCCACGTTCAGTCGTCGGGCCGGGAAGAGGTGACGGGGGCCAACGTGCTCGTGGCGATTTTCGCCGAGCGCGAAACCCACGCCGCCTTCTTCCTGCAGGAACAGGACATGACCCGTTACGACGCGGTCAACTACATCAGCCACGGCATCGCCAAGCGGCCCGGCCATTCCGATCCGTCGCGCCTGCCGCGCGGCGCCGACGAGGAGCATGAGGCGCGCGAATCGAAGGACAACGCGAAGGAGAGCGGCGATGCGAAGAAAAAGGAAGGCGCTCTCGAAGCTTATTGCGTGAACCTCAATCGTAAGGCGAGGGAAGGGCGAATCGATCCGCTGATCGGCCGCGAAGCCGAGGTGCAGCGCACGATCCAGGTCCTGTGCCGACGCCAGAAGAACAACCCGCTGCTGGTCGGCGATCCGGGCGTCGGCAAGACGGCGATCGCCGAGGGGCTCGCGCGAAAGATCGTCAACTCCGAGGTTCCCGAGGTCCTCGAGGAAGCGACCGTGTTCGCTCTCGACATGGGCGCGTTGCTCGCCGGCACCCGCTATCGCGGCGACTTCGAGGAGCGCCTGAAGCAGGTGATGAAGGAGATCGAGCAGCACAAGGACGCGATTCTCTTCATCGACGAGATTCATACGGTGATCGGCGCCGGCGCGACCTCCGGCGGCGCGATGGATGCTTCGAATCTGCTGAAGCCCGCCCTCGCCCAGGGGACGCTGCGCTGCATCGGCTCGACCACCTACAAGGAATATCGGCAGTATTTCGAGAAGGACCGCGCGCTCGTCCGGCGGTTCCAGAAGATCGACGTCAAGGAGCCGAGCGTGTCGGACGCCATCGAGATCCTCAAGGGACTGAAGCCCTATTTCGAGGAGTTCCACAAGCTCCGCTACACCGGCGACGCGGTGAAGGCCGCGGTCGAACTGTCGTCGCGCTACATCCACGACCGGAAGCTGCCCGACAAGGCGATCGACGTGATCGACGAGACGGGCGCCTCGCAGATGCTCCTGCCCGAGGCGAAGCGCAAGAAGACGATCGGAGTGAAGGAGATCGAGGCGACTATCGCCTCCATGGCGCGCATCCCGCCGAAGTCGGTGTCCAAGGACGACACCGAGGTGCTGCAGCATCTCGAGGATACGCTGAAGCGCGCGGTGTACGGCCAGGACGAGGCGGTTTCCAAGCTCGCGGCGGCGATCAAGCTCGCCCGCGCGGGCCTGCGCGATCCCGAGAAGCCGATCGGCTGCTATCTCTTCTCCGGTCCGACCGGGGTCGGCAAGACCGAGGCGGCCCGCCAGCTCGCGACCAGCCTCGGCCTCGAGCTGATTCGCTTCGACATGTCGGAGTATATGGAGCGCCACACCGTGTCGCGGCTCATCGGCGCGCCTCCCGGCTACGTCGGCTTCGACCAGGGCGGGCTGTTGACCGACGCGATCGACCAGCATCCGCACAGCGTGCTGCTCCTGGACGAGATCGAGAAGGCCCACCCGGACCTGTTCAACATCCTGTTGCAGGTCATGGATCACGGCAAGCTGACCGATCATTCCGGCAAGGCGATCGACTTCCGCAACGTGATCCTGATCATGACGACCAACGCCGGCGCGCAGGATCTCGCGCGCGCCGCCTTCGGCTTCCACAAGTCGACCCGGGAAGGGGACGACAAGGAGGCGATCGACCGGCTGTTCGCGCCGGAGTTCCGCAATCGGCTCGACGCGATCGTGACCTTCGCCCGCCTGCCGGAATCGGTGATCGCGCGCGTTGTCGACAAGTTCATCCTGCAGCTCGAGGCTCAGCTCTCCGACCGCAACGTGACGATCGAACTGACCGACGAGGCGCGGGCGTGGCTGGTCAAGAACGGCTATGACGAGTCGATGGGCGCGCGCCCGATGGCGCGCGTGATCCAGACCCAGATCAAGACGCCGCTCGCCGACGAAGTGCTGTTCGGCCGGCTGAAGAACGGCGGCGTCGTCAAGGTCGTGGTCACCGCCGACGAGACCGGGGAGAAGAAGCTCGGCTTCGTCTATCCGGAGGGGCCCGCCGCGCCGCGCATGGAGCGCGACCTGATCCTCGCCGCTAAAGCCCGCGGCCGCGCTCGCAAGCGGGTCGAGCCGGCGCGGGTCCGGTCGACATCACGCCCGAGCCCGAGACGCCGTAAGAGCCGCTCGGGATCGCGAGCCGGAAACGAGATCAAGCCCCCGCCTCGCATTGGCGGGGCGATTGTTGTCGCTCGAGACCGAGGCCGACGGGCGGTCAGAACATAAAAAGAGAGGGAAGGCTTTCGCCTTCCCTCTTCCGTTTCAAAGTTCTGACGGGAGGAGATCAGAACTTGTAGCTGATGCGGGCGCGGATGACGTTGCCGTCGAAATTGATCTTCGTGCTGGAGTAGACAGCGGCTCCGAAGAAGCTGGACGCCGCGAGGTTGGGGATAGTGATCAGGGTCCTGCTGCCCAGGTTGAAGTAGAGATATTCGGCGCCGAAAATGATATTGTTGGTCCACGCGTATTCCACGCCGCCGCCGAGCGTCCAACCGACACGGGTGTTATCCCTGTTGCCGGACGAAATACAAGCCGCTGTTGGCGTCGTAAACATTCAGGTTCGCGCTGCCGCCGCCGTAGGCGACGCCGCCCGTGCCGTAGAACATCAGGCGGTTGTCCGGCGTGGCGACGAAGCCGACGCGGCCGCGGGTCGACCCGAGCCAATCGAGGCTGATCTTGCCGTTGGCGGTGAAGAAGTCGTTGGAGCGGAACAGATCGAGCGAACGTCGGCCCGATGATGGTCCGCGACCTGCTCAGGGTGCTTCCGTCGAAGTCGGTCTCGACGCCGAGCACGAACGCGCCCGTCTGCCAGTTGTAGCCCGCCTGGCCGCCGCCGATGAAACCGCTCTGGCTGTTGTTTATGTTGCCATTTGGCCAGACGGTCGCCAAAAGGGGAACCCGTTGGCGAACACGGTCGTCGACGCGTTGCCGCCAGTGCCCCAGATTCCGCCGGCGTTGACACCGACGTAGAAGCCGGTCCAGGTGAAGGGCGGCGGCACGAATATCGGCGCCGGGGCCTCTTTCCGGGTCGGAAGGTCGGCCGCCTGAGCAGAGATGGCGCCCGCAACGGTCAGCGCCGCGGCGGCAGCCCCCATAAGCCAACGATTCTTCATTTGCATTCTCCGTTTTGATCGGCTCCGCCTAGCGCATCACGTCGCGCCCCGTCGCCCTTTAAGAATTCACGTTCAAACTATAGGGACGCTGACCGTCCAGAGTCCACCTTTGCATACGCTTTCGGTCACGTTCGTGGGCGGATGTGGCAAAATAGCCACAATTTGGCTCGGTTTGGTTAAAAAAATATTCGTGATTACAGCGGAATGGGCGGCGCGTTAACCGGTTACCAGGCTCGCCAGCAGCACGGCGAGGACGCCGGTCAGGAATATGCCGTCGAAAGTGCCTGCGCCGCCAATCGAGGCGACGGGCGCGCCGAGGCTCTGCAGGTCGCCGAGATTGAGCAGGTCTGCGCCGATCAGCACGCCGAGACTGCCGCCGATATAGGCGAGGGGCGCCGCGTAGCGCTTCGACAGAACGAGGCCCGCGAACGCCGCGAGAAGCGGCGGCGCGATGGTCGGCACGGAAATGCCGACGCCGCGTATCGGGGTCGCCATCTGATGGACGAAGAAGGTGACGATCGCGACCGCGATCACACCCGGAACCCACAGGCGATAGCGGACGAGAAGATAGAGCGACAGGATAATCGGGATGATCGCTCCGCCGACATTGATGGCGAGCACCGTCCCGGGCCAGTTGACCGCGACCGGCGCAAGGAACGGCACGCCCATGATCTCCACCACTTCGTGCGAGACGACGCGCTGGCCGGGGAGGCGGACAAGGGGCAGGTTGACGTAGGAGCCGAGCAGGGAGGCGAACAGGATCAGCGTGACGACCAGCGGATTGAGGCCGAGCGCCGAATAGGCCCGCCGGAGGAGCCCGATCGCGATGAGAATGACGAGGCCGACGAGGAGGGCGGCGAACACCGCCGCCAGCCCCGCGCTGACCGGAAAATAATGGAGATGGCTCACGGTCTCGTCATCCGGCCTCGCGGCGTTCAAACGCCGCGAGGGCCGCAATGATCCGTTCGGCGTGCGGGCGCAGCGCCTCGGCGTTCTGGAAGGGTCCGCCGGGAGGCCTCACCGCCACGCCCGTCCAGCGCGGCAGCACATGGAAGTGCAGGTGGAAGACTTGCTGACCGCCGGCTTGTTCGTTGAACTGCTGGACGGTGAGCCCCTCCGCCGCCATGCCGGTCTTGACCGCGCGCGCGACCTTCTGCACCGCCGGCATCCAGCGCGCGAGATCGTCGGGCGCGATGTCGAAGATGTTGCGGGCAGGGACCTTCGGAATCACGAGCGTATGCCCGTCGGCGCGCGGCATCACGTCGAGGAAGGCGAGCGAAACGTCGTCCTCGTAGACTTTCGTGCACCGCGCTTCGCCGCGCAAAATCTTGGCGAAGATGTTGTTCGGATCATACGTCTGCGTCAAAGGATTCTCCCAGCGTTTCGGCATTCGCGTTGTCGCCCTTTCGGAAGGGCGCGTGATCCTCGTAATGGGCGATCGTCCGCGCGACGGCGGCGCGTTCGTGGCGCAGATAGTCGGCGACCGCCCTCGCCAGCCGGGCGTCGGCGAATTCGTGCGCCGAATAGGTGACGACCGGACGATAGCCGCGGGCGAGCTTGTGCTCTCCCTGCGCGCCGGCCTCGACCCGCTTCAGGCCGCGCGCCAGGGCGAATTCGATCGCCTGATAGTAGCACACCTCGAAATGGAGGAACGGCCTGTCCTCGATCGCGCCCCAGTTGCGGCCATAGAGCGCGTCGTCGCCGATGAAATTGATCGCGCCGGCGATGTAGCGGCCGCCGCGCTTCGCCATCACGAGGAGGATGCGCTCGGCCATCGACGCGCCGACCAGGCTGAAGAAGGATCGGGTCAGATAGGGACGGCCCCATTTGCGCGAGCCGGTGTCCATGTAGAACTTGAAGAACGCGTCCCAGTGCTTAGGACTGATGAACGAGCCCGTGACCCATTCGACCGTGACATCGTCGCCGAGGGCGTCCCGTCGCTCGCGCTTGATCGACTTGCGCTTGCGCGACGCGAGCGCGGCGAGAAAGTCGTCGAAGGTCGAGAATCCGTCGCAGAGAAAGTGGAACTGCTCGCCGTGGCGGACCAGGAAGCCGGCCCGCTCGAGCCTGGCGGCGTCCTCGGCGGTTGGGAAGGTCACGTGGATCGACGAGGCTTTCGTCTGCCGGCGGACCTCCCGCAGGGCCTCGATCAGGGCGTCGCGGGCGCCCGCCGGCGCGTCGGCGGCGACGAGGAGGCGGCGCCCGGTCGCGGGGGTGAAGGGCGCGGCGACTTGGAGTTTCGGGTAGTAGCGCCCGCCGGCGCGCTCGTAGGCGTCTGCCCAGGCGTGGTCGAACACGTATTCGCCTTGGCTGTGGCTCTTGAGGTAGGACGGCGCCGCCGCGACGATTCTGCCGGAAAATCCTCGACGATCACATGGGCCGGCGTCCATCCCGACCGGCCGCCGGTCGAGCCGGAAGCTTCCAGCGCGTTGAGGAAGGCGTGAGCGACGAAGGGGTTGAACCGCTCGCCTTCCGCCGCGTCCTCGCTAAGGTTTGGCGGATTGGCGCAAGCGTCCCACACCGCGGCGTCGACGGCGGCGATGGAGGGGATAAGGCGTGCGGTGAAGCTCGTGGAAGGCATGAGGGCATGCAATCATCTAGGCGCTCGATCTAAATCCTAGCATCTTACGTCCCTTTTGCGGCGGACGGGATGAGCGCTGGCGGACCGGGCCGGTCCGCAGGGAAACCGCGACGAGCCGTCAGGCCGGCCATTCTTGCAAGCTTTCCAAAGTATAACCCTCTTCCCGTCACATTTTTCGTATCGGCTGTGGTCGTCGCGCGGCCGGATAAGTGAACCTTCGTATGGGAGCTCCATACCAACATGCCACGCGAATTCGCCTCGATGTAACGGAGCGCTTCGCTCTCGTCGCACATACTTCTCCGATCCATGTTCGCCGAGATCCCGGTCCATCTGTAGAAGCCGCCGCCGCGCTGAAGTGGTGCTCGTTGTCGCGGTCGCTCAGCAGCGCCTCTGCGCCCGCCGGCAGGGCGGCCGGGCCGCGCTCGATGAAGACGAGCAGGATGTGGGAATCGAGCATGAGCCTCATGCGTCGGGGGCAGGGGACGCAGGAGAAAATGGTCTCAAAATTCTGGCAAATAGACCCAACGGACGCGGGGAGTGTCGTTTGGCGGCGCGTTTCGGAATCGCCTTACGCTCAATCCGGTCCAACGCCCGCGGCCGCCCGGAAGGCGAGCGCCGTCTCGCGCACGCCGGCCTCGAGCGGCGTGACGTCGGACCAGAAGGTTTTTACGAATTTCGTCGCATCGACGAAGTAGGGGCGGTCCACCAGGAACCGCATCTCCCGCATCTCGCGCAGAAAGGGCGAGAGGGGCCCCATGGGCCCGAGCAGGGAGGCAGGCAAAATCCTGATCCGCGGCTGGACGCCGAGCGCCTCCGCCGCCATCGCCAGAATCTCGCGCGTGGTGCCGGTCGGCGCGCAGGGCATGTGCCAGGCTTGGCCGAAGGCGGAGTCGGGCGCCGCGAGCAGGGTCGTGACCGCCCGGGCGATGTCAGGCACGTAGGCGTAGTCGTGCGGGAAGTCCGGCGAGCCGATGAACAGGGCCGCCTTGCCTCTCGCCAGCATGCCGATCGTCGCGTCGCCGAGGTAGGACCGGCCGACTCCCGGCCCATAGAAGTCGGGCGCGCGCAAGGCGGCGACGCGTGCGCGTCCCGCGGCGGCGGCCTCCGTCCAGACGCGGGTCGCGGCGGCGCGCGCGGCGGGCTTCAAGCCGTAGGAGGTGAGCGGCATCGAACTCGACGAGCGGGGCGGTCTGCGGCCCGTACATGTAGAGATTGTCGATGAAGACCATTCGCGCGCCCGTCGCCTCCGCGGCCGCGACGAAATTGCCGATCGCCTTCGGCCACATCTCGCGCCATGCCCGGCCGACGTAAGGGAAGCCGATCGCGACGACGAACTGCTCGCCGCCGCGCGCGGTCTTGACGACGCTGTCGCGGTCGAGCGCGTCGCAGGCGGCAAAGGTCGCGCCTTTCGGCAGGTCGGCCGGCGCGTTGCGCTGGGCGACGACGATTTCGCGCCCATCCGCGACGAGCCTTTCCGCCGTGGCGCGGCCGGTCGGGCCGCAGCCGAAGATCACGATCCTGCCGCTCATCGCATCGCTCCGCGCGCCGCCGCTAGACCATCCGCAGCGATCCGCACGACCCCTCGGACCGCGGTTTCGAGGGCCAGTCCCGCAGCATAGGCGAGGGCGCAGCAGAAGGCCGCGGCCGCGGCGACTCTCAGCGTCATGTCGCCGGCGAAATCGTATGTCCCGCCGTTCAAAAACCGCATGACGAGCGTGAAGGGCAGGGCGGCCAACACGAGCGGCAGGTCGGCGAACCAGGTTCCCGCGCGGCGGAGGTAGTCGACATAGAGCGCGGCGAAGGCGAGCCCGTAGAGCCCCGCGAGCGCGAGTCCCGGTCCACGAACGAAGCCGCAAGATCGGCTTCCCGCTCACGCGGCCTTGTAGGCGACGACCTGCTGCGCCTGGCGGCCGAGCCCCTCGACGCCGAGCGAGACCGTGTCGCCCGGCTTAAGGTAGTGCGGCGGCTTCTTGCCCATGCCGACGCCGGGCGGCGTGCCGGTCGTGATGACGTCGCCGGGCTCGAGGATCATGAACTGAGAGATGTAGGAGATCAGCGTCTTGACGCCGAACACCATGGTCGCCGTCGAGCCGCTCTGCATCCGCTCGCCGTTGACGTCGAGCCACATGTCGAGCTTCTGCGGGTCCTCGATCTCGTCGGGCGTGACGAGCCAGGGGCCGAGCGGACCGAAAGTCGGACAGCCCTTGCCCTTCATCCACTGGCCCGACCGCTCGATCTGGAACTCGCGCTCGGACACGTCGTTGCAGACGCAATAGCCCGCCACGTGCCGGAGCGCCTCGTCTTCGCCGACATAGCTCGCCCGCGTTCCGATCACGATTGCGAGCTCCACCTCCCAATCGGTCTTCTGCGAGCCTTTCGGTATGACGATGTCGTCGTTGGGCCCGACGATGCAGGAGGGCGCCTTGTTGAACAGCACCGGCTCCTTCGGCACCGCCTGACCGGATTCGGCGGCGTGGTCCGCGTAGTTGAGACCGACGGCGATGAAGTTGCCGACCTTCGCGACGCAGGGGCCGAGCCTCGGCGTCCCGCGCACCGCCGGCAGCGATTCGGGCTTGAGCTTTGCGAGACGCGCGAGCGCCCGCTGGCCGAGCGTGTCGGCGTCGATGTCGGCCACGATCTCGCTGAGGTCGCGCAGTTTGCCGGCGCGGTCGATAAGCCCCGGCTTCTCCTTGCCGCTCCTGCCGTACCGAACGAGCTTCATCGTCCCCTCCCAGCTTAATTAGAGACGGCCGCCTCCGGCCGTACCGGAACCGACTGTTACCAAGACGCGACAAGCCGTGAAACGTCAATCGTCGACGAGCCTCCTCCCACGCAGTTCTCGACACGCAGATTTGATTTCCGTGGGTTATGGATTTTTCACCCCTAGACCCTCAAATAGTCGGATTGCATCGTTAGAAGCAGTCAGCCGCCGATTCGGGACGGAAGCCATTTGGTTCTTGTTCTTTGTGACGAGCCCAGATTGGGGCTTGAAGGGTTTTCGGATGATGTTTGTTGAAGGACCGAGCGCTTCGCGCCAGCGAACATAAGCGCAAGCTATAACTGTCAACGCACGTGTAAAGAAAAGACCGCAAAAATGTCAGCTTTGGAACGAATCGCGCTTTTTATTGACGGCGCCAATTTGTACGCGAGCGCGAAAGCTCTCGGTTTCGATATCGACTACAAGCGCCTGCTAAAGGAATTCCAGGCCAAGGGACGCTTGATCCGCGCCTTCTACTACACCGCTCTGGTGGACGATCAGGAATATTCGTCCATCCGTCCGCTCGTCGATTGGCTCGATTACAACGGCTATGCCGTGGTGACGAAGCCGACCAAGGAGTTCGTCGACTCGACCGGGCGCCGGAAGGTCAAAGGCAACATGGACATCGAGCTCGCGGTCAACGCGATGGAGATGGCCGACCACCTCGACCTCATGGTGCTGTTCTCCGGCGACGGCGACTTCCGCTCGCTCGTCGAGTCGATTCAGCGCAAGGGCGTGCGGGTCGCGGTCGTCTCGACGATCTCGACGCAGCCGCCGATGGTGGCGGACGAATTGCGCCGGCAGGCCGACGAATTCATCGATCTGGCGCAGCTCATGCCGCGCATCGGGCGCGATCCAGGCGAACGGCCCGTCCGCGCCGACAATCACCGCCGGCATTTCGGGCCCATGCAGCAGCCGGTCGAAGAGCCGGTTCGCGAATAGGGGTCTTGCGGCCCGATGGCGTTCGACGTCAGTCCTCCGCGGGACTGCGGGGCGTGCCCGCGCCTCGCCGAGTACCGGGCCGCCAATCGCTCCGCCTATCCCGAGTGGTCGAACGCGCCGGTCGCTTCGTTCGGCGAGGCGAGCGCGCGCCTCATGATCGTCGGCCTCGCGCCGGGCCTCCGCGGAGCGAACCGGACGGGCCGTCCGTTCACCGGCGACTACGCCGGCGACCTCCTTTACGAAACGCTCATCCGGTTCGGCTTCGCGGCGGGCGTCTACGACCGGCGGCCCGACGACGGGCTCGAACTCGTCGATTGCGCCATCGTCAACGCCGTGCGCTGCGCGCCGCCGCAAAACAAGCCGACGCCTCAGGAGATTGCGGCCTGTCGCGCCTATCTGTCGCAGTCGATCGGCGCGCTCGCCAATCTCAAGATCGTGCTCGCGCTCGGACGGGTGGCGCACGACACTGTATTGCGCGCGTTCGGGGCGCGGAGCGGCCGACTTCCCCTTCGCGCATGGGGCGCGCCACGCGCTGAAGGCGCGGGGGCCGAGCCTGTTCGACAGCTATCATTGCTCGCGCTACAACACCAACACGGGCGTGCTGACCGAGGCGATGTTCCGCGACGTTTTCGCCTCGATCCGAGCCGAGCTCGAGCGCTCTTGAGGGGCCGCGCGGCCGTTGCGACAGAGGGGGAGAGCGACATGAGCGTCACAGGCATTCGGCGCAATCGACGGCGCCGATGCATATGAGGTCCTCATCGCCTCCAAGGCGGGAGCGAGCGCGAAAATCCTGACCTTGGGCGCGGTCATCCGCGATCTCGTCGTGCCGACCGCCACAGGGCCGCAAAGCGTGACGCTCGGCCTCAACACCTCGAGGATTACGTCGCCCATTCGCCGCATTTCGGGGCGGTTCCCGGACGCTTCGCCAACCGGATCGCCAACGGCCGTTTCGTCCTCGACGGCGTCGAATACGTGCTCGACCGGAAGCCGGGCGAGAAGCACACGCTGCATGGCGGGCCCAAGGGCTTCGGCAAGCGCCTTTGGAAGCTCGGCGCCAGCGACGGCTCGTCGGTTTCGATGACGCTCGAATCGCCGGACGGCGAGGCGGGCTTCCCCGGCGCGCTGACCGCGACCTGTGTCTACCAGATGCTCGAGCCGGCGACGTTGAGGGTCGAGCTCTCGGCGGTCACGGACAAGCCGACCGTCGTCAATCTCACCCAGCACGCCTATTTCAATCTCGACGGGTCGAGGACATTCTCGACCATGAAGTGACGCTGTTCGCCGACTTCTACACGCCCGCCGACGACGAGCTCATTCCGACCGGCGAGATTCGCTCCGTCGCCGGAACGCCCTATGATTTCCGCGTCGCGCGCCCCGTGCGCAATCCGAGCGGGATCGCGTACGACACGAATTTCGTCGCCGCGCTCCGCCCGGGCGCGGACGGCCTCGCGCCGGTCGCGCGCGTCCGCTCGCCGCTGAACGGACTGACCCTGTCACTCTACAGCACCGAGCCGGGCGTCCAGTTCTATGACGCCGCCAAGCTCGATTGTCCCGTTCCTGGACTGCACGGCGCGCGCTACGGCGCGCACGCCGGCCTTTGCCTCGAGCCGCAGGCCTTCCCGGACTCGCCGAACCGGCGCCACTTCACCGACTGCGTCCTGCGGCCCGGCTCGGAATATCGGCACGTGAGCGAATTCCGCTTCGGATAGCGAAGTCGGCGAATGGCGAGTGGCGAATAGGAGGCGAGGGCCACTCCAATCGCCGTTCGCCTGCTTACTCGCGCGCGAGGCTCTCGCCCGGCCCTGCTTCCGCCAGCGCCCTGCCGACTTCGAGGCCGAGATCGTCCATCGAAGTCTGCTCGCGGACCGTGAGGTCCTCGCCCTTCGCCTGGCGCTCGGCCTGTTCGGGCGAACGGGCGACGTTGACCGTGACCTTCGCCTCGACTTCCGGGTGCAGGTGGACCGGCACGGAGTGCAGGCCGAGCGTCTTGATCGGATGCTGGATGGCGACATGGCCGCGCTGCACCGCAAGGCCTGCCGCGGTCAACGCCTCGGCGATGTCACGCGCCGAAACCGATCCATAGAGCTGGCCTGTTTCGCCGGCTTGGCGGATGATGACGACCGTCGCGCCGTCCACCTTGCTCGAGATCTCGTTGGCGCCGCGCTTGAGCTCGTGGTTGCGCGCCTCGAGGTCGGCGCGTTGGGCTTCGAACTTCTTCTTGTTGGCCTCGGTCGCGCGCAAGGCCTTGCCGCGCGGCAGCAGGAAGTTGCGGGCGTAGCCGTCCTTGACGCGGACCGTGTCGCCCATGTGGCCGAGCTTGCCGATGCGTTCGAGCAAAATGACGTCCATGATCTACTCCTATCGATGACTGGTCGGTTTCGGGGAAGGAAGGAAAGCCGCGCGGGCGCGCAACCTGGCGAAGGCGTCGACGAGGCCGAGCGCCGCAAGGACGGGGAGCGTGTACTTGGCCCGCAGCACGCAGCAGGCGTACAGCGCGACGAGCATCACGACTCTCAGCTTAAGGCCGCGCGACAGGGCGTGCGCGACTGCGAGGCCCTGCAGAGCGAACGCGGCGCCGAGCCCGCCCACGCCGATCCAGAAGTATTGCGACGCCGGAGGGGGCAGGGCGTAGGCGCAGGCTGCGCAGCCGATCGCGAGGACGCCGAGCGGCCACGGCAAGCGAAGCGAAGTCGGCAGATCGGACCATGGCCTCTGCAGCCGATGCGACAGCTGGGTGGAGCGCGCTGCTGCATAGAGATTGACGTTGAGCATGAGGAGGGTCGAGGCCGCAATCGCGGCCGGCCCGAAGCGGACAAGCGTGTCGGCGAAAATCCGCGCCTGATCGCCGTCCTTCGCGTCGAAGGCGTCGCTCGCCAGGCCGGCGAGCGCCGTCGCGACCTGCTTTGCTCCTTCGGCATAGCCGCCGTAGAGGACGATGATCGCGGTCAGCACTGCGCCGGCGCCGAGCATGCCGATCGCCGCAGCAAGCGTGACGATCGAGCCGACCGAAGCGTAAGGCTGACCGGGCGGCGACCTCATCGGAAGGTAGCGCGCAACGGGCGCAACGGCGAATGCGGCAAGCATCCAGGCGGGAACCGCAACGGACGCCGCGTACAGGAGGCCCGTCAGAGGCTCGGCGAGGAGGGTGAGTGCGGCGACCGACGTCGCCGCAGCAGCTGCGCCGGGCCCGACGCCCCAGCCCATGGTCGCAATCATGATCGGAAGCGGCGCGAGATAGGCGAGCGTCATCGCGAGCGGGCTCGTCTGCGCGCTGACTGCGAACAGAAACGCCGCGGCGCACCCGGCGCCGATCGCGACGACAAATCGATGGAACATGGCGCTGTCCCGCATGGCTCGCGGTTAGGAGGCGGGAGCCGCCTCCAACTCTCCGCCGTGGATGGTCAACCCGCCGCGGCGGCTCGTCCGTTAACAGATCGTCAGCGGATCACGTAGGGCAGCAGGCCGAGAAAGCGCGCGCGCTTGATCGCCTGGGCGAGCTCCCGCTGCTTGGCCGCGCTGACCGCCGTGATTCGAGACGGCACGATCTTGCCGCGCTCGGAGATATACCGCGACAGGAGGCGTGTGTCCTTGTAGTCGATCTTCGGCGCATTGGCGCCCGAGAACGGGCAGGACTTGCGGCGGCGAAAGAAGGGGCGACGGGGCGCACCGGCCATCAGCTTGCTCCAACGTTCATGTCATCGCGCGGCCGGCGGGGAGGGCGGTCGGCGATCGCCGCGGTCGGGGCGGTCGCCGCGATCAGGGCCGGTCGCCGCGCGGCCCACGGGGGCCGCGATCGTCACGGTCGGCGTCGTCGCGCTTGCGCAGCATCGCCGAGGGGCCGGCCTCATGCTCGTCGACGCGGATGGTGAGGAAGCGAAGCACATCCTCGTTGAGGCTCAAGGTGCGCTCGAGTTCGACCACCGCCTCGGAAGGCGCGGCGATGTTGAGCAGGGTGAAATGCGCCTTCCGGTTCTTCTTGATGCGGAACGCCAGCGACTTCAGGCCCCACGGTTCGACCTTGGTCACCGCGCCGCCGAGCGACGCGATTTTCGACTTGATTTGTTCCGTCAGCGCTTCGACTTGCTGCTGCGTGACGTCCTGGCGCGCCAGGAAGATGTGCTCGTAGAGAGCCATTTGGTGCCTTTCCATTCTTTCGGTCTGCGTCCTGCGCGGAGCCCTTCGAGCCCCGAGAAAGGCTCGAACCGGATCGTTCGAAGGCGGGAACACCGGAAGCCGGACCATTGGGTCCTGCCGCCCGCTGATGAGCGCGCGGCCTTCCGTTCAGCCCCCGGCGGGACGCAACGAGTGGGCTCCCATACAGACAGATCGCGTCTGCTGCAAGGCGAATCCGCGAGGTTTCGCCCCCCGACCCGACGAGAGGCGCGTTTTCAGGGCCGTCGCGCGGGCGAGCCGCGGCCGCGTGCAATGTTGGTAAGGCGACAAGCGATTCCAAGGCTTTAGGCACCATTTTCTGCAACTTTGCAGCGTCTTCAGTTTTCAGGCCGGAGCCCTTGCCGAGCATGCGCGCCGCGCGCGCCGCTCGCCACCTCGGCGATCCGGCGAGAGGCGACGGAATTCTTCGGGACGACGGTCGCGGGCCGCGCCCCTGTACCAGATATTGGGGGTCCGGGGCGGCCGGGGCCATACCATTTCCCGGCGCAAATTCAACCTTTTCAAGCCGTTGCGGCGCCATTTGCCGGCGAGCGCGCTTTCCAGTCAGGGCCTCCGCGCCGCGATGCCGCGACAAACGCCGCGGTTCAAGAGACCGACGATCGGCTCTTCCCGCCCGGCCTTCGCCAGGCGCGCCGCGCCCCGACCGATCGGTTGCGAGCGGCGGCAGGCGGAACGGCTTCGACGGAACCGGACACTCGGCCTTCTCCTTCAGGACGCAGGCATACTCCTTCAGGACGCAGGCATAGGAACAAATACAGAACTAGCGCAGCCTTGTCAAGAAATTGTTTCTTCAGTCCGGGAACGCGACACCGATTTTCGTCGTAATCTCAAGGAGATATGGAGCACCGCAGCGGGCAGCTAGACGGTGCCGATAGACTTGGCCGCGAGACCGAGCGCCTGGCGACTCGGCAGAGCCACGTCGGCCCGTCGTCGTCAAGGCGCTGACGTGCCTCGGGTGCGATCCAAAGTGATGCAATCATGCTGCGGATTTTTGTGATAGGGAGGGGCGGTTTTGATTTGCGGGCGAGCTGTTTTGGCCGCGCTTGCTCCAATAGGCGTCCCAGTCGCCGTTGATACGGGTGACGCGCAGGGCGAGCATGGCGTCGGCGCGCTCGACGCGCCACCAAGCTCCTGGCAGCTTCAGGCGCTTCTGTGCGATATAGCGATGCGCGCTTTCGATCTCTCCGGAGCCGATCGGCAGATCCCTGGCCAAGGCGTCACGATAGTCGAGTTGGTTTTTCCGACCGCTCAAATAGCGATGGCAAGTTCGGACGGGAGCTTGATCGTCGGCCAACTGCGGGGGCTCCAAGTGACGAGCGAGCGCCTGCAGCGTCTTCTCCAAATGCCCTGTCTTGAGAGCCTCCTTTTGCGCCTCCATCCAGGCCTCTTTCGCGGCGGCGTCTGGCGCAATCGCCTTGACGGCGGCGCTCAAATATTCGCAAACATGATAAAAATCAATCAAATAGCCGCCTTGTGGGCCGAATTGCGCTTCCACCTGACCCACGATCCAGGCCGCTCCGTCCCCGACCGCGTGAACGCGGGAATCGGCGCCGAAGCCGGCTCGAACCGCGCATCCGAGAAGTTGCCGTCCGGCGGTTTCGACACCGCCCTCGATCGCGCCGGCATAGATTGGCGTCCGGCTCCCCTTGGCGTGCGCGAGAGAAATCTTGGCTTCTCTCCACGACAGCGTCTTGCCTTTGCGCTTGTCCTTCTGGCGGGCGTCCGGCTCCACGATGGGGATCATGCCGCCATCGGTTTCAGCAACAATGTCCTTGTGACGCCCTGGCGCTTCGGGAAAATCTAGCGAGATCTTGCCGGCTTCGAACATGTTTCCGGCATGGCCGAGTGTAACCCTCTGGATCGTGCTCTCTCCGATCTCGAAGCCGTAGTGCTCGCGCAACTTGGCGCGCGCCAGAGCGAAAGGCTGATCCGCGGCGAAGTCGACGATCGCGCGCTGTAGTGGGCCTGAACAACCCCGAGAAACGACTTTCGCGCTGCGCATGAACGGGCGAACGCGCTTCTTCTCGAACCGGTATTGCGGCTCTAAGACCGCGACCTCGCCGAATTTCGTATGCCAGCGGAGTTTTTTTTACCTTGGCGATGCATCTGAGCTTGTCGACGAATTTCTCGTTCCGTCGCTTCGACCTGGTTCTCGGCCCATCCCTGCATCGCCTTCCGCCCCAACAGCCGCATCTCCTCCACGATCCGCTCCTCGACCGCATCGGCCTCCTTGAAGTTTCCCTCGCTGTTCTCTATCGCCCCAATTATCGACGCGAATCGATCGCGAAGACCAGGGTGCGCCTTGAGACTGGCCAAAATCGCCTCGTCGCTTAGTGTAGCGGCCGTCATCTGTTAAATTCCCATCCGTTTCCAAATCCGAACCTTACTCCGCATCACTTTGAATCGCACCCACGTGCCTCCTCCGCTTCGCTCCGGCCCTTCGGGTGACGACGCCGCTCCGCCGCGGCGTCGTCTCGCCATGGACTTCGACGCCGCGATCCGGCGCCTAGCGCCGGTCTTGCGCGTCGAAGTCCATGGCTGACAAACGGCCTGAGACGCGCGGAGGGGTCAAGGCTCGCCGAAGGCGACCCGCGCGGAGCGGGCTCGGCCTTGAAGCCGAGCACGGGTCAGGCACGGCTTGCCGTGTGCAAGGCCGCACGCAATTCTTTGAAGCTTGTGAAAATCGCTTTCGCTACGAAATTCGAGCTTGAGAGTGTGATATTCTTAACGAGGTCGTCAAAACGATCGCGATTCCGCTGCCAAGCCAAATTCAAATAATCCCAACCCAAGACCAACCAGTGACCTTTGTCCAACTCGATCGCCATTTCGTACCGTGGGACGATAAGGAGCCCCTACAGGTTGAAACGCGCCTGCTGATGGGCCGATTGAACGGCGATCTCGATTGGCCGCAGCTCTTGCAAAGGAAACGAGTAGTCATTCTGGCTGAAGCCGGGGCTGGCAAGTCTGACGAACTGAAAGCGCAGGCGGCCTCTCGATGATGGCGCAGCACTCGAGGATTGGAAGGGCTCTGACAAGTCAGCCTGGATCTTCGTCGATAGCGTCGACGAAGCAAAGCTTGATGGAATACGCCTTGACAGAGCGTTACGCCGTCTCGCTGACGGTATCGCTCGCGCATCCTCTCGTGCGCATATTGTCCTATCGGGCCGATATACGGATTGGGAATTCCGCGCCGATCTCGCCAAGTTCAGCGCGGCACTGCCGGTGCCCGTGGTCCGCCCGGTGATCATCCCGCAGGCGCCGCAAGAGGCGCTTCGACGCGCTCGATCCCCTTTGCGGCGGCGAATGTCCGAACTCGCGTTTGATCGAGCGGCGTCATCAAGACCACAAGTGGTTTTTCCGCCGCGTCCTCCGCCTTGTGAGTGCGAGGGCGCTCATTGCGCGGAACCCGCACAAGCGTTCATAGCCGAGATTGAAGCGGCAAATCTGTGGAGCCTGGCGTCGCGGCCCCTCGATCTGATTTGGCTGGTTGACCATTGGCGGCGCAACAACCGGTTCGGCCGGCTGGCCGAGATGCTCCAAACTAGCTTTCTCGAACGCTTGAGGGAGACGAACCTTCATCGCGGCCGGCTAGACGAGATAACTGAGACGAGGGCGATGGAAGCGCTGGAACGCATCGGCGCGGCTCTGGTCTTCGGCCGCACCGATAAAATCACCATCCCCGATTCCGAGTTCGCGCTTCGATCGTCACCGCAGGACTTTGATCTCGCGGCAATCCTGCCCGATTGGCCGTCGGAACAACGGCAACGGCTTCTGACGCGGCCTGTCTTTGACCCGGCTACGTTCGGCTGCGTCCGGCCCCACAATGACAACCAGGGCGTAGTTCGAAGCTATTTGGCCGCGCGCTCTCTTCGAACTGCTCTTCGCAGAAACGTACGGCGTTAGGTTGGTTCGACCATCAACGAGCCAGACGGCCGCGTGGCTGTCTCTTTGGGATGCGGATGTCGCCAGAGAAGTGATTGCGCGCGATCCTCGCCTGCTGATCTCGAGCGGCGATCCGGCAAGCTTGCCTCTCGATATTCGGCATTCGGCGCTTGTGACCGTTGTCGAAAGGATAACCGCGGGCCGCGAACGATTTTGGGACCTTGATCGACAGGGATTTAAGCGCTTGGCATCCGCCGATATGGCGCCGGTCATAAATACGATTTGGCGGCAGCATAAGGAAAACGGCGACGTTCGGCTCCTGTTGCTCTGTTGATCAACCTTGGGCAGTTGAGCGAGTGCGCTGACATCGGAGAAGATTTGAAACCATGGTCCCCCTGGCGGACCGGCTGATAGGTCGCAAAAATCTCATCGAACGTACGGTTCTCGCCGATGATGATGACGACATGCTTGATCGGCGTCGTCGTTGCGCCGTCGGAGCTGTTCGCCGGCTGAGCCAAGCCCGCTTTCGTAGGGACCAGCAAGAGGATGGCCGCCATCACGAGCGCGCGATGCCGCACGCGCTTCCCGAATGTTCGTTTGCCCATGAGATTCCTCCGAGTCCTGTGAATCCCGTTTATCACGATCGTGAGCGCCGCAGAGTAAGGGACGCGCGTGTCGGGCGTCCTTCAGAAATATGTCATAGCGCCGTCGCCGCGCTGATAACAGCCGTCAGCCGACGGAACCCAGCCTTCCCAACGGTGTTAAGTTCTCGAACGGAGACTGGGATATGGACGACATGCTGGCGACAGCCGCCTTCGCCAACTACGGCGGGAGCGCCGTATTGGTGAGCACCTCGTGGCGGCGGGTCGTGCTGCGGTCGGGGGCATGGTTTGAGAGGCTGCGCGTCGTCGTCTGTGACGCCCGTCACTGCGTTCCTGTGACTCCCGTCACTGCCCTCGGCGGGGTTGTGTGCTCGAGTGGTTGCGTCGCGTGAAAACGCGCGGCGATGAGGAAGGGATTTCGGACATGTCGCATAGGCAACGTACCCGGGAATTGCGGCTTGGAATCAACATCGAGGCGGAAGCGCTCAGGGTAATCGGGTGAAGAAGTAGGTGACAAACGGCGAAAGTGCTGAATCCATGACGAGCCTCGATTCGCATCAGAGGGGCGAGGCATGGCGGAGGCGGCAGCGGACTGCGCGGCGTTTGACGAAACCGTAGTTTTTCTGAGTCATTTCAATGATCTGAAGGATCCCCGCCAGCGGGGGAAGGTGGACTACCCGCTGGAAGAGATCCTGCTCCTCTGCCTCATCGCCGTCCTGGCCGGCGCGGAGACCATCACCGACATCGCCCTGTTCGGCCGCAAGAAGCTGGACCTTCTGCGCCGCTTCCGCCGCTTCGCCAACGGCACGCCGGCGCACGACCATCTTGGCGATATCCTCGCCGTGCTGGACCACGAGCAGTTCCAGCGCTGCTTCGTCGCCTGGGTAGCCGCGCTGACCGGAACTCCCGAGGGGGTCATCGCCATCGATGGCAAGACCGCCCGGCGGTCCGGCCAGAAGCGGAAGGGCCACGCGCCAATCCACATGGTTTCCGCCTTTGCGGCGCGCCAGCGCCTGGTGCTCGGCCAGGTCAAGGTGGCCGAGAAGTCCAACGAGATCGTCGCCATCCCCAAACTGCTGGACCTGCTGGCCATCGAGGGGGCGATCATCACCATCGACGCCATGGGGTGTCAGCGCGACATCGCGCAGAAAGTGGTGGAGAAGAAAGCAGACTACGTGCTAGCGCTGAAAGGCAACCAGGGGTCGCTGCGCGAGGACGTGGAACTGTTCGTGGCCGAGCAGAAAGCCGCCGGTTTCAGGGACACAACGATCAGTCGCGACCAAACGGTGGATGGCGATCATGGCCGCATCGAGACCAGGACCACGACCGTCATTCACGACATCGGCTGGCTGCAGGAGCGCCACAACTGGCCCGGATTGAAGGCCGTGGTGGTGGTCGAAAGCGAGCGGGAAACCGGCGACAAGATCGAGCGGGAGACCCGCTTCTACCTGACGTCGCTGGCGCTGATGGCGTGCATGCTAGGACCGATCGTACGCAGCCACTGGGCGATCGAGAATAGCCTGCACTGGATCTTGGACATGGTGTTCCGCGACGACGAGTGTCGGCTGCGAACCGATCACGCACCCGCCAACTTCTGTACGATCAAGCACATGGCGCAGAACCTGATCCGATTGGCTCCCGGAAAGGCTTCCCTGCGGCTCAAGCGAAAGACCGCCGGATGGGACGACGACTTCCTCGCCAGCCTGATCACGCGGTAAAAAAGCTTCACCGATTCCCCTGGGAAGCGCTCATTTCCGACCTGGGCGAAGAGGCCTATTCGGTCGCGCGCCAACGCGCGCTGGAAGCGAGCAGCGACGCCATGGCGAGGGATTGGACCGGCGTCGCGGTCGCCATCGCCCGCAAGACGAGAAAGCGCGCAGCGTTTCCGTTCTCGATGATTTTTCAGTGAACCTTTTCGTCGGCGGAGAGTGGGGCTCTCGAGGCTACTGCCGGCCAGCGCCCCAGCCGCTCGCACCCACCGAGCGCAGAACAAGCAGAAGAACGATTGCTCCGATCGCCGCGTGGACGATCAGCCCGGTTATTCCCGCGGCGAAATGAAAGGCGAAGCGCGGCAGAAGCCAGACGCTGATCAGCGCCCCGACAATGCCGATCGCTGCTTCGCCGACATGGCCGAACCCCGAGCCCCGCATGACCCGGCTCGTCAGATATCCGGCGATCCCGCCAACCAACAAAATGACGATCATGCGTTCGTCGGCATAGTGCATGCGACTTTCCTTCCGGCGGCCCGAATCAGGGCAGACGGCGAGAACATAACTCCGTTTGCCGCGAACGCCTCTGGTTCAGTCGAGCCGCTGCCATTGATTGGCGATGAAGCCGCGCTCGTCGACGTTTCCGGAAGCCGTGATGCGCGGCTCTTTGCCTACGCATTCCCATGAGTAGATCGTGTCGTGCCCCGTGGCCGCCATCGGGACCACGGGCGAGCCCGGATATTCTCTGCAATAGCTCTCCACGCCCCTCCAGACCCGGGAGACGTCGGCCTTGGCGCACGACAGATTGGCCCCGTAATTGCAAAGCCAAACCGCGCCGCCCATGCATCGATAGACGGTGCTCTTCTCGACCTGCTGCGGATCGACGGGCTTCAGATAAAAAAGCCGGAGCGCCTGGCTCACAAGCCGCCGCGGGATCGGCTTCGTTTGATCGTCATTGCCGACCCTGGCGCATTGGGCGCGGGAGATCTTCGGCAGCCGCTCCAGCCAGGGCGCCGCATGAGCTCACGGCGGCGAGCGCGACGACGAACGACAGAACTTTCGCACGAGGTCGGATCCCGGCTGGTGACGCGCCTGAGCTTCAGCGTGAGCGGGGCAGCCGTCAATTACCCACCTCCGGCGATCCCTGGCTAGCGCCCCTTTCGGCGCTCCATTTCGGCCGTCATTGGCCAGCCCGTGCGGAAGCAATTGCTCAGGCCAATTTAATTACAGAATCGCATTGACAATTTTTCAGGTCGTAAGCTACCACTTTCAAACAATGGGAGGAGTTTTTGTCGCGGCGCGCCTGAGTTGCTTCCGGTCTTTATCGTCTCCAATCGTCTTGGATTGAGCGTCGGGTTTCTTGAACATGCTCGACGCGCCGGCTTTGGACCGCCTTACGTCTCGGTCGGAAAAGAGGCACGCTACGATTGGCCTAAGGTGGTCGCGTGGTCAGCTGAATGCGGCCTGTCGCTGACCTGTCCGGACGTTGCCGCCGGGGGCGAGCAGGGCGACGGCCTAAACATGGCAGGCGTCTCTACATAACCTTGAGCGCAGACGCCCCTGACGAACGCGGTCATCGTTCCGAGCCGCCATGGATGGCGAGTGAACGACGGAGTTACGCGCCATCCGCGAGCCCGATGAACAGCACTCCCGACGCGACGCCGGCCAGATCGCAAAGCGTGTCCAGGCCGCCGCCAAGGGGCGTGATCACGTTGAACCCCAGCGCCAGCAGCGCGGCGGCGAGGGTGCCGCTCACGATCATACCCCAGCTCAAGTGAAAGTCTCCATTATCCGATGCCCCCCAAAGCGCTCCGGAAAACGCCGCGGAATTAACGGACGGGGCGATGGAGCGTTCCCGAAAAAGAGCAGTGGCCGCCGCTACGACGCGCTCGCGATCACTTGGCGGCCGCCGCTTTTCCCTCGGCGCGGCTGAACCCTGACGGACGGTTTGTGGCGCGCCCGTTCCGCCCTATATTCGGGGCGAATCTTGACGCCGATGATCTTGACAACGAAGAAGCGAAATCCGCGCTGGGCCCGCTCTCGCTCTTCGGGGAGCTTCTGATGCCCCGCCGCGTAGGGAGCGCCGACCTGCCGCTGCACGGCGGCCGCGTGCCGAGATGGCTCGGCGAGCGCATGACCCGGCTCGGCAGCGTGATCGCCGAAGCGATCGTACTCGAATACGGGCGCGACGAGCTCTTACGGCGCCTCGCGCATCCCTTCTGGTTCCAGTCCTTCGGCGCGGTCATGGGCATGGACTGGCATTCGTCCGGTATCACGACCTCGGTCATCGGCGCGCTGAAGCGGGGCCTCAAGCCACTATCGGGCGAACTCGGCCTGCACGTCTGCGGCGGGCGAGGGTCCCATTCGCGCCAGACGCCGCACGAGCTCGTGGCGATCGGCGACCGGGTCGGCTTCGACGGCGCGGCGCTCGCGACCGCGAGCCGGCTGGTCGCCAAGGTCGACAGCGCCGCCGTCCAGGACGGCTTCGACCTCTACCTGCACGGCTTCATCGTCGCCGACGACGGCCATTGGGTCGTCGTCCAGCAGGGCATGAACGGCGAGCGCCGCCAGGCGCGGCGCTATCACTGGCTGTCGGAGGGGCTGAAAAGCTTCGTCGAAGAGCCGCACGCCGCCATCGACGGGGTCGACCAGGGGGTCATCGTCAACCTCACCGACGCGCGCGCCGACGCCTCGCGGCGAAAACAGATCGACCTCCTCGGCGACCTCGGCCCGGACCGGATCGGGCGGGAGCTCGTCAAGCTCGAGGCCGGCGCGTCCAGGCAGCCCGAGCCGCCGCTGCAGCCGTTCCTGCCCCATCTCGTCATGCCGGCGCGGCACGACGTGCGGAGAGAGGACATCATCGCCCGTCGGCTGCACGCCAATCTCGCGGCGGCCGCCGACCGCGGGCCGAAGGACTTCGCCGAGCTCCTGCTCGTGCCGGGGGTCGGGGCGCGGACGGTGCGCGCGCTTGCCCAGGTCGCCGAGGTCGTCCACGGCGCGCCCTACCGGTTCAGCGATCCGGCGCGGTTCTCGGTCGCCCACGGCGGCAAGGACCGCCATCCCTATCCCGGTGCCGCTCAAGGTCTACGACCGCACGATCGCGGTGATGAAGGCGGCGGTCGTGAAGGCGAAGCTCGGCCAGGCGGAGGAGCTGTCGGCGATCCGGCGCCTGGACGCCGAGGCGCGCAGGCTCGAGGCTCAGGCCCGCGGCCCTCTCCGCGTGGCCTGACCAGACAAAACATTTGATTCCAACAGCTTCCGCACAACCGTTGACCCCCGGCGAGAACAAAATAACAGGGAGATGATCGCAGGTATCAGGGAGGGAACAGGTCGCGGCGGGGAGCCGAAAAGGGCGCGACTCCGCTTCCTCCCCCGAAGAACTCGCGCGCTTTATGAAAACGACCGCATATCACTTTGAAAACAAATATAGAAGATGCATGTTTGCTTTTTGTTCTTGACCCAGACGCCCCGCGTGGATAGGATGGCGTCGATGCCTTCGTAGACACGGGGGTCCGACTGTTCTGCCGAACGAAGCGCTTTGGCTCGCCGACTCCGTCGCGGAGCTCACGACCTTTCCAGCCGGCCGCCACGACGACTAGCTCGACTCGACCACATGAGGCCGTCGCCTGAGCCAAGCGATGCGAATTGGTGGCGGCCTGGGCCCGAAACCCATGCGCGACAGCCGGCGGGGCGGGGGAGGCCGCGGCAATCTTTTCTAGCAGCCTGTCGGACTTAAACGTTAAGCCATTGATTTCATTTGAGTTTGCTACTTAGGCCTTCGCGGAAAGCTGAAATGATATCAATATGTTAGCAGCCCGAGTCCGACAGGCTGCTTGGGGCCGAGATCGGCGCAAAGGTCGTCGGCTACGCGCGCACTGTCGCGTTCCGGATGGCCGAGGTCGCGATCTCGAAGCCCCTGTTCGCCGAGATTCACCGAATGATCACTTAAGTTGCGGCCTCCGCCGGTCGCATCGACCGGGTGGAAGGCGGCAAGCGTGACGCGTTCGACCCAAACTGACGGGAGACATGCGCCATGACGGCGCCGGACTGGAGGAGTTCGCCGCGCGACGGCCGTTCCCGACGTCTCGAGCCGGGGTAGGGGCGCTATGGAACCGAGGCCAGCGCCGGGCATATTGGCGGTCGTCGTAGGGGTCACGCCGGCGCCTCCCGGGCCTCCCGCCCCTGCATCCGCCACACCGTCAGGCTCAGGGCGACGACGGGAATGCCTATGGCCGCGGTGGCGAGGAAGAAGCGGACATAGCCGAACTCGTCGACCATCACCCCCGACAGGCCGCCGACGAGCTTGCCAGGCAGGGCGTAGAGCGAGGAGAGAAGCGCGTATTGGCTCGCCGCGAAGGCGGGCGAGACGAGCGACGACATGTAGGCGATCAGCGCCGCGCCGGCGAAGCCCGAGGCGAAGTTCTCGGCGCTGACCGAGAGCGTCAGCAGCGCCAGGCTCGCGCCGTGCGCCGCGAGCAAGGCGAGCGTCAGGTGCGACGACGAGGCGGCGAGGCCGCCGAGGATGAGCGACGGCATGAGCCCCAGCCGCGCCACCGCGACGCCGCCGCCGAACGCGCCCGCAATGCCGATCCACACGCCGTAGAGTTTCGAGACGGTGGCGATGTCGGACTTGGTGAAGCCGAGGTCGATATAGAGCGGGTTGGCCATCACGCCGGAGACGAAATCCGGCAGGCGATAGATCGCCACCAGCACGAGGATGGACGATGAGCGCAGGGCCGTAGCGGCGCAGAAGATCGCCGAGCGGCTCGACGAACGAGACGGCGAAAGAAGCGGCGCGCCTGCCCTTCGCTTCCCTTGGCCGGTCCAGCCGCGGCGACAAAAGGCAGCCGCCGATTCCGACGAGCGTCAGCCCCGCCATCGCGAGATAGGCGGCGCGCCAGCTGGCGAAATCGGCGATGTAGAGCGCGCCGGCCCCGGCGCAGAGCATCGCCAGGCGATAGCCGAGCTGATACGCCGCCGACATCATGCCCTGGCGCTCGATCGGCGCGGCGTCGATGCGCCAGCCGTCGACGGTGACGTCCTGGCTCGCGGCGGCGAAGGCGGTCAGGAACGCGAAGAGGACGCTCCAGCCGAGGCTTTTGGCCGGCGCGCCGAATGCGAGCCCGGAGAGCCCCGCGGCGACGCCCGCTTGCGCGATCAGCATCCAGCCGCGCCGGCGCCCGAGCCAGGCGCCGACCAGCGGCGGATCATATTCGTCGATGATCGGCGCCCAGGCAAACTTGAAGGTGAACGCGAGCGCCGCATAGCTCATGAGCCCGATCGCCGAGCGGCTGACCCCCGCCTCCCGCAGCCAGACCGACTGGGTCGAGAAGATCAAAAGGAACGGCAGCCCCGAGGAGAAGCCGAGCGCGAGCATCAGCGCGAGGCGCGGATCTCTCAAGATTTCACGGAGCGGGGGCGATTTGCGGGCCGATGTCATGGTAGTTACGCCGACGGTTTACTCGACCCGGCCCGAAGCGATCAAGGACTGGGCGCTGACGACGGCTGACGACGCTTCGAGGAAAAGCCGATCAAGATCGGCGCGAAGGTCGTCGGGCACGCGCGCCATGTCGCGTTCCGGATGGCCGAGGGCGCGATTTCGAAGAACCTGTTCGCCGAGATTCTCCGAATGATCGCTTAAGTTGCGTCCTCAAGCCGGTCGCATCAAGCGGGTGGAAGCCGGCAAGCGTGACGCGTTCGACTTAAACCGACGGGAGACATGCGCCATGACGGGCAAGGGCCGTTCCTGCCGCCTCGGGCGCGTCGGGGCGCTATGAAGCAGGCAACCTTCTTGAGAAAATCGCCAAGACCGGCCAGATTGGCCGTCGTCGGACGCGGCTTGCGGCGAACGTCGGCTAAACTGGATACGAGATGTCGGTCTCCTTTTGGCCGGGCGCGACGACCGTAAAGAAGCTGTGAATAACAGTGCGGGAGGGCGGGATGGGGCTGCTTCGGCGCGCGTTTCTGTCGGCGGCGGCGCTCGTTCTTGCGGGCGCGGCAGCGGCCGAGGAGACGATCGTCTTCGTCCGTCACGGCGAAAAGCCCGCGGCGGGGTTCGGGCAGCTCGACTGCCGGGGGCTGAACCGCTCGCTCAAATTGCCGGCGGTGATCAACGCAATGTTCGGCAAGCCCAAGGCCATTCTCGCGCCGGATCCGGCCAAGCGGAAAGAGGACGAGGGCGTTCTCTATGACTATGTGCGGCCGCTCGCCACGATCGAGCCGACGGCGATCGCCTTCGGCATGCCGGTCAATGCTGAGATCGGCCTCGACGATGCCGCGGGCCTCAAGGCCGAGCTCGAGAAGGACGCCTATCGCGACGCTCTCATTCTCGTTGGCTGGGAGCACAAGATCATCAACGAGGTCGAATGCCAGCTCATGACGGGGAGCGGGTGCGCCTTCAAGAAGGATGAAAACGGCGTCAAGAAGTCGGGCGAGGTCGTCAAGTGGGACGGCGACGACTTCGACAGAATCGACGTCGTGAAGATCGACTGGTCGGGGCCAAAGGCGACCATTCAAACGAAGTCGGAAGGGCTGAACGGACAGCCGGAGACGTGCCCGCAATAGGCTAAACCTCAATGCGGCTCGCGCTGGCCAGGGCGCGTCGGCTGTACGCGGGCTTCGTCAATGCGCGGGTGCGCCAGATACGGCGCCTGTTTCAGCGGCGGTTCGGTTCGGAGGCCATAAACGAGATCCCATTTGATGGCGGTGGCGCGCCGCGTGGCGCTCAATCGGCGCCCGCGCGACGGGTCGGGCCCGCCTGGGATTGGCCCATTCCAGCGTGCGCGCGCATGTGGCCAGCCGCGCCGACGGGCTCGTGACCGTGCGGCCGCTGATCGACCGCGCGCCGCGCTTCGCCGATCTTCTCGACACCGACGCGGACCAGCCCGCCTTCGCCGCGCTGCGGCGGAGCGAACTGATCGGCCGCCCGCTCGGCGGCGCGGGTAGTGGGCCAGTTTGAGTAAGGCGTGCCGCCTTAAGGGAAGTTACGACAACCTTACGTATTGCCGTAACGGCATCGCAAACGGCATCCGGCATAAACTCTCACCAGAGGTCCGATCCAAATGCCCCTTAGCGCGTTTTTCTATTACCGCTGGCCACTCTCCGATTGCGCCATCAAGCAGGCGGAGTCAGGGTCTATCACATGGGCGAGACTGACACCCCTCATGAGGCCCCCGAGCTTCCTGACGCACCGGAACCTCCGGAATGGTACAAGACAGTTCGATGGTTCGTTCATCACTTTACCCGTGAGGGCGAAGTGATCCGAGCAGCCCCCGTAGCATTTTTTTGTAACCGCTAGTATCCTTGCTGTTCTCAACTACTGGGCGCAGAATATGAGGTACTCCAATCAGATCGCAGACCTGCAGGCGACAATAGGGCTACATGAGGCAACATTAAAGCGCCAGGAAGTTAATATAAACATTCAGGACACAACGATTGATGGGTTGAAAAATACAGTCACACAGCTGCAAGAGCAACTTAAGGGTGCGTCCCCGCAGTTAGCAGCAATACAGGCCGGCCGTGACAAGATACGGGATAATTTGCAATCATTTTATGTCTTGAGCGGAGAGCTATTGAATAGGAATGTTACAAGCTCGGATGCTCATGAATCCCCTCATTTTTGATCGACTCGAAATTGTCTGAATTGGCGAGTCAACGCGTGGCGAGGTCACAAATCAGCCGGGCGGGGGGCTCATGCGCAAGTCGATCGAGCGGGTGGAATTGGTTCATGGTTTTGTGAAGCGCGCGTTTTCGGGGAGCCTGCACGCCAAGCGGATTCTTTCGCTGGCCAATGGGACGCTGGGGGTTCTGACGGGGGCGTCGTTGGCGGTTTCGGTGATCGGGCATGCGCTGGCGCAAGCGCGCGGTCTGATGGACAGACACGCGATCAAACTGATCTTCAACAGTTGGAAAAACTAAGCCTCTGAAATCGAGCGCAAAAGGATCCCTGTGCCGATGACGTGGCACTACACTACCGAATCTTAGCGTGGATTAGGCTTTTTCGGTCCGACGCAAGCGGACGTGGACGATCTACAGGTCGTCCGAGCCGGCACGAGGACGCCGCGGTGCGCCCGGCCGAGGCCCTCCGTGCCGAAATACATGCGAATCCGGCACCGAACTCAATCTTGGTGCGCGCATCATCCGCTTAAACAACAATAAAATCAATGGACTCAAATGAAAACGTGGCACTACATTTTCGAGCCTGGCACCTATTGGCAGTAGTTATATCAATACCTTACGCATACGACGCACGCTCCAACTGTAGAAGATCAGTCAAACAGGTCGATCGCCTGCTGAGCAACGCCGGGAATTCCTAAACCGAAACAACGTCTTCACACAAACCTTCGGCCCCGCCTGAATGAGGGGATGCGTGAGGCTCGGATGGCGTCGATAAGCTGGATGCGGATACAGAAGCATGGTGAGAACAGTGTGCGGCATGGATTGAGAAGAATATGGGAATCGCGGCAAAAGAGCGTTTCTTAGACCCCAGCCAGACCGCCGGTTTGATTTGGCCAAACTCTATTAATCCAAAGCATAACAATATAAGAAATTACATTATTAACGCGAGAAAAAATCTGTCAGTTCTCATTGAGACAGCTGCTTGGGACCTCAGGAATCCCCTCATTTCGAGAACGGCCTGATTTCGGCGCTTTTCGGCCCTCACGTAGAGCGAATGGGGAGCCCTAAGGCCCCGCGTTTGTCGTGGCGCGACCTCTCTCTCGACGATTGCGAGACCCGAACTTGCACTTCAGGACTCGTCATACGAGACTCGCCGCATCAAAATGCCAACCTCCAGTTGCATTTTGGCCCTCGAAAAAATGAGGGGATGGCTGAGGCTTGGGACGGCAGTCCTATAACCAAGAATTAGATGAATTACGAATTACTGTGACAGTGATTCAATTGACGAAACCCCCGAGAGGTAGAGTGCACTACCGCGATGACGCCCGGTTCTCACGTCCCGAATGATGGCGCTTGTTCACATCGAGAGGGCTACGCTGCAGCCTTAGTTCGGGATGCTCCGAAAATCAGGATCGCCCGCACCTTATTCCGGCCCAAGTTTGATCTCGCGCAAAAGCTTAAGTCCGGTTATGGATTATATTGTTAAATAGTCACTCTGCGGATCGTCGCCATGATCATTGAGCGTCTAAGCCGAGAGCATCGCAATATCGAGACGCTGCTAGCGATCCTCGAACTGGAGCTCAAGGTTTTCGGCCGCGGGGATCGCCCTGACTACCAGGTTATTCGCGCGACTATCAGTTATTTCAAGGTTTACCCGAAGGTCTACCACCATCCCCAGGAAGATTTGGTCTTTGCCAAGCTAAGAATTCGCGATCCCGCTGCGGCTGCGAAGGTTGGCGATCTCGCTCGCGAGCACCAAGAAGGGGCAGAACGTTTGCGACGCGTCGCTCAGGCGGTCGACAGCATGCTGGCGGATCGAGTAATCCATCGGCAAGATGTGGATGCTATCGTTCGCGAATTCATAGAGCATGAGCGGCGTCACATCATGATGGAGGATCGTGATTTCTTTCCTGCCGCCCTCAAGGCTTTAGAGCCTCAAGATTGGACGGAGATCGCTTCAACCTTGAGCGGCCATAGGGATCCGCTGTTTAGCGATGTCGCCGAAGAGGGATTTGATATGCTGCGAGCGCATATTTTGCGTTTGGAGCAAGAGGCTGAAGCCGAACGAGAGAACTAGTCGAGCATTCAGCGCGGCAATTGCGCCGAGAAAATAGTCTTCGAGCCTGAGGACGATCGTCTTTAGTAAGGGTTACGGGGGTTAAAATGACAGTGCGCCGGAAGACCGGCGAGGAGTAGGTGGTGCAAGTCCACTGCGGTGAAGGAGTAGCGATCCGCACCGGCCCTGAGCCGTGCGTTTTCGGTCGCGAGGTCGGAGACGAAGCGTCGGCAGGGGAACGCATAGGCCAGCCATTGAGCCGCGAAACTATCAATCGGGACGCCGACGCTTTTGTCACGGCGGAAGACAATACGGGGGTGCGCGTCAACGCGAGCGCATCGCCGGTCCCGCGAGGTCGCAGACCCTGGCATGTGCAGACGGTCCTTGTCCGGGAACCGGGAGATCTCACGCCTGACCACAGGCCTTGTGCCGCTCTGGTCCGCGTCGGGAAGGCGACGAGCCGAAGCGGATGATGCACGGGCATGAGAGGTCAGGTCCCGCCATGAGTCACCGTGAAGCCGACGAATGAGGCCGGGCGACCGGCCGAGGGGCCGGTGGAGCCAAGGGCGGGGGCCGAGGGGAATGCGAGCCAGCAAAGCGCGTTCCGGACACAGTGCCGGGTCGCCGCGTCACAAGCGTTGGAGCGCATACGGCAAGCCGCAAGGCTTCGCCGTCACACCCAAGGTGGGAGCCGGATGCCTTAATCGGGCCCGTCCGGATTCCGGTGACGCCTGCTTCAATACCAAGGGTATTCCGGTGCCACTCGCTTTACTACGTTATTCACACCCAATGACCCCCGTGGAGATCGGTAGGGGAGGCCGCGGCAATCCGGCGCGAAGTCGCTTCGCCGATCGGCGTTGGGCTCCCGAGCCGATCCAAAAGCTTAGGCTCAGTTCGCATTAGCTATGCAATTTGTCTGACCGGCAGGATTCCTGCGGCTGCGGCGAGGACGGCGCGTGGTGTGGGCTGTCGTGGAAGCACTGCAAGGTGAAACCATCTGAGATAGCTGTCGAGATACTTGGTGGCTACGCCGCGATGGCGACGCAGGAAGGTCTTGAGCCGCTCATGGCGGCTGTTGACGGTCTGGATGTGCAATTCGCCCCGGACGCGCTCGCCGGCAGTTTGGTTGAGCGCCTCATGGCTGACGCCCAGCGCGGCGGCGCAGGGCGGATAACTGGTGCAGCCGTCGGTGACCAGCAGAGCGTCCTGATCAAGGACTGGCTGCAAAACCGCTTGCAAATGAGCGGCAGACACCACCGGCAACACGGCGCTGACGGTGACGCCGGAGCGGTCGGCGGCCACCAGGACCGGAACCTGCTCATCCGACAATCCCCGTTTGGACGCCTTTCCGCCGCGCTTGCGGGCCTTGCGATCGAATTCCGTTCGCCTTTACGACTGCTCAAGACAAACGTCTCGTCGGCCTCGACGATGCCGCGCAGTTTGATCGCGCCAGCCGTCACCGCGCGCAGGAAGCGGTGACGCCAGCGAAAAGCAGTGCTGCCGGCCACCCCACAGCGCTCGGCCGAGGTCTTCACCGTGTCGCCATCGCTTAACGACGCGGCGAATTCCGTCCAACAATCCTTGCGTCGCAGCCGGGCTAACGGCGTCCCAGTCAGGGCGTTGAAGGTTTTGCCGCAGATCTTGCAAAAATACCGGTTCAGCCCGTTGGAGCGACCTCGGATCACAGCTCCACCCGTCGCACAGTGCGGACAGCTTCGCGCTGCCCCGATCCGCTCCAGCAGGCCGATCACGGCTTCCAGCGACGGCTGACCAGCCAAGAGCCGAACCGTTGCAATCCGCTGCTCCGGGGAGAGATCATCAATCTCAGACGCCAAGCCAGATATTCTTGATGGTCCATGCGTGCCTCCTGCGTTCACTTTATGTTCTATCACATGAGAGACTGCATAGCTAATGCGAATTGAGCCAAAGCTTATATCTTTAATAATCGTTCTTATTGCGAAACCTGTGGAAATGTGGGATGAATAGGTGATACGTTAGAGAGGGCTGGAAATGGACTCCGAGGCATTTAAGACTTGGCTTCAAAGTACTCGGCTGTTGGATAAGCGACAACGAGTGCGGGCGCTTCGGGAATTAGGCACGACCGAGGATGCTGAATTAGCCGAAAAGACAGCCGCTGTCGCGCGAGCTAAAAGCCTCTCGTCGAAACCCCGGCGAAGCAAGACCGCGAGCTTGAGTTGCCCGCATTGTGGTGGTGATGACATTCGTCGTTGGGGCCGCGCCAACGGCAAGCCTCGCCACCGTTGTCTGGGTTGCGGGAAGACGTTCAACCCACTGACTGGAACACCGCTCGCGGGCTTACGCTACGCTGATCGGTGGAGTGATCAGGTCAAAGCTATGATCAACGGCGAGACGCTCGCGCAAACGGCTGAGCGCTGCGGCGTGGATTACACAACTGCGTTCCGATGGCGGCGCCGCTTCTTGGAGGCTCTCAACCACGGCGACCCCGCGATCCTGACAGGGATCGTTGCGGTTGATAAGACGTTTATATTGGACTCCTTCGAGAGCAAGCGGAGCGCCAAAGGCAAACGGAGTAGCCTTCGGAAAGCTTCCGTGCAATCCGGATAAAGGCAAACGACAGGGCAATTGGGGGTTGTCGCGCTGTCCGGACTCGACAAGCGAGCAGTGCCAGCCATTTAATGGAATGACTGCGGACGGACTGCGACGGCCGCCTCTCGGAATGCGTGCATTCGGGCATAATTCGTTAACCGTCGTTAACTTAGAGTTGGGAACCCTGAGGCAAACGAAGGAGCCCTCCAAGAGCTTCAGCCAAATTGGCCAATGCCGGTAAGCTGGGCTTGTCGGCAGGTTAAATCCCGGTCCGTTGTGGCCGGTGAAGGCACTGGCGCAACCTTCTATGCCCTTGGAAACGCGCTGAACTTCGACGCATGGACCTCAGGTACCGTAGGCTTGGGTCCGTAGCAACAGGCCTCGCAATAAGCGCGTTAATAATAGCGCGGGATCGGGCCGTTGTGCGGCGTCATGCGGTCGGAGAGGTCAGCGGCGACTTCGTCGACATAGCACCATCCCCATCCCTCCGGCGGGTCGTAGCCTTCGATGACGGGATGTCGCGTCGCATGGAAATGCTTCGTCGCATGCCGTCCCTCCGATTGGTCGCAGCACCCGACATGTCCGCATGTGCGGCAAATTCTCAGATGAAACCAGGCTTGGCCCGTTTTCAGGCACTCCTCGCAGCCGAGCGCGCTCGGGGTCACGTCGCGTATCGTGCGCAAATGCGTGCAGGTCTTCGACATGACGTCTCGTTCCTCGGTTAAAGATGCGGAGTCGGAGAATGTGAGAGGAAAGCGTGGATTGCCGCGACGACCTGCGCGCCTTCGCCGATCGCCCCTCCGACGCGCTTGACTGAGCCGGACCGAACGTCGCCGATGGCGAATACGCCGGGCATCGAGGATTCGAGCTGCGAGGTCGTCGCGCCGCCGTTTGTCCGGTTCCCGGTCGTCACGAAACCCGACTTGTCCAGCGCGACTCCGCAGACCTTGCAGCCACTCGGTCGCGGGGTCGGCGCCGATGAAGAGGAAGACGTTGCGGATCGGAGCCTCAGTCTCGACGCCGGACCGCAGGTTGCGCCACCGCACTCTTTCCACGCCGCCATCGGGCGAAGCGGCCAGCGCGACGATTTCCGTTTCCGTCATGAGGTCGATGTTCGGCGCCGCCGCGATCCTATCGACGAGATAGCGCGACATGCTCTCGGCGAGGCCGGCGCCTCGCACCAGCATTCGCACCTTCGACACGTGAGCGGAAAGAAAGACGGCGGCCTGCCCCGCCGAATTGCCCCCGCCGACCAGGATGACTTCATTGCCGGCGCATAGGCGCGCCTCGATCGGCGACGCCCAATACCAAACGCCACGACCTTCGAAGCGGGCGATTTCGGGAATCGCCGGACGGCGATAGCGGGCGCCGCTCGCCACCACGACTGCGCGAGCCTGTATGCGGTCGCCGCCTTCCATCTCGAGCGCGAAAGCGCCGTTGGCGCGTGAGCAATCGAGCGTCTTCGCCGTGGCGGGGATCATGACGTCCGCGCCGAACTTCTGGGCCTGAATGAAGGCCCGAGCCGCGAGAGCCTGGCCGGATATTCCGGTCGGAAAGCCGAGGTAGTTCTCGATCCGAGCGCTCGCGCCCGCCTGGCCGCCAAAGGCGCGCGCATCAAGCACAGCCACCGACAGCCCTTCAGAAGCGGCGTAGACCGCGGTCGAAAGGCCCGCAGGACCAGCGCCGACCACGGCCACGTCGTAGACCAGGCCCGAACGCGAGGGGATGATCATTCCGATCTGGCGGGCGAGCGCGGCTTCCGATGGATTGCCAAGCATCGCGCCGTCGGGGCAAACCGCCAAGGGAAGACCGCCCGCGGCATCCGCGTAGCGGGCGACCGCCTCCTTCGCTTCCGGATCCGTCGCTGGATCGAGCAAGTGCTGAGGATAGCCGTTTCTGGCCAGGAAGCCCTGCAGGCGGATGACGTCCGCAGCGGCCGGCGGTCCGATCAGAACGACGCCGCCAGTGCCTGCTTGGAGCAGGGCCACTCGCCGAAGGATCAGCGCGCGCATAATCCGCTCGCCGAGATCGGCCTCGGCGATCAGCAGGGACCGCAATCTCTCCGGGGGTATAAGCAGCGCCTCGACCTCACCCTCGGCCGTGGCGTCGACCAGTGCGCCCCTACCGGAAAGCAGGCCGACTTCGCCAAGGAATTGCCCGACCCCCTCCTCGGCGATCGGCGCTGTATGACCCAAGCCGTCGCGGTCGGCGATCGCGACAACGCCGCGCAGCACCACAAACGCACCTGGGATCGCCTTCCCTGCCTCGAACAGCCTCTCGCCGTCGGCGTATTTGTGCAATGTCCCGTAGCGCCGCAGCCGCTCCATTTCCGGCGCAGCCAGGGTGGGAAAGGTCTCCTCGTACCGAGACCCCTTCGCGACTGGAAGAGTCACAGGCTCTCCTCCCGAGCGGCATTCTACACGATGTTTGGCGAAGGCGCTGGCGTCTGCGCCCAAGGGCGGTCGCGACGAAGAGTTCGTGAGCGTCGCGCCGCTCCTCGACCGTTGCGCCGGCCGCTTGCCGATCCCGATCTCAATCGGGACGGAGCCGTCGGCTGAGGCGCTGTCGGCGCTGCGGGCCGCCGAAACAATCGGGCGCCCGGCTCGCCACCCTCATAGGCCGCGACCCGCGTCCGAAACGGCGCGGCCCGAAGCCGAGAGTTGGGGGATTTGAGTAAAGTGCCTGGGCCGAACCTATGCGCGACAGCTGGCGGGGTATGGGAGGCCACGGCAATCTCTCCTGGGGGCCAAAATCCAGCGCTAGCCGCTCGAGCCAGGATGTCGGAAAGGGGCGGAGCGCGGGCATTCCCTCCAAAGACCGCCAATGACCGCGTCGCGCAGCCTCGCCGGCTCGCGGCGTGCGCCATTTCGACGGTGACATCCGACGCAGCGACCATTGACCGCCGCGGATGCCTCGATCAAGGCCTCGATGGCGGCCAAACTCCCGCGCTAGAGGCGGCCCATCCGGTCGGTACCGCTTCGTCCGAGGCTGCCGGGTCGCCGCATCCAAATTAAGGGCGAACCATCATCGGTCCAGCGATCCTCAGCGATGGCCGACGCCTTTCTGGGCGCAATGGGCCGCCGCCTCAACCGCCTTGTCGTCGCCCCAACATTTCGATTCGGCTTCTCAGGCCGATGGCCTCAGGATTCGCTGCAGGCTCGCGTAGAGCGGGCTGAGCCTCCGGTACATGCGAAGGTAGACCTGCGCATAAAGCTCCTCGTAGAGCGCGGCGTCGGCCGGATTGGGCTCGAAGGTCGCGCCGAGACGCGTCATCTCGCGGACCGCGGCCGGAAAATCGCGGTGCAGGCCGAGCCCGACCGAAGCCGCGATCGCGGCGCCGAGCCCGGCAGTTTCGAACGTATGCGGCCGCGAGGCGGGCAGGTTGAAGATGTCGGCGGTCGCCTGCATGGCGGCGTCCGACTGCGAGCCGCCGCCGGACACGCGAAGGCTCGTGATGGGGATCCTGCTCCTCGCCTGGATGCGCTCGGCGCCTTCCCGCAGCGCATAGCCGAGCCCTTCGAGAATGGCCCGATAGAGGTGGGCGCGCGTGTGAGCGTCGGTGAAGCCGATCACGGCCCCGCGCGCGTCGGGGCCCGGCGTGCGGACGCCCGGGGTCCAGTAGGGCTGCAGCATCAGGCCCTGGCTGCCGGGCGGCACGCCTTTGACCAGCCGGTCGAACAAGAGCCTCCGGCGAAACGCCCTCGACCGGCGCGGCCGCGACTTCCGGGTGGCCGAACTGCTGCTTGAACCAGCTCACCATCCAGATCCCGCGGAAAATCTGGATCTCGACGACGAACTGGCCGGGCAGGGCGGCCGGGTAGGGCGGGATGAAAAGCGTCGAACTCGAGATAGCGCGGTGTCGTCACATTGATGGTCGCCGTCGGTGCCGTAGGAGACTGCGCCGACATCGGGCGTGATCGCGCCGGCGCCGAGAATCTCGCAGGCCTTGTCGGCCGCGCCGGCGACCACCGGCAGCCCTTCCGGCAGCCCCGTCGCCTCGGCGGCGTCCCTCGTCAGGCCGCCGAGGATCGATCCGACCGGCGCAAGGTCCGGCATCTGCTCGCGCCGCGCGCCGAGCGCCCGCCATTTCCAGTCCCAGGACCGCGCCCAGGCCTGGCGCTTGAAATCGAACGGAAGGTAGCCGACCTGCGATGCCGCAGAGTCGACGAAGCGCCCGGTCAGCCGGTAGTTGAGCCAGCCCGACACCAGGAGCGCCTTGTGCGCGCGCGCGAGCCGCTCCGGCTCGTGCTCGGCGATCCAGTTGAGCTCCGCTTCCTTGACGAGATGGTCGACCGTGCCGCTCACGCGCGCTGCGATGAAGGCGAGGCGCCACCAGGCGGGAATGGAAGGTGCGCGACGGGCGCGCCGCTGATCGAGCCAGATGATGAAGGGGCGCAGCGGCTTGCCGGATTGATCGACCAGGGTCAGCGAGCCGCGCTGCGTCGTGACCGCCATGCCCTTCACGCGCGGCCTGAGGTCGGGGTGCTCGACCCACAGCCCGCGACAGACGGCGGCGCTCGCCGTCCAGAACGCTTCGGCGTCGTGCTCGAGCCACCCCTCCTGCGCCGCCGTATACGCGTCCAAGGCCCGCTGGCGCTTGGCGACGATGTTCCCCTTGAGGTCGACGAGGAGCGCCCGCACGCTCTGCGTGCCGCAGTCGATCGCAAGGACGAGCTCGTCGGACGACCCGGTCACGGCGGGGTCCCAGGGACGGCGTAACAGCGCGCGATCAGATCCCGGTAGGCCACGACTTCCTCGTCCCAGCGGCTGTCGCTCCAGCCGAGCTCGCCTTGGGCGATTTCCTTGACCCGGGGCAAGAGCTCCGCTGCGCCGTTGCGCAGCAGGAGGCCGAGGCGCGTCCGGCGCAGCAGGAGGTCGTCGAGATGGACGACCTGCTCGGAGCGGCACGCCCATCGCAGCTCCGCCCAGGCCGCGCCGGTATGGCGGATCGTCTTGAGCTCGTCGGCGCCGGCGCTGAGCTTCACCCGGATCGCATCGTCCCCGTATCGCGCGAGCCAGCGCGCGCCGAGCTCGGGCGGCGCGTCGCGCAGCGCCTCGACCGTCGCAGGCGAGGGCGAAGCGAAGAGATGCGCCCCCGCCTGCGCGCCTTTCAGCTCCGGGATGCGATCGGCCGCTTGGCGCAACGCCGCGAGCGCGGTCGAGCGGAAGGTCGTCAGCTTGCCGCCGGTGACGGTGACGAGGCCGTTTTCCTCGAGGATGAGGCTGTCGCGCGTCTCCTTCGAGGGATCGACATTCGATCCGGAAGCAATGACGGGACGCACGCCCGACCAGGTCGACACGACGTCCGCCTCGACGAGGTCCAGGTTCGGGAACTCGGATCGCGCGGCTTTCAGAATATAGTCGAACTCCGCCCGCGTGATGCCGGGCTCGCGATCGAGATCGTCGCGATGATCGACGTCGGTCGTGCCGATCAGGGTCGACCCCTCCCAGGGAACCGCGAAAATGGGGCGGCGGTCGTCGGGATGGAAGAAGGCGACGGCCTGCGCCAGCGGAAAGCGCCAGGCCTCGAACAACAGATGGCTGCCGCGCAGCGGCCGCAGCTTCGGCTCGCCCCCGACTTCGCCGCGCAGGCGGTCGGCCCAGGCGCCGGCGGCATTGATGACGCAGCGGGCCTTGACCTCGAACGACAGGCCGTCGACGCCGTCATGGAGCCTGGCGCCGTCGACGCCGTTCGCCCCGCGCGTCAAGCAATTCGACGGCGAAGCGATTGACGGTCAGCGCGCCGCAGCGCCGGGCTTCCGCCAGGACCCGCAGGACGAGGCGGGCGTCGTCGGTCTCGGCGTCGAGATACGACCAGCCGCCTTTCAATCCGTGCGACGACAGAACGGGCGCGTTAACAAGCAGCGACTCCGCGTCATGCCAGCGGCGGGTGCGGAGCGCCGGCGAAGAAGTCGTAGGCCGCCAACCCCAGGCCGAGGACAAGGCGGCCGTACTTGTCGCCCGTCCGCACCGGCAGCAGGAACCCGAGCGGCTTTACCAGGCCCGGCGCGGCGCGCAGCAGTTCGGTGCGGTCGCGCACGGATTCGCGGGTCAGGCGGATGTCGCCCTGGGCGAGATAGCGCAGGCCGCCGTGCACCAGCTTCGACGAGCGGGACGACGTCCCGCTCGCGTAGTCGCGCGCCTCGACGAGCGCGACGCGCAGTCCGGCGCGCGCGAATTCGAGCGCGACGCCCGCGCCGGTTATGCCCCCGCCGACGATCAGCGCGTCGAGCGGCGGCCCATCGCGCAAGCGCGCGAGATTGTCCGCCCGGTTCATTGCGGCCGCTCCGGCAGGAGGTCGCCGGAATCGAGAGCCCCTGCGGGATCGAAATGTTCGACCATCGCCTGCAGCGCGCGGACGCCGCGTTCGCCCTTCTCCGCCGCCAGGTAGCGGGAATGATGCTTGCCGACCCCATGCTGGTGGGAGATCGTGCCGCCTTCGCGCACGATCGCCTCGCTGACCGCCTCCTTCAGCGCGCGCCAGCGTCTGAGGCTCGTGTCGAAATCCGGTTCGATGCGGAACACGAAGGTCGAATAGACGCTCGATCCCTGCGGGTAGACGTGTGACAGATGCGTCTGGGCGTGGCATTTTTCGCCGAGCCTCGCCAAGGCGTCGCGGCCGGCGGTTTCGATCGCCTGCATCATCGCCGTCACGCGCGGCCAGTCGACCGCCGTCTCCATCGTGTCGACCGCGTAGCCCGCCGACCACAGGGCGTTCCTCAGATAGGCGCTTTTGAAGCGGTTCGCCCGCCATTTCCGGCCGATGAGGCGCCGGTCGAAACTGCGCCGCGCCGGCGCAGCACGGCCGCGGCCTGCGTTCGCATGGCCTCGACCTGCGCCGAGCCGCCCGTGAGCCCGATCAGGAGAAATACCTTGTCCTGCCGGCAGCCGCGCAGAGCAAGATAGCGTTCGAGCCACTCGACCGCGCGGCCGCCGCCCGCGAGGCGCAGCGTCGCGAGGGTCTCGGCGGCGTTGGCGAGGCGCGTCATCGACAGGCCGATCCTCGCCTGCGCCAGCTCCCGCGTCGCCGCCTCGCCCGCCTCCCAGCTGGGCAGGAAATAGCCAAGGAACATTTCCCGCTCCGGCAGACGCGCGATCCGCACCGTCGCGCGGGTGATGATTCCGATGCGCCCTTCCGATCCCAGCACCCATTCGCGCAGGTCCGGGCCGGCGGCCGACGCCGGGAAGGCGGGAATTTCGAGCGCGCCGGTCGGCGTCTCGATCCGCCCGCCGGCGAACAAGCGCCTCGATCCGTCCATAGCGGGCCGACTGCTGGCCGGACGAGCGGGTCGCGATCCAGCCGCCGAGGGTGGAGTAGTCGAAGCTCTGCGGATAGATGGCCGAGCATGAAGCCTTCGGCCCGCAATTGCGCTTCGAGGTCGGGCCCCGCGACCCCGGCCTCGAAAGTCGCGAGCTGAGACAGCGGATCGAGCCTGATCAGCCGCCTAAGCCGCGTCATCACGATGGCGAGCGACGGCCTGCTGCCGTCTCCGGGCGTCAGATGGCCGACGACGCTGGTCGCGCCGCCGACCGGGATCGAAAGCGCGCCGACGTCGCGCGCCCAGTCCAGAACCTCCCTGACCTCGTCCTCGGTGTCGGGAAATGCGACGCCGTCGACGACCGGCCCGAGGCGGCCGAAACGGAGGCGGAGCCAGTCTTCAAAGCTCTGGCCGACGCTCGCCCGCAGGCGCGCCTCAGGGTCCCGGCTGACCAGACGATGGTCGGGCAGCCGGGATGGGCCGATGCCGGCGAGGACTTCGGCGAGGGCCGCATCCTTCGGCGCCGCCGCCTCGCCGATGGGTTCGCGGAGGAAATCGCGGGCCTCGTCGGGCAGGTGCGCGTCGATCGTCTCATCGCCCCAGCCATTCCATCGCCGCATCGCATGCACCCGGCCGAGCCCAAGCCGCATCGTCCGTTGTCGCGCCGGTCGAGGTCAAGGCGGCGGCAAAATTCCCTGCGCGCACGGAGTTCGCAGGGAATTTCGCGTTTTTCGGCGAAAAATGCGCTGAAAAGATCAATGATTCCAGTAGCGTGGGAGAAAATTCCCTGAGCGCGGGAGCAGGGAATATTTTTACGCGGAGCAGGGGCTAGCAGGGAATTCAATCCCCCGAGCAGGGAATGCCCGGGGGTGGACCTTGCGGGGGCTGGGGAGGGCGCGCGTCCCGCGCGCCATTGGGGCGGCGAGACGCCGCCCCTCCAGGGAAGATCCGCAAACTCCCCCACCCGCCCTGCCCCCCAACAAGGTCCCCGCTGCAATCGGGGAGGCCGCGCCCGACGGGCTATGGCGCGCGGCTACAGGGGCCCCGCAAGGCTCGGACAAGCGTCGGCGCGCCGAGTGGCGGCGCCTCGCGCGGTCGACCGAAAGCGATTCGGGCGAAAGCCGGCTGACGAGGCGACTGGAGAGGCGGCGTGCGCAAAACCTTTCGCGGGAGACTGGCGGCCCTCTTCCCGGTCGCTCTCGCAGGCTCGCTTTGTGGATGCGCGCCCGCTCAGCCGGGCGCGCCTTACAGCCTGGCCCCGAGCCTGCCCTACGCGGCCTGCGGCGACATGGCCACGCTGAGGGCCAATCTGACCGGCAACCGCGACCTGTCGCCGGAAAGCGACGCCATGCTGAGGACGCTCGGCGTCCGCTGCATCGGCGAGAGTCCGAGCGCGCTCCGCGCCCGATACTGAGGATCCAGCACGGCGTGGCGCGCCGGAGGCAAGTCCCTATATGACAGGGCCGGCGGCCGCCGCCGCTCGTCCTGGCCCCCATGGACCTCATCGTTCCGACCGATCGCGGCCTCTATTGCGCCGCGGGCGACTTTCATATCGATCCGTGGCGCCCGGTCGTGCGGGCGCTGATCACCCACGCGCACGGCGACCACGCCCGCTTCGGCTCGGACCTTTACGTCTGCCATCGCTTGACCGCGCCGATCCTGCGCAAACGCCTCGGCGACGTCGCGATCGAGACGGTCGAGTACGGCGAGAAGCTGATCCGCGACGGCGTCGAGGTCTCGTTCCACCCGGCCGGACATGTGCTGGGCTCGGCGCAGATCCGCGTCGCGCATCGCGGCGAGGTCTGGGTCGCCTCGGGCGACTACAAGCTCGAGGACGACGGCGTCGCGGCCGCGTTCGAGCCGCAGCGCTGCGACGTCTTCATCACCGAAATCGACCTTCGGCCTGCCGATCTACCGCTGGCGCACGCAGGCGGAGAATTATGCCGCCATCGACGCCTGGTGGCGCGACAACGCCGCCGCAGGCCGCGCTAGCGTGCTCTACGCCTATGCGCTCGGCAAGGCGCAGCGCGTCATCGCGCATGTCGACGCGTCGATCGGACCGATCGTCTGCCACGGCGCGGTCGAGCCGATCAACGCGCTCTATCGGCAGGCGGGAGTCGCCCTGCCGCCGACGCGGCTGGTCGGCGAGATCGACGGCAAGCGCGGCTTCGCCGGCGCGCTGATCGTGGCGCCGCCCTCGGCGATGGCGAGCCCGTGGCTCAAGCGCTTCGGCGACTATTCGGACGCGCTGGCGAGCGGCTGGATGCAGGTGCGCGGCAACCGGCGGCGGCGCGGGCTCGACCGGGGCTTTGCGCTCTCCGACCACGCCGACTGGCCAGGGCTGCTCGCCGCGATCGAGGCGACCGGCGCCGAGCGCGTGCTCGCGACGCACGGGACGGTCGGGCCGCTGACGCGGTATCTTCGCGAGAAGGGGCTCGACGCGAAAGTCCTGCCGACCGCCATACGGCGGAAGAGGAGGCCGCCGCGGACGAGGCTGCGCCGCCGGAGGAGGGCGCGGCGTGAAGGCCTTCTCCGACCTCTACCGGCGGCTCGAACTCGGCGACCTCGATCCGGGCGAAGCAGGCGGCGCTGACGGAGGCGTTCGCCGCCGCGAAGGACGATCCCATGCAATGGGCGAGCGCGGCCTGGATGGTCTATTTCCTCGCCGGCGGCAAGCCGCGCCAGACCGTCCCGACCCGTCTCCTCTGGCGTCTCGCGGTCGAGGGCTCTGGGCTGCCCGGAGTGGCTCGTCGAGGAATGCTATTCGAACGTCGGCGATCTCGCCGAGACGCTGTCGCTTCTCCTGCCGGAGGGCGCCGCCGGCGAGGAGGTCTCGCTCGACCTTTGGATGCGCGAGCGCCTCCTGCCGCTGCCGGCGCTCGACGAGGAAGAGCGCTACGCGCGGCTCAGGCGCTGGGTGGAGGAGCTGCCGGTCGACCAGCGGCTCGCGTTCTTCAAGCTCATCACCGGCGAACTGCGGGTCGGCGTGTCGCGGCTGCAGGTGGTGAAGGCGCTTGGCCGAGGTCGCGGGCATGGAAGAGAGCCGCATGGCGCAGCGCATGATCGGCTATGCGCAGGCGCGGCGGGCGCCGTCGGCCGACGATTTCCAGGCATTGATCGGCGAGGTCGGCGCATGCGGAGGCGGAGGCGCTCGACGCCGGCCGGCCCTATCCCTTCTATCTCGCGCAGTCCTGGCAAGGGCCGGTCGAGGCGATGCAGGAGACGCTCGGGCCGCCCTCGAACTGGATCGTCGAATGGAAGTTCGACGGCATCCGGGCCCAGCTCCTGAAGCGCGGCGACGCGTGGCGGCTGTGGTCGCGCGGCGAGGAGCTGATCTCGGAGGCCTATCCCGATCTCGAGCCGCTGGCGCGCGCGCTGCCCTCCGGCGTCGCGCTCGACGGCGAGCTCGTCGTGCTCATTCCGCCGGCGGGAGATGTTTCCGCCAACTCGCTCGACGGCCTCGCGCCCTTCGCCAGCCTGCAGCAGAGGCTCGGCCGCAAGGCCGTCAGCGACAAGACGATGCGGGAGCTGCCGGCCGCCTTCATCGCCTACGATCTCCTCGAATGCGAGGGGCGGGACATCCGCGGCGAGCCGCAGCGCGAACGCCGTGCGCGTCTGGAAGGCCTCGTCGAGCGAGACGCTTGCTTCTGCGAAGGCGCGCGGCGAGCGGCTGCCGATGCGCCTGAGCCCCGACGGTCTCGGCCGACGATTGGCCGGGGCTCGCGATCATCCGCGAGCAGGCGCGCGCGCTCGGCCGGGAGGGGCTGATGCTGAAGGCGCGCGAGGGCGCCTATGGGGTCGGGCGACGCAAGGGCGACGACCGCACGAACGTCTGGTGGAAATGGAAGCTCGACCCGATGAGCGTCGACGCGGTGCTGATCTATGCGCAGCGCGGCCACGGCCGCCGCTCCGGCGTCTACAGCGACTACACCTTCGCCCTGTGGAGCGCGGAGGAGGGCGCGCCCGGCCGCGAGCTCATACCCTTCGCCAAGGCCTATTCGGGCCTCTCCGACGCGGAGATGCGCGAGATGGACGCGATCATCCGCCGCACGACGGTCGAGACCTTTGGGCCGGTGCGCAGTGTGAAGCCGACGCAGGTGTTCGAACTCGGCTTCGAGGGCATTGCCAAAAGCAAGAGGCACCGCAGCGGCATCGCGGTGCGGTTTCCCAGGATGCTGCGCTGGCGGCGCGACAAGCCGGTCGCAGAAGCCGACACGCTCGACGCCCTGCGCGCGCTGCTACCGCCGAGCGGCGAGGGCTGACCCCTTCGCCGCGGCGGTTGTCGTCGCGCTCACGAGGACCTAGCGGGCGATCGGCGTCCTGATCCGCCCGCGCCCGGCAGTCCCGCCGCCGGGCTACGTCGGCTGGCCGCTCTCTCGGCACCGCGCCTGCCTCGTCCACAACCGGCTGTTCGGCTGGGCCTATATTTTTTTGGCCTTGGGGCTGGCGCGATCGTTCCTTCGCGATGCAGTGACGCGGGCAGGACCGACGCTCCGGCGCACGACGCCTCAAGAGCCCGGGTCCCCCCCTCCCTTGCGGGGCTCTTGCGACAGCGCCGTGACGGAAGCGCGCCTTGCGGCGCGGACCCCTCATCCGGCCCTTCGGGCCACCCCCGGGTCAAGCCAAGTCAAGCCCTGGGGCAGGCTGTATCGCGCCGGCTACTCGCCTTCAGCCCCGATCGCGTAGGCGGTCTCGCCGTGAACCGCGTCGTCTCCCACCTTCAGGGTGGCCTCATCCATGCGCAGGGGCACGATGAACGAGATGACCTTGCATATGATGTAAGTCGCAATCGCGTTGTAGACGATGATGAACGCCGCGCCATAGACCTGAAGCAGAAGCTGGTAGGCGTTGCCGAAGAACAAGCCTGTCACATTGACGCCGGGAGCCTCCTTGTCCGTCCCGATGTATTGAAGCATGCCCGGATTGGCGATGAGGCCAACCATGATCCCGCCGGTCACGCCGGCGACGCCGTGGGTGGAGAACACGCTCAGCGTATCGTCCACGTTCTTCATGAAATTGGTCTTTTGCAGCCAGTTCATGCTCATCCACGGGATGATGCCGGCGGCGATGCCGATAATGATCGCGCCCCAACCATCGACGTAACCGGCGGCGGGCGTGATCGCCACCAGGCCCGCGATCATGCCGTTGACCGCGCCGAGCACCGACGGCTTGCCATAGGCCCACTTGTCCATCAGCGTCCAAACCAGAAGGCCGACCGCGGTGGCCGTGTTGGTGTTGAGCACCGCCGCACCGGCATCGGCGTTGGCGAAATAGGGGTCGCCGCCGTTGAACCCGTTCCAGCCGAGCCACAGGATGCCGGCGCCGGCCAGCGTGACCAAGAGACTGTTGGGCGGGAAATGATCGCGATCGGCCTGAAGCCTGGGGCCGACGACCCACGCGGCGACGAATCCGGAGGTTCCCGCGGCGAGATGGATGACGTAACCGCCGGAGAAGTCCGCCACGCCCATGCTCGCGAGCCAGCCGCCGCCCCACAGGCTGAACGCCCCCACGGTATAGACTAAAGTCATCCACACGGGGCAGAAGATCATCCAGGCCGTGAAGTTCATGCGGCCGAGAAGAGAGCCGGCAAGAATGATGACGGTGATGGCGGCGAACACGAACTGGAAGAAAATGAGCGTCGCCATTGGAAAGGCGAGAGGTGGCATGCCCGAAGCCGCCGCCGGAATTGTCGCCTGACCGGTGGTGAAAAGCGCCGAGGTGGCCAGACCCGGCTTGCCCAGGAATGGAAACCATTGAGGCCCGAACGCCATGTTGTAGTCGAACAGAACCCAGACGACGAGCACCGAAGCAAAGGCGTACATCGACATGAAGGCGGAGTTGATCGCCCACTTTTTCTTGACGATGCCGCCATAAAGCACCGTCAGCCCGGGAATGCTTTGCAGGCCGACGAACGTTGCAGCCGCGAGCTGCCAAGCGTTGTCTCCGGTGTCCAGCCATTGCGGTGAAGCTACGAGCGCCATGGTCACTCCTCAATCAATGTTCGATGTTGACTTCCTTGACTAAATTGATGCCTGCCCAAACTGACGACCCGCTCTTTCGAGAAACGGGCAAATAGCGCGATAGCAAGAGCCATGCCGCGAGCGGCGGCTAACGCGCTTATATTTTCTTTATGTTACCGCCTATGACTTAGGCGCGTCCTCATAACGGAATGGCGCATTGAGCAGAATTTAGGCAATGAGCACAGGCTTCGCCTTCGCCGCGATGCAAGGCGATATCCGCCCTTGGCTTGACCTTGCATGCAAGAGGGAGTCGTTTAGTGATGAGGGCGATGCTCCAACAGCCAACAATCCTGACCCCGGTTCGAGCGGCGGCGCTCGCGCTCGCCGTTTTCGCCTCGCGCGCGCAGGCGGGCGAGGTCGCCGTGACCTGCACCAATCCGTTTAGCGGCGCGAGCTGGCGGATTGCGATCGACTATGATCGAGGGACGGTGGACGCCAATCCTGCCCGCATCAGCGAGACGGAGATTTCCTGGCGCGACGCAAGGGACGGTTGGCGCTACACGCTGGATCGCAAATCCGGCAAGCTCACAGTCGTTCTGGCGTCGGCGACCGGCGGAAATTTCCTCTACGACCAATGCAAGCTGGCGAATTGACATCGCGCGCCCAAGATCAACGCCGGCGGGATCGCCGACCCCCGCCGCCGGCGAGCTGAGCCGGAGCGATTTCCATGACGGAGGGCAATGCCGGCGTGAGGGCGAGCGTTGGATTTGCCTCCGACAAAGGGCCGCGCAGACAGAACGAGGATTTCGCCGCCGCGGTCGTCGGAGCGGATCTGCTCGAACCGCGCCGGGAGGTGGTGGCGGCGATCGCCGACGGAGTCGGCGGCGCCAAGGGCGGCCGCGTCGCCGCCGAAACCGCGGTGCGCGGCTTTCTCGACGGATTTTGGGACTTGCCCGAGACCATGGAGGTGCGCCGCGCGGCGGCCCGGGTCGTCAACGCGCTGAACGGATGGATCAATGCGCTCGGCCGCCGGGATCCCGAGCTCGCAGGCATGGCGTGCACGTTCACCGCGCTCGTGCTGCGCGGCCGCGTCGCCCATCTCGTCCACCTCGGCGACACAAGGTGTTATCGCCTGAGGCGCGACCATCTGACCTGCCTCACCGCCGATCACGTGCGGGAGCGAGGGCCCGGACAATCCCGCGTGCTCACCCGCGCGCTCGGCGCCGAGGCGGAGGCGCGCCTCGACTATGCGGCCCAGCCGGTCGCCTTGCACGACCGCTTTCTCCTGTGCAGCGACGGGGTGCACGGGGTCCTGACCGACGACAGCATCCGCGAGGCCTTGCGCGAGCGCTCGGCGCCCGAGGTCGCCGCCCGCGCGCTCGTGGCCGCCGCGCTCGACTCCGGCAGCGCCGACAATTGCACGGCCCTGGTGCTGGACGTGGTCGGATTGCCGACGGCGGTCTCGGCGGACGTCGGCGGCGCGCTCATGCGGCTGCCGCTGATCCCGACGCCGGTCGTGGGAGAGACGGTCGACGGCTACGTCCTCAAGGCGCTGCTCTCCGAGGGCCGGTACAGCCGTCTTTTCGCCGCCGTGGACGAGGTCGAGGGTGGCGAGGTCGCGTTGAAGTTTCCAAAACCTCAGATCGCCGCGGTGGCGACCCATCACGCGGCCTTCGTCCGCGAAGCCTGGGTCGGCGCCCGGGTGCAGAGCCCATGGATCGGGCATGTCGTCGAGCTGCCGCCGGGGCGGCAGACCTGCCTCTACACGGTGATGCCCCTCTATCAGGGCGAACTCCTCGAGACGCGCCTCGCGCGAAGTCCTGCAATCGGTCTCGAGGAAGGGCGCAGCATCGCCCTCGGGCTCGCTCGAGGCGTCGCGGCGCTCCATCGCGCCGGCATCATCCATCGCGACATCAAGCCCGACAACATCATCCTCGAAGGCGGGGGATCGTTGAAGCTCATCGATCTCGGCGTGGCGCGGGCGCCCGGATGGGAAGAGGCTCCGCCCGCGGAAATCCCGGGCGCCCCCGGCTATGCGGCGCCGGAAATGTTCGAAGGCGAAGCCGGCAACGAGGCGACCGACATCTACGCCTTGGGCGTCACGATGTTTCGCGCTTTCACCGGCGAATTCCCTTACGGGAACCCGGACGCCCGCGGCGCGCCGCGCCGCGACCGGCCGAAGAAGCTCACTGTGTTGCGCCCCGATCTGCCCGCGTGGCTGGAGGCCGTCCTCGCCCGCGCGATCGCGGCCGATCCTCGCGAACGGTTTCACGACGTCATGGAATTTGCGCTGGAAATGGAGGCGGGACCGAAGGCGCAGGTTTCGGTCCGCCGTCCGCAGACTTTGTTGGAGCGCGCCCCGCTGCAGTTCTGGCAAGGAGTCGCGGCGCTGCTCGGGCTCGCGCTCCTTCTGTCGCTGCTGCTGCGGCGCTGATTGGGCCCGCCAAAACGAAGACTTCGCGGAAAAGCCTTACGGCCGCCCGGCGCCCTCGAACACGATCTGGTCGGCCCATTTGCGCGCCGCCTCGCTCTGCGCCGCGGTGCGGACGGTCCACGCCATCATGGGCAGGCCGTAAAACTCCTTCTCGAAGAACGGCGTCTTGTGCGGCAGGTCGTCGACGTTCCATGACAGGAAGTCGGGCTCGCTGCGCGCGCGGTGGTCGAAGCTCGCGCATTCGCGCTTCTGCTCTTCCGTCAGAAAGTCCCAGCCGGGGCCGTCGTAGGAGGCCTCGGCGACGATTCCGACCGGGCAGGGGCGCCCCGGGGGCCCGAGCCGCGGCCAGCGCAGGCGGAGATAGGCGACGAGAGTCGGATCGAAGCTCTTGAGGGCGAGCGGCCCTTCGTAGGACTGCGGCGAGCGGGCGATCCGGTCGCCGATCCGCCAGTCGCCGTCGAACCGGCTTTTCAGTTCGCAGACGATCGGCGTCCGCCCGGCGACAAGGCCGAGGAATGTTGCGAGGCTCGGCGGGCTTTCGCCCGAGCCCGTGATGCGGGCCACGGCGATTTCCGCGGCGCTCTTTGCGATCAGCGCGCCGGAGGCATCGGTCAACCTGTCGAGCGTGTCGTCGTGAAAGACGAAGATTTCCCCGTCGGCGCTCATCTGGACATCGCATTCGATGGCGAAGCCGGCTTCGATCGCGGCCAGCGCCGCGCGAGCCGTGTTCTCGATCACGCCCTCAGCCGCATCGTGCAGGCCGCGATGGGCGATCGGGCGCTCGGTGAGCCAGGCGGGCGCGTTGAGTGTCCTCAAAACGAGATCTCGAAGATCGCGTCGACCTCGACCAGCGCGTTCAGCGGCAGGTGCGCCACGCCGACCGTGGTGCGGGCGTGACGTCCGCGCTCGCCGAACACCTCGGCCATCAGGTCCGAGGCGCCGTTCATCGCCTGGGGCAGGGCGTCGAACGAGGAAGCGACGTTGAAGAAGCCGCCGAGCCGCACGACCCGCACGACCTTGTCGAGATCGCCGAGCGTAGCCTGCGCCTGGGCGAGGATGTTGATCGCGCAGCGCTCAGCCGCTTCGCGCGCCGCCTCGATCGGCAATTCCGGGCCGAGCTTGCCCTTGTGGCGATCCTCGAGCGCTCCGTCCGGCCCGAGAGGGAGCTGGCCCGAAACCCAGAGCAGCGGCCGCGGTCCCGGCGCCGTGCCGCTGGTTGTGACCGTGGGGACGTAATTGGCGACCGGGGCGGCGGGCTTCGGCAGCACGATCCCGAGCTCGGCGAGGCGTTTGGCGATCTCGCTCATGGGGGAAGTCCTCCCGGCGCCATCTTGGCGACAGGGCGCGATCCCTTGCAAGCGGAAATGCGGCGTGCCCGTCCCCTACCCGGACAGGGCCCGCAGCTTAATTTTCTTGCCCGTTCCGCTTTCGCCCCAAGCCAAGCTTGTTTTTGCCGCCCCTCGCGCTTAGGTTTTGGGCAACGAGGATCGCGCCGCCGGCTCATGAGCGCCGGGCGGCGCCATCGCATTGGGAAAGCGGCCATGGGTGGTCTGAGCATTTGGCACTGGATGTTGTTCGCCGCGGTTGCGCTCCTGCTGTTCGGCGGCAAGGGCAAGATATCCGACATCATGGGCGACGTCGCCAAGGGCGTGAAGTCGTTCAAGAAAGGTCTCGCCGACGACGACGAGAAGCCCGCTCAGGCGCCGGCGGATCCGCCGCGCTCGATCGAGAACCGGGTCGGCGTCGACGCCAACGACGTCCATAAGGTCGGCTGAGCGCGTCCATTTTTGACGCTTCTGACATGGGGAGATGCTGCCGCGCGCCCCCTACGCTCGTTTGGCCGGATCCTCGATGTTCGACTTCGACATAGGCAAGCTAATGGTGGTCGCGATCGTCGCGCTCGCGGTGATCCCGCCGAAGGATTTGCCGCGGGTCATGCGCACGGTCGGGCAGGTGGTCGGGAAGATGCGCCGAATGGCGGCCGAATTCCAGGGCCAGTTCATGGACGCGATGCGCGAGGCTGACCTGGAGAACGTCCGCAAGGAGCTGGAAGCGCTGAACGAGAAGGCCAAGGTCGACACGTCCTTCGATCCCGCGGGGATGATCCGCGACGAGGTGACGAAGGCCGCGGCGCCGCACGACATCGGCGCCTCCGAAGTCGCGCTCAATCCTCCCGAGTCGCCCCCGCCGCCGCACGCGACGCCTGCCGGCGCCGGGGCGGACCTGGACAACGTCCGCAAGGAGCTCGAAGCGCTCAACGAGAAGGCGATGATCCGCGAGGAGGCGACGAAGGCGAGCCGGCGCCGCACGAGGTCGGCACGTCCGAGGTCGCGCTGAACCCGTCCCAGCCGGCCCGGCCGCCGCACGAGGCGCTTCCCATCGAGGCGCCCGCCGCCAAGCAAAGCGCAGCCGAATGACCCAGGAGGACATCGACGCCACAAAGGCGCCGTTGATGGATCACCTGATCGAGTTGCGCGCTCGGCTGATCCAGGCGCTCTACGCTTTTTTCGCCGCTTTCATCGTCTGCTTCTATTTCTCGCGCTCGATCTACAACGTGCTGACTGAGCCCTACGTGCGCGTGGTGGGGCCGGAAAAGGCGACGCTGATCGCGACCCACTTCCTCGAGCAGTTCTACACCAACATCCGCCTCAGCATGTTCGGCGCGGCCGTGATCGCCTTCCCGGTCATCGCCATCCAGCTCTACAAGTTCATCGCGCCGGGACTCTACAAGCACGAGCGCCAGGCGTTCCTCCCCTATCTGATCGCGACTCCGGTCTTCTTCCTGTTCGGCGCGCTGCTCGTCTATTTCGCGGTGATGCCGCTGCTCATCCGCTTCTCGGTGTCGCTCCAGCAGGTCAACACGCCGGGCGAGGCGACGATCGAGCTTCTGCCGAAGGTGAGCGAATATCTCTCGCTCATCATGACGTTGATCTTCGCGTTCGGCATCGCCTTTCAACTGCCTGTGATCCTGACGCTTTTGGGTCACGTCGGCATCATCAACTCGGCCTATCTCGTCCGGATGCGGCGCTACGCGATCGTGACGGTGGTCGGGATCGCGGCGATCCTGACGCCGCCCGACCTCATCAGCATGACCTCGCTTGCCTTGCCGATGCTCGCGCTCTACGAGGGCTCGGTGATCGCGGTGAGATGGGTCGAGAGGCGGCGCGCGGAGGCCGACGCGGCCGCGACGAGGGGCGGGACGTAAATTCTACTCGCGGCCGCTCGGGGTTGAGCGCGAAGCGGCAAGGCGCGGGGTGAGGCGAACCGCACGCCCGTCACGTGAACCTTTTCCTCGCAGGCCGGGCGGCGACCAATTGCTTATCGATGCTCGTCGCGTTAACACGTCGACAGAGAAACTGGATGCTCAGTCGGTTCAAAAGAGCAGGGTGAGCGGTTCAGCCGGCGTCGCGTCTGTTTAGACGTCTAGATTTGCCGCTTCGTGATAGACCGAAGGATCTTTTTGGCCAAAGGCAAAGACGGGGGACCAAATTGTTCGAACTGATTCACGTCGAATTGACCAGGGTCCGTAGAATGGTCAAGCTCGCCGACGATGCCTTCCTGCTGTATTTGATTGACATCGTCATTATAGAGGCGAAAGCGCGTTCGAGTAACTGTAGCCTGCAGGCTTTAACCACGTGGACAGCGGAGCGCGGCGAGCAAGGACTCGCGTTCTGACCGGATAAGATCCGGCGAAGCCGTCCGCCCATCGGGGGCGAGGGAGACGCTGCCGCCGCTTTTTGAATGGCGCGGGTCGCGAGCAGCGTCGATAGTGCTCGTCATGCCTCTCTCCGCTTGCGCTCAAAGTCCCGGCCGCTCGTCCGCCCGCCTTCGCATGATCCCGCGCGACATCCTGGCGGCGGTCAGCGTCGCGGTCGTCTGGGGCCTGACCTTCATCGCCATCAAGGTCGGCGTGGCGGAGACCTCGCCGCTGATGCTATCGGCGCTGCGCTTCGTGTTCGCCGCATTTCCGGCGGTCCTCTTCGTCGGGCCGCCGAAGGCTGCGCCCTGGAAAGTCGCCCTCTACGGGCTGCTGCTCGGCGTCGGACAGTTCGGCCTGCTCTTCATCGCGATCCATGAGGGCTTTCCGGTCGGGCTCGCCTCGCTCGTCGTCCAGGCGCAGGCTTTTTTCACCGTCGCGCTGGCGTGGCTCTTCCTGAGCGAATACCCGCGCCGGACGCAGATCCTCGGCGGGCTCGTCGCCTTCGCCGGCATCGCCGTGATCGGCTCGACTCGGCTTGCCGGCGCGAGCCTCGGGCCGTTTCTCCTCGTCGTTCTCGCGTCCTTCTTCTGGGGCTCGGCTAATGTTCTGGCCAAGACTGCGGGCAGGGTCGACATGCTCGCCTTCACCGTCTGGTCGAGTTTGGCCGCGCCCGTGCCGCTGCTTGCGCTCTCGCTCGCCGTCGACGGGACGGCCGCCGCTCGCGGCGCTCGTCCATCCGACCGTCGCGCTTGTCGCGAGCGTGCTGGTCGTGGCCTACGCCGGCACCGTGTTCGGCTTCGGCCTCTGGGCGCGGCTCCTCGCCCATTATTCGGCCGCGACCGTCGCGCGCTACGCCCTGCTCACGCCGGTCGTCGGCATGGTCGCCGGCGTCGTCGTGTTCGGCGAGCCCTTAAGCGCGGTTGAACTTTTCGGCGGCGTTCTGGTGATGGCGGGCTTGGCGCTCAACGTGTTCGGCGACCGGACGCTGCGACGCGTGCTTTCTTTCGGGGGAACCTAAGACGGATTCAACTGGCTATTAATTGCCGAAAGTGGCAGGCCTAAAGCGATCGATTTTTGCTCGGAAGCGGCACCGGGGCCTCGCGATCCGTTGCCAAGCCCAAGCGGAAGTGGCGCCGATACCAAATCCATGCCAACTCGTAGCAACAGGCGTCCATTGCCGTTTTGAGCCTTTTCAAGGGCTTGCACAACGCTGGCGTAAAAAAACCGCAACCGACATTAGACCAGAAGCGCCTCCCGCCTCTCTTCGAACAAATACAAATTATACTCGTCAACTTCTGAAAAGTCAAGCTTTTGTCGGTGCCTTCGGGGCTGCCGGAATGTGGCAAGTCCTCCCTTGCGTTTGCGGCGCCGCTGCCGCCGAGACCGCGTCAAGAACGGGCCTAGGACAGCCGGGGCGGCATAACGCCCGCAATGCAGGCGGAAGCAACGGAACAAAGTAACAGGAGAATTGCGAGACGGAACAGGAGCGTAACAGGAGCCTAAGAGGAGCGTAACAGGAGCCGAACAGGGAGAATCCAAACACCGGGCAAGAGAACCGCTTTTCCGTGGCCGGCTGGCAGTGCGACCGGTTCAACCTAATCGCAACTCGCCTAGCGTCCTGAGCGAGAGATACTGCGAGAACACCCTGGCCCGAGCGCAGCGCCAGCAAAAAAACTCCACCTGCTCGAATTCGGATGTGAGCGGTTGAGCTTTTCTGCAGCGTTCTGTTAATGGCGGGCATCGCGCTTGAGATCTCCGGCTACCGGATGCTGCGCCACGTGCTTTATTCCAGGTGATTCATGCATGATATCAGAGCGATCCGCGACAATCCCAAAGCGTTCGACGAAGGGCTGGCGCGGCGCGGCCTGCCGCCCCGCGCCGACTGGCTGATCGCGCTCGACGAGCGCCGCCGCGCCGCGATCGCCGAATTGCAGCGGGCGCAGGAGCGGCGCAACGCCGCCTCGAAGCAGATCGGCGCGGCGATGGCGCGCAAGGACGTTGTCGCGGCCGAGGACTTCCGCGCCGAGGTCGCGGGCTTGAAGGCGACCATGCCGGAGCTGGAGGCGGCCGAGCGCGAGGCGAGCGCCGCGCTCCAGACGGCGCTGGCTGAAATCCCGAACCTGCCGTTCGAGGACGTCCCGGACGGCAAGGACGAGAACGACAACGTCGAAGTGCGCCGGCACGGCGCGCCGCCGAGCTTTCCCGAGGGGTTTCAGCCGAAGGAGCATTTCCAGATCGGGGAGGCGCTCGGCCTCATGGACTTCGACGCGGCCGCCAAATTGTCGGGCGCGCGATTCGTCGTGCTGAAGGGAGCGCTCGCGCGCCTGTCGCGCGCGCTGACGCAGTTCATGCTGAACCTCCACACGATCGAGCACGGCTATGTCGAGATCGAGCCGCCGGTTCTGGTCCGCGACGAGGCGATGTTCGGCACGGCGCAATTGCCGAAGTTCGAGGAGGATCAGTACAAGGTGGCGGGTAGAGATTCCACTAAGAGATGCAGTTTGGGCCTTCACGAGCCACGTCGACGTTCGGAGAAACGAACAGACGGGACGTCAGGAGGCCTTCGAACTGTACTGGCTCATCCCGACCGCGGAAGTGCCGATGACCAACCTCGTGCGGGAAAGCATCGTCGACGAGAGGACGCTGCCCCTGCGCTTTACCGCCGGCACGCTCTGCTTCCGGGCGGAGGCCGGCTCGGCTGGCAAGGATACGCGCGGCATGATCCGCCAGCACCAATTCCAGAAGGTCGAGCTCGTCTCGATCACGACGCCCGAACAGGCGCGCGACGAGCATGAGCGGATGACCGCCTGCGCGGAAGAGGTGTTGAGGAGGCTCGGCCTCCACTTCCGCACCGCCGTCCTCTGCACCGGCGACATGGGCTTCGCGTCGCGCAAGACCTACGACATCGAGGTGTGGCTGCCGGGGCAGGGGCGGTTCCGCGAAATCTCCTCCTGCTCGGTGTGCGGCGACTTCCAGGCGCGGCGGATGAACGCGCGCTTCAAGGCGGCCGACGCCAAGGCGACCCGCTTCGTCCATACGCTGAACGGCTCCGGCGTCGCCGTCGGCCGCGCGCTGGTGGCGGTCATGGAGAACTACCAGCAGCCGGACGGATCAGTCGCGGTCCCAGACGTCCTGCAGGCCTACATGGCCGGGCTGAGGCGGATCACTCGTTAGACTATAGACTAAGTAGCCTATGCGGCCGAGCGCAGCGCCTGGTTCACGCCGTGCTCGCTCATTTCGTTCGTCCCGCCTGCCCGCCGCACGGCGCTTACGATTGCAGCGCCTTGTCGACCATCGCTTGAGCTTCGCTGACGATGGCGTCGAGATGAGCCTCGCTCTTGAAGCTCTCCGCGTAGATCTTGTAGACGGCTTCGGTGCCCGACGGCCGGGCGGCGAACCAGCCACTGGCAGCCACCACCTTCAGGCCGCCGATCGGAGCATCATTCCCCGGAGCGCGGGCGAGCTTGGCGACGATCGGCTCGCCGGCCAAATTCAACTCCTTCACGGCCTCAGGCGACAGTTTTTCCAGCCTTGCCTTCTGCTCGGGCGTCGCCGGCGCGTCGATGCGCGTGTAGTAAGCCATACCGAACTCCGCCGTCAGCGCGCGGTAGTGCTCCCCCGGGTCCTTGCCGGTGCGGGCAGTGATTTCGGCCGCCAGCAGGTTCATGATCGGCCCGTCCTTGTCGGTCGTCCACACGCTGCCGTCATGCCGCAGGAAGCTGGCCCCGGCGCTTTCCTCGCCGCCAAAGCAGCACGAGCCGTCGAAAAAACCCGGAACAAACCATTTGAAGCCGACCGGCACCTCTGAGAGGCGGCGGCCCAGCTTGTGCACGACCCGGTCGATCATGCTGCTGCTGACCACGGTCTTGCCGATCGCCGCCTGCGCCGGCCAGTGCGGTCTATGCGCCAGCAGATAAAGGATCGCCACAGATAAATAGTGATTGGGGTTCATCAGCCCGGCCGACGGCGTGACGATGCCGTGCCGATCGGAGTCGGTATCGTTAGCGAAGGCGACCTGGTAGCGATCCTTGAGCCCGACAAGCCTGGCCATCGCGTACGGGCTGGAGCAATCCATGCGGATTTTGCCGTCGTGGTCGACAGTCATGAACGAGAAGGTCGGATCGACCTTCGGGTTGACCACGGCAATATCCAGCTTGTAGACAGTGTTGATCGGCTCCCAATAGTGCACGGCGGCGCCCCCGAGCGGATCGACAGCGAGCTTGAGGCCCGCGGCGCGTATTGCCTCCATGTCGACGACATTGCGCAGGTCATTGACGTAAGGCAGGACGAAATCTTCCTGGTGCGTAGTGTCCGCATTGAAAGCCGTGGTGAAGACCACTCGCTTCACTGCGGTGTTGCCGTTCCGCAGAAGTGCATTGGCTCGGTCCTCGACCCACTGAGTGACGTCGGTATCAGCCGGGCCCCCGTTTGTCGGGTTGTATTTGAACCCGCCATCCTCAGGGGGGTTGTGCGAGGGGGTGATGACAATGCCGTCGGCGAGGTGCTCGGGACGAGAGCGGTTGTAGACTAAGATAGCGCGTGAGATGACCGGTGTCGGCGTGAACCCGTCATCCCGCTGGATGATCGTCTGCACCCCGTTGGCCGCCAGAACTTCCAGCGCGGTGCGCTGGGCCGGCCCGGAAACCGCATGAGTGTCCTTGCCCATGTAGAGCGGGCCATCGGCGCCCTGGGCATGCCGGTAGTCGCAGATGGCCTGGGTGATGGCGAGAATGTGGGCTTCGGTGAACGACCCGCGGAGCGGCGAGCCGCGATGCCCGCTGGTGCCGAAGCTGACCAATTGACCGGGATCATCGAGATCAGGCTTGCGCTCGAAATATTCGCGTTCGAGCCGGGCCGGATCGATCAGCATTTCCTTGGGCGCCGGCTTGCCGGCCAGCGGTGAAATGGTCATTGGCGGTTTCTCCTCAAGCCACCGGACAGGGTTTTGCGTTCCAGATCTCGCCGGCGTACTGGGCGATCGTGCGATCGCTGGAGAACTTCCCGGAGCCGGCGACATTCAAAATCGCCTTCCGCGCCCATCCGTCGCCGTCCGCGTACAGTTCAGCAGAGCCTCTGATCCGCCGCGAGATAGGATTTGAGGTCCGCCAAGTGCATGTAGTGGTCTCCATCCGTCAGCAGCGCATTAAGCAACGGGGCAAAGAGCCCAGGTTCGTAGCGGCTGAAATAGTCGGAGGAGATCAGGTTCAATGCCGCGCGGGTCTCCGGCTCGTTGTGGTAATGCCAGTGCGGGTCGTACCAGCTGCGGCTGTCGGCCACCTGATCCGCGGTCAGGCCGAACAGGAAAAAGTTTTCCTCGCCGGCTTCTTCGGCCATCTCGATCGTCGCGCCGTCGCGCGTGCCGATCGTCAGCGCTGCGTTCATCATGAACTTCATGTTGCTGGTGCCGCTGGCCTCGTAGCCCGCGGTCGAGATCTGGTTCGAGACATCGGCGGCAGGGATCAGCCGCTCGGCGAGCGAAACACAGTAATCGGGCAGGAACACCACGTTGAGGCGGCCGCGCGTCACAGGATCGCCGTCGATGGTGCCGGCAAGATTGTTGATCAATTTGATGATGAGTTTCGCGAGTTGGTAGGCGGGCGCTGCCTTGCCGGCAAAGAAGAAGGTCCGCGGTGGGATCTCGAGGCCAGGGTTGTCCCGCAGCCGTTTGTATAGCACCACAATGCGCAGCGCATTGAGCAGTTGCCGTTTGTATTCGTGGATGCGTTTGACTTGGCAATCGAAAATGGTATCCGGGTTGACAATCTGGCCGGATGTTGATTTGAGCCAATCGGCAAAATGCGACTTGGCGTCGCGTTTGGCCTTGCGGAGTTCGCCGCGAAAGGCGTCGTCATCGGCAAGCGGTTTGAGCTCGCTCAATTGACCGAGATCGGTCACCCAGCCGTCCCCAATGGCCTCGGTGATCGCTGCGGAGAGCGCCGGGTTCGCCAGCAGCAACCAACGGCGCGGGGTGACGCCGTTGGTCTTGTTGTTGAAGCGTTCGGGAAACATCTCGGCCAGGTCTTTGACTGTCATCGTGCGCAGCAGCTTGGAATGGATCGCAGCCACGCCGTTGGTGCTGTGCGAGCCGACGATGGCGAGGTTGGCCATGCGGATCTTGCGCTCGGAACCTTCCTCGACCAGGCTCATGCGTTGAACGCGTCCCTCGTCCCCGGGAAAGCGAGTCCGACGGCGCCGAGAAGGCGGCGATTGATCTCGTAGATGATCTCCAGATGACGCGGCAGCATGCCCTCGAACCAGGCGAGCGGCCATTTCTCCAGTGCCTCGGGCAGCAGCGTGTGATTGGTATAGGCCAGAGTCCGTTGCGCGAGGTCCCAGGCTTGGTCCCAGCCGAGATGCACGTCGTCGAGCAGAATCCGCATCAACTCCGGTACCGCCATCGTCGGATGGGTATCATTCAGCTGGATGGCGACCTTCTCGGGAAGTGTGTTCCAATCAGCGTTGTCGCGCCGGAAGCGCCGCACCAGATCGGCCAGCGAGCAGGCGACGAGAAAATACTCCTGGACGAAGCGCAGCGCCTGCCCCCTTTCCGTGGCGTCATCGGGATACAGCACCCGCGTCAGAGATTCGGCTGCGAGAGTACCAGCCAGCGCTCCGACGAAATCGCCGCGGCTGAATTCCTGGAAGTCGAAATAGTCGGGCGCGGCTGCGGCCCACAGCCGTAGCGTATTGATGGTCTTGCCGCCGTAGCCGACGACGGGCCGATCAAACGGGATGCCGATCAGCGCGGAGGGCCGTGCCGGGAACGGCGCGCAAGTGTCCAGCCGTGCAGCTCGAAGGAGATAGTTGAGTTTGACTTCGACCGTCTCGTTGGGACGATGGACCTCCCAGGGATCCTGCCGACGGAGCCAGTTGTCCGGCTGTTCATGCTGCCAGCCGTCTCGGATGGTCTGTTTGAAGATGCCGTATTCGTACCGCAGCCCATAGCCCATCGCCGGCAGCTGCATCGTCGCCATAGAGTCGAGAAAGCAAGCCGCAAGGCGCCCGAGCCCGCCGTTCCCGAGGCCGGCGTCGGGTTCTTCTTCGATGAGGCCGAGCCAATCGAGGTTCTTCTGCTCAGCGGCTCGCTCTACGAAGGGATCAAGCAGGAGGTTTGTGACATTGTTGGTCAGAGAGCGCCCGATTAGAAATTCCATAGACAGGTAGTAGACCCGTTTCGGGTTCTCGCGGTCGTAGGTGCTTTCCGTCCGTACCCAACGTTGTGAGAGGACATCCCGCGCCGAGCGGGCGGCGGCCTCAAACTGTTCGCGCGCTCCGGCCGCGGTTGGAGCGACGACGTCGTCGAAGAGCAGATGCCGCTCGTACAAGGCGTCGTTGGTCCCGGAGAATTGGATCGGACCACAGCCGTATTGTTGAAGGAGGTCGGGTCCGACAGAAGAAGGTCCTGCCTGGCGTCTGATTTCTTTGAACGCTTTGCAGCCGGTTCATTCACTTCGGTCATGGCGACTTATTCTCCTCGCCAAAGGCCAGATCAGATCAAGTCTCGACATGGCCCGTTTCGTTCCACAGCCGGATCGCCGGCCGGGTCAGTTTGTGCTCGTAGCCCAGTGCGCTCAGGCTGGCGGTATCGAGCAGGAAGTGCTGGCCGGCCGCCGCTCTGAGACCGAGCCAACGGGGGGCGAGCACCCGCAGGAAATGCCCGTGCGAAAAAACCAACACGTCGCCTTTGATCGCGCGCAGCCGGCCGACGACGCGGTCGGCCCGCGCACCGACCTGGTCCGGCGTTTCTCCCCCGGGGCAGCCGTCGCGGAACAGATCCCAGTCCGGTCGCTCCGCATGGATCTCGGCCGTGCGGCGGCTCTCATATTGGCCGTAGTCCCATTCGACCAGGTCGGGATCGATCTCGGCCGCGCTGCGAAACCCGGCCAGCTCGCAGGTCCGCACCGCGCGCTGCAAGGGGCTGGTGAAGACCTTGGCGAAAGTCAATCCACGCAGCCGCTCGCCGAGGGCGCGGGCATTGCGTTCGCCGCGTTCGGTCAAGGGCAGATCGGTCCGCCCGGTATGCTGCCCTGAAAGGCTCCACGCGGTCTCGCCGTGCCGCGCCAGATAGACAGCCGAAAGCAATTCGCTCATGCGACCGGTCTGCTTGCTAGAACGGCCACTGCCAATTTACGATGTCCGGCGTATCCATTCCGAACTCCCAGGCATGATTTTTACAGGCGATCTGCTGATTGAGCAGGGCCTCGCGCGCGCTCGAACCGGTGACGCGGAAGCGCGGCATGCGGTCGATCGCGTCAATGGCAAGAGTGAAGCGGTCGGCCTGGTTGCGAATGGCGAGCTCCAGCGGCGTGTTGATGTTGCCCTGTTCCTTGTAACCGCGCACGTGAATGCGGTGCTGATTCGGCCGGCCGTAGGTGAGCCGGTGGATCAACCAGGGGTAGGCATGGAAGTTGAAGACGACCGGCCTGTCCGCAGTGAAGAGGGCTTCGAACTCGCGATCGGTCAGCCCGTGCGGGTGCTCGGTATTTGGCACCAGCTTGAACAAATCGACCACGTTCACAAACCTGACCTTGATGTCGGGCAGGTATTGGCGGAGCAGGGCGGTGGCGGCCAGGGACTCCATCGTCGGGCAGTCGCCGCAACTCGCCATGATCACGTCGGGTTCGGCGCCCTGGTCGTTGCTCGCCCAGGCCCAGATGCCCGCGCCCTTCGTGCAGTGCTCAATCGCCGCTTCGATGTCCAGGTACTGCAGATGCACCTGTTTGTCGGCAATGATGACGTTGACGTAGTTGACGCTCCGCAGGCAATGGTCGGCGACCGACAGCAGGCAATTGGCGTCGGGCGGCAGGTAGATGCGGACCACGCTCGGGCTCTTGTTGGCGACAACGTCGAGGAAGCCGGGGTCCTGGTGCGTAAAGCCGTTGTGGTCCTGGCGCCAGACCAGCGCTGTGATCAAGAGGTTGAGCGACGCTACCTTGGCGCGCCACGGCAGCTCGTTGCATTTTTCCAGCCACTTCGCATGCTGATTGAACATCGAGTCGATAACGTGGATGAACGGCTCATAGCTGTTGATCAAACCGTGCCGGCCGCTCAGAAGGTAACCTTCCAGCCATCCTTCGATAGTGTGCTCGCTCAGCATCTCCATGACGCGGCCGTCGGGAGCGAGGTTGCCGCCGTCGGCGTCCTCGGGAAAATATTCCGCCAGCCAGGCTTTCTTGGTGACGTCGTAGAGCGCCGCCAGCCGGTTCGACTGCGTCTCATCCGGCCCGAAAACGCGGAAGTTCCGCATGTTCAGCCGCATGACTTCGCGAAGGAGGTTGCCGAGGGTCGGAACGTTGCCGGCCAGGGTCGCCCCGGGTTTGTCGACCTCGACGGCGCAGTCGCGGAAGTCGGGCATGTCGAGCGGCCGGCGCAACAGACCGCCGTTGGCGACCGGGTTCGCGCTCATCCGCCGGGTTCCCGTCGGGGCCAGTGCCTTCAAGTCGGAGATTAGACGTCCGTTATCGTCGAACAGCTCCTCGGGCCTGTAGCCGCGCAGCCAGCTTTCCAGCAACTTCAAGTGACTGGGGTTGGTGAGGACATCCGGTATCGGGATCTGGTGGGCCCGCCAGAAGCCCTCGAGGTAATGCCCGTCCACCTCTCGCGGCGCGGTCCAGCCCTTGGGACTACGCAGGATGATCATCGGCCAGCGCGGCCGAATGGCCTTGCCGGTCCGCCGCGCCTCCTCCTGGACCTTGCGGATCTCCAGGACGCAGTGCTCGAGGGTGGCGGCCATCGCCTGGTGCATGCTTTCGTGGTCGCTGCCCTCGACGAAATACGGCGTGTATCCGTAACCGACGAACAACGCCTTCAACTCGTCGTGGCTGATCCGGGCGAGGATAGTCGGGTTGTTGATCTTGTACCCGTTCAGATGCAGGACCGGCAGCACCGCCCCGTCGGTGATCGGGTTGAGGAATTTGTTGCTGTGCCAGCTGGTGGCCAGCGGGCCGGTCTCGGACTCGCCGTCGCCGACCATCACGAGGGTAATCAGGTCCGGGTGGTCATAGACCGTCCCATAGGCGTGCGAGATGCTGTAGCCGAGTTCGCCGCCTTCGTGGATGCTGCCCGGCGTTTCCGGCGTGGCGTGGCTGCCGATGCCGCCCGGAAACGAGAACTGCTTGAAGAAGCGCTGCAGTCCCGCGACGTCTTCGCTCTTTTCCGGGTAGATCTCGGAATAGGTGCCCTCCAGGTAGGCCTGCGACAGGACCGAGGGCGCCCCATGCCCGGGGCCGCTGATGTAGATCGCGTTCAGGTCATACTTCTTGATCAGCCGGTTGAAATGGATGTAGGTAAAGGCTTGGCCGGCGTCCGAACCCCAGTGGCCGAGCATCCGTGGCTTTACGTGCTCGAGGGTCAGCGGCTCTCGCAGCAAGGGGTTGGCCTTCAGGTACAGCATACCGAGGCACAGATAGAGACTGGCCCGCCAATAAGCGTCGATCTTGCGCAGCTCATCGGGACTGAGCGGGCGTCCCTCGACCGTCGAACGCGCCGTGCCGTAGGCAGAGATGGCCTCGTCAGAGCGAAGCGTTTCGTGGGTTCTGATGGAAGTGCTCATGATCATTTGCTCCTGATCCCGCTCAGCGACCCGTTATCCTCTCGCGGGGTTCCTTACGATCCTTGGTCTTCGCTATTTCCCTCCGCGATGTGATTGTAGACGGCATCT
>CAVYIZ010000003.1:0-34964 GCA_963768555.1 uncultured Alphaproteobacteria bacterium
TCGCCTTCAGATCGCGCCACCAGCCTTTGAACTCATCGGACGGCTCACGATGCAACAGCTGCGAAACTGAGCGCCGTCTTCGCCAAGCCACTCGTCCGGGCTTTTGTAGCGCTGATGGCTGATGAGGCCGATTTAAGTGCTCGGCGACGGTCTCTTGTTCGAGCCGAGCTTTGCTTCGAGCAAACCGCCAGACATCCTCGTCTCTGTTGATCTGCTCTCGGGATAAGGTCGGCTCGGGGAAAAAGCAATACAGACGGTTTGCGCTCTCGGCGGACGCGTCGGCGCTGAAGGCCTGCCGACCGACGAGCCGCCCGATGTTCGATGCGGGTCTGACCGCCGCCACAACCGTCGTGACCAAGGAGCTACCCTTTGGGCCCCTTGCCCTTGGTGCTGCGGACACGACCATCGGCTCCGGCCGTGGGGTGGGGAACTTCCCCACCCTTAAGCCCGGCCGGACCCGTCCAATCGTCTTGTGGTCGACGCCGAGATCGGCCCCGATCTTCCGGTCGTAAGCGGTGGTGGCGTTCCTTCAACTCGCGCTCGATCCGACCTTGCATCTGGGGACGGGTCAGGCTACGGCGCTTGATGTTTTGCCGGATTGCGACGGAGCTTTTTTTCGTCCTCGCTCAGGCCGGTGCGGACGATCACGGGTGGCGGCTGGTTGCGTTGCAGTTCACTCCAGGCGCGGTAGCGATATGCCCGTCGAGGATCGCGCCCGTCCTCGTCGACGTCGATCGGCGAGATGACGCCCTCGCGCCGCGATGTCCGCCTTCAGCGCCGCGAATTCTTCGGGCGTCATGTCCGGCATGAGCTGGCAGGCCTGCCGAATGTGATTGCCGGTGTCTCATTGATCTCCATTCTCCCGTTTCCGGTTCTGAGAGAGGGGGGTTTGGTGGGCTTGGGGGTTGGTTTCAGCCCACTCTTATCAGCGCCACCCGTGACACTTCGCGTAAGGTGGATAAAAGTGACCCCTCCATATCCCCCCATACCCCCCTGATTCACGCGTAACCGTTCGTTCTGAAGGCCGAGAGGGCGACGTCTTTTCGGCTTCCCATCCTCACCAGGCTGGACCCGTCATTACCTATCTGTTGAGCTTATGATTTCCCGAGCGCTCGGGCATCGAGTGCTCCGCCTTTTCCGCCGACGCCGCCAGCAGCGCGTTACGGAATTCCGGGTAGGCGAGCGTGTCATCGCCGAATTGGCTGCCGGTCATCTCCGTCGCCCGTCCGATGACATCGGACGTCGTGACGCGCTCATCGCCGATCACTTCGGCCCATTGGGCTATTACGGCCCGCATCGCCTCGCGGGCTGGGTCTGTTCCGCGCAGTTTGGTCATCGAGTAGACCGGGTCTCCGGCTCGCCAAGCCAGATGAGTGAGCCGCGAACGAGGTCCGACCAGGCTTCGAATGATCCGAGGCGGTTAGGTTCGTCGGGTTGCCCGGCGACGTGATAGGCGCGGAGGATGGTCAAGGCGGCGACGACAAGATCGGCGCGGCGCGCCTTCGCCTTTTCGACCGGATCGAAGTCAAAGACGCGATCTTCCGGCGGCTCCATGTTCGCGTTGATCCGACATCGCACCGTGCGCCGGACGAGATCGCCCTTGACCACAAGGGCGTTTCCGGTCGCCGTGATGAACATGGAGGTCGAGACCGCCGGCGATTTGCTCTCGCCAAGGATGCGGACGCGCACCGTCGTATTGGTGAGCATCTGGCACAAGAGTTCGCCGTCGAGCGGGCGCTCGATGTTGTCGATCGCGACAATCTGACGGCCGGCCAGAAGCTCCGCACCAAGGAGTTTGTTGGTTTCGCCGTCATCATGCCCGTAGGAGACTGTCGGAGCCTCGTGGCCGTAGGCGATCACGCTCGCGATGTTGACCAGCTTGCCCTTGCCAGATCCGGCCTCCGGGGCGTCGAACGAATGCATCGGGGCCGTCGGCAAGGTCGGTCGAACGCATGCTGTCAGCATAGCGGACAGTGCCACGGAACGATCGTGAGGCTCCTCGAACGGGAAGTCCTTGATCAAGCAGCCCAGCGCAGCCAGCGCCTTCTCCGCCAGCGCGCGTCGGCATGTCCGGGATCAACGGGAACGTCACGCCCCGCGGCTCGAACAGCAGACCCGTGTCCTCGTCATAGCCTGGCGCGCTCGAATCGAGCCGTCGGCGCGCATCGTCGGCGCGCTGATGATGCCGGCCAGAATAGGAAACCGCAGGCGGCCCAGGCGTTGTTTCAAAGTCTTGACGATTGAAATCGGCGGGTCGGCCGCGACGAAGTCTTCCGCCCGCTTATCGAAGCGCTCGAAACTAGCGGCGACTGCCATATCCTCGAGTAGAGCGTGGTCGCCGCGCTCACAGATGCCAAGCGCAAGAACCTCGCGACCGTGCGCGGCCTTCATGGGCGTTTCGACTACGGAGACGATCGCGTTGAATGCTGGTACAAGCCGCGGTTTGCCTTCATCGAGGCGACCTCCGCCTCATCCGCGATCCGCTCGATCTCGCCGGGGACGATGCGGATCGTCGGGGCGCAGATCGTTTAGCCTACGGTCGAACTTTTAGGTCGGGGCTCACCTGACGCCCGATGTTCGGCGCGCGCCTTTGCAACTCCAGCTTTGAATTCTTCATCGCTGAGATAATCGGGGCGGACCATCAGCGCGCCTCCTCGGAGACGCGCATCCGATCGTGGAAGCCGCGATTGTATCCGGAAAACCAAGCGTTCCGGCGATCGAGCGGCCAATCGCCAAACCCGCGCGGATAGCCGCCCTTCCCCCGCTCACCCTCAAAGGTCTGAAGAAAACCGCAGCGCGCGCCGTCGCGGTACTCCGCGGCCCAACGCACACGTAGCTGTTCGATCTCATCGAGCGGCTGGCTATCAGAACGGCACGTATCGTCGGCCTCCCGTCCGCTGGCGCGAGGTCGAGCTCGTCCCACTCGGTGCGCTGCTCTTTCGCGATTTGCCCTTTCGGCTTCTTCCGACGCTTCGTGTCGACCACGGCCTCGGCCGTGATCCTGAACTCGATCTCCGGGCCGCCGGTGACCGAGAAGGGCCCGGTCACAGCGACCGGCTCGCCGATGCGCAGATCTTCAACCTGCGCGATGAGATCCGGATCGTTGCATAAAGCATCCAGATCCGAGCATCGCCCCGGTCCGTATCTTTGACCTTCAAGACGCCGAGGATGGCGTTGTCGGCCTTGCGCTTGCGCCGAACGGTCGGGCTCGAGCGTGCCACTGAGCAACAAGCGCGAGGTCATGGCCGCCATCCGAGGAAGACGGCCAGGACTGCGGCAAGCCCGACGCAGCAGGCGTCGATTAAGAGTTGTTCCGATATCAGCGGCCGCACTATAGAGCGCCAGGAACTCAGTTTCCGCCTTTGAAGGGGCCGGCGTCTCGCATCCGCCGAGCCCCTTTCTTGGCCATCACCCCGCGGCCAATGATCAGAAGCCGCCTTGGCGACAGCCTTCTCGTCCTGACGCCGGGCGCCAGTTCTCCATTGCTTAGTCGAGCAGCGCATCGAGCGCGCGCACCGGCACAATGATCCTGTGAACCGATGCGAACCGGTAGGGATGTCGCCTCGCGCGGCGGCCTCATAGCTCGCGTTCCGGCTCAGTCCGAGCCGCTTGCCGGCCACAGGCACCGCTACTCCAAGCACCTCATCGGCCGCTTTTATCTTCACGCCCATCGTAGATTCCCGATAGGTCACAAATTGTGATCCACGGTGCCTTTGTCTGCTTGACGCTCCCGGGCTGTCAAGATACCATAGGTGATACATTTTGACCCGGAGCACGGCGACATGGCGACACGAGCGCGGCGCTACCCGAGCAAATCGGCCGTGGTGCACTTTAAAGTCCAGCCCGCAACGCTGGCCGAACTTAAAAAAGCAGCCGCCGCGAGCGGCCGCACCGTAAGCGCCGAGGCCGAGCACCAGCTACACCGGGCGCTGCAATGGGAACCGCCGGTCAGACGCACGCCGCTGATGGCGATGATCGCAAAGGCAATCGATTTGCTCCTGGACGTCCGGGACAAATACGGAAAGCCCGTTCGGAAAAAAAAATGGACGGACGACCCGTATCTGTTCGACCAAGCCGCTCGGCTGGCGGCCACCGCCTTCGAGATGCTTAGACCTCAGGGACAATCATCGCCGGAGAGCGCAAGGACCGTTCGGCGAACGATCGGCCAGGTTCGCCATCGAAGCGACGCTACGGGAAATTCGAACGGTCGATCACAACAATCCCTTTCGGGAAGCAAACACCCTATCAGCGATGGCTAACCCTCATGAGACAGGACCTCGGCCCGCTGGTCGATCGGGCGATCCGTTTGGGTTCAGCGCGGAGAAGGCGCGCGAACGCGCGACACGGCTGCGCCCATTCTCGCCGAATATATCCCGCTCAGCCGAAAGAAAGCCAGACGCAAGTGACCAGGCGGAGACGCAACGGCACGCCGAATTGCGACGTCAATATGGCCGGAGACAATCGGAGGCAAAAAACCATGAAAGGCAATATCACTCGGCGCGGCGAGCGCTCCTGGCGGCTCAAGTATGACGTCGGCCGCGATCCCAGCACCGGCAAGCGCTTAATCCGCACCGTCACCGTGCGCGGCACAAAACAGGAAGCGCAGGCGCGAGTTGACGCGCCAGCTGGCCGCGCTCGACGCCGGGACGCTGGTCGAGCCGAGCAAGGCCACGGTCGAGAACTATCTGCGCTCATGGATCGACACGGCCGAAACCCTCGCCGTGTCCCCGAAGACGGCGGAGCGCTACCGGCAACTCATCGAGCAGCAGATCATCCCGCACTTAGGCGCGCTCCCTTGCAGAAGCTTCGCGCCTCGCACGTCGCGACGTGGCACGCGACGCTGCTGAAGGCCGGCGGAAAGGAGGCCGCGCGCTGTCCGCGCAGACCGTCGGGCACGCGCACCGCGTCCTGCACAAGGCGCTGGACGACGCCTGCCGCCGCGAATTGATCGCCAGGAATCCGGCGTCGATCGTTTCGCCGCCGAAGGTCGTAGCCGAGGAAATGGAAATCCTCTCCGCCGAGCAGGTGAAGGCCGTCCTCGCGGCGATGAAGGACACGCCGATCTATGCCCAGGTGGTCGTGCTGCTCTCGACCGGCATCCGCCGCGGCGAGCTCATGGGGCTGCAATGGGGCGACCTCGATCTCGACGCCGGCAAGCTGAGGATCGAGCGGTCGATCGAAAAGACAAAGGCGCAGGGCTGCGGGTCAAAGCGCCCAAGACCCGGCACGGGCGCCGCCTCATCAGCCTGCCCGCCTCCGCCGTCGCGGTGCTGCGGGAGCACCGGAAGGCTGCAACTTGAATTGCGCGTCGCGCTCGGGGCGGGGCGCCTCTCGGACGACGCCTTCGTCTTCGGGACCATCGAAGGCAAGCCGCGCGACCCGGATCATATCTACCCTGGACTGGAGGAGATTCGCGGCGGCGCGCGGCCTTCCCCGGGTCACGTTGCATGCGCTCCGCCATAGCCACGCCTCGGCGCTGATCGCGTCGGGCACCGATCCGGTCACGGTCTCCCGGCGCCTCGGCCACGGGAGCCCGACGGTGACCATGAGCGTCTATGCGCACCTGTTCGGCCGCAGCGACGAAGCCGCCGCAGCGGCGATGGATGCGGCGATGGGCTTGAGGGAAAAGTAAGCGGCGGGTACCAATCGGGTACCAATTTGCCGAAAAATCGACGCTTTCGATGCCTGTTCGTTCCGCGCCGCGCTGTCGCGCAAAAGGCAGGATTACTCAACGAAATCAAGCAACTGGCGGAGACGCAGGGATTCGAACCCTGGATAGGGCTTTACAACCCTATAACGGTTTAGCAAACCGCCGCCTTCAGCCTCTCGGCCACGTCTCCGGCTCGCTTCGAAAGCGCGAGCGACATATGCCCGACGGATGCGCCCATTGCAAGCGATCCGCGCGCCCTCGCGCCTATCGCGCGCGCTGGCCGAACAGGATCTTGCGCGCTTCCTCGTCCGTCGCGAGGTCGTGCTGCTTGCGGCCCGGGATGTCGAGCGCGATCCCGCGCTGGACCGCCGGCCGCGCCAGCACCGCGTCGAGCCAGCGCGCGAGATGGGGGAAGTCGGAGATCTCCTGCCCGTAGCGCTTCCAGCCCTTCGTCCAGCCGACGCAGGCCATGTCGGCGATCGAATAGGGGCCGGCGAGATATTCATGGTCGGCGAGGCGACGGTTCATCACGCCGAACAGCCGGTTCACCTCGTTGGTGTAGCGGTCGATCGCGTAAGGGATCTTCTCCGAGGCGTAGACGCGGAAGTGATTGGCCTGGCCCGCCATCGGCCCGAGGCCGCCCATCTGCCAGAACAGCCACTCGCTGACCGCCACGCGCTCGCGCGGGGCGTCTCCGCCGAAGCGCCCCGTCTTGCCCGCGAGATATTGGAGGATCGCGCCCAACTCGAACACCGAGATCGGCTGGCCGTCAGGCCCATCGGGATCGACGATCGCGGGCATCCGGTTGTTCGGCGAGATCGCGAGAAAGGCGGGCTCGAACTGCTGGCCCGCGCCGATGTCGACGCCGTGCAGCGTATAAGGGAGGCCGCACTCTTCGAGCATGATGGAGATCTTCCATCCGTTCGGAGTGGGCCAGTAATAGAGATCGATGGGTTTTTGGGACTGGGTCATGCGCCGCCTGGCCTCGTCACGCGGGCTAAGGCGCGTCCGGGAACGACCTCCCGATCACAACGCTCGGCGCCGCGCCCGAAACCTGCGCCCGGCGCGGCCTTTTGACAAGACCGGCTCTCCGCGCCGCAGCGACGCTTTTCTCCGTCCGGCAGAGACAAATCAGGCCGGGCTCGGCCGCACCGTCAGCCCGTCGTAGGACGAGCGTCCTGGGACGCCCTTATGAGCCCGTCGAAAGACGGGCGTTCGCGAGCCGCGGCCTGATCAGGCTATTCGCCGACCGCGCGAATCGTTCAGGTCGCGGGCGGCGTCTCGGACGGCGAAGGGGGAACGGAAGGGGCCGCCTTCTTGCGCTTGACCGGCGCGCGCTTGGCGGCGGCCTTCTTCGCTGCGCCCTTCTTGGCCGCCGTCTTCTTCGCAGCGGTCTTCTTCGCCGCGCCTTTCTTCACCGCGCCCTTGCGCACGGCCTTCTTCGCCACGGCCTTGCGCGCGGTCTTCTTCGCAGCGGCCTTCTTGGCCGGCTTCTTCTTGGCGGCGGACTTCTTCGCCGTCTTCTTCACTGCAGCTTTCGCCATGAGTAGCGTCCCTCTCGTTTCGCCTGCATATCCGCGCGTTTCACGCGCTTCACAGATGCGCGATCGAAGGTACATTCGTTTTGCTCATGCGCAAGAGACGCAAGCGCGCGCATGAGCGGCGAAGCGCCTTCACTATCGAATTATCGCGCGCGCCTGCGCCCTCGCGAGACAATCGCGCGCGATGCGCGCGAACGACGAGCGAGCGCGCGTCGCCGCGCGCAAGCCGAGCAACGTCGACGACGCTTGATTGCGCGACCGCGCTCCGATCCTCGCTGTCGCCATATTTTCCGGGCGTTTGCGAGAATCGTCGCGCGATGACAGAAGCGCGCGCGTTGGCGGATCCGGTCTGCTTTGCAGCATCTTCCGGCCGCTCGTTGCGCCAAGCGCGACCGTCGTTCGCGCGCCGCATCGAAAGCGCGCGCGCGCATGTCGCAATCGAATTTTTCTTGGGGCGCGTTGTCGTAATTTTGTTGCGATGACGCGCGGAACGCGCGCGTTCGCATGCGCTGCTCGCTGCAAATCGACAAATCGCAGCGATTGATTCGGCAACGAACTAGATGCCGAGCCGTCGCTTCAACGCGTCGCTCACGGCCTGCGGATTGGCCTTGCCGCCGGTCGCTTTCATCACCTGGCCGACGAACCAGCCGAGCATGCCGGGCTTCGCCTTGGCCTGTTCGGCCTTGTCGGGGTTCGCGGCGATGACGGCGTCGACCGCGCTGTCGATCGCGCCGGCGTCGGTCACCTGGCGAAGTCCGCGCGCTTCGACCAGGGCGCGCGGATCGGCGCCGCGATCGTCGCCGAGCAGCATCGCGAGCAGGTCCTTGGCGATCTTGCCGGAGATCACGCCTTCGCCGATGAGATCGACCAGGGTCGCAAGCGAGGCGGCGCTGAGGCCGGCGTCCGACACGGCGACCCCTCGCGCATTGGCGTGCGCCGAGAGGTCGCCCATCAGCCAGTTGGCGACGGCCTTCGCGTCGCGCTTGCCGCCGCCGTGATTGACCGCGCTCTCGAACAGGTCCGCCGTCTCCCTTTCCGCCACGAGGATCGAGGCGTCGTAGGCCGAGAGGCCGTAGTCGGCGATGAAGCGCGCCTTCTTGGCGTCGGGCAACTCGGGCAGATAGGCGGCGAGCGCGTCGATCCACTCCTGATCGAGTTCGAGCGGCAGGAGATCGGGATCCGGGAAGTAGCGGTAGTCGTGCGCCTCCTCCTTCGAGCGCATCGAGCGCGTCTCGCCGCGCGCGGGATCGAACAGGCGGGTCTCCTGATCGATCGCGCCGCCGTCCTCGATGATCGCGATCTGGCGGCGCGCCTCCGCCTCGATCGCCTGGCCGATGAAGCGGATCGAGTTGACGTTCTTGATCTCGCAGCGCGTGCCGAGCGGCTCGCCCGGGCGGCGCACCGAGACGTTGACGTCGGCGCGCAGGTTGCCCTTCTCCATGTCGCCGTCGCAGGAGCCGATGTAGCGCAGGATCGTCCTGAGCTTGCCGACATAGGCCTTGGCCTCGTCGGCGGAGCGCAGGTCGGGCTTGGAGACGATCTCCATCAGCGCCACGCCCGAGCGGTTGAGGTCGACGAAGCTCATCGTCGGCGACTGGTCGTGCAGCGACTTGCCGGCGTCCTGCTCGAGATGCAGCCGCTCGATGCCGACCTTGATCGAATAGTCGGGCGTGAGGTCGACCTGGATCTCGCCCTCGCCGACGATCGGGCTCTTGTACTGCGAGATCTGATAGCCCTGCGGCAGATCCGGATAGAAGTAGTTCTTCCGGTCGAAGGTCGAGCGATGGTTGATCTTGGCCTTCAGGCCGAGCCCGGTGCGGACGGCCTGGGCGACGCATTCGCGGTTGATGACCGGCAGCATCCCCGGCATCGCCGCGTCGACCAGCGAGACGTGCGAGTTCGGCTCGCCGCCGAACGCGGTCGAGGCGCCGGAGAAGAGCTTGGCGCGCGACGTCACCTGGGCGTGGACCTCGAGCCCGACGATCACTTCCCAGTCGCCCGTCGCGCCCTTGATGAGTCTGTTCGCCGGCTCCGCCGTCATGTCGATGACCTCGGTTCTCGTGTAATGCTCTCACGGCTCCTTGCGAAGCCGCCTCAGGCCCACCACGCCTCGGGCAGCTTCGTGCGCCCGGCCGACTGCTCGATCGCCTCGCCGAGGGTGAACAGCGTCTCCTCGTCGAAGGGGCGGCCGATCAGCTGCAGCCCGAGCGGCAGTCCCTCGCTCGAAAGGCCGGCCGGCGCAACCAGTCCGGGCAGCCCCGCCATGTTGACCGTCACCGTGAAAACGTCGTTCAGGTACATCTCGACCGGGTCTTCCGAACCCTTCTCGCCGATGCCGAACGCGGCCGAGGGCGTCGCCGGCGTCAGGATCGCGTCGACGCCGCTCTCGAAGGCGAGCTCGAAGTCGCGCTTGATCAGCGTGCGGATCTTCTGCGCGCGGACATAATAGGCGTCGTAGTAGCCGGCCGAAAGCACATAGGCGCCGATCATCAGCCGCCGGCGCACCTCGGCGCCGAAGCCGCTGGCCCGCGTCCTCTCGTAGAGGTCGACGATGTCGGAGGCGGGCTCGCGCAGGCCGTAGCGGACGCCGTCGTAGCGCGCGAGATTGCTCGAGGCCTCGGCCGGCGCGACAATATAATAGGCAGGCAGGGCGTGGCGCGTGTTCGGCAGGCTCACGTCGACGATGCTTGCGCCGGCCGCGCGCAGCCATTCGGCGCCCTGCGCCCACAGCGCCTCGATCTCCGGGTTCATGCCCTCGAGCCGATATTCCTTCGGCACGCCGATCGTCAGGCCCTTCACCGACCGGCCGACCGCAGCCTCGTAGTCCGGAACCGGATCCGGCGAACAGGTCGAGTCCTTCGGATCGGGGCCCGCCATCGAGCGCAGCATGATCGCCGCGTCGCGCACCGTACGCGCGAGCGGCCCGGCCTGATCGAGCGACGAGGCGAAAGCCACCATTCCCCAGCGCGAGCAGCGCCCGTAGGTCGGCTTGATGCCGACGATGCCGGTGAAGGCCGCGGGCTGGCGGATCGAGCCGCCGGTGTCGCTCGCGGTCGCGGCGAGGCAGAGGCGGGCGGCGACCGCGGCCGAGGAGCCGCCCGACGAGCCGCCGGGCGACAAGAGGCCGCGCTTTCCGTCGGCGAGCGCCGCGCGCGCCTTTTCGCGGCTCCAGTTCGGCGGCAGCCACGGCGAGGCGACCGGCCCGTAGTAGGACGTCTCGTTCGACGAGCCCATGGCGAACTCGTCCATGTTGAGCTTGCCGAGCATCACCGCGCCGTCGCGCCACAGATTGGCGGTGACGGTCAATTCGTAGGTCGGCTTGAAGCCGTCGAGGATGTGGCTGCACGCCTGCGTGTGCACGCCCTCGGTGGCGTAGAGGTCCTTGACGCCGATCGGCAGCCCCTCGAGCGGGCCGCCTTCACCCCTGGCGAGGCGCGCGTCGCTCGCCGCGGCCATCTCGAGCGCCTTCTCCGGCGTGGTCACGACATAGGCGTTGAGGGCCTTCGCCCGCTCGATCGCCTCGAGGTGGGCCCTGGTGATCTCGACGCTCGAAATCGCCCGGGATTTGAGCTGATCGCGCGCTTCTGCGAGCGTCAGGGAAGTCAGGTCGGTCAAGTCGGTTCCTGAGGAAAAAGCGCCGCTCGCGGCCGCTCACTCGATCACTTTGGGCACGAGGAAAAAGCCGTCTTCGGTCAAAGGCGCGTTGGCCAGCACCTTGTCGGCGATCTCGCCGTCGGTGACGACGTCCTCGCGCATCGGCAGGCGCATCGGTATGACCGACGTCATCGGCTCGACGCCCTCGACGTCGACCGCCTCGAGGGCCTGCACGAATCTCAGGATCGCGTTGATCTCGCCTTGCAGATGCGGGATCTCCGCTTCGCTCACCCCGATGCGCGCGAGATGCGCGATGCGGCGAACGGCGCTGAGATCGACGGACATCGAAAACTCCTCGAAGGGCCGTGGGAAAACCGGCGGGCCCCTATACCCCGCCGGTATTTGGCGTGCAAACGCGGCTGAACGGCCTGTTGGCGAAGGTTCGACTCGCGTTGCGACCCGTGCTAACCGCACGTCTCAATGAAGCGCCCGACCTCCGTCGAAGACCTCGCCCCGCGCCTTCCGGCGAAGGGCCGGCTCATCGGCCTCGACCTCGGCGCCAAGACGATCGGACTTGCCGTGTCGGACGTCGAGCGGCGCCTCGCCTCGCCGCTGAAGACGCTGGCGCGCGGAGCGTTCCAGAAGGACGCGGACGCGCTAATCGCCCTATTCGCCGAATTCGAGATCGCCGGCGTCATTCTCGGCCTGCCGCTCGACCTCGATGGCCGCGACGGGCCGCGCGCGCAATCGACCCGCGCTTTCGCCCGCAACCTCGCGACGCGGACGGACTTGCCGATCGCGTTCTGGGACGAACGCTTCTCCACCGCCGTCGTCACCCGGTCGTTGATCGAGAACGACGTGTCCCGCGCGCGGCGCGCCAAGGTCGTCGACAAGATGGCGGCGGCTTACATCCTGCAGGGCGCGCTCGACCGGCTGGCGAGCCTCGCGCGCGGCCACATCATTCCGTAACTCTTGCATCGTCCTGATGCGGGCGGCGCTTGCCTTCCGGAACGACAGCGGGCGTCTTATGTTGGGGAGCGTCGAAACGGGCTCGAATCATCGGGCCATATCGCGCATAATGACCAGGCCCTTTCGAACGGGCGACGACGAGCGGCTTTTCTCATGACGGATCGCACTGTCGAATCGAAACATCGGATGAGCGGGTTGGACGGTTTTCCGAGACGAAAGCGCCCGGCGCATCAGCAAACGGTCGGAAACGCCCGAACCGCGGCCTTGACGCGGCTCCGCGACCCGGTCCCCGGAGAGACGACGCGAGAGGCTCTCGACATCGCGCGCTACGTGGCCAACATGGCCGCCCAGCTCGAAGCGATGTCGGCGGCCGTCGACCTCGACCTCCTCGCCTATTTCCTCGGCATGGCCAAGGCCGAAGCCGAGCTGTTCCTTCGCACGACCGCCGAGGCCGCCACGATCCCCGAATCTTCTGATGACGAGGAAGTCGCCGACCGCGAAGCCCGAAGCGCCAAATCTTTCGACTGACCCGCCTCGAGGCGCTCAACCGGCCTCCCCGGCGATCCTTGCGGCCACCCGGTCGCCGGCGGAAAACTCGATCCGTCCCGCCAGCTCGAGCTCCATCAGTGCGACGCGCGTCTCGCGCGCCGAGGCCTCCGCCGCCCGGGCGAGGTCATCGAGCGCAATCGGCGCGGGCCCGAGCAGGGCGGCGATGCGATCGCGGACGTCGTCGAGGCGATCGGCGGCGATGTCGGCCGGGCGGCGCGGCTGGTCGAAGAGGTCGTCGGCGGACGTTCGCCCCGCCGGTCCGCGAGCGGCCCCATCGGACGCCCGCCGCCTCCACTGCGGCTTGGCCGCGCCGCCCTCCTCGAGAGCCGAGAACAGGTCGCGCGAACGCATCGGCTCGAGGGCCGCCGCGACGTCCTCGACGCAAGTGCAGATCGTCGCGCCCTGCTTCAGGAGATCGTTGGTCCCTTCCGCGCGCGGATCGAGCGGCGAGCCCGGCACCGCGAACACCTGGCGGTTCTGCTCGAGCGCGAAGCGCGCGGTGATCAGCGACCCCGATCCGCGCGCCGCCTCGACCACGATCGTGCCGAGCGCGAGGCCGGAGACGATGCGGTTGCGCCGCGGGAAGTCGCGTCCGCGCGGCTCCTGCCCGATCGGCATTTCGGACACGACCGCACCGAACTCAACCATGCGCTCGATCAGCGGCACGGCCTCGGCCGGGTAGGGCTTGGCGTGCCCTCCCGCCAAAACACCGACAGCGCCCGTTTCGAGGCTGGCGGCATGGACGCGCTGGTCGATCCCGCGCGCGAGCCCTGACACGACGACATAGCCGGCCCGGCCGAGACCGCGCGCGAGCCGGTCGGCGAAGGTGAGCCCCGCCGCCGAGGCGTTGCGCGAGCCGACGATCGCCGCCGCAGGCTGATGCAGCGCCTCGATGCGGCCGCGGCAGGCGAGAAGCGGCGGCGCGGAATCGATCTCGCCGAGGAGCGGCGGATAGTCCGGCTCCCCGATCGCGACGAACCGCACGCCGAGCCTGCGCGCGGTCGCGAGCTCCCGCTCGACCTCCTCGGGCGTGGTGAGCCGGATCGGCCGCTGCGCGCCGCCGCGGCGGGCGAGCTCCGGCAGCGCCTCGAGCGCGGCCCGCGCGCCGCCATATCTGTCGATCAGCGCCCGAAAGGTGCGAGGCCCGACATTCTCCGAGCGGACGAGACGCAGCCAGTCGAACAGCTCCGCGTCGGATAGAGGCTGCGGCCGGGGCTTTGCGGCCATCGCTTAGCCCTGCCCGATCTTCGGCTCGACGCCCTTGAGGAGCCGTCCGATGTTGGCGCCGTGCTTGAACCAGACGAGGGCGGCGAGCAGCGCGAACACGACGGCGGCCTCCTCGAGCCCGACCGCGAGCGCGACCAGCGGAGAGACGGCCGTCGCCGCCAGCGCCGCGGCGGACGAGTAGCGCGTCGCCCAGGCGACTGCGAGCCAGACGACGGCGAAGGCCAGCGCGAGCGGCCAGGCGAGCGCGGGGGGAAAGGCGAGCCCGATGAGTCCGCCGAGAAAGGTCGCGACCCCCTTTCCGCCGCGGAATTTCAGCCAGACCGGATAGAGATGTCCGAGGATTGCGCCCGCCGCCGCCGCGAGCCCCGCCTCGGGCCCGAAGAAAAACGCAGCGAGGACGACGGCGAGCGTCGCTTTTAGCGCGTCGAGCGCCAGCGTCGCCGCCGCGAGGCCCTTGCGCCCGGTGCGCAGAACGTTGGTCGCGCCGATATTGCCCGAGCCGATCGACCGCAGGTCGCCGGCGCCGAAGAGGCGCGTCAGAACGACGCCGAACGGGATCGAACCGAACAGATAGCCGAGAACCAGCGCGAGCGCCGCCCCGTACTCAAAGCCGACCATCGCGCTCCACCATTCTCTTTCTGCAAGATTATTCGTGGGCGATGCGCCCGGCAACCAGGGTCAGCTTCACCCGACCTTCGAGCCGGGCCGCGTCGAAGGGCGTGTTTCGGCAGCGCGAATGCAGGTCCGCCGGTTCGAGCACGTAGGGCTCGTCCGGATCGAACCGAACGACGTCGGCCGGCGCGCCCACCGAAAGCCGCCCGACCGGCAGCCGCAAGATTTCCGCCGGCCGGACGGTCATGGCGCGAAGGAGCCGCGGCAGGCTGACATGGCCCCCCGAGACGAGGCGCAGGCTCGCCGACAGCATCGTCTCGACGCCGATCGCGCCGGCCGCGGCCTCCGCGAACGGCAGCCGCTTCGTCTCCACGTCCTGCGGATCATGGTCGGATGAGATCACGTCGACGAGGCCGTCGTTCAGCGCCTCGACCAGCGCCATGCGCTCGTCCTCGGCGCGGAGCGGCGGGCTCACCTTCAGGAAGGTGCGGTAGTCGCCGACGTCCAACTCGTTGAGGGTGAGGTTGTTGATGGAAACGCCGCAGGTCGCGGCGAGCCCCGCCTCACGGGCGCGCCGCATCGCCTCGAGCGAGAGCCGGTTGGAGACGAGCGCCGCGTGATAGCGGGCCCCGGTCAGCGCGACGAGCCGCAGGTCGCGCTCGAGCATGATCGTCTCGGCTTCGCGCGGGACGCCCGGCAGGCCGAGCCAGCTCGCACGCAGGCCCTCCGCCATCACGCCTTCGCCGCGCAGCGACTTATCCTCGCAAACGGGGGCGACGAGCGCGTCGAAGTCGCGCGCGTAGGTCATCGCGCGGCGCATGGTCTGCGCCTCGGCGACCGAATGGGCGCCGTCGGAAAAGGCGATCGCCCCCGCCTCGGCCAGCAGGCCGATTTCGGCGATCTCGCGCCCCTCGAGGCGCTTGGTCAGCGCCGCCGAGGGAAAGACGCGGACCTTCGCGTCGTCGCGCGCCCGCCGCAGGATGAAGTCGACCACCGCCGGGTCGTCGACCGGCGGGTTGGTGTCGGGCCGCATGACGAGACTCGTCACCCCGCCGGCGGCGGCGGCGGCGCTGGCGCTCGCGATCGTCTCGCGATGCTCCGCCCCGGGCTCGCCGACGAAGACGCGCATGTCGATGAGCCCCGGCGCGACCACGTCGCCCCTGCAGTCGACGACCCGCGCACCTTCCGGAAGCTGGTCGCGCGTCACTGCCGCGCCGACCCCGGCGATGATCCCGTCCATGGCGAGGAGCCCGCCGCGCGTTTCCCTCTCGCGCTCGGGATCGACGAGGCGGGCGTTCAACAGGGCGATCGGCGGGCCGGACATGGGCGCCGATTAGCCAGCGCCGCAGGGGATTGCAAGCGACGCGCTCGAACGCGGTCGCGGCATTCATTCCCTTGCGGCGAGCCCGCCCACCGCCCTTCGGCCGGTGGAGGGGGCAAACGAGATGAGAAAGCGAAGGCCCTCGCGGGCCTTCGTCCGACGCTCCAGCGAGGCGGGCGCCGAGCGTTCGATCAGCCGCCCTTCACCTCGATCTTCTTCACCGGCTTCTGCGCCTCGGCGGTCTTGGGCATCTTCACGGTGAGGACGCCCTGCTTGAAGCTCGCCTCGATCTTGTCCATGTCCACCGTCTCGGGGACCCGGATCGAGCGCTCGAACGAGCCGAACCGGCGCTCCCTCAGATGGAAGTCCTTCTCCTTCTCTTCCTTGTCTTCCGTCTTCTGGCCCTTGATCGTCAGCACGCCGTTGGCGACCTTGACCTCGATGTTCTTCTCGTCGAGCCCGGGCAGGTCGGCGTGGACTTCAAACGCGTTCTCCTGTTCGACGAAATCCACCGCCGGGACGGCGACCCACGACTCGGGCGACCAGAACGGCTCGATGTCGAAGGCCGGCCTCCGGAACGGCAGCCGGAACGGACTCATGTTGAAGTCATCGAACAGCCGGTCGACCTCGCGGCGAAGGTTCTCGAACGGACGCCACATCTGCATCGCGGCCGAGGGCGCTTCCGTCTTGCCCTCGGTCGTGACGGGAACCTTTGCGTCGGCTTTCGTCATTGTCTCGGCTTTTGCCATGGGATCCTCCAAGTTCTGGCTGGATTCCAGCCTTCCATCATAGAATACGCCGCGGCGCAGCTTCTGCATTGACGCGGCGCAAACCGCCGGCGGCCGCCTCTATAATCTAAGGCGTATCGTCCGCGGACCCTCGGCTTTGACGCATCTCGCGCGCGCCAAAGACTAGCGCATCGTCGCAAAGCCGCGATGACGCTTAAGCGCGAGCTCCAGCGGGTTCATCGTCCAGTCGACTCAAAGCGCACAGGATCTCGTCGACCGGAATTCTGGCGCCGTTTTCCAGTTGCCGCAGCCACGGCGCGTTCTCGACCGCATGGGCGTCCGACGCCCATCCGGCGAGGATCGCGCGCCGCTGGTCGGCCGTCAGATCGGGATGGCCGAGCACCTCGCTCGGGTGGTGAAGGTTCAAGGCCAGCGCGGCGAGAAAATCCGGCGGCAGCGCCGCGCGTTCGAAAGAAATCCCGTTCCGCATCGCCTGACCTTGCCCTCTTCCTGGCCTCAGCGGCGAATGAGCCTGATCGCCCGACAGGAAGAGTCCGGTATGCGCCGGACCGCCCATAGCCACATCCTCCGCCGAGCAGCATGGATACGAGTCGCCGGGCCGTCGGACCCGGCGCAAATCGAAATGGGTGGGAAGCGAACAGGTTTCAAGGGCGCGACCGGACGCCGCAGCTCGGTAGTGTCTCAGTTTGAAATTAGATGAAGCCAAATCGCAGAGCCGATTGAATGCGGGGGCCGCAGCCCTCGCCGCGCTCTCGGCCACCTGTCGGCCGTATCCGAGCGCAGGCAAAGCTTGGTCACGCCCTCCGGCAGCAGGCGCGTCGCCTCTTCGAGAACGCGCAGTTGCTCGTGCCCAGCCGGAACATTGCCGTCGCGAAACTCCGAATGCACGATCAGGCCGGGCTCCGCCCACCAGGTGTTGAGCGGCTGATAGGCCTTGAAGTGCTTGTAACAGTACAGCGCCTCACGCTTGTGCGTCTCGATGAGCGTCGCGTCCATGTCGAGCGTCGCCTGTGCTTCCGGGCGCTGCGCCTGAACCGCCCGCAGAAGCTCGCCGTTCACCCGCCAAAGGCCCGCTACGCCGCGGCTCGCGCGGGGATGAACGCCCGTCCGGCTTCCCGCCGCGCCTCCTCCTCGGCGTCGTGAAACCCCGAAAGCCACCGGCCCGCCGCATGCGGCGAGGACAAATTGCGCGACCGCTGCCGCCGTCAGCGCCGCGCCGCAACGCGCCGCTCCCGCCGGCTCTGCCCGTAAGCTTCCGCCGCCCGCACCAGCCGGCCCAGACCGTCGTCCGCCTCAGGGTCGAGATCGTCGAGACCCTCACCCCCGGCAAGGTTCAGCAGGAGCAGCGCCGACACCGTTTGCCGATCGCGCTGCGCGCCACCTTCCCCCGCTCCGCCAGCAGAGCAGGGGAAGGCGGCGGCCGCCACTCCAGACGTCGGAAAGCGTTTCACCCGATCGCGATCTTCCTCGGCTGGGCGTGCTTGGCCTTGGGCAAGGTCAGCGTCAGCACGCCGTCCTCGAGGTTCGCGCTGATCTTCTCCTGGTCGATGGCGCTGCCGAGGGTGAAGGAGCGCGCGTAGTGGCCGACGTTGTATTCGGCGTAGACGGGCTCCATGTCCTTGTACTTCGAAAAGTCGATGCGCCCGTCGACCCGGAGCACGTCTCTCTCGACGTTGACGTCGAGGTCCTTCTTCTCGACGCCCGGCATCTCCAACACGACGGCGAGCGTCGTCGGTCTCGTAGATGTCGGCGTAGGGGATGTAGTAACGGCCCGGGATCGTCTTCTCTTCCTTGGCGACCAGCTCCTTCTTCTCGCGGACCGCCATTTCCTTGCTCTCAGCCATGGTCGCTCCCTTTCGGTTCGGTTCCTTGCTCATCTCGCCCTCACCCGATCTTGATGGTCTTGGCCTTCTCGCTTTCGGCCTGCGGCAGGTAGAGCGCGAGGACGCCGTCGCGATATTCGGCCTTGACGCCGTCCGGATTGATCTCGACCGGCATGGTCACCGCCCGGTCGAACCGGCCCGAGAGCCGCTCCCTGCGGTGCACGGCGGCCTTCTCGGGGAAGCCGACCGACTTCATGCCGGAGAGCCTCAGCGTGCGGCCTTTCACCTGCACCTCGAGATCGGATTTCTTGACGCCCGGAAGTTCGGTGATGATGACGAAGTCGTCGCCCTTGCGGAACACGTTCATCGGCGGATAGGCGCCGCCGCCGCTCGGGCCCGCGTCGAGCCAGTTGCTCTCGCGGAACGAATCCAGCGCCTGCTGAAAACTCGCAAGCGCATCGAACGGATCGGAAAACAGAGCCATCATGTCCCTCCTTGCCGCTTTCGTTGGCTCGGAGCGCGGTTGGGCCGACTGCGCGCCCCGGACGCCGCCTTGCCACGATTGCCAAGTGGGAAACGTCCGTCTGGCCGTCAAGGGGGCGGAGCTGCGGGTAGTGTCTCAATTTGAAAAATTATGGGCTTGACGAACTCTCGCGCTTCGGCGGCGTCTCTTGTATGCTCAGACGCATTGCCGGAGCGGATTGATGAGGCTGTACGAAATTCAATGGATTGGCCGCCCCCGCGTAGGAGGTGCGGAAATTATCGATCGGGTTGCCGACGAGGCACCAGACGATAATGCAATTAAGCAGCATGCTTAGGCATCTATTTGCAACGATCTATAAGCCGGGGGCCTATGCTATCAGGATCATAGACAGCACGCGAAGTGCATCTATGGGTTCCTGGAGATGACGATGCCTCGCGGCCCTAAAGGCGAGAAGCGCCCCGCCGACGTGATCCGGCCGCCGACGAAATGCGAAACGATCAGCTTCGTTTGGGCCTCGATCGCGCACCATGTCCAAGCTTTATGAAAAGCGCCTCTTGACGCTAAGCATGGCGACTATGCCGCTTGGTTCATCAACGATCTTGCCGAGCGCCTTGCAACCCGCGTCCAACTAACGAGCGACGGACACAAGGCCTATCTCGACGCTGTTGAAGGCGCGTTCGGCGCGGACATCGATTACGCGATGCTTGTGAAGCTCTACGGGGCTGCGCCGGAGGCCGCCAAGGGCCGCTACAGCCCCGCCGAATGCACATGAGCGATCAAGACGCCGGTCGAAGGGAAGCCTGATCCGAAGCCCATTTCAACGAGCTATTCGGAGCGCGCGAACCTCACGATGCGAATGCACAATCGCCGGTTCACGCGGCTGACGAATGCTTTCTCCAAGAAATTCGAGAACCATGCGCACATGGTCGCGATTTGGGCGGTTTGGTACAACTGGATACGCATTCACACGACGCTTCGCGTGACGCCCGCGATGGCGGCCGGGCTGTCTAAGACAGTCATGGATTGACATCGGCCCAGTTTGTCGCGACGATGGACGCCGAAGCGCCGAAGCCGAGACCGCGCGGATCTTATCAAAAGAAAGCTTCTTAATGGCGATCTATGCCCAGATTTTGAGCGCGATCTTCGCACTTATGGCCGCGGCTCTCTGGCTAGGAGCGGCGTTCGTCAGAACGCCGCTCAGCTTCTCTGTTCAAGTGATTACTTGGCACACTCATAATTCCGAGAGGGTGGACGGGTCTGAAACCGCAGGTGGGGGACACGGAACAAGCGATGAGTTAGTGACCCTAGGGACCGCGCTTGCCTGGCGTATCAGCGGGATGTTTTGAAGTATTGCGCCGAAGGCAAGAACCGGCGCTTCGGGGTGATCGAATTCGCCATCGGGGCGGACGTGACTCCGGAGCTCAAGCAGGCGGTGGCGGAACTGCCCTGGACGGCCTGGCGGGGGCTCGATCGGATCGTCGACGGCAAGCGCTGCGCGACCGTCAGTAATGGGCGGAGGTCGGCTATGTGCCGAACTGGGCGGGCATGAGCAAGACGACGCCGGACTATCGCTTTCTGGCGATCCGCGAGCCGTTGCGCGAGCTCGATCTCGGCGACGCAAATCAATTGCCCTTTCCGACAATGAGCTTTCCGAAGCCGGGCCGCTACAAGCTGTTCGGCGTCGTCACCAATCGCACGTTGCCCGGCGACGAGTTGATCCGCTGGCAACGCGAGCGCTGCGGCAAATGCGACGAAGCGCACGCGGCGATGAAGGATGATCTCGCAGGCGGACGGCTGCCGAGCGGGCAGTTCGGGGCCAACGCGGCGTGGTGGGCGATCATGGTCCTGGCCCACAATCTCAACGCGATGATGAAGCGCCAGGTGCTCGGCGGCGATTGGGGGGCGCGGCGCATGAAGGCGATGCGGTTTCACCTGATCGCCCTGCCGGGTCGCGTCGTGCGCCACGAGCGCCGGGTGATCGTGCGCCTTTCGGCAGGCGCCGTCGATCTGATCCGCGACGCGCGCACCGCCATCCTTTCCCTGCAACCGGCGCCGATCGGATGATCGTCCGACCTGTTCCGCCGGACCTGCAAATGCCGCCGCGCTTGGCCGGCCACGGCGGAGCCGTGGCTGCACTATCCGGAAGGGACTCGTCAACGATGCAGGAGGGCAGCCGCCTACAACCATAGCGCGAGCATGCGCGTCTCATCAACCGCCCAAGCGCGACCGCGGCCGAAAATCCGCCCCTCCAGCCGCCCGCTCCACCCTCGCTCACGAATTAGATGCGGGATCGTGGGCGGTGCCCTGGGTTGATGGGGCAGAGTATCTTGAGTATCTTGCAATTCCATTTCGCCTTTCCCTCGGGTTAGAAGTGGCACGGATCAAGAAAGACCGTCCGAAGCGTCAAACTGCTACTGTCACCCCGGCATAGCCGGGGGGTCTCCCGCTTACACTAGCCCGCAGCAGCCCAGGCGTCCGCCACCGCTAAACAAGCGGCGCCCAAATCCGTATCGCCGTGGTGGAGCAGCTGCAGGCCATAAGCGATACGACCTAGCATGCCCCATTGCCAGATCGACTCCGGATCGACGTCGCCGAAGCGAGCTAACAGCGCACATCGCGCGCGCCCCAGATCGACTGGGTTCCCGGCGAGGAGTTCGACGGTCCATTCCCCCATCGAGGTCGAGAGGTCATAGGCGCGCTCCGCGATCAGGCTGTCGGGGTCAATCAGCTTGAAGCCGCCGCCAGGCGCTTGCAACGTGTTCAACGCATGGGCATCGCCGTGTGCAAGGATCGCCGTATCCGGCTCGAACGCGTCAGCTCTGATTTGTGCGAATTTCAGCGCCGTCTCGACGGTGCGTCCTGAACATGGTTTTCCAAGAAGAGGCCAATACTCTTGAATGTGCTCGCTCAATTCCCCGGCCCTCTGCGCTCCGGAGACGAGGCCTAGGTCTTCGGGAGGCGGCATCCACGCTACCCGGAGCGCTTGGCAGATTTCCTCGATCTGCCGATCGACGGGTAGGTCAAGTTCGGCCAAATTCAAACCCAGTCGCTCGAGCAGCAGCGCGCCGCAAGCCTCGTCGCGACGGTAGAGGCGGACGTAACCCCGGCCGGCCGCAGCGACCAATATGCGCCCCTCGCGAGCCGCGACATCGCGGGAAATGGCGACTTTCAGGACCGCATCCTCGCCCTCGGCCGTTCGGGCCTCAGCGACAAAGGCCATGCTGCCGCCGCTTATTGGCTGCTCGACCGTGATGCCCCATCGAACTTCCAAGTCAGCGACGATTCCATCTAAGTCGTCCAGCCAAACCGCTCCTTGTGGCCCTTGCAGGAGCGCCGTTTGCCGGACCATGTCTGGCACGTCGAGTCTGCATTTTGGCGATCGGTGTTCGCCCCTGCGCATCTTCATCATTGTCCAGATGATTGTGTGGACAAGCGTAAAACTGGTCAATTTTCTCGCTTCTGGCAATCCCTGCGCGGGTTGTCGTTGGTGACGGAACGATGCGCCGCGCCCCCCGATCGGCGTTCAAAAGTGACCCCCGATGGAGGAGTGCGCCGAGGGCATCGGAGACGCCGGAAGAGATCCACCTTTGGCTGATGGCGGACGCTCTGAAGGCGCTCGAGCTGCAGCGGCCGCTCCGTGACGGTCCCTTGCCGATTGTATTCAAAGGAGAGAAAGCCGACGCGTTGCCTATCGTCGCGCACCAGCACAGCCGCTTCACGCATTACTACTTCTATGTCTGCGACGAGGCGCTCGGACCGATGGTTGTGCGGGTGGCTTCCTTCTTCCCCTTCCAGCTCAACGGCCACAGCTTCATCGAGCAGGAGCTGAAGCGGGCGGGGATCGGCTTCCGCAAGGATGACAACGCTTTCCTCGCCGTCGGCGACGTAGCGGCGCTGCAGGCGGCGACCGACCGGCTGAGCCCAGAGATCATCCGCCGGCGCCTCGACTACTGGACCCTGAACCTCGGACCGAAGTTCTCAAAGAAGGAGCGCCAAGCTCAACCTGTCACGAATTCTACGCCATCTCCCCTCGATCCTCGATAACTGCCATGTGCGCGTGTTCTGGCCGTAGGCCTTTTCGATCTGGTTCAGCGACTGTGTGATCAGGAAGCTTTAAGGCCATAGCCGGCCATGAAGGCGAGCGCGCTCTCGAAGAAGTCAAGCCGGCCGAGCGCGGGGAATTCGTCGAGATCAGGAGAGCTTGCCGCCGTCGCTTGGCTTCCAGCTTTCGGTCAGCCGCCGGCCAATCTGGTTGAGGATCAGGCGCACCAGCGGTTTTGTGCGGCTGATGTCCGAGGGCGGCACGACGAGGTAGAGCGACACCGGCGCTACTCCGTCGACCAGATCGCGGATGCGCCAGTCGCATGGTGCGTGACCGTCGCCGACGACCGGATCGCGATAGAGGCCAAGAAACGACATGGCGGTGGAGAGCACGCCCGAGCGTTCGTTGTCAGTCTTGTTGAGCACCTCGCGGGCCGAGCGGCGACGACCGGATGCACGCCGCGTTCGCCGAGATGCGCCGTCGCCATCATCGCGCGTAGCGTCATTTCGATCGGGCGGCGCGGATCGGAGAGGAAGGTGGCGACGCCCGCGAGGGTCTTGTCCGCCTCGGCGTAGAGCACGTGGAGGATGGCGCCAACCAGCAGCGAATGGCCGGTCTTCTCCCAATGGTTCCGGCGCTCGAGCGCGCCCTCGGGATCGACCAGGATGTCCGCGATATTCTGGACGTCGCGGACCTCCCAGTCGCCCTTGCGAACTTCCAGCAGCGGATTGTAGGCAGCGCTGCGGCATTGGTCGGATCGAACAGAAGAACGCGCCGAAGCGGCGCGCCAGCCGGCGGTCAGCTTCCAGTTCTCGCCCTTGATGTCGTGGACGATTGCGGAGCCGGGCCAGGTCAGAAGCGTGGGGATGACGAGACCAACGCCTTTGCCGGAACGGGTCGGCGCAAAGCACAGAACATGCTCGGGGCCATCATGGCGAAGATAATGGTCGCGCCATCGGCCGAGCAGCACGCCGTCGTGGCCGAGCAGGCCGGCCTCTCGAACTTCACGCGGCTCGGCCCAGCGCGCGGAGCCGTAGGTGGTGACGCGCTTCATCTCTCGCGCCCGCCAGACCGACATGGCGATCGCCACAATAACGGCAGCGAATCCGCCGGAGGCAGCGATATAGGCGCCCTCGACGAAGACGCCACGCGCATAGGCGTCGTAGGCGAACCACCACCAAAAGAAGCTCGGTGGTCGATAAATCGGTCACCGAATATCTCGAACCACGTAAGTGCCGCCTTTCGCCCTTTTCACGTCCGGCATGTCGTAGAAATAATCCTTGGAGTCGCGGACCTCATACGGATATCGCAGCGTCGTGCCCATCAGCCCCTTCTCCCAGGCTGGAGCATGATCACGCGCTCCCGCTTCGCCAGCACGACGCGTCCGAGCGCCACCATGGCTTTGCCGCGCATTGCTTCCGGATGACCGCAAACGCTTCCTAACCGACCGGATCACTCGGTCCAATGTAGTAGGGGCCGTCTAGAAAGCGCTCGTCAATCTGGCTGCGCGGAACGAACGAGTCGATCTCGATCATGTGGTTGCTCTCGACCTCGATCGCCTCGAGCTCCTCGTCCTCAACCAAGAGATACGAGTTCTTCGCATGTTCGTATCCGCGGCCCTTGTCAGCCGCCTCGACGAGCTCCCGCGTCACGTCGTCTACGAGCTGTTGGCGGAGCCGATTGCCGGTCTTCTTGTTGAGCTGGCGGAACGCGACCCGCTCGCTCGAGGACGAAGCCGTGTAGAGCGCAATCGGGCACGAAACGAGGGCCAACTTCAGGTAGCCCTTCCAGTAGGGACGAACGGTTGGCACGCGGAACTCCTACTCAACGTTTGAGCAGACGCGAGCCCCGGATCGGAACGATCTACGGTGCAGGGTCTCCCGCGGCGCCTCAGCACCCTCGGGCGTGCGCATTCATGCTCTCTTTCGAACCGAATGCCAGTCCTTTCTTGATGGCGCGAGCGCCAGAACCTGGTGCTCCCGGCCGGAATCTCGAATGGGGAACGCGATGCGCCGATGCAGAAGAGGTTGAGGGACGCGGCGGCTGCACTCTGCGCTCGCTGGGAACATCTGCCGACCGAGACGCTGCACGAATTCACGCGCTCCGTCCTCGCCAGGGCACAAGTTCACGCGGATCGCATTGACCTTGACGTCGGCTCGTTGATCGGCGCGTGCTGCATCTGATCAAGATGTGGCTGGATTGCCCCGTGGAAGAAACCGACGATCGAGGACGGAGGACACGCACGACCGAGGCGCGCGCGTTTGGTGAGCTGGCTTTTGGACGACCGCGCAGGCGAGGGGACTGTCGAAGGGATTCGGACGTCGAGCGCGAACGCCGATGGCTCTGAAGGGGGGCAAGGAGATGAAGTTCATCGTCGAGGGTGTCACCAATTCGGCGCCAGCGGATACGACCTTGATCCGACTGCTCGTGCGTGCGAGTTACGCAAAGGCTGTGTTGCCTCGTCGCGTACGCTCATCACTTGGGAGCACAGGTCTCTGATCCGCTCGTAAAGCCTGAAATAGACACGACGGTCAAAGTGAAGATGTCTGTGTATTTCACTGTCGTTGGAAATACACAATTCAAAATCGACAACATGGACATTACTATAGATGTCTGAGGCCTCACGAGACCAACGTCGATTATCTTCTTGACGCGGCGATATTACAAGTTTATCATCATTACACATAAGATGACGTGGAAGCAATATAAACGCGATCTGGTTGTCGGGTGACGAGTAATTAAAGATCGTATGCAACTTATCCTTGTATGTAGCCTCATCTAATGAGTTGTCCGCATCGAAATCCAGAGAAAGGCGACAAATCAACCTGTCTAGGAACCAAAAGTGCGTCTGATCTATGTTTTGTTTCAGAAAGAATGGAGTCAAATCGGTTGCCGGGTCTTTGCGCAGGGTGCGATGCAAGGCGAAGAGATCAAGGCGCGGCACGTCGAGTGTGATCGTAAAGCCAAGTCGCCGATGACGCCATCGCCATGATAAACGATCACTCCACATACTGAGTACAGTCAGAGTGCGTTGTCCGCAGCGGTCGAACGTAGCCGTACGGAACAGTTGGTCCAAATCCAATTCTTTGAGAGCTTGTCGCTGCGCGTCTCCCGCCAGCAAAGACAATACGAGATTGCTTGAATTATCGTGGCGAACAAATAAGCCGTGCCATCCGAAATTGACCTCAGACGTAAGCGTGTAACCTTCGGTGCCAGCGTAATGTGCGACCGCATCTAGGTCACAGCCGCCGCGTAACCGCAACCGAACTTTAGTGTCGAATAACTTACTCGTCCCCGGCAATTCACCACCGGCGGCGTCTGAAGCATTAATCCAATCCACCACGACGTCGTCGGAAAAATTCGTCAGCACCTCCCCCACCACATGCAGTTCTGGACGCCCAATTTGGTCGTATACCCAGCGCTCAATTCCCATCCCAAGCGTCCTGCATGAGAAACAGAAGTGGGTCAGTCTTCTCTTTTCTCGAAATCCGCCTCCCATGTAGAACCCTACAATTCCGTAGTCACCGTACCGATCCCGCACGCGCACTAGGCCAGACCAAACGTAAAATGGTTGCAGGGCTGTCAAAAGCTGTTGACGCGCCTCTTCTGTGTCCTCAGACAAGCGCTTCTTGGTAAAATTCAGCTGATTTGTGCGATTGACGAGTTCTACCGCGCGATCAATATGCGCTGCAACGTCGTAAATGATATCTACTTTGATGTTGGAGGCCCTCAAGAAAGCAACATTGTCGCCCTTGGCCGACTCCTGATCGGCCGCCCGCGTTTGTAGCAGTTGATATTGCCGTAGGCGCGTAAGCCCGTGGTCGTCCTTGCCTTGGAAGCGAGGATCCGTCAGAATATTACTGATTATAGATTCGTCGGCAACTTGCAGTCCCGGCGCTTGGTCAAGAGCCTCCGCACGGTTGAGCGCGTTGTCGTCGCTATTTTCCCGTAATCTCGCTGTCCGGCCTGTTCGGTTACTCTGGCAACCCATTCTCCTCGCACCTCGGGCCCACCAATCCTGTCTGGTCGTTCGGCGCGTCGCTTGCCCAGCCCGTGTTCAACGGCGGCCTGACCGGGGCGCAGGTTGAGGCGGCCCGTGAGCTTTATAAGGCGGAAGTGGGGATCTACCGACAGACGGTGCTGACGGCGATCCAGCAGGTGGAGGATAATCTCTCCGGCATCCGCATCCTGTCCAGAGAAGCGAAAACGTGGGCGGAGGACGTCCGCATCTCGCGGCAGGCCACCCAGATCGCGCTCAACGAATACCAGGCCGGAACCCAGGCCTACACCACCGTCGTCACTGCCGAGGCGCAGCAGCTTTTGGTGGAAAAGTCGCTGTTGTCGACCCAGGCGCAAATTCAGACCGACGCCGTCAATCTGGTCGTCGCGCTGGGCGGCGGCTGGAGCCAGTCGAAGCTGCCCGACGCGCGGGCGGATGCGGCGGCGCCGGCGCCAGCGCCGCCGCTCGGGTCACAGTGACAGGGCGTATCGGCGCGCGATCGCTTCCGCCGAGCGCGCGTCGGCGATGGAAATCGGGCCGTTGTTGGCCGCGCGCGCGCTCTTGATCGCCCTGACGAGGGCGTCGGGGCCCTCAAAGTCGCCGAGTTCATCGGCGCCGCCGACAAGACGATTGTGGATCGCCGCCCGCACGTCCTCGTCGGCGAAGGCGACCGCCTGCATGAGGGCCACGACGGGCCGAGGCGCGCTCGAACAGCGCGCCAGCCGGTAGGCGTTCAGGAACCGCTTGGCGAGGAATTCAATGAATTCGCGGCTTAGCCGCCGCGCGGCGAATGCGCCGCCAGCGGCGCGAGCGCGGTCAGAAGCGCGGCTTCCGTCGGGGACAGCGGCTCGACGATCGCGGCTCCGAGTTCAGCGACGGAAGATGCCGGCGGGGCCGGTCCGTCCGCCGAAAGCAACCTCGCGACAAGCTTGGCGGTCCTTGACGAGGGCGTGGACTTGGCCGGTGAGCAGATCGATGCCCGCCAGCAAACGATGAACGCGACCCGCCGCCAGTGCGCAGGCGTCCGGCCGGCATGAGTTGTCCCGTCGGGCAGGATCACGTCGCGCTCGCGCTGGCGAGCCTCCCCCCCATAGGCGCTACGAGAGGCTGATAATTGACGAGTCAACAACAGGAGGGATCACCCCTTGCCTTCCTCGACGTAACGCGTGTTAGCAAAGTTGGAGATAAATCCTTTAGGCGGAAATCCGGCGCTTTGGCGGGACGAACGACGGGGGCGCGGAGGGGAAGTTGGCGCGTTTATCAAAGAGTGAGGACCTGCTGAAATTGGCCGAAACTGGCGGCACCCTGGAATTGGATGACCGGAGCGTGGTCGCCCATCAGTTGCACGAGCTGAGTACGCCCGAACTCGCCGCCGAGCTTTACCGAAGGCTCTGCGTGGGACGCCTCGAGGAACCGGGCCCCTTCAAGGGGACCATGCTCGACCTCTATCTCAAGCGCTTGTCCGAGGAGCAGACGTCGGAGGAAGGCGCGCGCTGATACGACAGACTGGCGAATGTGCGAGGCCGATCTCTCCCAGCCCCTTCATTACGACAAATCCGGCTCGCACAAGATGCTCCACAAGCCGCTTGGCGACGATCTCGGCCAGGATTTCATCCGCGTTGTGCACGCGCTTACGGCCCTGGTAGCGTAGAGCGTAGGCGAGCGCCGCGCGGCCGGGTCGGACAGGTCTGCTCCAGACCGGAGTCGGTGGAGACACGCGTGTAGACGGCGCAGCGAAGGGCGATCTTGCGCTCGTCCCGCTTCATCGTTGGACCTCCTGGACGGATCGAGCTTGTCGCGGGAACTCGCTGGGCTCGGAACGCATGTCCTTGCGCGGGTCGACCTGACGGGCCATGGGCCCGCCCTCGCAGCTCTGTCGCCGAGCCAATTCGCTCGGAGATGTCGAATCGGACCGCTTCGTTGCGAGAGGCGGCGAACCATCGGGCATTGCGGGCGCGAACCCGGCGAGGGTTGGTGTCATGCCAATATCGAGCAATGGGTTCGGTCCTGGCGTGGCGCTCCTCTTTCTGTTGGGAGCGCCGTTCCTCACCGCCTTGGGTCGGCTTCCGCGCGGGTTCTGCATCAAGCGCCTGACCGACCTGCCGATGCTGTGGTCCGAGCAATGGGGCAGGATCGGACTCAGGCGCCGGCTCAGGTTCGAGCCGAACTCCGCTGATCCATCCCGCTCCTTTCCGCGCGCCGCAAATCCTCCTTGTCGTCATCGGAAGGCGCTCAGCCTCTGCTTCGGCCTCTCCATCTCGTGGTCCGGGAAACGGAATTTTGCGGGCTGAGACTGGCGGGCGAATTCAGGCGCAGAACGCGTGAGAACGGTCGGAATTCGGTTCGCAGACCGCGACACGCCTCGCTAACCGACCGAAATTGCGAGGGTTTCTGCCGACCCGGAAACTGCGTCGGTTTGCCGGGACTGCATGGTGGCGGACGCAGTCCTCAAGAACCAGTCTGCGGAGGCCGAAGTTTTCGGATAATGCCAACCCTTTTGCAGCTAATGTTTTTTTGGGGGGTCCAACACGGCGGCTTTTTGCGCTTTTCATAGCGCTTGAACACTCGTCTTTACAATGCGTTAGCCGATCATGAGCCAAATAAGGCCTGAGCAAAATAACTGCAAAATAACTGCAAAAGACTGCAAACGGGTTCTGGCGCTTGGTACGCTTAAACACTCGTCTTTCCAATGCGTTAGCCGACAGGTCTGCAAAATCACTGCAAACTCACTGCAAAAGCTGCAAACGGGTTCTGGCGCTTTGGTAACGCTTAAACACTCGTCTTTACAATGCGTTAGCCAATTCAGAGCCAATCGGCCAAAAATTGGCCGCAGAATAGCCGCAAAATTGCTGCGAAGTGGATAGGCCGAATTTTGCGGATAATACCAAGTTTTGCACGCAAACCTTTTCTGGCGCTTTCGTAGCGCTTAAACACTCGTCTTTACAATGCGTTAGCTTGTCAGAACGCGGCCTGCTGTTGGCGGCAGGCAACGCCATCAGGGGCAGGGGCGCAATACGGGGCCGCGCAGGGGCGTTACAGGGGAGCGCCTGCGAGAGGGATGCCCTTTCGCGTTCGCGTGCGAAGCGCGCTCCAGTCGTACGGGTCCGGGCTTGATTGGATAGATCGTCGCGCTATTGCAATAATGCCTAGGTCTACTGATTCGCTTGGACGTCCCCCTTTCCCTGCTCATCGCGAGCGTCATTGTGGCCATCATCAAAATACCCAAAAAGAAGACCTCGAGTCCAAATGTTAAGGAGAAACGGAAGGCCGGAACCCGCGCCGGCCTGACCAAGGCTGCGATCGTCGCCGCCGCCGCCAAGCTATCGAGCTTGCTTCGGCTTGAACGGCCGGGTGACGCCGGCCAGGGCCTGTTGGGCGACCGCGCTAAAGGCGGCTCCAACGCCGCCTTCGAAATGGAAATGGATCGTGGTCGGGCCAACTCCCAGCGCCTTGGCGAGCTTGCGCAGGCTGAACCCGCCGCTTACCTTGCCGAATTGCTCCTCAAGATAATGGAGGCGCTGCACGCTCGACCGGTCGTCGCCAAGCTCGTCGTTCTCCAAGGCCGGGGCGCTGCCCCCTTTGGCGTCCTTTGGGGTTCTTTGAGTTTCTCGGCGATCGGAAGTCGCACCGAACGCCGGGACGGAGGCGCGTCGACTTCGAACCGCAGACGGGATTGTCAGACCAATTTTTCGGGTCGTCTTTGGCTGTGGTAGCTTCAGGCCATGAGCAACCCGTTCCGCTATTTCAACAGCTCGCCCGAGATAATCCGTCTGGCGGTGCTGATGTACGTGAAGTACCCGCTGTCGCTGCGCAACGTCGAGGATCTCTTGGCCGAGCGCGGGATCGACATCAGCCATGAGACGGTCCGGTTTTGGTGGAACCAATTCGGCCCGATGTTTGCCGCCGAGATCCGAAAAAGGCGGGTAGCGCACATGCGCGGCTATCCTCAGTGGCGGTGGCATTTGGATGAGGCGTTCGTGAAGGTCAACGGCAAGCTCTGCTATCTCTGGCGCGCTGTCGATCACGAAGGCGAGGTCTTGGAAGCGGTCGTCACGGCGAAGCGGGACAAGGCCGCGGCGCTGAAGTTTCTCAAGCGCATCATGAAGAAATACGGCCGGCCGCTGAGCGTCGTCACCGACGGGCTTTGCTCTTATCCCGCGGCGATGAAAGAGATCGGCAACGCCGATCGCCAGGAGGCCGGTCGTCGGCTCAACAATCGAGCCGAGAATTCGCATCAGCCGTTTCGACGACGAGAACGGGCCATGCAGCGGTTTCGAAGCATGAAGACGCTGCAGAAGTTCAGCTCAGTTCATGCCCAGGTCCACAACCATTTCAATCAGGAGCGCCATCTCGTCACCCGCCAGGTTTACAAACAAAGGCGCTCCGCCGCGTTGGCCGAGTGGAGCGCCCTCGCGGCCTAATCGCCGCCTGGGTCTGCGCGTGCTGCGCCCAACGCAGACGACCTGCCGTTGCTCTGACAAAGCCCGACCGGGCGCTCATCGTCACGCCCGCGCCGCTCGGGGCGGCCGACGGCTGGCGCGACGGCTGGTGCGCGACTTGCGTCGACGACGGTTGGGCGGCGATCGACGTGGAAGGTCCCGACGCGCCCTCGGCGCTGGCTCAGGGGACGTCTGCCGATCCCGCCGCCGGCTCGCCCTCGGCCGCCGTCCTGTTCGCGGGCTTCGGCTGCCTCGTCGCGCGGACGGATGCGGGCTTCCGGCTGCATGTCGAGGCGCCGTGGCTGGAGGCGCTCCTGACCTGGCTGGACGGGGCGTGATCGACTTCGTGTCTTTGTGGTGAATATTTACCACAAAGGACAGAAGCACAAAGGCCCTACTCTCCGCCGCCCTCTCCCATCCGCGCCAGCGCCTTCAGCCAGGCGAACATGCGTCGGTGCGTCGCCGCCCCGAGCGCCTCGACGATCCGCCGCTCGTGCCGCTCGGCGACGGCGTGGAGCTCCGTCATCAGCCGCTTGCCGGCCTCGGTCAGCGTGAGCGCGTAGCTGCGGCGGTCGTTCGGCGTCGGCGCCCGGCGCACCAGCCTGCGCCTTTCCAGTTCGTCGATCATGGCGACAAGATTCGTCCGCTTGATGCCGAGCGCTTCGCTGACCTCGCTCTGCTTCAGGCCCGGATTGCGCTCGATGATCGTCAGGATCGAGTATTGTCCCGGCCGGATGTCGAAACGCTCGAAGGCTGAGAAGAAGTCGCGGAAAACCGCGATCTGCGCGCGCCGCAGCGCATAGCCGAGCCGACGGTCGAGCGGCCCGACTTCAGGGCGGGACATTCCAGCGAGTGCTTCGGCTTCGTGAAGGACTGGGTGGAAAAGAAGATCCGCGCCATATGCTGCGAGCCCGTAAACGACAGGGCTTCGGCTGGACGCGGTGGAGTAGGGACTGGCTGTACGAAACGCTCGGGCTGTTCAACGGCTACCGAGCGGTGCGGTGCCTACGCTGAACGTCAAACGGTCCGGTACGACGCCTCCACTACGCGGGCCACAGTTACCGAAACTACGATAGCGGCTCCCGGTGTTCTGTGGGCGCTGGAGGGCCTCACTTCGCCGAGTGAGGTCGACCGCCGTCAACGTTTACTCCCCAACGGCAGCTGTCGACGTATTGCGGACATCGCGGGTCGCGACCGCGAACGTCGCAGGTGGGCGGACTCCGGACATTCGACCAGCCGCGATTTAAGGCGACGACGGAACGGCGCAGCGCAGTCGCCAGACTGAGATGGCCACAAACAGCGCGACCAGCACGCTCGCGAGCGTCGCTGAGCGCAAGCGCGATCATGAATAGCAATAGGGAGATCGGGTACCCACGCGTTTGGAGACGATGCCTTCCCGAGGTCCAGGGCGAAATGAATACAGGCGAGGCCTGATGATGCTCAAAACCCGAACCTCATCACCCGCAGAAGGTCGGCGCGCTGATCGGTCCAGAGGAATTTCGGCTCCGCCCTCGCGGGAGTTCGTCCCAGCCGTCCTTTGTCGAGAGATAGCTGAGATCGCCGGCCCGTCCCGCGACCGCGACCACTTGAGCAGATGAGCGCCGCCACAAAGAAGTCCCGGCCGGCGGGCGGTCGAACAGAACTCGTGCTGGCACACCCGCGTCTGCTGCGAGGGCTCCGATCACCGGAGCAAGGTTTAGCGTTCGACTGCTGATGTGAAACAGCACCCGTCCGCCCGGCGCCAGTTTTCGCAGGTAAAGCGCTAGAGCTTCGCGTGTCAGCAGATGCATTGGAATGCTATCTGAACTGAATGCGTCTACAATCAGCACGTCGTAGACGCCATCCGGGGCATTCCCAATGGTCACCCCGCGCATCACCGAGCACGACCTGTAAATCGCCTCCGCAATTCGCCAAGAACTGGAAATAGCGAGGGTCGCGTACTATTTTCTCGACCACTGGGTCGATTTCATAGAAACGTCCACTCCTGGCCCTCCTTGGCGTAGCAGGCGAGCCCGCCAGCGCCCAGACCAATAACCGCGACACGCCGCACCGAGTCTTGGGGTAAGGCTTTGAAGAAGCGGCCGAAGGCACCCTCCTCGCTATAGTACGCCATCGGCAGCTTGGCTTCGTCAGGGAGCAAGCTCTTCACCCCGTGCAGGGTGGTGCCGTGCATCAGGGCCAAAGCCTGCGTGTGCTCATCGCTGACCTGATTGATGCGATAGAACACCGAAGAAGCTTCGCAGGGTCGCAATCTGCTTGCTCGTCTGAGGCAATGGAACAAACAGAAGGAGTGCAACAGCAAGACTGAAGCGCCACCGCCGTGGTGAGAAATTCAGCAGCGCCAGCGCCGGCAAGACATAAACGAATGTCATCGACAGCAGCCCCGACCTGCTCTCGGGTGTTCCAAGAAGAACGCTTCGACCAAGCAGAAACGGCTAGCAGCATCAACGGCAGCGCGATGTCCCATAGAACGCCGCGGTGCTCGTCTTCGGGCGTTTGGGGCTTGACCAGGCACGCCGCCACCAACGCTAGCGCATATTCCCAAACGTCCTGGAAAATCACGGCGTCCCCAACGCGTTAAAGACACCTCCCAGAACACCCCCCAATGACAGGAATAAGTAAAACTCCGTCAGTCGCCCGGCGGGGGGCCTTCGTTTGGCTAGCTCACCATGACAGACCATAGCAACGATGAAGAAGCAGCTGAGGTCCAAAGCAAAATGCAGTATTGTCGGCCCTTCCACCCCGCGAGTAATCACAGCCAGAATTAGCATTGTCGGAAACGCGCGCACCATGATTGCGTGAGGCAATGGCGGCCGTCGGGCGAAGGCAAAAATGAAGGTCAGGAGATACAATATCAGCGGCACGACCCATAACAGCGGCGCGGAAGCGATATCCGCAGTGATATGTTCGGTGACCCCAAGCAGCAGTGAGGAAGGGATGAAAGCAAGCACCATCCACATTAAGCGATGTCGGGCGCTGACCGGTGTCCTTGCCTCCCTGACCATTACCGATGCGCTCGGCCGCTTATGCGACAACATAATCGCGGCGCACAACGCAATCCCTAGGACTAAAAGCCCAAAGCCGATAGACCAAAGCGTCGCCTGCAGGTCAAGCGGCAGCTCCGGCTCCACGATCAGCGGATATGCGAGCAGCGCCAAGAGGCTCCCGCTGTTGCTTACGGCGTATAAGAAGTACGGATCTTGCGCCCCCGTCGTCCGGGAGTAGACCCCACGGCGAATATCTGTGCGAGGCGGATGCGAAGGCCGCGGGCGATCGCGCGGCGATGAATGAGCACCATCCGTAAGCGTTATCTTCGGCCCTTGGACCGCCGGCGGCGATCCGGAAATCAACGGCGCGTCGGAGCAGCCCCGCGGCGGCTCCGGCTCTATCCCCTGCTCGCCGAGGACCCGGATCAGTTCATCGATCTGGTCCCTCGGCATCGGCGCGCGCTCTTGCGTCGATGGTTCGCCGCGGTCGTTGAAATCAGCCTCCATCGCCATGAGAGTCGCTGCGTCGAGGCGATTTGGCTTGCCGGTCCTGCCAAGGATCGTGTTGGCGAACGAGTGCAGCCAGGTCCGGAATGGCTGGTAGGCGTCTTGTTAGAGCCTCATCGAGCCGCCGACTTTCTCGCTTTCGACCGGCGCCGGTGGATCGACTTTAGACTTGGTGCCCGCGTCTAACGGCGGCGACAGGATGCCCTCGATCACGGGAAACTTGCCTTCAAGCTTACCCAGAGAACACCTTCGCCGCGCGGGGAGACCATCGTCGGTTCGGCCGGTGGTCTGCTTGGCGAGGGCGGCGGGCGATCGCTCAGCCTTTGCGACCGGGCTCTTGCGGAGCGCCTCGGCGGCCTCCTTGTCGGTGTCGTCGTAGAGCATGGGGGCCAGGCGCTGGCGCATATGCCATTCGAGATAATAGGGAGCATGCAGAGGAAGACGTGGGCGCGCACGCGGCTTCGAGCCAG
>CAVYIZ010000004.1:0-43046 GCA_963768555.1 uncultured Alphaproteobacteria bacterium
CAAGGGCCGGCAGCGGCATTGTCACATTCGACAAAATTACTTGCTCCCGGCTTCTACCGGCCAGAAACTCGCTTATCCAAAAATCAATGATAGCGCGCGGCCAGTACCAACCATGTCGGACGCAAAGTCGCCTATTCTTGGCGAATGTGAAAATGCCGTTTCGACGACGAGAACGGGCCATGCAGCGGTTTCGAAGCGCGAAGACGCTACAGAAATTCAGCTCGGTCCACGCTCAGGTCCACAACCATTTCAACCAGGAACGTCACCTCATCACCCGCGAAATCTACAAACAGAGACGCACGGCCGCTCTGGCCGCTCGCGGGCTAATCGCCGATGGGTCTGGGTGGGCTGTGACATACTTAGACGAACTGCCGTTAGTCTGACAAAGCTTTCGGTGCCTCGCCCTGATCGTCGAGGGCAGCCTCCGTCAAGGCGAAATCCCCTCCGAATTCCGCGGCGACGGGCCATGGCGGCCGTTCGCCGATTCTTTCGTCGATCGCCGAGCGGCGCGCCTTAGGCTCCGCGTCGGGTCGTGCGCCTCCGCGGGCGAGCACGAGTTCGTCGGCAAGGGACTGGTAGACCCGAATGTAGTCCCGGCCTACACGCTCGATGGAAAACCGCTTCTCGAATCCGCGGCGCACGGCCACTCGGCTGAGCCTACGCACGTTTTCGACCGCGGCGACCGCTTCGTCGATTCCGTCGACGATGAAACCGGTCTGCCCATGCTCGATCACCTCGGGCACGGAGCCTCTGCGCCACGCGATGACCGGCGTGCCGCACGCCATCGCTTCGATCTGGACGAGACCGAAAGGTTCGGGCCAATCGATGGGAAACAGCAGCGCCATGGCCCCGGCGAGGAAGGCTTGCTTCTCGCCGTCGCTCACTTCGCCGACAAACTCGACCCGCGGGTCCCGCAGCAGCGGGCGGATCACGTCTTCGAAATAGGCCATGTCGACCTTGTCGACCTTGGCTGCGATCTTGAGCTCCACGCCCGCGCGCCTGGCGATCTCGATCGCCCGGTCCGGGCGCTTTTCCGGGCAGATCCGACCGAGGAACGCCAGATATCCATCGGCGCCCTCCGGCGAGAACGAGTAAAGGTCCGCCGGCAGGCCGTGCGGAACGGTCGCGATCCAACGCGCCGATAGAGGCTTCCGCTGATGGTCGGAAACCGAAACCAGCGCCATGTCCGCGAATTCCGCGAACAACGGTTGATAATTGGGGAGGTCCATCCGGCCGTGCATGGTCGTCACGGCGGGGGAAGCCAGACAGCGTACGAGGGGAAGGTGGAAGTAGTCCCAATGAAAGTGCAGAACATCGAAATTGCGGGCGCGCTGACGGATTTTCTCGAGCTGCAGGACGCTGTACGGCAGGGTGTCGTCGACGTGCGCCAGTCTGAGGGCCTGCGGCGCGCAAGGGATGAGCTCCGCGGTGGTTTCGGAGTCGCCGCTCGCGAATAGCGCGACCTCGTGCCCCTGCCGCACCAGCTCCTCGGTCAAATAGGAGACGATCCGTTCCGTGCCGCCATAAAGTTTTGGCGGGACGCTCTCGACTAACGGCGAAATCTGGGCGATTCTCATTTCCGCTACGCCATGGCTTGGTCGGAGACAAACGGTCGGGGTCCAGCCCAAGTTCCGGAACAGGTTAACGCTTCCTCCAGCGGTGCGGAGATCGAACCTTCGACCGGCCCCTCTGCTGTGCCCAGCCGCAGATTAACGATGTCGAGTCGCTCGAGCCTGAGATTGTGAAGGTTGTCATGCACCCCGCGGATTAGCCCTTCGGGTGAACGATCCGGGTTCCATGATCCGTCCTCGCCGCGGAAACAGCCGACTTTCGTGGTGATGATAAGGTTGGCCGGATAGGGATACAGCGCCTCCTTGATCAGGCGATTGGTGATATGGGGCCCGTAATAGTCCGACGTGTCGATATGATTGACGCCCAAGGCAATGGCTTCCCGCAGCACGGCGACGGCGGCCTGTTCGTCCTTTGGAGGGCCCATCACGCCGGGGCCGGCAAGCTGCATCGCGCCATAGCCCATGCGGACGATGGAAAGATCGGTGCCAGCAGGAGTGAAAATGCCGGTCTGTGTTGCCCTGATCGTCATGGTCTCTCCCGTTCAGCGGTAGAGGGAAGATACCGGACGCCAGGAAATTACGCCAGTTCAGGTGACTTCCTGGTGGACCAAGGAGGATTCGAACTGCGAACCTCTCTCTGGTGCATTGGTGAATGTTTTGGGTGAATGCCTTGCGGTCGGAGCGCCGTTGGCAGATTCTGCGAATTGGCTCCGTGAGATCTCCACTTGGCGCTGCTGAGAGCGTGGGTCCGGACCGTGTTCCCGAATCAATCGGGGACAACTTCGCCTAGGAGCCTGTCCGAGTAATGCAAAAGTTGAGCTTCGGGCACAAGTATAGTATTACGGAGCGATAACGTGTACTGTTTATAGTACACTTCCTTCAAAAATCCGTTTACTCGGACAGGCTCCTGGCTAGAAGCGTGGTCCGAGAAATCGGGGACATTTCGGGCCTTAAACCCCTTCCACCAAGGCTTGCGCTGAGCCGCCGCCACCATGGGCGTGAGCGCTCTTCCGCGAGCGCCGCGAGGCGATCGACAACTCTAAACAGCTCCGCAGACGCCTTGCCCGCTATCTCCCGCAGCTCGGCGGCGATCTCCGCGGCATTCTGCGCGTCCTGCCTCTCGGCGGCAGCGAGCTGGGCCTTCAGGGTCTCATGTCTGGCTTTGAGGGTCTCAATGAGAGCGACGTCGGCTGTCTCAAATGGCCTCATCCCCGACCTCATTATCCCCTGCTCTGCCCTGCAAGTTCGCGCTTCACCGCGGCAAGCGCGTGCTCCAAGGCCTCGCTGACCAGCCATCCCTGCCGATCGGCGATCGCATAGAGGGCCTCGATTGGGGCTGAGGCAAGAGAACACAATCCGCCAAAACCGCCTTAACCACAGCTGCCGCGCTCGGCCGCCCGCGCCGTGAGCCGTCTCGTGAGAGCCGAAAACTCGCCGATCGCCCAGTCCGCCTTCGCGGCTTCTCGCGCCGCCCGCGCCTCGGCGGCGGCGAGCTGGCGCTTCAGCATCTCGTTCTCGGCCTTCAGGGTCTCGATATAGGCTTGGAGGACATGCAGAAGCGCCGAATTGTCCGCGCTGACGGGCGTGGCGGGGGCATGACCACATTCCGGCATGCGGGCATCAGGCGATCCGGTTGAGCCGGAGAGGTCGGCCTTCGTCGTGATGAAGCGGCCGCCGATCGGCGGCGGGGCCGCGTCGAACTTGGGGAAGGCCGAGGCGACGGCGGCGAGACCAGCTTCGCTCGCTCTGCTCTGGCGACGCGGCTCAGCCACTGCCACAACGTGGTCTCTCAGCCCGCGAGCCGCCGCCACCACGGCCGCTCTGTAAGCCGCTCGGCCCGCCCGCGCCACTCGTCGCGATCCCGCTTGAGGTCGTCCAAGGTCCGACACAGCTCGTCGTGGGAGATCCTGACCTCGCCAAGGAGCTGCTGGACGTTTGAGATGGCGGCATCGGCGGCCGCGAGCTTCGCCGCCAGATCGCTGGTCGCGATCGTTTCAGGCGCCGGGAGCTGGCGTAACGAGACATTTGGGGCGCCGCCGTCTTCGGTCAACTCGGCGGAGATGCAGCCGGACTCGATGGCGATGGTCGACTCGCCCGTCCCGGTTTCTTCCGCCGCCTTACGAAGCCTCAAAACAGCCATTGCCACTCGTCCTATAAAACATTGTTGGGATGACGCTACGGCAACATGGTTAACGAAGGGTTAAGCTGTGCTCTGCCTGACCGCGATCGAGCCCGCAGTTAGGGCTTCAACGGCCCTGCCCTGCCAGCTCCCGCACCGGGCCGGCCAGGGCGTGCTCGAGCGTCTCGCCGACAAGCCATCCCTGCCGATCGGCGATCGCGTAGAGGGCCACGACGGTCAGCGGCGTCGCGCGGGCGTTGAACTGGAACTCAACCCACGAACCGCCTCAACCACTGGCTCGATTGGGCGCTTGTCAGCCTCGACGGCGACCCTTTCGGGCGGGGAGGGTTCGCGACCATCCCGCGGCCGCCTCGACGCCTTTAGCAAGCACCCCCACCTCATCGCGAAGGAGGGCGCCCCCATTTTGACCCTCGGGGAGCATGGTTGGGAGCGCCGCGCGATTTTCGCCCGACTTCCATGCACGCTTCTCCGATTTTTTGCCTATTGTTTTCCTCCGGCTAGGTTTCCCCTCGGCGAGCGCAGCCCGAGCCGGGAAGGCGGGAATGGGCGGACCCCAAGCCTTCCGTGGCGGCCGTTGTACGCCCGCTATCCTGCTCGCTCATGCCGTTCGTTTGAACAGTCACTATCCGCCCGAAGCCGACTTTCAAACTGAGACACTACCCGCTGATCAGCTGAGTGGGAGTTATCGCTGACATGTGATATTTTATCGACATGGTGACTAAAGGCGCCCCATGACCCTATTCTTGAACGTCTGCGGGCTGCGCTAAAAGAGATGTACGGCGACCGCCGTGATCGGGCTGTGTTGTTCGGCTCGCGCGCGAGCGGAAGCGCGCGTTCGGATTCCGATTACGACGTCGCCGTCTTCCTGAAAACGATTCCCGATCGTTGGGCCGAGCTGGACAGGCTGGCGAAACTTCGCGTCGATCTCCTTGACGAGACGGACGCCTTTGTCGATGCGAAACCCTACCCCGCCGAAGCTTATCGCGAACGCTCGCCGCTCATGCACGAAATCCGGCGACACGGCCTGGAGCTGTAGACTCCGGAGGCGATCCGCTTTCTCGCCAAGGCGAGCAAGATTCTCGAACACGCGACGACGATGCTCGGCGTTGGGCTCAGCGAAGACGCTGGACGCAACGCCTATCCGGCAGGATTCCATGCAGCACAGGCCTTCCTCTTCGAAGCACAGGCAAGGCGTTTAAAAGCCACCGGGGAGTACAGAAAGAATTTCTTCGGTTGACGAGGGACGATCCGCGTTTCACTTCAGAGCAAAGAATTTTTCTGTCCCGGACCTACAATCTCAAAGCCGCAGCCGACTATGAAACCGGCCCAGATTCTGAGGTTTCGGCGGAACGCGCCGCGCAAGCCGTTGATGCCGGAAAGCAGTTCGTGTCTCATATCGCCAGGTTGCTGTCGCACGTCCCGCCGGCTGCTCCGGGAGAAAATGGCGCGACGCACTGACCAGACAGTTCCGCATCGCCGCCATCACATCAGACGGTTCGCGGATCTGGCGACCCGGCTCGAATTTTTGCTGGCCGCCTTCATCTCGGGCGCCTGTTAGGCCGCGAGACGCCGCCCCTCCAACTGCCGACTTGCCAGAGAGCGCCCGCCGGCGCAGACTTGCGCCGCGGTCGCCTCCATGTGGCGAGTGTCAGTCCAATCCTAAACAGAGAGCCCCATTGACCCTGATAAAACCCTTTCGCGCGTTGAGGCCGGCGCCGGGACGCGCGGCGGACGTTCTGGCGCCGCCCTACGACGTGCTGTCGAGCGCGGAAGCGCGCGACCGCGCGAAGGGCAAGCCGTGGAGCTTTCTGCACGTCTCCAAGGCCGAGATCGATCTCGATCCGGCGACCGACCCTCATGACCGCGCGGTCTACGCCAAGGCCGCCGAGAACCTCCGGCGCATGATCGCCGCCGGCGTGCTCGTGCGCGACGACAAGCCCTGCTATTACGCCTACCGGCTGACCTGGCGCGACCGCATCGAGACCGGCTTCGCGGCGGTTGCGTCGATTGCGGCCTATGCCGAGAACCGCGTCCGCAAGCACGAGCTGACGACCTTGGCGAAGGAGGACGACCGCGTGCGCCAGATCGAGGCGGCCGATGCGCAGACCGGCCCGGTCATGCTGGCCTATCCGGAGGCGCCCGGGATCGACGCCCTGCTCGCGCGCGCCGCCGCGGAACGACCGGCGGTCGACGTCACCGCCGACGACGGCGTACGCCACCAGCTCTGGGTGATCGACGACGAGGCGACGATCGCGGCGCTCACGTCCGCTGTCGACGCTCTGCCCGCGCTTTATATCGCCGACGGCCATCATCGCTCGGCCGCGGCTCTTCGCGTGGCCCAGGCGCGCGGCGAGAAGGACGGGTATTTCCTCGCGGTGCTGTTGCCGCAGCAGCAGATGACGATACTCGACTACAACCGCGTGCTGCGCGACTTGAACGGACTGACCCGCGAACAGGTCTTGCTGGAAATTGGACGCCGTTACGCGGTCGAGCCGAGCAACCGCCCGGCGCCTCCCACCCGCGCCGACGAGGTCGGCATGGTTCTGGGCGGACGCTGGTATCGTCTCGCGCTGCGGCCCGAGATAGCGGCCGAGGCCGCTAAATCCAGCGATCCGGTCGCGCGCCTGCCGGTCACCCTGCTCGCGAAGAACGTGATCGAGCCGGTCTTCGGCATTACCGATCCGCGGCGCGACAAGCGCATCGACTTCGTCGGCGGCGGCCGCGGCCTCGGCGAGCTGGAGCGGCTCGTTTCTTCCGGCGCGATGGCCGTCGCTTTTGCGCTCTATCCGACGCAGATGAGCGATCTCATGGCGGTCGCCGACGCCGGCGCGATCATGCCGCCGAAATCGACTTGGTTCGAACCCAAGCTCGCCGACGGGATGGTCAGTCACATGCTGGGCTGATTTTTCCGCGGCTGAACCGAACACGCCCGGATTTCAGCCGATAACCGGGCCCGTCGTCTCAGCCTCGTGACCAAGTCGCCCCGCAAGCATGATGAACGCGGGCGTGTCGCGGTCGCTCGTTCTCGTTCTCGGCCTCGGCTTCGTCTCGGCCGGCCGCCGCTCTCGCCATGGCGCCCTTCGACTTCCGGTCGAAGAACACCGCTTGGCTGATGACAGCCTTCACCAAATCCGCGGTGAAGGGCTTGGTGATCAGGAACGCGGGCTCGGGCGCTTGCCCGGTGAGAAAGAGTTCGGGAAAGCCGGTTATGAAAATGACCGGGACTTCCTGCGAGAGGAGGATTTCGTTGACCGCGTCGAGCCCCGAGCTTCCATCCGCGAGTTGAATGTCCGAGAGGATAAGTCCCGGACGACGCTTGAGCGCCGCGTGCACGGCTTCCTCATGGGTCCGGGCGATTGTCGTCACCTCATGCCCCAATTGCTCGACGAGAGCCTTTATGTCCAGGGCGATGAGAGGCTCATCCTCGACGATCAAGACGCTTGTGCGGATTTGGGTTGAGATCTCCCGCCCCGCGTGGTCGATCAGTTCAAGCGCTTCATGTTCCGAGCAGTCGAGCGTTTGCGCGATCTCCCTCGGACTGAAGAACTCCAATGCGTACAACAAGAAAGCGATCCGCGGTTCGACCGAGATGGCTGCGAGGTTTCTCTCTGCGGAGGCCCCGTCGCCGACAATCGAGAAATCGACGTGAATGTTCGCCGGCACACTGTGCCAGCCGCACAGGAATAGCTTGTAGAGCGCGACTTTCGGATCGAGTTCGGCGTCCAAGCAACCGGGTTCTGCCAAAATCGCCTCCAGTGTCGCAGCGACATAGGAGTCGCCGCCCGCCTGCGTTCCGGTGAGAGCCCGCGCAAAACGCCGCAAGAAGGGGATATGCGGCGCAACTTTGTCGGAAATCGACATTACGTCCCTCCAGATAGTCCGAAATTACAGAACAGTTTGGCATTCAGGTCGGGGCGCCAGGGTCCTTTCTCCTGGCACGCTCGGAAGACTCGAAGTTCAAGTCCGCTCGCCCTCGCTGCGGCCTCCCCGTCGGATCGATTTCTTAGAACTCCCGGCGGGAAAATATGTTCAAACTGTCAGCCGCCCGTACTCTGGCCATGCCGCGAGCCCCAACAGCGCACCCGCCTCCACCCACGGATCAAGAACAAACCCCACTCCGGCTGCGACGTGGAGAGGACAGTGGGCCCATCTCGCCGGACTACGGCCCGCAGGGCGACGCTTTCAACGGCCGCGTAGGAGAGATGCAGCTCGCGATCGCCGAGGCTGCCGAGCGTTCGAAATCACCGGGTCTCGCCGGAGGAGGCGGTCCGCGTCGCGATGGCGCGCCAGTGGGGCAGCCGACCACAGCTTCGAAGGATGATAGGCGTAGCGTTCTTTCTTGACGCTACGTCTGAGCGCAGCTGACCGAGGGGGACTGCGCTCGGCCCTACGCAGTGAGGCGGCGCACCGCTCGGGCGCGCCGCCTCCGTCCCCATTCGCCCCAAATGGGTTCAGTTGCTGCCAATGCAGCCCCGGTTGCATTCGTCGATGTTGCGGGTCAGCCCGTCCAAATCGTCGTCGACCGGCTTGAGCGCCGGAGCGAGGGCCGTCGCGTTTGGCGCAATCGCAAGATAGACGACCTGATGATGGGCGTGATGCTTATGGACCGGCGCGGGACGGTCGGACGCATAGGCGCGAAGCGGAACGCACAAAGCAATACCAATGATTATCGCAGAGATCGTAAAGGTTTTCATCGAACTCTCCCCAGTAGAGTGCCAATTCTCAGATCCGTCTATGAGCCGCCGTCATTTGATCAGTTGTAAACGGTCTACAACAGACGGAAGACAGGCGCTGTGATGACCGTCACACAGCGCGCAAGACGCCCATCAAGCGGTTGTACGAGCCGCCTGGGGCCGACTACTGCGCCCGGCTTTCACGCCCGTAGAGCAGCAGCATGGCGATGACGACCACGCCATAGATGACCTGCCGCCCAGCGTCGGGCATCTGGATCACCGACAGGATCGATTGCAGGAGCGTGATGAGGATCACGCCGGCGACCGTGCCGAGATAGCTGCCGCGGCCGCCGAGGATCGAAGCGCCGCCGAGCACCACCGACGCGATCGCCGGCAACAGATAGGCGTCGCCCATGCCCTGCGCCGCCTTGCTGGCGTAGCCCGCCAGCAGGACCCCGCCGAAGGCGGAGAGGCCGCCGGCGAGCGCGAAGGGAGTCAGCACGATCCGCTGTGTCGCGACCCCGGAGAGATAGGCGGCGCGTTCGCGGTTTCCGACCCCGTAGACGGCGCGGCCGAAGGCGGTGCGGTTCAGAAGGAACACGGCCGCGGCGCCGACGACGCCCCAGACGATCAGCGCGTTCGGCAGGCCGGCCAGAAGATCGCCCGTCGCCAACGCGCGCATCGCCGGCGAAGACGAGTCCTGCGGGGAAAAGCCTCCCGTATGGACGACCATCAGCCCCTGGGCGACCGCGTTGACGGCAAGGGTCACGATCATCGAGGGGATGCGCAGATAGGCGACGCCGTAGCCGTTGACGAGCCCGAGCGCGATGCCGCAGGCGACGCCGAAGGGAATGGCGAGGGTCTGGCCGATCGGTCCCCAGCCGGTCGCCGCGGTCGACATCATGCCGCCGACCGCCACGACCCACGGCACCGAGAGGTCGATCTGGCCGAGCAGAATGACGATCATCGTCCCGGTCGCGATGACGCCGAGGAACGAGGCGACCTTCAGCTGCTGCAGGAGATATTCGGGCGACAGGAAGCTGCGCGAATAGAGCGAGCCGACGAGCAGGAGCGCGATCACGCAGCCGAAGGCGACCGCGACCGGCCGGTCGATGCGGGCTGCCAGCGAGGCGGCGCGCCCGGTCACGGCATGAGCTCCAGCCGGTTGCGGACCTGGAACAGCCGCGCCGCGCCGAGCGAGACGGCGGCGAGCAGCACCAGCCCCTGAAACAGCGGCTGCCACAGCGGATCGAGATTGAAGACGAACAGGAGGTCGCCGATGGTGCGGAACATCAGCGCGCCGAAGATCGCGCCGATGGCGCTGCCCGAGCCGCCGTAGAGCGAAACGCCGCCGAGCACGACCGCCGCGATCGAATAGAGCGTGTAGGAGCCGCCGGTCGCCGCCGAGGCTTCGCCCGAATAGGTGACGAAGGTCAGGAAAAGGCCGCCGAGCGACGCCGCGAGGCCGGAGAGGACATAGGCGACGAACTTCGCCCGCGCGACCGGCGCGCCCGACATGTAGGCGGCCTGTTCGGACGAACCGACCGCATAGGCGGCGCGGCCGATCTCGGAGCGGGCATAGGGGATCCAGACGACGATGACGACCGCGCCGAGCGCGATGAGGCTCGCCGGCAGAACGGAGAAGACCCGGCCCGTGAGCGCATCGGCGAGCGGCCCGTAGACGTCGCCGCCCGGGGTCGGCCGCAGGATGAGCGCGAGGCCATAGAAGATCGCGCCGGTGGCGATGGTCGTGACGATCGGCTGCAGGCGGCCGATGATGACGATGAGGCCGTTGAGCGCCCCGCAGGCGAGGCCGGTCAGAAGGACGCCGACGACGCCGAGCGCGGCCAAGGGCGCGGTCCCGACCACGATCCACGAGGCGAGGCAATTGGTCAGAACGAACACCCCGCCGACAGAAAGGTCGATGCCGGCGGTGATGACGACGAAAGTTTGCGCCATCGCGACCAGCGCAAGCAGAACCCCCTTGTTGGCCGCCGTCTGCACCACATTGGCGCTGAACCCGGCCGGATGGTTGCTCGCGTAGATCGCGAACATCGCGACGAAGGAGACGAAGGCGATCAGCGTCGCGCGGTTCTGGCTGAGAGCATAGCGCCAGTCGCTCATTGCCTTCCCTCGAGCGCGGCGCCGTTCAGACCGTCGCCGATATTGAGGGCGCTCATGATCAGCGCCCGCTCGGTGATTTCGTCGCCGACGAGCTCCCGCCTGATCGCGCCGTCGTAAAGCACCAAAGCCCGGTCGCAGCAGCCGATCAGCTCGGCGTAGTCGGTGGTGTAGAAGACGATCGCCGCGCCGGAATCGGCGAGCCGCCGCAAGAGCTGATAGATCTCCTGCTTGGTGGCGACGTCGATGCCGCGCGTCGGATCGTTGAGCAGAATGATGCGCGGCTCGGCCATCAGCCACTTGGCGATCACCACCTTCTGCTGGTTCCCGCCCGAGAGCGCGCCCGCCGGAACGTCGGGGGAGGAGGCGCGGATCGCCAAGAGCTCGATCATCTTGGCGACGAGCCTCGCCTCCCGGGCGCGGTCGATCACGCCGCCGCGGGTCGTGCGCTCGAGCGCGGCGAAGGAAAGGTTTTCGCTCACCGACATCGGCAGCATCAGCCCTTCCGTCTTGCGATCCTCGGGAATGAGCGCCATGCCGACCCCACGCGATTTGGCCGCATGCGGACTGGAGGGAGAGACGACCCGGCCCGCGACGCGGATCTCGCCCGAGACGCCGCGCAGCACGCCGAACAGGGCGAGCAGCAGTTCGCGCTGGCCCTGCCCGTCGAGGCCGCCGAGGCCGACGATCTCGCCCGCGCGCGCATGGAAGGAGATGTCCCGCAATCGGTCGGTCCAGCCGAGGCTCTTCACTTCGAGCAGCGCCGGCCCGGCTTCCTCCCGCGGCGGCGGCTTGGCCGGAAAGACGTGGCTCAGCTCGCGGCCGATCATCATCTCGACCACCTCGGAGTCGGACTTCGCTCCCGCCGGATAGGTCGCGACATTGGAGCCATTGCGGAACACCGTGCAATCGTCGGCGAGTTCGGCGATCTCATGCATGCGATGCGAGATGAAGAGGAGCGCGAGCCCCTCTTCGCGGAGGCGCTTCAGGACGACGAACACTTTTGCGACGTCGGCCGCCGTCAGCGCCGAAGTCGCCTCGTCGAGAATGAGAATGCGCGGCTTGCGCGCCAGCGCCTTGGCGATCTCGACCATCTGCCGGCGCGACAGCGCCAGGTCCTTGACGAGCGCCATCGGGTGGATGTCGGTGGCGCCGGCGCGCGCGAGCGCTTCCTCGGCGATCCGCCGTTGCGCCCGCCGGTCGATCAGTCCGAACTTCAGCGGCGGATTGCTGATGGCGATGTTGTCGGCGACCGAGAGATCGGGGACGAGCGACAGTTCCTGGAAGATGCAGACGATGCCGGCGCGAATGGCGGCGGCGGGAGAATCGAAGGCGACCTCCGCGCCGTCGAGAATGATGCGTCCGGCGTCAGGCCTGACGACGCCGGAAAGGATCTTGATCAGCGTCGACTTGCCCGCGCCGTTCTCGCCGAGGATGGCGTGGATGCGCCCGGCGCCGATGGAAAGGCTGGCATTTTCGAGGGCGCGCACCCCGCCGTAGCGCTTGGAAACGCCTTCCATCCGGAGGATCGGAGCGCCGGCCTCAAGTCGCGTCAAAGCCTCGATCCCTCGCGCGAGAGTTGCAGCGCCCTCCCCAGGAAGGCGCTGCGTCGCCCTTACTTGTTCTCCTTCGTCTGCCCCATGATTTCCTGCGCGGTGAAGTTGATGTTGCAGGTGGGGAAGGAATTGCCGACGAAGAAATTATCGGACTGGTCGGCGTAGTAATTCTCGCCGTTCTTGAAGTTCGGGTCTTCGGCGGTCGCCAGCGGCAATCTGATGTTCTGCGGCAGGACCTGCCCTTCGAGCGCCGCGATCGCGGTCTTGATCGCGACCGCCACCTGCGCCGGCCCGGTGCCGCCGGAGGCGCATTTCAGGCCCTCGCCCGAATATTTGGCGCAGAACTTGCGGAAGCCGTTCTCGGTCTCGCCCCCGAATGGCCCGAACGTTTGCTTGGCGTCGATGATCGCCTGCACGACGCCGGTGTCGCCGCCCTGCGCGGTGTAACCGTCGAAATGCTTCTGCACCGCAATGGCGTCCGCCGTCACCTTCTGGGCGGTCGGGTCGTCCCACTTGCCGTAGACTTCGATGATGTCCCACTTCTTGCCGGTCTTGTCGAGCGTCTCGTGGATGCCGTCGTGGCGGTCGCGGTCGACGGAAGTGCCCGAGACGCCGCGGATTCGAGGATCTTGCCGCCGTTGGGCAGATGGCTGTCGAGCCACTTCGCCCAGTAGACGCCGAGGCCCTTCTGGTCGACATCGACGTTGATCGCTTGATCCGTGTCGAGGGTGTTGTCGAACGCAACGAGCACGACGCCGGCGTCATTGGCGCGTTTTATGACCGGCTTGAAGGCGGCCGGATTCTGCGCGTCGGTGACGATGGCGTCGTAGCCCGAGTCGATGAAGTTGTTGATCGCGGCGATCTGCGCGGCGACGTCCTCGCCGGTCGAGACGACCTTGAACTCCTTGAGCTTGGCCGCGACGTCGGGCTGCGCCGCATAGGCTTTCGCGGTCTGGATCATCTGGATGCGCCAGGTGTTGGCGATATAGCCGTTGGCGAGCGCGATCCGATACGGACCTTTCTTGGCGGGAAACTTGAAGAACTTGGTCTTGTCCGACCAGGGCGCGAAGCAGTGCGGGTCGGCCGAGGGGCCGGCGACGACCTCGGGTCCGGCGGCGTAGGCGGGCGCGGCGAGCGCGCAAGCGGCGGCCATCCCTGCGAGAGCGGAAAGTACGACAAGGCGAACAGGCTGCATGGGTCATCCTCCCTCAATGTTTGTTTCTCACGACGCCGAGACGGGCGACGGAGTCGCTCGGTCGGCGACAAGAGGCGTCGGCGACGCCGCGATCCCAATTGGGAAAGCCGCTTGGCGCGCGGGCGTCAGACTTGCTTGTCGCGTTCTGTTCGAGCTGACATGTCACTATAGCCGGCCGTAGACTGAGCGCAAGCGCGGTTCGCGGGACGGATGGCACGGCGGATGAGTGCGGATGGGGTCATCGTTTGCTTGGCCGGCGCGGGGCGCGAAAGAAACGCGAAGTCAAGGACCGGAATTCGGCATCAAGAAAACTGAAGTTCCCTGTTGGCCTTGATTTATCAGGAGATAGTCTTCGATTGCGATTCGAAAACCATCACCAACGGGGTGCGCGATGGTGGCACAAGGGCTGCTCGATTTCCAGTACGAGGCGGATCGTCGAGCCATGGCCTGACCTCTTTAGGCGGTCTTCCGTTGTATCTTGATCTGATCAAGGCCAGCGGTCTGGGCGCGGCGATCCGGCGGCATGTGCGGGCGGCCGGCGGCCAGGGCTGGCTCGACATCCAGATGGTTCTGGCGGTGATCTTCCTGAACCTGGCGGGCGGGGATTGCGTGGAAGACATCGAGCGGTTGGAGCGCGACGGCGGCTTTTCGGCGATCCTGCGCGCAATCGAGAAGGATTTGCTATCGCGCGCCGAACGGCGGTCGCTGAAGAGCCGCTGGCGGCGCGAGCGCGAACGGGTGACGCCCTCGCCGTCGGCGCTGTCGGGCTGGCTGGAGCGGTTCCACGATCCGAACGCGCCCAAGGCGGTCGCGGGAAAAGCGTTGATTGCGGCGGTGACGGAGGAACTGCGCGGCCTTTGGCGGGTGAACCGGGCGCTGCTGGAGTTCTTGCACGAACACCGGCCCGCGAAGTCGGCGACGCTGGACATGGACGCGACGCTGATCGAGACGCACAAGCGCGACGCGCTGCATTGCTACAAGAAGTTCAAGGCGTATCAGCCGCTGAACTGCTGGTGGGCGGAACAGGGCGCGATGCTGTATTCGGAGTTCCGCGACGGCAATGTGCCCGCCGGGCACGAGCAGTTGCGGGTGCTGAAGGAGAGTCTGCGCCATCTGCCGGAGAGCGTGAAGAAGGTCGCGTTGCGCTCGGACACGGCGGGCTATCAGGACGAATTGCTGCTGTATTGCGGCGAGGGAAGGATACGCGTTTCGGCGTGATCGAGTTCGCGATCGGCGCCGATGTGACCGAAGCTTTCCGCGCGGCCGTGCTGGCGACGGCGGAGAGCGAGTGGAAGCCGCTGATCCGGCGGGTGGACGGCAAGTCGTACGTGACCGACCAGGAATGGGCCGAGGTCGGCTACGTCCCAACTGGGCCGGACACAGCCGCCAGCGCGCCGATTACCGCTTCCTGGCGATCCGCGAGCCGCTGCGGCAACTGGAACTGGGGGACGAGCAGGAGCTGCCGTTTCCCACGCAGGCGTTCGCCGGAAGGGCGTGCACAAACTGTTCGGCGTGGTGACCAACCGAAGGGCCCGGCGACGGCGTGATCTGGTGGCTGCGAGAGCGTTGTGGCAAGAGCGAGGAAGACGCATTCGGCGATGAAATCCGATCTGGCCGGGGGACAGATGCCGTCCGGGCTGTTCGGGGCCAAGCCGCGTGGTGGGCGCTGACGATCCTGGCGTTCAATCTGAACGCGGCGATGAAGCGCTTGGCGCTGGGCGAGAGCTGGGCCGCCAAGCGCATGAAGGCGCTGCGGTTCCACCTGATCGGCCTGCCCGGGCGGGTGATCAGCCACGCCCGGCGAAGGATCATTCGCCTGGGCGGCGGGACGCGAGCGCTGGCGACGATCCTCGACGCCCGCCAGAAGATAAGGGCGCTGGCGCATGGACCGGCCGGATGAGCCCGAACCGCGCGTTTCCGAGCCAAAACGACATGATCGGCGCGTCCCATGGCGCGGCGACGACGGTCCGCGCGCGATCACGACGAGCGAAAGTCGCGCCGGTTGCATGCAATTCCCCCGGAACTCGCCATGCGCGAACCCGAACATGACAAGGTGACCGGCAACACGCGATACTGAGCTCGAACCCGCCCGAGACCGCAAAATCGATCAGGGTCAAGCGACGGCCGTCATTTGTTCGGGGATCGTAGGATGCGCCCCATTGAACCAATCAATGATGGATGCTAGGCTCAGGTCGATCATCGCGATCCTCAAATTTCAAGTTGCGGCGGTTCTCCTTCCCCAGCTTGCTGCAGCTTGCTGGGGAAGGTGGCGCGGAGGACGGGGTGTGGCCCGCTGCCTCAACCCAAGCCGGATTGCACCACCGCCGCTGCGAACCTGCTTCGAGCCATCCCTGCTTTCCGCACCCCATCCGGCCTTCGGCCACCTTCCCCGCTTCGCGGAGAAGGGGAAACCCGGCGACCGCCGCACCATGAAAAGCCTAGCGAATTCGACTTGTATGGTCTGGACCGGTGTTCGGGACCGCTGTCACTCAAATCCAGTGCCTCGGCCGAAGGGTGCAGTCCACAGGCTCGTCACCATGAACCCGTAACCTTGGAGTGACTTCATCGCTCAGCGCTTCCGCCCGCCATGCGCATCGGGATCACAAGCCGAAACGATTCGGATAACCGCAAAAATCCATGAGCTGCGTAGAAGCCGGCTGCTGTGTCGTCCAGCGCGTCCACCACGACCATCGAGGACCCGACCGTGCCGGCGCTGTCGAACGCCCGCTGCAATGCATCCGCCAGGAGCACGGCGCCGAACCGTCGCCCCTGATGGTCCTTTGCGACGGCCAATCGCCCGATCAGCGTCGCGCTCACCAGTGGATAGCGCGGGACCTGCTTGTGCGCCGCTTCGGGCACGTCGCCTTGAGCGATCGCCATTGCGGAGATTGTATAGTAGCCGAGGATGCTCCCCGGTTCGGTCAGCTCGCTCAGCACGAACACGGCGTTCGCCTTCCGGCGGACGTCCTTTCCCGCTTGAATCTTGATGGTGCGGTCCAGGCTCTCGACCCCACAGGCGAAACCGGCGCGGTCGTGCTTCTCGTCCAACGGTACGATTGAAGGTCCGCTAATGGCCGTTTGGCCATTCACCGCGCGATCCGGCGCTTGTGCTCCGCGAATGCGCGCTGAAGCCGTTCGCTCGGCGCCGGCGGGTTGATCAGGGCGTCGCATTCCCTCCCCCCTTGTGGGGGAGGGCGAGGGAGGGGGGTCGGGCCATGCTTTTCCGGCTGTCCGCGCCGAAAAGCCGAAACGGAAAGGTCCGCGCGACCCCCCACCCCAACCCGCCCCCGCAAGGGGGGCGGGGGCGGCGCCCTAGTCGACCCGGCGCTTGTGCTCCGCGAATGCGCGCTGAAGTCGTTCACTTGGCGGCGGCCGGTTGATCAGGGCGTCAAAGAAGACCGAGGCGACGGTCGTAATTATCAAGGAGCAAAAATTTATCTCCCTGAAAATGTCTAATATTGATTGACCAAGGCACCTGCGTTTACGGGGGCTCAGAACTTCAGGGGCCGCGTCTATACGCCGACGCCGCGAAGTGATCGATCACATCAACCGCAAGAGCATGCATCAAAAGCACAATTTGACTTTGAAGGGCGAAGAGGTCGTCTGCCAAGTCACGCTCGGTCTTTGTCGCATCAAACGTGAGAGCCTCGCCGTGAGCACAGTCGTGACGCATGCTTGTATGCCGACCGATGTATTGTCTAGCGAACGCAAATCGACTCGGCTCAAGGCCAATGCACTCAACGATCCAATCGAAGTTCGCTGGATCCATATTTCCACAATCTAAGATTACAGCGAGGTCGGGCGGTGGGAGAGTGTCAATAAGACAGACAGTTACGTTGGTCTTCTCAACCATCTGAACATTGGACAAATCAGACAATGTTTTCCGCATTCCATTCGCAAAAAGGTTAATCTGGATCGACCTCTTGCATTCAGACCATTTTACCCCCGAATTTAATATGTCCTGCATCGCCTGGGCAACGACGCGCTTTGTGAAAGCCTCAAAATGGGCATATGTCAGCATGATGAAACAGCGATAGGAGTATTCAAACGATGGCCTGTCCATGATGGAACGGTGGAGGTGGATTTTTGCCACCGCCATTTCAGGCTCCCGCCATCTAAGTTCGTTATCAATTGTTCTTAGAAGCTGGTTGGATGCCATTTCAGACGCCTTTGATGGCCTCTTCTATGACATCTATTCTCCCAGCTAGCTTCGAACGCTTGTTTGCACCTGTGCCAACGTTTGACTTGAAGTTTGCGGACTCGCGCGCGGAAATGAGTACCGAATTTAGAATGACAGGATCAGCTACCTCGACCTTATCAATCTGCCTCGCAAAACCACATACGATAGCCTCATAGTACGCTGGAGCGAGCCCGCCTATCGGATGACCGTTCTTGTACTTGCAGAACGCCCCATCACCCGCCACCCGGTCTATAGCAACGAAAACCCGTTCAAATATCACCCCTGACTCTCTCTGATAGTCGAAAGGCTTTTTTGCAAGTAGTATAGCCTCCATGTAGCTGTTGAGCCACTCTGCGACGTTACCATGATAATACTCTGTTCCGTCTTTCGCGGCAAAAAACCGAAGGACAAGTTCCTCTCGCCCTCTCTTTTTCTTGTTCGATTCCGACAGAGTCTCCGTCAGTGACATAAATTTCGGTATCTCCGACATCTGTATCAAGAATTCATAGAATTTTATGCCTACTTCACCGAAAATTCTTGCTGAACAATTGCGAATTTCTTGTTCGCTAAGCTCAATCCACCCGTATTCAGACGTTTGAACAATTCATAACGCAAGAACGACTTGCTTTGGCGTTTGATTACCAATGCCCTCACACCGGACCGTTTTACCTGTAGCCTCAGCGTAAGCGGTAGTTTCTCGAATGAAGTCCATTTAGATCGGATACAATATCACACCCATCAGAGATCCAGGGGGTCCCTATAGACAACCTCATGGTCTATAAATTGCGCCATCGAGCTAACTCTCTGAAGCCCATCAATTAGCTCATACCGCCCATCCTCATTTTCAATGAAATAAATGGGTGGGATGGGAAGGCGCAGCAGAACGGACTCTACCAACCGAGATTTTTGCTCATCCGACCACCGAAAAAGGCGCTGATAGTCTGGATCGATTTTTATCTCATCACTGCGCATGAGATTGATAATCTCACCAAAACTGAGATCAATCGCTTCGGTGCGGATTTCGCCGATTTTGGCGTCAATTGCCTCTAACAACCGATCTTGGGCGGACGACGCAGTTCTTGAGCCGCTGGCTTGGTCACTCTTGTCGCTCATCAACTCACTCCGAACACATGTCAGATTGCGCATCACCTAAGGCCATTTTGCCCGACCTGAAATTAAAATCAAAGCTACTGCTCCAAGTGATGCTGACACGCATTGGCGCTATATCCGTCTTCGAACAAAACAAGAACGATTTCTTGGAGAAAACCGGACCCCGTGCCAAAGTGCCTTCTGTCAGCAAAATTGCGGCGCCGGAGACCGAGCATGAGCGACGAACCCTCGTCGCTCTCTCAGCGCGCCGAGGCGCGGGCCGCGGCGAAGGCGCGGCGGGCGAAGCGCAGCGAGCGCCAGGAGGACTGTTTCGACCTCGTCGCCTCCGGCTATTCCCACCGCCAGATCGCGACCGCGCTAAAGCTCAGCCTCGCCACGGTCCGGCGCGAAGTCGACAAGGCGCTCGCCGAACCGCCGCTCCACGCGCCCGAGCGCCACGCCTCTCTGCAGGTCGCGCGCCTGATCGAGGGCGCTTTCTCATGCCGACTTCAAGCTTCCGCGGGGCGATATTCGGACGTTCACGCCTCACATGAAATTCGTCGCCGCGCTCGGCCGCTATCACGGCCTCGACGGGCGTTTGCCCCTGCCCCGCGCGGCGCAAACCGGACACGCCCTGCCCGCGCTGCCGCCTCTCGCCCTCGGCCTCGCAGCGGAGCCCGCCCTCCCGCCGCTCGCGTCGAAAGTTGCGTAACTTCCAAGCCGCTCAACAAAACAATTTCTTGACAAGCTTGGGCGGATGTTCCATATTTGTTCTCACGCCCCGCCCTGAAGGAGAAGGCCGAGTGTCCGGTTCCGTCGCTGCCTTTCCGCCTGCCGCCGTTTGCAAGCGGTCGGTCGGGGCGCAGCGCGCGGCGCGCCCGGCGAAGGCGCGTGGAGGGGCGGCGTCCCGCCGCCCAACAGGTGCGCGAGACGCGCACCCTCCGGAACAGCCGATCGTCGGTCTCTCGAGCCGCTGCGCTTCGGCCGTCGGCGTTGCGGCGCCGGAGGGCCTGGCGGCAAAGCGGGCTCGCCGGGGAATGGCGCCGCAAAGGTTTGAAAAGGTTCCGCGCCGGGAAATGGTATGGCCCCGGCAGCCTCGGCCCCGGTCGGCGCCCGCCGCGAGCGTCGCCCCGAAGATTTACCGCCGCCTCTCGCCGAATGGCCGAACTCCCGCTTTGCTCGCAATGACGACGTTCTTCAGGGCGCCGGCTTGGCAGTTACGGGGCGTCGAAAGTTGCAGGATTTGGTGCCCAAGACCTTGAAATCGCTCGCGCGCCTATCGACTCTGCGGGGCCACAAAAAAGCCCGCGTGGATCGCTCCACGCGGGCTTCGTCGGATGCGCCGAACGGCGGTCCGTTACTTCTTCTGGTCGCGCGCCTTGAGCGCGGCGCCCAGAATGTCGCCGAGCGAGGCGCCCGAAGTCGGCCGAGCCGTATTGCGCGATCGCCTCCTTCTCCTCGGCGACTTCCAGCGCCTTGATGGAGACGGCGATCTTGTGCGCGCGGCGGTCGAACTGGATGATCCGCGCGTCGACCTTCTCCCCGACCGAGAAGCGCTCGGGGCGCTGGTCGCCGCGGTCGCGGGCGAGCTCGTTGCGCTTGATGAAGGTGGTCAGATCGGTGCCGGCGATCTTGACCTCGATGCCGCCGTCCTTGACCTCGAGCACCTCGCAGGTCACGACCGAGCCCTTGCGCAGATCGCCCTCGCCGCCCTCCTCGCCGGCTCTTCTTGGCGGCGAACGGGTCGCTGGCGAGCTGCTTGACGCCGATCGCGATGCGCTCCTTCTCGACGTCGACGTCGAGCACTTTGGCCCTGACGTTGTCGCCCTTCTTGTAGTCCTCGATCGCCTGCTCGCCCGGACGCGTCCAGTCGAGGTCGGAGAGATGGACCATGCCGTCCACGTCGCCGTCGAGGCCGATGAAGAGGCCGAACTCGGTCTTGTTCTTGACCTCGCCCTCGACCGTCGAGCCGACCGGATGCTTCTCGGCGAAGGCCTCCCACGGGTTCTGCAGGGTCTGCTTGAGGCCGAGCGAGATGCGGCGCTTGGAGGCGTCGACCTCCAGCACCTGGACCTCGACCTCCTGGCTGGTCGAGACGATCTTGCCGGGATGGACGTTCTTCTTGGTCCAGGACATTTCCGAGACGTGGATGAGGCCCTCGATGCCCGGCTCGAGCTCGACGAACGCGCCGTAGTCGGCGATGTTCGTCACCCGGCCCTTGAGCTTCTGGCCGACATGGTAGCGCGTCTCGATGTTCGACCACGGGTCTTCCTGCAGCTGCTTCATGCCGAGCGAGATGCGGTGGGTCTCGTGATTGATCTTGATGATGCGCACCTTGACCTGCTGGCCGATGGTCAGCACTTCGCTCGGGTGGTTGACCCGCCGCCAGGCGATGTCGGTGACATGCAGCAGGCCGTCGATTCCGCCGAGGTCGACGAAGGCGCCGTAGTCGGTGAGGTTCTTGACCGTGCCCTCGATCACCTGGCCTTCGGCGAGGTTGGCGACGATCTCGTGGCGCTGCTCGGCCCGGCTCTCCTCGAGCACGGTGCGGCGCGAGACGACGATGTTGCCGCGCCGCCGGTCCATCTTGAGAATCTGGAACGGCTGCGGGACGTTCATCAGCGGCGCGACGTCGCGCACCGGGCGGATGTCGACCTGGCTGCGCGGCAGGAAGGCGACCGCCCCGTCGAGGTCGACCGTGAAGCCGCCCTTGACCTGGTTGAAGATGACGCCTTCGACCTTTTCGCCCTTCTCGAAGGCCTGCTCGAGCTTGACCCAGCTCTCCTCGCGGCGCGCCTTGTCCCGCGAGATGACGGCCTCGCCGAGCGCATTCTCGATGCGCTCGAGATAGACCTCGACCTCGTCCCCGACGCCGGGGGCGGGATCGCGGCCGTGATTGGTGAATTCCTTGAGGGCGACACGGCCCTCCGTCTTGAGGCCGACGTCGATGATGGCCATGTCCTTCTCGATGGCGACGACCCGTCCCTTGACGACCGAGCCTTCGAAGGCCTCGTCGTCGCCGTAGGTCTCGTTGAGAAGCGCGGCGAAATCCTCGCGCGTGGGCGCGGAGGCTTGAGTTTGCGACATTGGTTCTCCTGAAACGCCCGCTTCCGAGCGGGCCGCGCCGGCGAAATGGGTTCGAGTTGACGATCAGGCGCCCGCCGATCGGACAGGCTCGCAAGATCATCGCGAGCCCCGTCTCCGCCTCGCGGCGGGCCGGCGCATATGGCCGACGGCGAACGCCCAGGGTTAAAAGCTATCGGCCTCGCGACCGTAGCGGGGGCCGTGTGGCTAGCAGGAAAGCCCGCCCGGAGCAAGAAGGAAAGCGGGCGCGCAAATGTTTTTTGCGCTTCAGCCTTCCTCGACGTCTGTCTCGGGACGATCGCCGCCCTTCGCCGTCTCGACATGCCAGCGGCCCTGCGAATCCTCGTAGGAGATATCCGTAGTCTCGCCGCCGACCTGCTGCTCCGCCGCCGCCCGCTCGGCGGCTCTGCGGGCGAGGTCGTGGCTCGGAAAGGTCTCCGAGATGACGTCGCCGACGCGGTAGGCCCAGCCGCCGTCGTGCTCGATGATGTGGTAGGTGACCTTCGGCATCGCAAGACCTCCATCGCCGGTCATTGCCGGCAATCCTGCCCGCTTTGGCGGACGGAGAACCGGTTGAGCGAAACGCGCCACGCGCCGGAGGAGATCCGGTTGGTGGCGGGCGCGTCAAGGCGCCCGCAGAGCACCACCTCGTCGATCTTGATGTCGCCGATAAGGCCGGTCGCCACGAAGTCGACGGGCTCGGGGGTCTTCTCGCTCGCGGTGAGCTCCGCGTAGGGCGAGAGGCCGTGCTTGACCACGCTGACGGCGATCTCGCCGTCCTTCGGCTGCGCCGCCCCGGGCTTCGAGACGCGCGCCGGCCCCAGCGTGACCCGCCCGTCGATGACCGCGACCGGGAAGGTCACCTCCTGGCCCGCCTTGAGATCGACCGTCGTGGCGGGGCTTTGCGCCGGGCCCGCGCGTGACGGAGAAGGAGAGGCGAAAAGGACGGCGCCGAGCGCTAGGACCACTCGCGCGGCAAAAATTCTCCGCATCCCGAGCCTTTCGCATCGCAATCGCCGGCGACCGCCCGACCAGCATGGCGTCGGCAGCATTCTCGCCGCCGTGCTGGCGGGAGGTCAATTGCCGGCTCGCGAGGAGGCGCGCCGTTAACAGCGCGGGGGACTCGGAAAAAAGCTTGGCGAAAGGTTGGCCTCTGATGTTGCGGGGCGAATCGTAGTTCCTGGGCGGGAGAGCGAAATGAACTGGAACCAGCCGGAGCACTGTTATGAAGAACTGCGTGATGTCGTCCTCAACGTCATGCTGGACGCCAGCGGCAACGGCGTGGATCGATTTGACAAACTCTTGGAGCAGACGGCGCTTGCACTTTATAAGCGGGACGAATCCGCACAGGGGCGTCAGTATTTCTCGCACGGCTCGGCCACTCAGTTGCACCCGAACGATTCGGAGCTGGTGCTCGAGATCGTGTGGGACCTGTTCCGGCAAGGGATTCTGACCTTGGGCTTGAACGCCTCAAACCCCGGCTGGCCGTGGCTGCGGCTCACGCGCTTTGGCGAATGCGCTCTCCAACAAGGTCCCTATCGCTTTCACAACAACGCGGAATTTATGAAAGCCTTGCGCTCCGAGGTGATCGACATATCTCCCGACGCCGTTGTTTATCTCAGGGAGGCGGTTGCAGCGTTCTACATGGATTGTCTGCTGTCGACCTGCGTCTTGCTCAGCATTGCGGCGGAGAGCGAGTTCCTGAGAATGTTGAGAATCGCAAAAAGCAGCGGCGTCTATGGGAGTTACTTCACAAGAATAGGCGATGGACTGAACATCCGAGCAAAAATGTCACGATTTCACGAAGCGATAAAGCCGATCGTCAATCTTTTGCCGACATCGGCGACCGACGAATTGGAAAACAACTTAAGCATCATGCAGTCGCTCCTTCGCATCGCGAAGACGGAGTCCGGGCAACCGTCGGCCGCCAGACCACCCTCGCGGGACCAGGTGTACGTCTATCTTCAACTCTTCATCCCTTTTGCCGAGCAGTTGATGCAGTTGCGGCGCCTGTTGAGCGAACCTGCCCGGCCTCGGCTTGTCCGCATGCCATGAACGGGACTGTCGGCTCGGAGCGCTCCCTCACCGCCGCGCTCATCGCCTGCGGTGAACCGCTACTTTTGACCTCCGCGCCCCTGCCGACGGCGGCGGCAAGGCCCCGGATTGTAACTCCATCGAGACTTCGTAACTCCGGCGCCGTCAAAACCCGGCATCGCTCCGACGGGAATTGGATTTCGAGGCCGCTCCACGCGTCCGCTCCTGTCGATTTGCGGGGGTTCTGGTACGTGCGCGGAAAATTTTGGAATCATCGGATGACCAGCGAATTCGAAGCTTCCGACCCGGACGGCGCCCAGCCGTCGGCGCGTATGGCGTCGAGCGCTTCGTGCAGCGAAGCGAAGATTCTTCCCTCCCCGAGCGTTTTGGCGATGTGGTGGCGCCGCATATCGGACAACAGATAGGGGTTGACCCGCCCGACGAAGACATGGACGCCCTTGCGGGAGAGGTCTTCGAGCAAGGTGCGGAGCGTTTGCGCAGCGGAAAGGTCGATGTCTGCGATCGCCTCTGCGTCGAAGACGAGCCACTTGACAGGGTCCGGCGCGTTGGCGACCAGTTGGCTCACTTGATCGGCGAAACGGTCGGCGTTGGCGTAAAAGAGATCCGCGCCGTAGCGGTAGACGATCAGTCCCGGGGCCGTCTGCAAGCCGGGCGCGGCCGGCGTCGCCAGCCACCGTCCGCCCGCGTCCGGAATAAGCACCATCGCATGCGCCTGATAGCTGTGGCGGACATGTCGCACGAGCGAGAAGCCGATCGCGAACAGGATGCCCTGCTCGACGCCGACCGCGACGACCGCCGCGGCGGTCGTAATCGCCAGCAGGAATTCGCCCCGGCTTTCCTGACGGATATTGCGCAGGCCCTCCACGTCGACCATGCCGGCGGCGATGGTGAAGACGATGCTCGCCAGCACGCAGTGCGGCAGGTATTGCAGCGGGCCTGTCAGGAACAGAAGGACCAGCAGCACGATCCCCGCGAACGCAAGCTGCGCGACCTGACTTCGCGCGCCCGCGCCGTCCGCCATCGCCGTTTGCGTCGGGCTGCCGTTGACGACGAAGGCGCCGCTCACCGCCGCGGCCGCGTTCGCCGCGGCCAGCCCGAGGATGTCCGCGTTCTCGTCGACCCGTTCCTGATGTCGAATCGCGTAGACGCGCGAAGTGGCAGCGCTTTGGGCGATGATCATCACAAAGCACGACATGGCGACAGGCAGAACGGCCAGAGTTTCGCTCCAGGTCACATTCGGAAGCGCGAGCGAAGGCAGACCGCCCTGCACCGGCCCGATCACCGAAAAGCCGTGTTCCGAGAGGCGAAGCCAGGCGCTTGCGGCGATAGCTCCGACGACCACGACAAGCGAAACCGGAAATTTCGGCGCAAATCGCCGGCCGAGCAGGATGCTACCCACCACAAAGACGGAAAGGCCAAGCTTATGCGGACCGAGCGACGGCAGGCCCAGCATCAACTCCCAAAGTTGCAACAGGGTTCGCCGCGACGTGACGCTCACTCCGATCATGTCGCCGAGCATCGCCGTGCCAACCTGAACGCCCACGCCGGTGAGAAACCCGATGAGCGCCGTGCGCGAAAGAAAGTCGGCCAGGAATCCGAGCTTGAAAATGCGGGCCAGCACCAGAAGACCGGCGGTCAGCAGCGCGACCATGCCGACGAGCGCCATGTAATGCTCGCTCGCCGGCTGGGCCATGCGCGAGAGCGAACTCGCAAAAATCGCGGCCGTCGCCGAATCCGCCGCCACCACAAGATGGCGCGACGAGCCGAAGACTGCGAACGCGACGAGGGGAAGAAGAACCGTATAGAGGCCGGTGACAACCGGCGTTCCGGCGATCCGGGTATAGCCGAGGACCTGGGGAATGTTCATCGAGGCAAGCGTCAGCCCGGCGAAGGCGTCGCGTTGCGCCTCGCGCGGCTTGATCGGCAACAGGCCTCCAAGAACGTTGACTCCCATTGCCTTGCCTTTGCGATTTAGCTGCTCTTGGCACGATTTGTCTCAGGCCCTCTTCCCTTGCGCAAGGGAGGTGATTTCGGCGTCATATTTGTATCACAATCGGCGAAGCGGGCGTTCAAACCGTGCTGGACGAATGGCGCCCGTACGTTATCTTCTACGGCTTGGAAGATCGTCAAATCCACTAGCGCGGAACAAGTCCTGATAAGCTGGTAAACCGTGCGTCAGGTTAATCGGGGTCAATGCCGTGGCCGGGGCGACCGCCAACGGCCGGCGCCCGGTTCGTTCCCGGCTTTAGTTCCGCCGCCGTCACGGTCGCGCTGTCCAGAATCTCGACAGCGAAGTTCTTGGTCCTCAATGCGGTCGGAGCGTTGGCATGGGCGCTGACGTTCGGCGTCCTCGGGTACCTTTTTGGACAGGCTGTCGAAGCCTTGCTCGGCGACATCGAGCGTTACGAGAAGCCAGTCGCACTGCTTATTGCAGCAGCGACTTGGATTATCTGGCGCCATTCGCTTTATGTCCGGTTCACGCGGCGCAAAGCCGCGTGATGCAGCACGGCGTCGCGGTACTCTACGCTGACGCCGGTGTGGAGGGCGTGGAAGGTTGTCGGCTCTACGGTGTCTGGAAATGCCCAGGTCGCTTGAATCCAAGGAATACGTCGGCTCCGCCTGCGGCAAGATCGCACATCGCCACGCGATTGCGCTTGGCGTAATCGTTTTCTTGACTGAGACCAAGTTGCAAGTGGCGGAGGAACACTATGGAACAGGCCAGCTCAGTGAAGCCGGAGACAGCCGTGAGCGGCGGTGGGGCGCAGAGCCTCGACTTCAGCGGGCGCCCGAAAACTCTCGGCCCAGCCGCAATCGCCACGAAACTTGCGGCGCTCGGGACGTCGGCGCACGGCCTGACCGAGGACGAGGCGCGGCAGCGCCTCGCCAAGGATGGGCCGAACGCCATCGTCGCGACCGAGGAGCCGCTCTGGCATAAGGCGATCGGCTACTTCTGGGGCCCCATTCCCTGGATGATCGAGGCGGCAGCGCTGATCTCGTTCGTGCGGCATGATTGGCCCGACTTCTTCGTCGTGTTGGGCTTGCTCATCTACAACGCCGCGGTCGGGTTCTGGCAGGACGCCAAAGCGGCCAGTGCGCTTGCGGCGCTACGCAAGGGCCTGGCGCTCAAGGCGCGCGTTTTGCGCGACGGCAAGTGGGAGAACATCGACGCAACCGAGCTCGTCACCGGCGACGTGACCGAGGTGACGGCGGGAGAGATCGTGCCAGCGGATCTGCTGCTCATCGGCGGCAGCTATCTGTCGGTCGACCAGGCGGCGCTGACGGGTGAATCGCTGCCGGTCGACAAAGCCGTCGGCGACGGCGCCTATTCCGGCAGCATCGCCAAGCAGGGCGACATGCAGGGCGTGGTCACCGCAATCGGCAACAACACGTTCTTCGGCCGCACCGCGAAGCTTGTCGCCTCAGCGGGCGCAAAGTCGCATTCGCAGAAGGCGGTCGTTGAGATCGGCGACTTCCTGATCCTGTTGGCCGCCGCGCTCGCGGTCGTTCTGGTCGGCGTCCAAGTCTACCGCCAGATGGTCGTGCCCGGTCACTGGAGTTGGGATGTGGCCGGCCAGATCACCCAATTCATCCTGGTCCTGCTGGTGGCGTCGGTGCCGGTGGCGCTGCCCGCGGTGATGTCGGTGACGCTGGCGCTCGGGGCGCTCGCGCTGTCGAAACAGAAGGCGATCGTCTCGCGCCTGTCGGCGATCGACGAGCTGGCAGGCGTCGACATTCTCTGCAGCGACAAGACCGGCACGCTGACCCAGAACAAGCTGACGCTTACGACGCCGATTCCGTTCGACAATACGAAACCCGACGATATCATTTTCGGCGCCGCGCTCGCGACCAAAGCGAACAGCGAAGATGCGATTGACTCTGCCGTCCTGAAGGCGGTGCCCGATCCCAAGGCGCTCGATCGGTTCAAGCAGACGAAGCTCGTGCCGTTCGACCCGGTGAACAAGCGGACGATGACCACCGTCGTCGCCGTCAATGGCCGGGCCTGGCAATACGCCAAGGGCGCGCCGCAAGCGATCTCGGCGCTGTGTAAGCTCGATCCGACCACGGAAGCGTCGTATTCGGCCAAGGTCGACGATCTGGCGAAGCACGGCTACCGGGCGCTCGGAGTCGCAAGCTCGGCCGACGACGGACAAGACATGGACGTTACTGGGGCTCCTGCCGATGTCCGACCCACCGCGGCCCGACGCCAAGTCGACGATCGCCCAGACCAAGATGCTGGGGCTTTCGGTGAAGATGGTCACCGGCGACGATGTCGCCATCGGAAGCGAAATCTCGGAGCAGCTCGGCCTCGGGACGCACCTGCTGGTGGCCAGCGACGTCTTCGCCAAGAACACCGACCCGGATCACATCCCACTCGACGCGGCGCGCGCGGTCGAGCGCGCCGACGGCTTCGGGCGCGTCTTCCCACAGCACAAATACGAGATCGTGAAAAGCCTGCAGGAGCTGGGCCACATTGTCGCCATGACCGGCGACGGGGTGAACGACGCACCCGCGCTCAAGCAAGCCGATTGCGGCGTCGCGGTCAGCGGAGCGACCGACGCCGCGCGCAGCGCGGCGGCGCTGGTGCTGACCGCGCCGGGCCTGTCGACGATCGTCAGCGCCATCGTCGAAGCGCGCAAGATCTTCGAGCGCATCAACAGCTATGTCTACTACAGGATCGCGATGACCATCGCGATCATGCTGGTCGTGGTGCTGTCGAGCGTGATCTTCAATATCCAGCCGCTCACCGCAATCATGATTGTCGTGCTGGCGTTGCTGGACGACATCCCGATCATGACGATTGCCTACGACAATGTCAGAACGGCCCCCGAGCCGGTGCGTTGGGACATGCATCGGACCCTGATCTTCGCAGGGCTGATGGGCCTGATGGCGACGGCGCAGAGTTTTGGTATTGTCCTCCTCGGCATGGAATGGATGAACGACCCAGCCATGATGGCGAAAATAGCCCTGAATCATTCGCATCTGCAAACCATGCTTTTCCTGCAGCTTGCGGCCGGCGGGCACATGTTGCTGTTCGTCGTGCGCAGCCGCGGCTCGATGATCGCCAGCCGCTGCCTTCAGCGCCGCTGTTCTTGGCGATCGTCGCCACGCAGATCGTGGCGGTGCTGATTTGCGCGTTCGGCATCCTGGTGCCGGCGCTTCCGTGGACGCTGATCGGGACCGTGTGGCTCTACGTCATCGCGTGGACGGTTCTGACCGATCTGGTGAAGCTCGCCTACCTCCACTTCACGGCGCATCCTGCTCGGGAGACACCGCTTACGGCGCACGCCATGAGCTTGCGCTGACGTTCCATTCGGCCATGGAGGGCGTTCTTGGCGCGGTCTTCGGGGGATATTCGATGCGACGCGCAATGGCGAGCATGAGGCCAGCTCGCCGGCCGGCAGGAGGAGGAAAGGATGGACTACCGCGAAGAGTTCCGCGTCGAACCGGACGCTAAGGTCAAGCTGGACAAGCTCGACCCGGCCTACAAAGGGAAGCACGCGTCGGAGGACGAGGCCAAGAAGGAGACCGACGCCTACGCGCAGAAGCTGTTCAAGCAGCAGGCTCTGCTCTATGCCGAGCACAAGCACTCGATCCTCGTCGTCCTGCAGGCGCTCGACGCCGGCGGCAAGGACGGCACGATCAAGCACGTCTTCACTGCGCTCAATCCGCAGGGAACCTATGTCGCAAGCTTCAAGCAGCCGACGCCGACCGAGCTTGCGCACGACTTTCTCTGGCGCGTCCACCCCCACGCGCCGGGAAAGGGCGAGATCGTGATCTTCAACCGCTCCCATTACGAGGATGTGCTGGTGACGCGGGTCCACAAGCTGATCGACAAGGAAACCTGGACCGCGCGCTACAAGCGGATCCGGGATTTCGAGGCCCTGCTGGCCGAGAACGGGACGACGATCATCAAGTTCTTCCTGCATATCAGCAAGGAGGAGCAGCTGGCGCGGTTCGCCCAGCGCCTCGACGACCCGAACCGCAACTGGAAGATCAGCGAATCCGATTATTCCGAAAGGGCGCTGTGGGACGACTACATCGAGGCCTTCGAGGACGCGATCCGCGCGACCAGCACGAGGGAGGCGCCGTGGTACGTGATTCCCTCGAATCACAAGTGGTTCCGCAATCTCGCGGTGTCGCAGATCATGGCCGACACGATGGAGGAGCTCAAGCTCGCCTTCCCGCCGCCCTCGGTCGACCTCGCCATGATTGGCGCAAGTATCACGCCGCGGTCAAGGAGGAGAAGGAGGAGAAAGGCTCAAAGAAAAAGGCGTAATTCGTCCAGACGGCGCCATTTCCATAATTCCGGCCCGGATGATAAGGAGGCCACAAGGACGGCTTGGGACCGCCGCCTGCCAACTGCAACGCGGGTCGAAAGACAGGCGCCGCGAAGGACGGGATCATTGTCACTCTGGCGCGCAACACGCGATCGCGTAGGCTCTTTTCTTACTTCGCCCTCGAACGCCGTCTTGCGGCGGCTTCTTCTCGACCAGGGTGCCAAGCACTGGAAGGGCTACGTCTTTGCCTTCGCGATGATGGGCCTGATCGCCCTCACCACGGCGCTCTCCGCCTGGATCATCGGCAAGATCGTCGACAAGATCTTCGTCGGCCGGAACCTGGAGGCCGTCTGGGAGATCACGGCGGCGATCGTGGCGATCTATGCGGTCAAGGGAGCGGCGACCTACGGCCAGCAGGTGGTGCTGTCGCGGGTGGCGAACGGCATCGTCGCCAACATTCAGCAGCGCATCTTCGACCAGATGCTCAGGATGAAGGTCGGCTATTACAGCCGCTCGCACTCGTCCGAATTCATCGCCCGACAGGCTTTCATCGCCCAGTCGGCGAGCACCGTCCTCAATCTCCTCATCACCACACTGTCGCGCGACGCCCTGACCATCGTGGGTCTGGTGATCGTGATGGTGTCGCAGGACCCCCTGCTTTCGAGTCTCGCGCTCATGTTCGTGCCGCTCGCCGCGGTCGGCGTGCGCAAGATCGGCATCCGCGTGCGCAAGATCATGGCGAGCGAGTTCCAGGGCGCGATGCAGATGATGGAGTCGCTGCAGGAGACGGCGCAGGGCATCCGCATCGTCAAGGCATTCACCCTCGAAGACTTCATGCGCGGTCGCCAGGCCAGGGCGATCCGGGGCTTCGAGGCGGCGGCGAACAAGCTCGCGCGCGTCAGTTCGCGCACCAGTCCGATCATGGAGAGCCTGGGCGGATTCGCCATCGCGGCCGTCGTGCTCTACAGCGGCTTCACCGTGATCATCCGCGGCAACCCGCCGGGAAGCCTCTTTTCCTTCATCACCTCGGTCATCATGCTCTACGAGCCGATGAAGCGGGTGGCGCGGCTGCACGTCGATCTGTCGTCGGCGCTGTTCGGCGTCGGCATGCTCTACAGTTTCCTCGACGAACGCGATTTCGAGGAAGACCCGCCGCAGTCGCCCGAGCTCAAGGTCACCGAGGGGCGCATCGAGTTCCGCGACGTCGTCTTCGGCTATCGTCCGGAAGAGCGCGTTCTGCATTCGGTGAACTTCGTCGCCGAGGCCGGTAAGACGACGGCCCTGGTCGGCCGCTCGGGCGGCGGCAAGTCGACGGTGATGAACCTGATCCTGCGGCTCTACGACATCGAGTTCGGCCAGATCCTTTGCGACGGCGTCGACATCGCGACCGTGACACGAAAGTCGCTCCGCCGGCAGATCGGCTATGTCGCCCAGGAGAACTTCCTGTTCAAAGGCTCGGTGCGCGACAACATCGCCATGGGCCGGCCCGGAGCGAGCGACGAGGAAATCGTCGCCGCGGCCAAGGCGGCTTATGCGCACGATTTCATCATGGGCTTCGAACGCGGCTACGACACGCCCTGCGGCGAGCACGGCATGCAGCTCTCGGGCGGACAGCGCCAGCGCATCGCTATCGCCCGAGCCTTCCTCAAGGACGCGCCGATCATCCTTCTCGACGAGGCGACCTCGGCGCTCGATTCCGAGTTCGAGCAGGCGATCCAGAAGGCTTTGCACACGCTCTGCGAGGGCCGGACCACCATCGTCATCGCCCACCGGCTGTCGACGGTCGCCCAGGCCGACGAGATCTGCGTCATCGACCGCGGACGGATCGTCGAGCGCGGCCGGCACGGCGAGCTCCTGGCTCAGGGGCGCACCTACAGCCATATCGCCCAGACCCAGTTCCCGCGCGACGCCGCCTGAGGCCGGGGCGTCCGGGCCTTACCGGATCTCGTGTCAAGTCCGCAGCCGGACTATCGCTCGGTCACGCGCGCGCCAGGGAAAAGCGTTCTGCATGCTCGATCTAGGGTCCACCGCCCTGCTCCTCTTCCTGCTGCTGGGCGCCGCAGGCGCAGGGTACTTCGTCAGATCGCGCCTGCCCGAGAAGCACCGCTCGCAGGAATCGCTCATCCTGGTGCAGCTCACGATCAACCTGCTTGTGACGTTCACCGCGATCGTGCTCGGCCTGCTGACGACCTCGGTCAAGGCGGGTTTCGACTCTGCCTACAACGCGCGCGGAACATACGCCGCCGAGCTCGCCCAGCTCGACGAGTACCTGCGCGAATACGGACCGGAGACCGACAAGATCCGCGAGCAGCTTCGCGAATACGTCGCCGCCGTCATCGCCAGCACCTGGCCGGACGAGAAGCCGCCGGCCGGCGCCCGCTATCCCGACGTCTCGCACATGCCGCTCGTCGGCGAGAGCGATGTCCTCGGCGCCATCATCAACGCCGTCGGACGGGAGATCAATCTGCTCGAGCCGAAGGACCCGGGGCGCCAGAGACTGCAAGCTCAGTGCGCGCAGGAGTTTTCCGACGTCGTGAAGGCCCGATGGACGGTGATCGAGGGCGCGCGGGAATCGATCTCGGCGCCCTTCTACTGGGTGCTCGTGCTCTGGCTCGTCATCCTGTTCGCGAGCCTCGGGCTCACCGCGCCGGCCAATCCCGTGACCGTCCTCGTCGTCGCGTTGTCGGCGATCTCGATCACGGTCGCCGTCTTCGTCATCATCGACCTCGATCTCCCGTACGGCGGCCTGTTCAGCATCCCGAGCACGTCGATGCGCAACGCGCTCGCCGACATGATGCGTCCGTAGAACGCCAGCGTATCCGGCGCAAGATGCCGGGTGCCGCCGGTTTGTAGCCGCGCTCGCTGAGCGGCCGTCGCGGTCAGCGAGCGCCGCTACAGTGGTGCCCGCGAATCTGCCCGGTTACTTCGTCAAAGAATGTGGCTCTTGTGGCCCTTCCAGTAGCGGTCGCGCAACGGGCCCTTGTAAAGCTTGCCGGTCGCGGAGCGCGGCAATTGCGCCTCGAAGTCGACCGAGCGCGGGCATTTGTGGTGTGCGAGACGATCGCGGCAGAAGGCGATCAGCTCCGCCTCCATCTCGGGGCCGGGTTCGAAGCCCAGCATCAGCTGCACGACCGCCTTGACCTCCTCGCCCATCTCCTCGTTCGGGACGCCGAACACCGCGGCGTCGGCGACCTTGGGATGGGTGATCAACAGGTTCTCGCATTCCTGCGGATAGATGTTGACGCCGCCCGAGATGATCATGAAGGCCGCCCGGTCGGTGAGGTAGACATAGCCGTCCTCGTCGACGCGGCCGATGTCGCCGACCGTGCTCATGCTCCGGTCGGGCGAGTTCGCTTCCGCAGTTTTGACAGGATCGTTGAAATATTCGAACGGCGAAGCGGTCCTGAACCAGAGCTTGCCGATCTGGCCGGTCGGAACTTCTCGCATCTCGTCGTCGAGGATGTGCAGTTCGCCGGCAACCGTCCTGCCGACCGTGCCCAAATGAGCGAGCCACTCCGCGCTGTCGCAGAAGGTGACGCCCATCGCTTCGGTGGCGCTGTAATATTCGAGAATGGTCGGCCCCCACCAGTCGATCATCGCCCGCTTGACCGGGATGGGACACGGCGCCGCGGCGTGGACCGCGGATTCCAGCGACGAGACATCGTACCGCCGCCGTACCGCCTCCGGCAGTTTCAGCATGCGCGAGAACATCGTCGGCACGAGCTGGGTGTGCGTAACCCGATGCGCCTCGACGAGTTGCAGGAAATGCTCCTCGTCGAACCGCTCCATGACGATGACCGTTCCGCCGAGGCGGATCGTCCCGCTGACGCCGACCCACGGCGCCGCGTGATAGAGCGGCGCCGGGGAGAGATAGGTTTGCCCTTCGCGGAATTTCCAGAGCCTCATGAAGACGCCGAGGACCGGCATGTTCTGTGCGGGCGGCTGAAGCGGCAGCGGCCTCAAGACGCCCTTGGGCTTGCCGGTCGTTCCGGAGGAGTAGAGCATCCCCGTGCCGAGCGACTCGTCTGCGATCGGGGTCGAAGGATATTCGGCGGTCGCCACGTCCAGGTTGAGCACCCGATCGCCGTGGCCCAGCCCGTCGACAATCAGGCAGAGCTCGACATCGGGGCAATCGGCCATCGCCGCGAGAGCGATTTCACGCTTCGCCTGCGAAGCGATCAGCACCTTCGACAGGCTGTTGTTGACGATATAGGCGACTTCGCCGGCCGTTAGGAAGGAGTTGACGTTGGTATAGTACAGCCCCGACCGTTCGCCGGCCGCGCAGCACTCGAAAAAGCGCAGATGGTTTTCCATCAGGATGGCATAGTGATCGAGACGCTTGAGGCCCCTCGCCCTCAAGAAATGCGCGAGCCGGTTGCTGCGCGCCTCGAGCTCCCGATAGGTGATGGTCTCGCCCGACCGCGCCATGACCACCGCCGGCTGATCGGGGCGCGCAACCGCCTGCAGGCCTGGGTACATGCGCTTCCTCCCGCATCGAATGCGAGGCTCGATCCTCGTCGCCCGGTTCGAACCGGGCGAAGACCAGATTGCGTGAGGAATTGCGGCCTGTCGAGAGGAGCCGTCTCAGCCGGCGTCCATGGCCGGCGACGCGACCGGAAACAGTCCCGTCTGAAAGCGCTTGCTCATCGACTTCGACCTTGAGGATGGCGCGCCTGGCCGCCTCCGGAGGCAGCAAGTCATCCGACGTCGCGCGGAAGCCACCCAGCGGGGGCTTATCCATGCACTATTCGTTCAGGACTTGAATTGGGAAGGGCGTCAGCGCCTTGCTCTTCTTCGCCGCTTCGGCGACCTGGTTTATCTGCGGAACGGTCGCCGACGAGATGATCCCGGTCACGCAGGTCGCCGCAGTATAGTTGCTCGTCACGACAACGTAGTCACCCAGATTCTTGACCGTATCGCAAGTGCACGTCGCTTCCGGACTATTTTTGTCAACGATGCAAGGCTTATCCACGCCAGGCCCAAGGCCTGTCATTCGAGCAGACCGCAAAGCTCTTGACCGGATCAATGCGCGGGCGCAGGCCCGATCAGCGGATCGGCTCGCGCGCCTTCGTAGAATTGCACGACGGCGCCGAGAACCGGCGCGCGATCGCCGGGGGCGGGTATTGGGGCGCGCTCGCCGCCTTCGAGGGAGGGAGGTCCCGCGACGGACGGCGGAAGCTCTGCAATGGTTCACGACGGTCTCCGACCAACGTCCGTCGCAGCGGGAGCGCGCGCCGAAACCGTAGCAAGTTTCAGGCCAGAGGCATTACCGCCCGCCCTTCCAGTGAACCGCGAGCCAGACGGTCGGACGGTCGGGGTCCGTCCATTCCACGCGGTGACGGACGTGCGGCGGAAGCTCGACGTAATCGCCGGGCTTCAGACGCCTCGGCGCCACCTCGCCCTCGATCCAGAGGCCTGCCGCGCCCTTGAGCAGGATCACCCACTCCGCCCAGTCCTGATCGAACCAGAATCCTTCCGGGCTCGCCTGCCCGGTCGACACGATCCGCTCGACGACCGCGCCTGCCGGTTCGGCGAGGATCGTCGCCTCTTCTTGAGGCAGATGCGTGGGCAGATTGGCGAAAATGTTGCCGCCTCGAATTATAGTCCCTCCGCCTTGCGTCACAGGCCGGAACTCGGATCGGCGAGTCGCGGCTTCTCCGCGCGCCAGAATTGAAGCTTGCCCTTTGTGCGCCTTTGTGTCCTTTGTGGAAGATTTACCACAAGGGACACGAAGAAGACGTCTGTCCAGCCGGGATGATGGAATTGCGTCATGCGGATCAGCGTGCGACCTGCGACGAAGGCCGATCTGCCGTGCATCTATCAGGTGCGGCATGGGACGGCGGAAAACCGGTTGACCGACCCCTCGCTCGTCACCGATGCGGAGGTCGCTTGGTATTTGGACGAAGCGATTTTTCTCGTCTCGGAAGACGAAGCGGGCGTGCAGGGCTTCGCCTGCGCGAATCACCAGACGGGCTATGTCTGGGCTTTGTTCGTCATCGACGAAGCGCAGGGACGCGGCCATGGAGCCGCGCTTCTCGACGAGGCGATCAGGAAGCTGCGGCAAGCCGGGCATCGCCAAGCCTTTCTGACGACGGGCAGGGAGACGAAGGCCGCGGCGTTTTATCGGTCCAAGGGCTGGAGACGCCCTGTCAATAGATATCTTTGTCGCCTAATTTTCAATGGGTTGAGCTTTGAAAGCTGGTGGCACTCGGCGACCATCGCAACGCCGTCGCAACAAAGGCGCTCAATCTAACTTCTCATGACCAGCAGCTCTCTCAGTAGAGTTGAGGAGGGGCGCGGTGTCGCGTGGGCGGTCCGTCTCCCCTCCCCGCTCATCGGTAGGGTCGGGGACTGGGGCGCCGGTTTAGGCCGAAGTTTGTGTTCCCTGTTGGCTCGCTCTTTCGTCTGCGAGCGTCACACCATCTCGGCCATGCCACGTTTCCAGCCCCCGCCTCGTCGAACGCAGCATGCGGATTTCCCGCACTGCGCTCTCCCGTTTGCTTCGCCTCAAGGTTTATGGGGCCTATCCTGCCGAAGCGGCTTTCGGCGCTGGTCGAACCACTCGGTAGCCGTTGAACAGCCCCAGAGTTTGGTACAGCCAGCCCCTACTCCACTGCGTCCAGCCGAAGCCCTTCCGGTTCCGGGCTCGCAGCATATGGCGCCGGATCTTCTTCTCCACCCAGTCTTTCACGAAGCCGAAGCACTCGCTGGCGTGTCCCACCGCAAAGTAGTTCACCCAACCGCGCAACACCGGGTTGATCAACTTGACGACCCGATCAACCGGTTGCGATTGGTGGCGGCGGAACACATCCTTGAGCTTGCGTAGCAGCGCCGTCCGCTTTTTGAGCTTGGGCGTGTAGTGGGCGCGCCATGCGCCCCGCAGACTACGTATTCGGCGGAAGTCGAACCCCAGAAAGCCGAAGCTCTCGCCTCGGCGGAGGTCTACGATTTGACTCTTCTCTTCGTTGATTTCGACCTGCAGCTCGGCGAGCTCCTCGCGCAGCCGCTTCTCCACCGCCGCCATCAGCCAGTCATGTCGCGGGTGGGCGTCGATCAAGATCACCAGGTCGTCAGCGAACCTCGCATATTCGACATAGGTGTACTTGCCGTAGCGCGTGGCCTCCTTCGCCCGCTCCAGCATCCTGTCAACCTCGGTGAGGTAGATGTTGCTGAGCAGCGGCGAGATCACCCCGCCCTGCGGAACGCCCTGTTTGCCGTTGGCTTTGAGCATCACCTTCAGCAGGTGCATCACGTCGCCATCGTCCACCCGCTCGGCCACCTTCGCCAACAGCCGATCGTGTCGGACATTGTCGAAATAGCTACGCAAGTCGATGTCGATGACGCGCGTCTTGTGCTGAACGATCGCCCGCGCCACACGGTTTACTGCTTCATGAGCTGTCCGTTGCGGTCGGTATCCGAACGACCCCGGTTGGAAGTCCGCCTCGAAGATCGGTTCCAAGATGAGCTTGAGCGCGCCCTGCACCACCCGGTCGCGGATCGCCGGAATTGAAAGGACGCGGACCTCGCCGCCATCCTTCGGGATTTCCTGCCTCCGGGCCGGCAATGGCGCATAGGAACGCCCGACCAGTTCGTCCACGATCTGCTCGAGGAAAGCCTCTACGCCCTGCGCCTCGATGGCCTCGAAGGTCACCCCGTCACTTCCCGGAAGCCCCATCGTTCTTCTTGGCCAGCGCATACGCCTCGCGTAGCGTTTCCAGCTTGCAGACATGGACGTACAATCCCCAGAACTTCCAGGACGTCTCAGCCTTCGCCTTGACGTATATTCTCCGCCTCAGGTCCTGCAAATCGATGGACGCCTTTGTCATCTCGTCCTTGCCTTCCTTGCGGTCGGAGACATTACAAACAGCAGGGCTCCTTCGCTCCACGGGCGTTACCCCGCCTCAACGCTACTACGAACCCATCCGCCACCCTCTCGCCTTCGATCGACTTCCCGGTTGAGCCGGTTATACGATCTACCCTGCTCCGGCGATTTCTCGCCGGGACGAGGAGGGCTTCTCCAGTTGCTCGGCATGTCCTTGCCACCGTGCTGTCGCTTCCACCCCGCCGAAGTGAAGGAGCCGCATCGGTCAGATTTCGGCTCCCCATGCAGCCTTCGCCCTCCGGTTGAGGACTTCGGCCTTCGGGGCTAGCACTTTCGAGGCCACTTTTGCGTTCAATGTCGTTACGGCCCGGTGACTCGTCGTCTTCCCGAGGGAGACGTTGTCGATAGGCTTCAGGGTCTTGGTTTCCCGCCACCCTGCTATCCAAACTACGGGGCCTCTGACTCTTGCCCCGGCAGGCCTTTCTCCTGCTGAACATGCCAGCCTTCGCTGGACACACAACCGGACGTGCCGATTTCCCGCATCCGACTCTCAGACTGGCTTCGTGGCAGGCTCACGAGATGGCGTCCGGATCACGGCACAGGCGCAGGCGCGGGAGGCCAAGCTCGCCGAAAACCGCGCTCATGGTGATGTGCCGCGTGCCGCGCGTCGGCAACTTGCTGCGCCGGACGAGGAACTTGCGCACCCGGTCATAGAGGTGAGCCTCGATGGCCCGGTCCGTGACACAGTGAGAGCCAGGGCTGAAGTAGCGGCCCCATCCCCGCAGCAAGCGGTTCAGCGTGGCGCTCACTTCCTCCCACGTCCCCTTGTTGCCCGGAACCAGGATCGCACTCGCCTTGTCCTTCAGACGCTGCACGCTCTTCTTCGACGGGCTGGCCCCGATGAACCACCGGCCGGTCTGCCGGAAGCAGTGCAGTCCGAAGCTGTAACCCAGGAAGTCGAACCGCTCCCGCCGTGCATCGCACAGCCGGGTCTTGGTCCGGTTCAGGCTCAGCCCGAGCCGCGTCATCGCGCGATCCGTCCATGCCAGCGCCTCGGCCGCGCGGCGGCCGCGACCGAGGATGACGAAGTCGTCCGCGTAGTTGATGACATGCGCTCGCCAAGCCTCTCCCTTGCCGCTCCTTCGCCAGTGCTTCAGGAAGCGGTTCATGCACTGCGTTTCGGCCGGTCGCCATAGGCCGCCGGGTCCAGGTCCGCCTCGAAGATCGGCTCCAGCACCAGTTTCGCCGCGGTCTGCGCCACCCGGTCCCGAATTGTCGGGATGCCGAGCGGCCGCTCGCCGCCGCCGGGCTTCGGGATCATCACCCGCCGCACCGGCTGGGGCCGATAAGTCTTCGCACGCAGCTCCTCGCCGAGCCGTATCAGCCAGTCCTCCAGCCCCGACGCTTCGATCTGCTCGAACCTCACCCCGTCCACTCCCGGCGCGCCTTTGTTGGCGCACGCCAAGTCATACGCGTGGCGCAGGATGTCCGCTCGCCAGACCTTGTCGTAGAGCAGATAGAACCGGAAGTTCGGCTCCCTCTTCGCCTTGCCATAGAGTTTCCTCTGCAAAGTCCGGATCGCGAGCGCGGTCCGGTCTGCGCCCGGAGAGTGACGATCCATCATCTGGAGGCCCGTGTCCATGCGCCATGTTTGATTCCTGTATAGCCTCTATAACAAAAGCCGTGTGAACCGTTTGTCGCGGACTTTGCAGGCGTGGCTTACCTTCTCGTTAATGGCATGACCTTCGGATCAGTCGGTCCGCAAGGATTTTGCAATTCGGGCACGATGAAATACATAGCCGTTCAATGACGATGGTTCGCGATCTGACCGTTTCCCCGGCCGCGCCCGGATCGAACGAAGCGGGGCCTGCGCCACTCATCACGCTGCGCGACATCTCGAAGAGATACGCCAACGGGATGCTCGCCTTGACCGGCATCAGCCTCACGATCGGGGACGGCGAGTTTGTCAGCCTTTCGGACCCTCCGGCTGCGGCAAATCCACATTATTGAGGCTGATCGCAGGGCTCGGGAAGGTGACGAGCGGTGCGGCGGAATGGGCGAAGGGGGCGCGTGGAGGCGGGGGCGCCGAACGGCCCGATCTCGGCTTCGTCTTCCAAGAACCCACGCTGATGCCGTGGGCAACGGTCTTCAACAACGTCTATTTGCCGCTGAAGCTCGCTGGCGTGTCTCGCCGCGAAGCGAGGCCGCAAATCGAGGAGATGCTCTGAGGATGGTCGGCCTCGAGCGGTTCGCCGACGCTGATCCGCGGCAATTGTCGGGCGGGATGAAGATGCGCACGTCGATGCGCGCGCGCTCGTGACCCACCCGCGCGTGCTCTTGCTGGACGAACCCTTTGCGGCGCTGGATGAGATTACCCGGTTTCGTCTGAACAATGATCTCCTGTCGCTGTGGCAAAGCCAGCGCTGGACGGTCGCGTTCGTGACGCACAGAGTGTTCTGCTGATGCGCACCCATCCGGGACGAATGGCATCGGAGATCACCATCGACGCTCCGTATCCGCGCGACGAATCCTACCGCACGTCGAGCGATTACAGCGCCTACTGCCGCGAGACCTCGATTGAACTCGGTCGCGTCACCGCAGGCGAAGAGGAGGGCTGACCGATGGACGAGTTGGAAGGCGGAGGAGATGGATCAAGCCGAGCCGTGCGCATCCTCGTGCCCGCTGCAATTGGCGTCCTCTTTCTGGCGTTCTGGGAATTCGCGGTTCGCCACTTTGGCGTTTCGAAATTCGTGCTGCCGCCGCCGTCGGGCATCGCGTTCGCGCTGGTGGACGACTTCGGCTCTCTGTTCGATTCGCTTTTGAACACATTGCTGGTCACGGTCGAAGCCTTCTTCGCGGCGCTGGTGCTCGGCATGCTGTTTGCGGTGCTGTTCACGCGATCGAAGCTTCTCGAGCTGAGCCTCTTTCCCTATGCAGTCATCCTGCAGGTGACCCCCGTCGTCTCGATCGCGCCCCTGATCATCATCTGGGTCGGCCTCGAGCATGTCGAGCGGGCCCTGCTCATCCTGGCGACGATCGTCGCCTTTTTCCCGATTCTCTCCAACACGACGATGGGGTTGAAGAGCGCCGATCACAACTTGCGCAACCTCTTCGAGCTCTACCGCGCCAATCGGTGGCAACGCCTGATCGAACTCGAGTTCCCGAGCGCGCTTCCGTATCTGCTTGCGGGGGTGAAGATCTCCGGCGGTCTGGCTCTCATCGGCGCCGTCGTCGCCGGGTTCGTCGCAGGCTCGGGGTCGGGCACGGGACTCGCCTGGCGCATCATCGAACGGGAATAGACTGAACATCCCCCGCATGTTCGCCGCGCTGTCGTTGCTCTCTGTTCTCGGCGTCTCGATTTTCTTCCTGCTCTTGGTGCTCGAGTTGCGACTTCTGCGGCACTGGCACGAGAGCGCCGTCCGGCGTGAGAACTGAATTCATGGGGGGCGGCGTATCGACGTTGCTGCCGGTGCGCGAGCCCGAGACAGCCTCGATGCTGACGGTGGGACGGAGTTCGGCTCGACGCCGACGTCTATCGGCCGGAAGACGCCGGCGACTATCCGGTCCTCTTGATGCGTCAGCCCTACGGTAGCCGAATTGCTTCGACCGTGATCTCCGCCCATCCGCCCTGCGTGGTCGTGCAGGACGTGCGCGGACGCGGCACGTCGGAGGGACGCTTTTGCATTTTCGCCGACGACGTCGATGACTGCGGCGGCGCTGCTGTGGCCTGGGCCGCGGGCCTGCCTGGGTCGACTGGGCCCGTCGGCATGTACCGCATCTCCTATCAAGGCCACACGCAGTTCCTGGCTCTGGCTGCTGGTATATCTTGGAATTGCAGGCCTTGTGTCCTGGGATGGCCACCTGGGACGTCCGTGCCGGTCACTGGTGCAGACGAGGGTGGAGCGTTCAGCTTCGCCAACAACCTCTATTGGGGCGTCCAAAATGCGCTGGCTGAGCAGGCGAGACTTGCTGGGGACGCCAAAGCGTTCGAGGCGCTTTGCGCCGCTTCGCACGCTTTGCCTCTCCATTCGTCCCGCCCCTGCCGGCCTGAGACCTTGGAGACTTTCGCGGCGCTATTTGCATTACCGCGACTGGGTGATCCGCCCGGGGCCTGATCCCTATTGGGACAGAATTGCGGTTGGACGCGCGCTGGACGGCAAGCCGATGGACATTCCGATGCTGCATTTCGGCGGCTGGTATCACTCCGCTGCATGAACTGAAGGACGCGGGCGTCAACGTGATGATCGCCAGCGACAACGTCCGCGACCCGTTCTACGCCTACGGCGATCTCGACATGCTGGAGGTCTGGCGCGAGGGCGTTAGAATCCTCCGGATCTCCACTACCCGTTCGCCGAATAAGCTCCGGTACCTGTCTCTCGCGAGGCGCCGGCGAAGGCGATGGGCCTCGAGATCAAGCCGCTCGGCCCCGGCGCGCCGGCCGACCTTATTCTCACCAAAGCGCGCGATTTTACCGAGTTGCTCGCGCGCCCGCAGGCGGACCGGATTGTGCTGCGCGACGGCAAGCCGGTTGGCGCGGCTCCTCCCGATTATTCCGACATCGACAACCTCAAGGGCCTCTCGTGAGCCAAAACTACGACATCGGCGCTTCCCGCGAACGGATCGGCTCGATCCGATGCGAGGACAATCCCGTGCTCGTCAAGCAGAAGAGCCGCGACTTCTACTGGTACTCGCCAATTCTGAAACGCGAGCTCGACTGCGTGACGGCCGACATCGACGTGTCGCCTACGACCGCGTCCGAAGTCGCGACAGTTCTCGCCGCGGCGCATGCGCTGAGGATTCCCGTCACGCCGCGCGGCGGCGGGACCGGCAACTATGGACAGGCGATGCCGCTCAGCGGCGGCGTTCTCCTGAGCTCGATCGACATGAACAGGATCGTGCGGATCGAGACCGGCCGCGTCGTCAGCGAACCCGGCGCGCTCATCGGCGCAATCGACAAGGCAGGCTGCGGAGACCGGGCAAGAGGTGCGCATGTTCCCGTCGACGCTGGCGACCGCATCGATCGGCGGATCCATCGCCGGCGGATCGGGCGGGGTCGGCTCGATCACGTGGGGCGGCCTGCGCGATTTTGGCAACGTTCTGCGGCTGCGCGTCCTGACGATGGAGGCCGAACCTCGTAAGCTCGAACTGACCGGCCCAGGAGCTGCACAAGGCGGTGCACGCTTACGGCACCAACGGCATCATCATTGAAGCCGAAATGCCGCTAACCGCGCGCTACGATTGGGTTGAGGCCATTGTTGGAATCTACAGCTTCGCGGCGGCTG
>CAVYIZ010000005.1:0-79419 GCA_963768555.1 uncultured Alphaproteobacteria bacterium
GCGCGAGTTTCGCAAATGAACAAGCCCGACAGCCGTCCACTTAGACTTCGCGTAGTCCTCTCTTAGACAACTAGGTTCAGCTCTAAGATTTCAGACAGTTAAACGATAACGAAACCGTTCGAAAAAGAGCGGAGTAAGCTTCGCGATGGGGTCGGAGGGGGAGGATTGCCACATCACAATTCGATTGCCGGCGCGGGTAAACAAGCGATGGCCACGCTTTGGCGCCTCGTTCTCAAAGGTTCTTCGGCTATCGGCCGGGCCCTGCTCCCGCCGACGCCATGAATCCGATGAGGTTGAACACGCTTTTCGGTCCGACCACGCGCGCCGGAGCGGAGCGCAGCGGCGCGTCGGAATTTTCATAGCACTGTTCGCCTGGATTGCCTACTCGGCGGTCGACTATATGAATGTTGGCGCAGGTTCCGGAGCTGAGACTCTTTTTCCGAAAGTTCTTTCCCTCAGAATTCTGGGAACGGTAGCTATAGCGATAGGAGCGTTTTTGGCGTCCCGTCCAAAATTTCTGCAGGACGACACTTATTCTGGTAGAATGGTTTGTATATTTGTCAGTTTATGTTACTTACTGTTGCTCGGCATGGTCGTGACCATAGAATTTCCATTCAGCTACGTAGTTGATTACCCAGGATTGATATTATATGTGCTGTTTGTTTTGGGCTTACTGCTAAGGAATCCCCTCATTTCGAGAACGGCCTGATTTCGGCGCTTTTCGGCCCTCACGTACAGCGAATGGGAGCCCTAAGGCCCCGCATTTGTCGTGGCGCGACCTCTCTCTCGACGATTGCGAGACCCGAACTCGCACTTCAGAACTCGTCATACGAAACTCGCCGCATCAAAATGCCAACCTCCAGTTGCATTTTGGCCCTTGAAAAAATGAGGGGATGGCTGAGGTCCACGCCCCAGCGGCGGACGAACATCGCAATCACATCGTCAGCGGTACGGCCACCCGGAAGCCGATAGTCGGTGATGACCAGATCTGGCTGACGCTCAGTGAAAAGTAGCTCCTGCTCGAGTTCTTCGAAAGAGGAGGCCTGTTCGGTGAGGATGCCTAATTCCTGCAGAAACGCCCCTGTCGCCACCCTGGCGATTTCATCGTCTTCGACGTACCAGATGAATAGCGAAGACAAATCGGCCACGCGTCCCATACGGGCGCCAACTTCGATTGGCATGAAGTCCGAGCCACTATAACGTGGAACGTAAAGCGAGAAGCGCGTCCCGCGCCCCTCAATGGACCGCATATCGAGGCGATGTTCCGGCAACATAGCAAGAATGGCGTTCACGATCGAGAGACCCAGACCTAGGCCCTTTTCGCGGTTATGCTCCGGATTGTGAAGCTGGACGAACGGCCTGAACACCTCGCTCCATTTGCATTCCGCTATGCCAATGCCATTATCGATATAGCGGGATTCCTTGGACATCCGAAAAATCGTTTGACCAAATCAGCGGGATCAATTCCAGTTGCCTGGTGAAGACGAACCGTAATTTCCTCAGTGCAGCGGACCGTGCCGACCTGGTGAAGATCGTGAGGGACGGGCTGGAGGAGCATCGCATCGTGCGCCGGGCGAACGCCATCCTTCTGCTCGACAAGGGGTGGTCCTACGCCGAGGTCGCCGAAGCGCTGTTCCTCGACAATTCGACCGTGCGTGCCTGGCTCAAGGAATTCCAGGAAGGCGGCGTCGAGGCGATCGTCCTGTTCGATCTGAAGGGCGGAATAGGACGGCTGTGGCCACTCCAGATCGACGAATTGCGCGCCTGGGCGACGGAGGTGCTGCCGACGACGACCACCGAGATCGGGCAGTTCATCCTGGAGCGGTTCGGGTTCGACTACGGCCGCTCTGGACTGATCAAGCTGATGAACCGCATCGGCTTCGACTGGAAGAAGCCGGAATCCGTGCCGGACAAGATCGATGTGGAAACCCAGCAGAAGTTCATCGACGCGCATGAGGACTTGCGCAATTCGCTCGGTCCGGACGAGGCGGTCGTCTACGTCGACGCCGTCCATCCGACCCACCAAGCTAAGCCAGCCGGACGCTGGCTGCCGCGCGGACAGCGCTGCGCGCTTCCCGCGACGTCGGGACGCGACCGGCTGAACCTGCACGGCGCGATCGACCTGGAGACCGGCCAAACCCGCATCATGGATGTCGAGACCGTCGATGCGCAAAGCACTGTTCGAGGCGCTGGAACGGGCCCATTCGACGATGAGCCGCATCCACGTCTTCCTCGACAACGCCCGTTACCACCACGCCAAAGCCGTCCAGGGCTGGCTGCAACAGCCAGGGAGGCGCATCGTCCTGCACTTCGTGCCGTCATACTGTCCGCATCTCAACCCGATCGAGCGGCTGTGGAAGGTGATGCACGAGAACGTCACCCACAACAGATGCTACGCCAAATTCCGCGATTTTGCCGAAGCCGTGCTCGGCTTCCTGCGCAAGACCGTACCGCAGCGCTTCGACGAGTTCTCGTCGACTATCACCGATAATTTCCGCGTCATCGACCCGAAGGAATTTCGGATCCTCGCGTGACGCCGCTATAACGTCGATTCGTACTCGTTTTGGCAGCGGTACGACGCCGATCAGCACGGCTTGGCGTTCGCCTTTCGCCGTATCTGTATATTTAATCGCGTTGCTAGCGAGATTGGCGACCGCCCGCGACAACAGAGCGCGGTCGCTGCGCACCATGGAGCGATCAACGCGGGTCTGGCGCACCCGCATCTTGACGCCCTTGGCCTCAGCGACGATATCTAGTGGGGCCAGGACCTCTGTTATGAAATCCTGCACTCCAAAGACGGTTAGAGCCGGTTTCACCAGGCCCAATTCCAACCGTGATATTTCCAGTACCGCTTGGAAGGACGACCGCGCGATTTGGGCGGCCCGACCGGTCATCTCGATCAGCTTAGCAGCCTTTCCAAATTCTGTGCGCTCTAGAGCGAGCCGCGCGGAACTCTGCGAGAAGATTTACGGCCTGTGCCGGTTGGCTGAGATCATGGACGGCATCGGCTAGAAACTTGGATTTTTCCAGATTGGCGCGTTCGGCCGACGTTCTCAGCTCCTCCTTCGCCGCGATGAGAGCGAGGGTCTTATTCTCAACGTCGCGGCGAGCGCCCATAAGCGTCTGGTTGGAGCGCTCCAGTTCGCGCTCCCGAAGAAATGTGGCGCGTGCGTCGCGTTCGAGCTGGCAGGCGATAGTGTATCCGATGATCATCGTTGACGTCAGGTAAATCATAGCGGATACATCAGTAATAATTTGTAAAGAATGGTAATTCAGCGTGCCGTTCCTTAAAAGGAAGATAGCCTGAATTTCCAATTGACGCGATGTTACTCAAATACAATTCGAAGGCGCTTGCAGGTAACGCGATTGCGATAATCGCTAGGAAAAACTTCGCCCTAATCCTCAGTAAGCCTCACGCATCCCCTCATTTACGCGAACCCGAAGGTTTCGTTGAAGACCCTGTTTTCATTTATGAATTCCTCGTATTTGACGAGGAGCGGCCGCAATCTCTTCTCGGGCATGGTGGGGATGAGGTCGTAGAGCAGGCAGCCCTGGCGGAACAGCGAATGGACGCGGCGTTTGACCGTGCTGGTTCTGAGCGATCGGTCCATGCCGAGGCTTTCGCCGGCCGCGCCGAGCAGCGTGAGCAGGAGGATCGCCAAAGCGTTGAGCAGCAGCAGACGGTCGCGCCGTTGTGGATCGCCGATGCGCAGGACGCTCAGGCCCATGCCGAAACGCAAATCCTTGGTGTCGCGGAAGCCCGGCTCGATCGTCCATCGTTTGGCGTAGAGCTTGACGATCTGGGCGGCGCTCGCGGCCGCATCGCTGGCGGCCAGATGCCAAGCCTCCTTCATGCCCCTGGCGTGGACGCAGACCGCCGCGCCGACCTTGTGGCGGGCGGCGGTGAGTTCGGCGCCGCGCAGAAGGCGGGCGCGCCCTTTCTTGCCGACCCAGTCGGCGGCCAGGCGCGTCTCGCCGTCCGCCGCGGTCACATGGACGTTGCCGCGAAAGCGGATGACGTAGCCGAAACCGAGGCTGTCGAGGAATTCGAACAGTTTGACGTCGCCGAAGCCGCGATCGGCCAGGATCGTCACCGCCACGCCCTCGGGCAGGATCGCCTTCAAATGCGTCAGGCAGAGGTCCTCGAAGTCGTTGCGCTGGTCCTTCAGTTCGTCCTTGTCGACCGTCAGCCACAGGAGCGGCGTCGCCCGGCCGTGACGCGTGATCAGGCTCAAAGCCAGCGTCGCCTGATTGTCGGCGTCGAAATCGGTCCAGTCCATCGCCACGACGATCGCCTTGCGCTGGCCCACGACCTCGCGAACCCACGGCGCGAACAGGTCCCAGACGACGACCCCGGCGTTGCTCAGCAGACGATCGACCTGTTTGATCGCGTGTCTGTCCGAAAGACCGCGCGCTTGCGCCAGCGCATGCCCGATGAGCGAAACGGCCAACGACGCCCCCGTCAGAACCCCCAACGTCCCATTGGCCAGCGAAAGAATGCGCTTGGCGTGCAAGCTCCCCGAAAACGTGCGCTCTACAAACTCATGAACCAATCCCACCCGCTCGATCGACCTGCGCATGAGCCCCCGCCCGGCTAATACGTGAACCGGCCACGGGCTGACTCGCCAATCCAGGCAATTTCGAAGTCGATCAAGTAGGGGATTCGTGAGGGCGCGATTAGCTACATGAAATTGCTTGAACAGCTTGGAGTTGTATTCGTTGGCGACGGTGCTCTCCGCCACCCCCATCTTGTGGGCGATGACGGCGTTCGAATAGCCCTGACAAATGTAATGGAGCGCCTCCAGCGCCCGGCCCTTGACGCCGATCTCAGCCAAAGAACTCGGCCCCCCAGACGTGACGGGGCGAAGCAAGGAGCCGCCCCTCCCCAAAATACCGGCGGGCAAGAATACGCCGCCCTGAAAAACCGTGTCGAGTGCTCGGCGGAAAACCCCGTTGCTGTCCATATCCTTAGGAATGTAGCCGCTCGCCCCCAAATGAAGGCAATTGAGCACGACCGACTCTTCGGTTTCGGCCGAGAGCATGATCGCGCGGGTTGGAAGTTCACTGGCGCGAATGTGCTTCAACACATCTATGCCAGACAGCGCTTCTTTGAGATCAATATCCAGAAAGGCGATGTCTATTGGTCCGGCTGCAAGTCGCGCCAGGGCGTCATCGTACGATCTCGCTTCTCGGATCGTGGCGCGGGGCTCGCACAGCTCGATCAGTGCTCGCATGCCCGCTCGCACCAAGCCCTGATCCTCCAACAATAGGACTGCCAACTCCGCATCAACGGCCATACGCGACGCACTTCGTTCCGGTGCCGACCTCTTTGCGGCAACTCTACCAAATTGCGGAAGCGGGAAACCCAGAAGTGCTTCGGGGTGGCGACCCTTAAAAAGTCTTATGCAAAACCAGACGATTTTCGGTCTTTATGTCCGGGCGTCTGAGATGCAGTCTGCGGGACGCCGAATGAATTGCGCGCCTCCAGGCCAAAGCGCGAACACGAGGACTTATCCGATGACGGAGTCAGAAGAAATAGAGGACACAAAGCGTTCGCTTGATATAATTAAGAAAAGAGCGGGCTCGCTGAAAGACGACCTGCTTAATTTCCTCTTGGATATGACAATATTGCATCTGTCACGGAAATTTACCTCAGCGACCGATAAGCCAACGACACTGACGATGTGCATAACTAGAGCGTTAGAATTTGAACGGAATAACTCTTGGACCCTGAATTCAGGCCGTGATACGTGCGCCCCTTCCTGATGGCCATAGAGCGGCTTGATCGTCGTATCGACGTCCAGGATCCAGGGCTCGGCGCAGCGGCTCGACGCAAAATGCAAGATGCTGGCGCAGCCATGTCGCGCCTTCCTTCTCGTCGATCGCCTTGAAAGCGCGCCTTACCGCATCCTCGCTGACGATCTTTTCCATGCCGAGCAGCTCGGGAAGACGGCGTCGCAGCGCAGCGCCTGGATATCGGCGTAACCTTGTGGCCAGCGAGCATGGAGAACATCGCCGTGCCGAGAATGTCGCGCTTCTTCGGGGCGTTGGGATTGCCCTAGCGCAGCGGACAGTCGACGACGAAGGCGTCGAACAACCCGGTCGCTTTGAGGAAATGGATGAAGAACGGGAGCTGGCCGAGCGGCGTCATCGCCGCCTCATGGTCCCATTCGACACGGACCGGCCCAGAAGCTGTCGATGTCGACGCCTCCGGGCGGCTCGCTCCCGACAACCAAGGATTGTTCACCGGGTGGGTGAGCCGATGAGCGGGAAGAATCGCGCGTCATACCCTTGAGAATGCGCGATTCGAATCCACTCGCAAAATCTCAACTGCGGTATTTAGGATTATGCGCCGGACCAGCACGCCGTTCTCGGCGCGACGATGGCGGAGGCGGTGCGGATGATGCTGGAGTAAGGCGCGGCCTTCGCGCCCACTCCGGCGCCCTTCCGGCGGTCCCCCTGTAAACGCCCTCGAGGCCCGAGCCGCAGAGCGTCTTCGGCGCGGACCGTCAATTCCGCGGGTGCTCAGCGAGCCTCGTTCGGTGCGAGCGCAATCGACATCAAATTCGGTGCTCCAGCAGCCGTGCGAATTCCGCGATCCGCTGCTCGGGCTGGCGACCGATCACGACATAGCCCCGCCCGTCGCGCGACCACGACGCCAGCGGGAGTCCGTCGCGCGTTTCGAGGCGTAGAGCGAATCCGACCCGCCATTGGCGATAATGCACAGGAGGACGGGCGAGCCGTTGGGATCGACGAAAGCGATCGCCGCCAACGGCCAGCCGTCGAAGGCCAGCATGAAGGCGACGGTGAATCGGAGGCCGGGGAGCGCGACATCCTCGGGGGTCAGTTTCGCGCCAACTCTTGCTCCGACGGCGGCCAGTTCCTGAGCCTCCAGCGCAGCGTCCGGGTTCAATGGAGAGAACGTCGCGTTCGTATAGAGGTTCGTATATTGGGCGACGGCGGAACGCCAATCGTTCGCGGGCCGCGTGAGGGTGAGCGCGATCCACGCAGCGCCTGCGGCAAGAAGCCCGAGGACAAATCCGGCCGCGAGTTCGCGCCGCGCGATCCCCGGGCGGGCGGGGGGGGCCGGGCGAGCGACGGCTTCCGACGGCAGCGCGGCGCTCAGCCGGGAAAGCGGCGCCACTTCGAGCAGCGCGTCGAAAGACGACGCCATCTGCGCTCCCGCCTCGCGCAACGCCTCGTAACGCTGGCGCAAGCCCTCGTCCGCCGCCAATTGCGCGAGAAGGCGGCCTTTCGCCTCTTCGTCGAGTTCGTCGTCGATCAGGGCGACGAACTGCGCGTCATCGACGGTCATCGGAAGAAGCGGTTCCTCCTCCTATTTCATCTTGGCCAGCGCTGATCGCGCCCCTGCGAGACGGCTCATCACCGCGTCGATCGGAATGCTGAGAGCGCTCGCCGCCTCAGCGTAGCTGTAACCTTCGCCGTAGACCAGCAGCGCCGCCTCTCGTTGCGCCTCGGGCAACCGTGCGATCAATTTCAACACTTGAGCGGCGAGAATATTCGACCCGATCTCAAAAGATCGATCGGTCGAAACAGCGCTTTTCGCATCGACGAAACCCTTCGCCTCTCGAATCCGACGCGGGCGAATTTCGTCGAGCCAGATCGAGCGAAGCATGGCGAACAGCCAACGGTCGAGTCGACCGTCCGCAGGGGCCTGGTCCGCGCGCTCGACTGCGCGCCGGCACGTCGCCTGCACCAGGCTCTCGGCGGTATCGCTCGCGCTCGACAGCACAAGCGCATAGCGCCAGAGGCGCCCCAGACAGGGTTCGAGCCCCTGGCGCAGCTCGCGTCCGCTGGCTTCGCTCATGGCGGCCTTCTCAGCACATTGGCAGGTCAGGCGACGATGCGCGCTTTATCTCGACTTTGCTCCGACAACGGTGGCGGATTTGAGTCCGAACTCCATCACGAACCCCCGGCCCTGGCGACCGCGAAAGGCGTCGCCAAGACCTCCGTGGGTCATGTCTAAACAGCCGGGCAGGCGAATTAATTCGTTGGCGATTCGTTCTCCCTAGCGGACATAGCCCGCCGAATGATGCAATCGCGCCGAAGCAAGGGGGCCATGGGGAGCATGGCGGTGGGGCAAGTCTCCCTCACCGCACCCCCGCGAGCGTTCCGACGAAATCGTCTCCGTGAGCGTTGGACACAACCTGATGGCAAGCCATGCAGCTCGACGGCCAGTCCTGCAGATAGGTCTCCATCGTCGTGTTGATCAGATTCTCCTCAGGCGCCGCGGTCGATTGTAGGAGTCGTCCTGCGCGCCAGGAGAAGCCACCGCCCCGGGGAAAGGCGCGCCGTCGTTGCCCGGCCCGGCCGGATCGCCGCTCGTCGGCCACTGCACGGCGACCAGCATGTAGTGCTCCCATACCGTTCCCTTGACGCCGGGCAAGTTCCAATAGGCCCGGTTCAAAGCCATGATCGTGGGGTCGATCGGATGGCGGCGCACGACTTGCATCGGCGCGGGATCCCGCTTCGGCGGGTTCGTCCAGTCGAGCGGCAAGGCCTCGGCCACGCCGAACGGCGGCCAGAGGTTTTTTGGCCGCGACGGCTCGAAATAGGCGTAGGGAACGCCGGCGTCCCGAGCGTCGGGTTCGCGAGCCTCTCCCTGGCCCGCCGGCGGCACGTTGTCGACGTGCTCGAAGGTGCTCCAGATCCATTGCGGCCGGCTCCTGGTCTTGATCGCGATGTGGAGCCCGACCAGCGCGGCGTCGCTCTCCGAGCAGACTGCGCGGCCCGCGGCGAGCGTCTTGGCGACGTCGACGATCTCGGCGCGCTCGACGTAAGCGCGCGCCCGCACGGAAGGCGGATCGGCGGCCGTCAGGGGCGCCAGGCCGCCTTGACCGCGATCGACCCGACGGGAAAACGCTCGGGACGGCTCTCGTCAGGCAAGTTCCGCCCCTGGCTCCAGCCGTTCGCGGCGAAAGCCAAGAACTCGGGCTCGTTGAAATGGATCTCGTAACGCGTATAGGCGCCGTTCTGAGCGACAAGCGGATTGGCGGGCGCGTCGACGGTGAAGCTCGGCTGATTGAAGTCGGCGAAGGGCGCAAACGAGGCGATCGTCTTCTGCCTGTTGTCGACCTCGGGCCCGCAAGGATTGCGTCCGGCGTAGCTCGTCCACCGCGCTGGAGCGACGCGGCGCCCGTCCTCGCCGACCGCGAACAGTTCATAATCGGACTTGAACGTTTCCCACACGCGCTTGCCGGGATCGCCGAGCGACTTTTTGCGATCCGGGACGCCGCGTTCCGAGGCGGCGAGGAGCGACGGCCAGTTGAGCGCGATGAACGCGCGCCAGGCGAAATTGGCGACGACGTCGCGCTCGTTCGCCGGCGCGTCGTCAATGCGGTCGGGTGAAACCATCGGCACAACGTCGGCCGATCCCGTCCTCGCCGGCGCGTCGAGGCCGGCCGCCACGAGAAACGCCGCGAGGACGCCGGCTAGCCGCGCCAGCGGGCCTGTGATGCGCCCGGTCATCAGCGAACGCGGCGCTAGCCGGCGCGGCCGAGCCGGCCGTCGGCCGACCATGCGCCGGGACCGAACGTCGCGAGCACAAGGAATCCACCTGCCATGGCGATGTTTTTCTGGAACATGATCGTCTCATCCGCGGCGAGGTGGAAGAACAGCGCCGTCAGCAGGCAGAAGCCGGCAAGCGCGATCGCCGCCCAGCGCGTCTTCAGGCCGAAGAGGACGAGAAGTCCGCCGCCGAGCTCGGTCAGGATCACGAGCGGCAGCAGCGCGGGGGCGACGCTGTGCTCGCGCATGTAGCCCGCCACTTCGGCATAGTCGGCGATCTTGCCGTAGCCTTCGACGATGAAGATGTAGGAGAGCATCGCCCGCGCAAGAAGGACGATGGGATCGGCGAAGCGCCTCAAAAACAAGAGGTCCGCGTCGAAGGCCGGCCTCGCCGGCCGATATTCGCCCCCGCCGGGCGACGATTGAACGCGCGACATGTGTCGCCTCTTCAGGTTGGGCCACGCGCGGCTAACGCCCGCGCGGCCGTTTTCGACTTGGGCTACAGGGCTTTCGCGTCGGTCAGCGCCTTTGCCAGCTCGCCATAATACTCGCAATCCTTCGAGCCGCAGATCTTCTCAATCGTCGCCAGCTGATCCTTGGCGAGATCGAACTTGCCCTCGATCACGTAGGCCTCGCCGAGATACTCGCGCACCTGCGGATAGGCGGGATCGAGCGCCACGGACTTGAGGTAATAGCCGATCCCCTCGTCGGTGCGGCCGAGCTTGCGCGTCGCGTAGCCGCGATAGTTGAGGGCGCGCGGCGTGTTGGGATTGTCGAGCAAGTCGAGCACGTCGATCGCCTCCTGGAAGCGGTCGGCCTTGGCGAGCGCATAGGCGTATTCGGTGAGCTCCCAATCCGGAAGAACGCCGCTGTGCCGCTGGAGGCAAACGTGTCTCTTCCGGTCCCACACCTGCCCGGGGTAGCAGGTGGTGAGGTCGTTCTGGTTCACCCGAGCGTGTTCCGCCTCCTCCCGTCGCCCCCGCGTCCGGCTTCACGCTTCCCCCGCCTCCGCCTCCGCCTCCCCCTCCGCCGCCGCCGCCGCCGCCTCCGCCGCCCGCCGCGAGGGCGGCCGGGGCGGCGAGCGCCAAGCCGAAGACAAGAACGCCGCGCGAGAGCGCAGTTGTGAACTTTCCGCTTGATCCGCGAAACAACTCCAAGGAAACGTGCATCGCTGTACCCTTTCCCGTTTGAACGTGGAGCCTATAAAACACGCCAAGGCGTCAATTATTCGGCGAGCGTTCTCGCGGGACACTGACACAAGGAGCGCCGCCTCCTGCGCACATCGCCCGTTTGTGCTCTAATGCGCGCATGACCGAAGCGAGCCGGCACGAAGTGCGGCAGGGGCTTGAGCAATGCCTGGCGCGGCTCTGGCGCTACGCCGTCGTGCTGTCGTCTTCACGCGACGCCGCCGACGACCTCGTTCAGTCGACGTGCGTGCGCGCGATCGAGCGGGCCGACCAGTTCGCTCCCGGAACCAGGGTCGATCGGTGGCTGTTCACCATCCTGAGGTCGATCTGGCTCAACGAAATCCGGGCCCGACGGGTTCGCGAAGGCGGCGGCTTCGTCGACGCCGAAGACGCTTTGACGGTTGACGGCGCACACGAAATGGAAGTGAATATTCTCACGGCTGAAGTGTTGAGAACCGTGGGGCGACTCCCGGAGGCCCAGCGCGAGACCGCTTTGCTGGTCTACGCCGAGGGCTATACCTACGCTGAGGCGGCGACGGCTCTCGGGGTCCCAATCGGCACAATCATGAGCCGGCTCGCCGCCGTGCGGGCTGCGCTGGCAAGACTGAAATAGGAGCGTTCCAGGTTTGATGCCCGACGACGAGGAGCGGCTTGCCGCATTGATCGACAATGAACTCGATGAAGACGAGAAGAGCGCGCTGCTGGCGCGGCTGGCGCAGGACGAGGCGTTGCGCAAGCGCCTGGAAGCGCTTCGACAGGATCGCGCCCGGCTCGTCGCGTCCTTCGACGCGCTGCTCGAGCAGGCGCCGTTGGCCCGCCTTCGCGCGGCCATTCCCGCAGCCGACCTCGACCTTCCCCCTCATCCGAAGCGCTCGATCGGCTGGCTCGAGCTCGCAGCCGGAATCGCGATCGGCCTTCTGCTTGCGGGCGCGGCGTCATGGGTCGGATTCGGCGGCGTTTTGGGCCCCGCGCGGGAAACCTGGCTCGATGCAGTCGTCGAATACATGGAGCTCTACACGCCCGACACGTTCGCGCTCTTCAATCCGGACAGCGCGGTCCAGGCCAAGCAATTGCAGGCCGTCAGCGACAAGGTCGGTGTCGATCTCACGCCCGACAAGGTCGCGGTCCCCGGCCTGCGCTACCGCACGGCGTTGAATTTCTCCTACGACGGCGAACCGCTTGCGGAAATCGCTTACACCGACGTCGGCGGCACGCCTGTCCTCTTCTGCGTGATCGCCAACGGCAAACCGCGCGCGCCGCCGCGAATGGTGGCGCACGAAGGGCTGTCGTACGTCACCTGGTCGCGCGGGGGACGCAGCTTCATGTTCGTCGGACGCATGCCGGAGCAGCGGGTCGCCGAGCTGGCGCTGCCGCTCACGACCCGGTTTTGAACTGAGGTCCCACAGGCTCATTCCGTCCGGCTGCGCGCGACCCGTTTCGCGGGCGCGTGGATCTGTTGGCGGTCCGGCGGCGGAGAAGCCGGTTAGAACGCCGCTTCGACAAAGGCCGGATCGACCGACCGTCCCCATGGGCCCTCGTAACGGTCGATCCACTCCTGCGCCGGCGAGCGTCCGCTTTCGGCGATCGCCTCGAGCGGCCGGAGCCAGACCGTCTCGTCGTCGCCCTTGGCGTCGAACCGGGCGCGCCGCTTGAGGGCGCCCTTCGAAATCGCCAGCATGTCGAGCGCGACCGAGCGCAGGTCGCGGCCGCGGACCTTCGCCGCGAGCCCGAGGCGCGGCACGTCGTCGCGCAGACTCTGCCGGTGCTCGGCGCTCCAGTCCCGAATGAGATCCTGAGCCGCCGAGAGCGCGTCCGGATCGTAGTAGAGGCCGATCATCAAGGCCGACATCGCCACGATCCGGTCGGGCGGCCCGACGTCGGCCCCGCGCATCTCGAGATAGCGCTTGAGCCGCACTTCCGGAAAGATCGTCGACAGATGGTTCTCCCAGTCCGCCATCGTCGCGCGCTCGCCGGGGATCGCCGCGAGCTTTCCGGCGAGCAGGTCGCGGAAGCTCGCGCCGGCGACGTCGATGTACGTCGAGCCGCGCTTGATGAAATAGAGCGGCACGTCGAGCGCGTAGTCGACATAGCGCTCGAACCCCATGCCCGGCTCGAAGGCGAACGGCAGCATGCCGGTGCGGTCAGGATCGGTGTCGCGCCAGATCTCCGAGCGCATCGAGAGAAAGCCGTTCAGCTTGCCGTCGGTGAAGGGCGAATTGGCGAAGAGCGCGGTGATCGCCGGCTGCAGCGCAAGCCCGACGCGGAGCTTCGCCACCATGTCCTTCTCGTCGCGGTAATCGAGGTTGGTCTGGACGGTTGCGGTGCGGAACATCATGTCGAGGCCGCGCGTCCCGACCTTCGGCATGTAGCGCTTCATGATGTCGTAGCGGCTTTTCGGCATGATCGGGGTCTCGGCCAGCGTCCACTTCGGGCTCATCCCGAGCGAGAGGGCGGAGATCCCGAACGGCTCGGCGACCGACTTGCAGACCTCGATATGGCCCGCGAGCTCTTCGGCGGTCTCGTGCGCCGTATCGAGCGGGGCGCCCGACAGCTCGAACTGTCCGCCCGGCTCGAGCGAAATGGCCGCGCCGCTCTTGCCGTCGTAGAGCCCGATCAGATGGCCGGCGTCCTCGATCCGCTCCCAGCCGAGGCGGGCGTTCATCCGCTCGAGCAGCGCACGGATCCCCGTTTCGCCCGCGTAAGGGACGGGCGACAGACCGGCGCGGTAAAACAGGATCTTTTCGTGCTCCGCGCCGACCCGAAAGGGGCCGGACTGCTTGCATCCTGCTTCGAACCAGGCGGCAAGCGCGTCGCGCGATTCGATGATCTCCCCGTCGACGACGTCGCGAGCCATACAGCTTGGCGCCCCTGCGGCCGGCGAGCCGGCGAATGGCGGCTAGATAGGCGGGCGGTCGCGACAATGCAAATGAGGGACTTACACTGTGGGCGGCGGCTGGTTGAACGACTGGGCGGTCGCGCCGAGACTCGCCTGCTGGGCCTGCGACGCTTGAACGCCGGCGACGAACATCGCGCTCAAGGACGCGAGGCCCGCGGCCAGCGCGGCCGCCTGCGGATTGGCCGGCTCGTGCGTCCCGCCGAAGATCGAGCCGACGATCGAGCCCAATAATCCGCCGCCGGACCCGATCGCCGATCCGAGGCCGCCCGGCGCAGCGGCCGCGTTGGCGAGGTCGGCCAGCACCCCGGACTGCCCCTCCCCAGTCATCGCGTGCGCGAGCCCGCCGAGCAGGATCGAGGCGACCGCCGGCAGCATGCCCTGAATCGCCTCGGGGCCGACCCCGGAGGCCTCGGCCACGTGATCGACGACCCGCCTGATCGCCTCGGGCGACCCGAACACCTTTTCGAGCGCGGCGGCGCCCTCGGCGTTGCCGACCGAGGCCCTGTCCGGGCTCGGCGAAGGAAGGCGCGTGCGCGCCGCTCGCCAATTCGGACAGAAGGCCGCCGAGGGCGGCGGGATGCGCAGCAAGATGCTGCAACGCAAGAGAAAAGGCCGGGATCATCGCCTGGACCGCCGCCTGAGCCTGGGCGGAGCTGAGACCGAACCGGGCGGCGAGATTGTCGATCGCCTTGCCGCCCTGCGCGCCTTGCAGGATGTCGTTGAGAGTCATGGCTTTTCCCTTCAGCGTCCTTCGCCGTGGGCGCGCGAGGACGGCCCCGCCTGCAACCGTTTCGACAGGCGCGCCGTCGTCGCATAAGCCGCGGCGACCGCGATGAGGCCGAACACGGCGCAGCCGAGCGCGACGCCGATGAGGCCGCCCTTCACTCCACCATAACGCGCGCCAAAGGTCACGAAGGGAATCGTGCCCAACGTCGCCCGGCCCCAGTTGAACGCCATCGCCAGCACCGGAAAGCCGAGGTTGTTGAACGCCGTATTGGCGACGAAGAGGCAGGCGAGAAAGAGCCAGGCGACGACGCCGTACTGGCAATAGAACGTGACGTAGTCGGCGCTGTCGCCCTTGGCGTCGAAGGCGGAGACGAGCCAGGGCGCGGCGAGCGCCAGCAGCGCCCCAGGCGAACAGCACGTAGCCGACCGAAAGAATGAACGAGTCGGTCAGCGTGCGCCTGACCCGGTGCATCAGCCTCGCGCCGTAGTTCTGCCCGATGATCGGCCCGACCGACCCGGTCAGCGCGAAGATCACGCCGAAGGCAACCGGGGTCACGCGGTCGATGACCGCGCCCGCCGCGATCGCCGCCTCGCCGATGTCGGAGAACACGCGGATCGTATAGGCGGAGCCGACCGGGGTGGCGAGATTGGCCATGATCGCGGGAAAGCCGATCGCCATGATCGGGCCGAAGTCCCGGCGCGCGCCGCCGAGGGTCGGCCTCGCCACCATGTCGTGGACCGTCACGGCGCCGCGCCAGCCGACGAGGAAGAAGCACAAGCGCGAGACGACGGTCGCCCAGGCCGCCCCGTAGACGCCGAGGCCGAGGCCGTAGATCAGCGTCGGATCGAGAATCGCCGTGACAATCGCGCCCGACAGCGTCACATACATGGCGCGGCGCGCGTCGCCGACCGCGCGCAGCACCCCCGACAACGCCATGCCGAGCGCCATCGGCACGTTCGCCGGAAGGGTGATGGCGAGAAAGGTCGAGGCGACCCGCAGCGGTTCGCCGCTGGCATGCACGATCGTGATCAGCGCCCAGTCGCGAAAGGCGAACATCAGCGCGGCGACGAGCGTGGACGTGATCGCCGTGATCGTCAGGGTCGATGCGGCGAGCCTGCGGCCCCGCGGCCGGTCGCCGGCGCCGACCGCCCGCGACACCGTCGCCGAGGCGGCGATGGTCAGGCCGATGTTGATCGCCATGGCGAAGAAGGTGGCGAGGCCGACATAGCCGACCGCCGCCTTGAACGCCTGATCGCCGAGCCTCGACACCCAGAAGAGCGACAGGAGATCGACGGCGAAAACCGCCATGAGCCCGATCGCCCCGGTCGCGGTCATCACCCTTCGGCCACCTTGTGTCCGCAAATTGTGAGAGAGTCGGCGAACGGGCGGTTGTCCAAGCAACCGCCCGTCGCCGGACCTGAGCCCGTGGCCACCACAGCTGAAACCTGCGGGGAAGCGAGGGACAGGTCTGGCGTCTTCCTCAACCCGAACAGTTGCATGGGCGTGAGAGCCCGCACGAGCAAGGAAGGGAGTGGGAGTATGCCAGAGAAGACGCGAATTGTCGGCCTCGATGTTGCAAAGAGCAAAGCCGACGCCTGCATTCGCTCGGCGGGGCGGCGCCTGTCGGCGTCGAGCACGCCGGAAGGCCAGGCCGAGTTGGCGGCGTGGTTGCACGCGCACCGGGTCGGCCGGGCGGTGATGGAGGCGAGCGGCGGTTATGAGCGGAGCTGGGCGGAAGCGCTGCGCGCCGCCGGCCTCGAGGTCCTTGTCGTCGATCCGAAACAGGTTCGTTGCTTTGCCAAGGCGGCCGGGCGGCTGGCCAAGAACGACCCGATCGACGCCGAGACGATCGCCTGGTTCGCCGAGACGTTCTCCGATCGCGAGGCCCAAACGGCCGATCCGGCGCGCGAGGAGGTCGACCGGCTGGTCCAGGCGCGGACCGCCTTGAAAGATCTGGAAGGGCGGCTCGCTCAGCAGGGCGAGCATGGCCCGCCGGCCATCGTCGCCAAGGCGCTCGGCGCGATCGCCAAGGCGATGCGGGCCGAGCTGCGCAAGCTCGACGCCGCCATCGCCGCCAAGATCAAAGCCAACCCGGCGTTCGCGCGACGGGCAGAAATCATCGACAGCGTGCCGGGGCTCGGCGATCAAGCGGTCGCCGGCCTGATCGCCTGGGCGCCCGAGCTCGGACGCATCTCCAACGAGGCCGCCGCCGCCCTCATCGGCGCCGCGCCCTACGACGACGACAGCGGCGAGCGCAAAGGCGTGCGCCGCATCAAGGGCGGACGACGCAAGCTCCGCAATCTTCTTTATATGCCGGTCATGGGCGCCGCCACCCAGCACAACCCGGTGCTCAAGGCCTACTACCAACGCCTGCGCGCTAAGGGCAAGGAAGCCAAGGTCGCTTTGATCGCTTGCATGCGCAAGCTGATCGTGATCTTGAACACCATGCTCGCGCGCGATCAGACTTGGAATCCACCGAACTCGAGCCGCCGCATGAGCGAGGCTTCGCGGGGCCGCCGGGCGGCGCATCGCGCCGACTGCATGGATGCCAAAAAGACCGGTGAGCGGACGGGGTCAAGGCCGAAGCCGCCGAAGGCGGCGGCGCGCAGCGCCAGCCTTGAGCCCGGCCGAGCACCGGGCTACGCCGAACTTCACAGTTGCTTCCCCGCTTCGCGGAGAAGGGGAACCCGCGGACCGCGCCCAACTCCATGAAAAAGCGTCGTGAATTCGACTTGTGTGAATTCAGTAGCTGCTTTCGCGGGCATGACAAAGTGCCTGGTTTCAAGAGGATGGAGTGAGCCACCAAGCTCGGCGGATTGGCGGCCCGCATTTGCCGACCAAGCCGTTTCCTGTCACGTTTGCGCATGGCCATGGGCGTCAGGCGATGGCGGACGAAAGCGTCAGACTATTCGTCTCCTGCGTCTCCGACGAGTTCGGCGCCTATCGCGACGCGCTGCGCAAAGCGCTGACCAGGCTCAATGTCGAGGTGAAGGTTCAGGAGGACTTCAAACCGCGGGGCGGCGACACCCTCAAGATGCTCGAAGACTACATCGAGCGATGTGAGGCCGTCGTGCATTTCCTCGGCGAAATGACCGGTTCGGCGCCTTCGGCATCGAGCGTCGACGACCTGCTTGCGAGGCGGCCAGGTTTCGAGGCGGAACTGGCGAAGAAGGGCGTAGCGCGCGCGCGCGAGGCTCTACAGACACTCTCCTACACCCAATGGGAAGCGTGGCTCGCCATCTGTTTCGACAAGGACTTGCTGATCGTCGAGCCGGCGGCGCGCATCCGTCGGAGCCCGAAAGTTTGCGCCGAGCGAGGACTCTAGGGCTGCGCAGGCGGCCCATCGGGCGCGGCTGAGGGCGATCAACCTTTATCCCGGCCCGACATTCACCAGCGCCGACAACCTCGTCGCGCAAATCTATGCCTCGGCGGTTCTCGACGTGCTGGTCAAAGCCGGGACCGGCATCCAGGTCGGCGACGGCGCCTTCCTGCTGCAGACTTTCGCGGTCGGGCCGCGACAGGACGCCGTCACCGAGCCGAGCCTCGACTGGCTCCCGCTGTCGGACGCGTTCGAGGACGGAGAGCCGAATCTCTTCAGCCTTCTGCGCTGGGACTATCGACTCGTCGAAACCTTGTACGGCCGCGACGACGATCTGCGCAAAATTCTCGGCTGGGCCGAGAGCGGCTCGAACACGCCGAGCGCGCGACTGATCACGGGCGAAGGCGGCGCCGGAAAGACCCGCCTCGCCGCGCAGGCGGCGAAGGTTCTGCGCGACCGGAGGTGGACGGCGGGATTTCTCCCCCGGCATCGAAACGCGTTCAATTTCGCCGTCCGGGACAAGGGGCTCTTTCTCGTCCTCGACTATCCCGAGGAGCAGCCCGAGCGGACGACCGCCATCCTGAAGGAACTCGCCGAGCGCAAGACCGCGCCCTACCCATTGCGGGTCCTGTTCCTGTCGCGGCGGTCGTTCGTGGAATGGGAAGCCGAAACGACGCATGCTTCAGGGCCGCTTCGGAAGGCAGGAAATCGCCGCGCCGGCTCCGCTGAATGTCGACTGATGGAGCGCGACTGATCGAGGAGGCCGCGCGCAGGTTGGCGGCGCGCGCCAAGACCCCAATGCCCGACCTGCGCGGCGCGAGGCAATGGCTTGCGGCGTCGCCTCTCCACCGCTTGCCGCTCTACGCCACGGCCGCCGCTATCCACGCGGCGCTGTCGCCGTCCGAGGCGTTCAGCCTCGGCGGCGGAGACCTTCTCAGGAAGCTCGCCGGCCGCGAAATGGACCGCGTTCGCCCGGTATCGGAATCTCTTGGTCTTGGCCGAAACGGCCTTGAACATTTGCTCGCGCTCGGCGTGCTGGCCGATGGGCTCAGCGAAGGCGCGGTCAGGGAACTCGCGCGAGCCGGAGCGTGTGAAAGCTCCAGGCCCGACTTCGTCTCGGCGCTCGCGAGAAGCCCGTGGTGGAAGCGCGGGCGATTGACCCGGCTCGAGCCGTACGCGCCCGCAGCGGCATTCGTTCGATCTTGCGCTGTTCGGCGCGGATTTTCCCCGCGAGCGCGACGCGCTGCCCACATGGCTGTTCATCGCCTTGCGTGAGAATACGTCGAGCCTCGGAGGCCGTCTGGCGCGCGTGCTCTATGATTTGAACGGCCTCGGCCGCGCGGATGACGAGGGCGTGCATCCGCTCGACCAGCGGATCGAAGACATGCTCGCCGAGGATCCTGCGAGAGCCGCAGATTTCGCCGCCGTGGCAGGGACCGACGTTCCGTTCTGGGCGGCGCGCTTCGCGGCCCACGTCGCATTGATCCTGGCCAGCGCAGTCGCGGACCCGGAGCCCAAGGCGCGGTTTCTCAATAACGCCGCGAATTATCTGTCCTCGCTCGGGCGCCGGGAGGAGGCGCTGGCGGCGGCGCAAGAGGCGGCCGATCTCTATCGCGCGCTCGCGGCGGCGCGCCCCGAGGCGTTCACGCCCGATTTGGCCATGTCGCTCAACACTCTCGCTGACAGGCTGTCGGAGCTCGGGCGCCGGGAGGAGGCGCTGGCGGCGGCGCAAGAGGCGGCCGATCTCTATCGCGCGCTCGCGGCGGCGCGCCCCGAGGCGTTCACCCCAAATCTGGCGACTTCGCTCAACACTCTCGCCAATAGGCTGTCGGAGCTCGGGCGCCGGGAGGAGGCGCTGGCGGCGGCGCAACAGGCGGCCGATCTCTATCGCGCGCTCGCGGCGGCGCGCCCCGAGGCGTTCACGCCCGATTTGGCCATGTCGCTCAACAATCTCGCTGTCAGGCTGTCGGAGCTCGGGCGCCGGGAGGAGGCGCTGGCAGCGGGTGAAGAGGCGGCCGGCGGCGCTGGCGGCGGCGCAAGAGGCGGCCGATCTCTATCGCGCGCTCGCGGCGGCGCGCCCCGAGGCGTTCACGCCAAATCTGGCGACTTCGCTCAACAATCTCGCTGCCATGCTGTCCGAGCTCGGGCGCCGGGAGGAGGCGCTGGCGGCGGCGAAACAGGCGGCCGATCTCTATCGCGCGCTCGCGGCGGCGCGCCCCGAGGCGTTCACGCCTTATCTGGCGACTTCGCTCAACAATCTCGCCAATAGGCTGTCGGAGCTCGGGCGCCGGGAGGAGGCGCTGGCGGCGGCGCAAGAGGCGGCCGCGTTGGTTGCCGGGAAATAATGATGCCGAGGCCGCTGGGTAAGCTTGCGTCCCGCTCTTGACTCCCCGTTCCCGCCCTTCCAAGGCTGGCGCGCATGATCCAGCCCGCCCGGCCCAAACCCCGCCTGCGCGTCGTCCTCTGCGCCCCGCGCGGCTTTTGCGCGGGCGTCGTGCGGGCGATCGACATCGTCGAGCGGGCGCTGGAGCTCTATGGGGCGCCGGTCTATGTTCGGCACGAGATCGTCCACAACAGGTCCGTCGTCAACTCGCTTAAGGCCAAGGGGGTCGTGTTCATCAAGGAGCTGGCGGAGGCGCCGCCCGGCTCGCATCCGGTGATCTTCTCCGCCCATGGCGTCGCCAAGTCGGTGCCGCAAGAAGCCGAGGCCCGCAATCTCTTCACCATCGACGCGACCTGCCCGCTCGTCACCAAGGTTCATCGCGAGGCGCAGGCGCATTTCAGGCGCGGCCGGCGGATCATTCTGATCGGCCATGTCGGCCACCCGGAAGTGATCGGCACGATGGGACAGTTGCCACCGGGCGCGGTGACGCTGGTCAGCTCGATCGAGAACGTCGATCGCCTTCCGGCCGACGACGGCCGGCCGATCGCCTATGCGACGCAGACGACCCTTTCGGTCGACGACACGCGCGAGATCGTCGCCGCGCTGCAACGCCGCTTTCCTTCGATCCATCCGCCGCCGATGGAGGACATCTGCTACGCCACGACCAACCGGCAGGAGGCGGTCAAGACCGCGGCGCGGCAGGTCGAGGCGGTGATCGTGGTCGGCGCGGCCAATTCCTCCAATTCGCAGCGCCTGCGCGAAGTCGCCGAACGCGAGGGCTGCGCCGCGCAGCTCGTGGCCGACGAGCGCGGCATCGACTGGGAGGCTCTTCGGCACGTGGCTTCGGTCGCCGTCACCGCGGGGGCCTCGGCGCCGGAAGCCCTGGTCAAGCGCATCCTCGCGGCCTTGGACGCGCGCTACGACGTGGTGCTCGAGGCGCTGACGACGGCGAGCGAGTCGATGGCCTTTCCGCTGCCGCGCGTGCTGCGGGAAACGGTATAGTCTCATATGCTCGCCCAGACGAGAATCCCCACCGCGACGACGATGAGGCTCATTCCGAGCCCCTCGCGCAGCGAGGGCGGCTCGCGGAAGAGAACGCGGCCGCGCCCAACCTCGAAAGGCGAGCGGAGCGACGTCCAGGCCGGCGTGATTTCGGTTTGTCGGCAGCGCGGCATACGGGTTCGAACGTCGCGCGATTGACGCATCCGGCGCCTGCGGCTAAGCCCGAGCTGTCGCCTCCTCTCGCGAGATCATCAGACAGTGGCTGTCTACACGGAAGTCTCGGATGAGGCGTTGAGGGACTTCCTCGCGCTCTACAACATCGGCGACGTCATCTCGTTCAAGGGAATCGCCGAGGGGGTCGAGAACTCCAATTTTCTCCTGCGCACCGCCGCGAGCCAGTTCATCCTCACGCTCTACGAAAAAAGGGTCCGGGCGGCCGATCTGCCGTTCTTCATCGGGCTGATGGAGCATTTGGCCAAGCGCGGCGTCACCTGCCCTCAGCCGGTCCGCAACCGAGCCGGCGAAGCACTCGGCGAACTTGCAGGCCGCCCGGCGGCGATCGTCACCTTTCTCGATGGACTTTGGCTTCGGCGGCCGACCGTTCGTCATTGCGGCGAGCTCGGTCAGGCGCTCGCGCGGATGCATCTGGCGGGGGCCGATTTCGGCCTGAGGCGGGCCAACGCGCTGTCGCTTGCAGGGTGGCCGCCTCTTCTGCATGCAGCCGAAGCGCGGGCCGACGAGGTCGCGCCGCGCCTACGCGAAGAAAGCGCGACTGAGCTCGCCTTTCTGCAGACGCACTGGCCCGCAGGCCTGCCAAGCGGCGTCATCCACGCCGACCTCTTCAATGACAACGTGTTTTTCATCGGCGAGAAGCTATCAGGCCTCATCGACTTCTATTTCGCCTGCAACGACGCTCTCGCCTACGATCTGGCGATCTGTCTGAGCGCCTGGTGTTTCGAGCCGGACAACGCGTTCAACGTTTCCAAGGGGCAGGCCCTGATCTCGGCCTACGAGCGCGTGCGGCCGCTCAGCGAGCCCGAGGTCGCGGCGCTGCCGATCCTGGCGCGCGGCGCGGCGCTGCGCTTCATGCTCACGCGGCTTGTCGACTGGCTCGACGTGCCGCCCGGCGCCAAGGTCGCGCCGAAGAATCCGCTCGAATATCGCGACAAGCTGCGCTTCCACCAGCGCGTCAAGACGGCCGCCGACTACGGACTCGTCCAGTGAGCCGACGAGTCACGATCTGGACCGACGGCGCCTGCTCGGGCAACCCGGGGCCTGGCGGGTGGGGCGCGGTGCTTCGGTACGGCGCGCACGAGAAGGAGCTGAGAGGCGGCGAGCCCCTCACCACCAACAATCGCATGGAGCTCTCGGCGGCGATCGAGGCGCTCGAAGTCGCTGAACCGCCCCTGCCCGGTGAGCCTGCACACGGATTCGCAATATTTGCGCGGCGGCATAACGGGATGGCTCGACGTCTGGAAGCGAAACGGCTGGCGAACCGCCGACAAGAAGCCGGTCAAGAACGAGGACCTCTGGCGCCGGCTCGACGCGGCGGCCGCCCGGCACGACGTGCAATGGCTCTGGGTCAGGGGTCACGCCGGCGACGAACTGAACGAACGCGCCGATCGGCTCGCCCGGGAGGGCATGAGCCCCTACTTTGCTCCGCGACGCGGCGCGGCCGGCTGATCCCTCTCGGGCCGGTCACACGAAAGTATAAAATTCGCTGATCGGAGCCGCCCTGCTCGGAAAATACTTGCCAATTCACACAGACGACGACGTATGCGCCCGTTCACGTATTGTCGGCATGCGACGCAACGTTTGACCGCTCTGAATCCCGAAAATGCGGCGGCCGTCCTGACTTTGACATAATTTACAATCATGTTTTCTTTGGTATACAGCTGAATTTGCCGTCGGCTCTGCCTTACGGATGGAGGAACCGGCAGTGTAGGCGTCGGAAGGGCGCGCCCTTTTCGACGCGGGGTTCCGGAGTTACGCTCGATAAGGCCGTTAACGCATTGCTGATGACTTGTCGGCGATGTAACGGTCGTGGCGCAGCGGAGCGGCCCGAATCGAAAATTGCGAGTTCGTCGTGTCCAGCGTTTCGATAGCGGTCCTCTCGGCCGCGGAGTTTGAGATCGCCCGCAGGCTGATGTCCGAGTTGTCGGCTCACCATAGTTACGACTGGGTCGACTTCCGCTACGGAGCCTTCATGGGACTCTCGCTCGGAGGCGACGACGCGCAACTCGTGACGGTGGACCTGGGGCCGTTCCTGGAGTGGTGCGAGGATCGCGACCTTCGCCCGAGCGAGTCCAACCTGGACGCGTTCGCGCGGATTCGGCGCGGAGCGGCGACGCTCGTCAGGCCGTGGAAAGCTCGGCCCCCAGCACCCGGCGCCCGGTCCCTTTGACGGAGCGGAAACCGAGGTCGATCTCCCTCTCGCAAGCGCCATAAAGCGCCTCTCGCTCTAGCGGCGTGGATTTGTAGAACGGGTAGCGCGCTTCGATCCGGGCCCGTGATTCATGGAAGCCTGCTCCCATGCACCCGAATCTTGCTGTAAAGCCGGGATAAGGACGCGGTTCACACCAGGGGACCAACAGGAAAACTCGGCTGTAAAAAGCCATGTGCTCGGGGCGAGGACACGTGATTGCAAGATCCGCGTCAAAATGATGGCACGCCATATAGCCCGGGCGCACGATGATATACGCCAACTCGGGGTGAGCGCTCGACAGCGAAAGCTTCGCCGCGAGCCGGTTGTACTCGACCGCGATTTGCCCCGCGCTTAGCCTTGGCGCGATGGCCTCTGGATAGACGTGAAGACTTGGCAGATCGGCATCCATACCAACGCCAACGGTCACTCTGACCGAGCCGGCAAGCTCGCCATCGACGAACGTCATCGTGATCCAGGAGTTCGCGGCGTTGTCGTACCGCGCATCGAACAGTCTTCGATCGGATCGCGGCTCCAGCAATCCGTTTCGCACATAAGCATCGTACCGCAGCCGAAACACCGCCTCCCGCTCGGAATCGGTTCTCGCAATCCGGTGCTCAACTCTCTCCAGAAACCTCAAGACCCGGTCGGAGAACCCGGGAAGCGCGCCGTCTTTCGCCGTCATGGTGCCTTCTCCCGCCAGTTGAGAACGATGTTAACAGAACACTAATAAACGTAAATGCTCTCCCGGCGGATTTTGGCCACATTTAGTTAACCCTCGTGGCTTGCGGCAAGCTGAAGTCCTGGCGTGCCCCACGGAGCGACCAGGAGGACTGCAAGAGTTCAGCCGCTGTACGACCTCAGCTTCCCAAAGCCGAGTTGCGGCGTCGACGATCGGGGACCGGCGAACGACGCGAAGCCAACCAATGGCCACCGGCCCGGAGTCCAACAGAAAAACCGGATCCGGCAAAGAGCTAAAGGAACTTTTTATTCCTCGACCCTGATAATGACCTCCGGGCCAAAGGCTTTCTATCCGTTTCATGGCGATCACCGTACGAAGCAAAGCTTCCAAGCCGGCTGGCGAATTGCCGGACGAGATGTATATCGAGTTCGTCGATGCTCTCGTTTCGGACGTCGTGCCTTTGTTTTTTTCAGCTATCACCGTGTCCGGCGTTGAGATCGCCGCCGCCCTATCGGCTCGGAACGTGACGCTGTTGTATGGCGCTGTCGGGCCACTGTTCGCAGCTGCAGGTCGCCTATATTTCCTGCATGCTCACTCACGAGCCATTCCGAGCGAGACCGTCACGATCGCCCGCAAACAGGAATGGACTTATGCGTTAGGGTCGCTCGTTAGCCTGGCGACGCTTTCGCTGTGGACATTGCTTGCGTTCTGTCTCACAGAGAACAGCTACACCCAATTCATTGGCGTCTCGATGACGATCACTTACACCTTCAATTTGATGTCGCGCAGCTATGCGACTTATCGTGGAGTCAATCTCCAGCTCGTCGTTGGTTTCGTTCCGCTCTGCGTCGCGTTCATTGTCGCCGGCGGCTGGTACCCGTCGGCCATCGTGGCGGGCATCTTCCCGCTCGTCCTCTACATGAAAGGCTACTCGAATCGCCTGAGAGCGAATTTCATGGCGGTCGTGGCGGCGCAACAGAGGGCCGCGACCCTCGCCGCGAGGTTGGACACAGCGCTCAACAACATGTCGCACGGCCTGTGCATGGTCGATTCAGGCGGGCGCATCATTCTGGCAAACGATCAGGCGCTCAAGATTTTCGGGGTCGGGTCGGAGCGCGATCTCGTCGGCGCGAACGTCAACCCCATCCTCAGGGGACTCGGGCAAACCGGCGTCATCGCCGCTGCGCAGATCGACCGCCTGGCTCAGGCGCTCTTTCACGACGAGGACGGGGCCGACTTCGTCGTTCCGCTCGACAGCAGGGACGGCCGCGCGTTCGAAGTCACGGTCCACCGCATGAAAAGCGAAGGCTCCGTCGTCGTCATTCAGGACGTCACCGAACGTCGCAACGCTCAGATCGAGATCAATCGAATGGCGCGGTTCGACGCGGTCACGGACCTTCCAAACCGCCGGTGCTTCGAGGAGGAGCTCGCGCTCGCGCTGCGGTCCGATCGGCCTGCGGCCGAGCTCACCGTGCTGTTCCTGGATCTGGACAATTTCAAGCAGGTCAACGACAGCCTGGGCCACGCCACCGGCGACAAACTCCTGGCGGAGATCGGACGCCGCCTCAGCGGCATCGTCGGCCCGCGCGATCTGGTCGCCCGCTGGGGCGGCGACGAGTTCATCATCCTCCACCGCCATGGCGCAGGCCAGCCGGAGACGCCCGCGCTCGCCAGACGCATCATCGAAGAGATCGGCCGCGCGGTCGTCATCGACGGCAGCGAGGTGATCGTCGGCGCGAGCATCGGCGCCGCCTCCGCCCCCGACGACGGGACCACGCCCGACGTTCTGTTGTCCAACGCGGACATCGCGCTCTATGCGGCGAAGGCCGAGGGGCGGCGCAGCTGGCGCGCCTTCGAACGGGAGATGGACACCAAAATCCAGGTGCGTCGGCTCGTCGAGCTCGAGCTGCGCGCCGCCGTCGCCAACAACGCCATCGACGTCCATTTCCAGCCGATCGTCGACGTCAGGACGCGTAAGATCGTGTCGTTCGAGGCGCTCGCCCGCTGGCGCCACCCGGTGCGCGGCGCCGTCTCGCCGAGCGAGTTCATTCCGATCGTCGAGGAAATCGGACTCATGGAGGAGTTCGGGGCGTGCGTCCTGCGCCGCGCCTGCGAGGCCTGCGCCTCGTGGTCGGAGGACGTCAGCGTCTCGGTCAACCTCTCCCCGTCTCAATTTCGCCGCGGAAACATCGAGACGATCGTCGATGGCGCGCTGAAGGCGACGAACCTTCGCCCCGATCGCCTCGACCTCGAGATCACCAAGTCGACGCTGCTCGACGACCAAGGCGACGCGCGCGGCACGCTCGACGCGCTGCGCGCCCGCGGCTGCCGCATTTCGCTCGACGACTTCGGCACCGGCTATTCGAGCCTGAGCTACCTGCTCAGCTTCCCGCTCGACCGGGTCAAGATCGACCGCTCCTTCACCATGGGCCTCGGCATTCAGGAGCGCGCATCAATTCTGGTCGAAAGCGTCGCCGCGATGAGCCGCAAGCTCGGAATGACCGTGCTGATCGAAGGGGTCGAGACCGAACGGCAGATGCGGATCATCGAGCAGCTCGGAACGATCTCGGAGGTGCAGGGCTTCCTGTTCAGCCCGCCGGTCGCGCGGCCGGAGGCCCTGGCGCTCGCGGGATCGCGCCTGCGCCGCGACCGGGCGGCGGCGTGAAGGCTGCTTCCTGGCGGCTCAACCGCCCTTCAGCGCGCCGACCAGCGCCTCGGCGTCGGCCAAATCCCATTTGACCGCCCCGGCGGCGGCGCCGATCTCGCACCCATCCTTGTCGATCAGCATCGTCACCGGCAGGCCGAGCGCCTTGCCGTCCTTGCGCAGCGTTTCGAAGGCGTCGCCGCTCGGGTCGGCGTAGCGGGCGAGCGCCTTGACGCCGACGCTGTCGAGGAAAGCGGCGCGGCGCTCGAGCCGCGCGGTGTCGACATTGACCGCCACAACCTCGAACCCCGGCCCGCCGTGTTGGGCCTCGCAGCCGGTCGAGCGCCGGCATCTCGGCGCGGCAGGGCGCGCACCAGGTCGCCCACAGGTTCAGGAGCACCGCCCGGCCGCGAAAATCGGCGAGGCTCGCCTTCGAGCCGTCGGCGCGCTCGAAGACGAGCGGAAGGGCCTGGCTCGGCTCGGACGCGATCGACACCGCCGCGACCTCGCCCTTCGCCAGCGGCGCAAGCTTCGCCGCCAGCGCCTTGGAGGCGGAGGCACAGGCGCCCGCGACCTTGCCCGCCGGCGCGAGCGTCCCGTATAGGACGACGCCTGCGGCGAGGACAGCAAGGACGCCGAGCGCGGCCGGCAGGAGACGCTTGCGCGGGCTGTTTCCCTTTGTCGTCATTCTCGAACCATCCAGGGCGAAAATCTCATGAGCAACGCGATGTGGGGCGGCCGGTTCGCCGTCGGCCCGGCCGAAATCATGGAGGAGATCAACGCCTCGATCGACTTCGACCGCAAGCTCGCCGCCCAGGACATCGCAGGATCCGAGGCCCATGTCGCCATGCTCGCTCGCCAGGGCATCGTCGACGCCGCCGACGCCGAGGCCATCGCCAAGGGTCTCGCCGAAGTCAAGGGCGAAATCGAGGCGGGAAGCTTCGCCTTCTCCCGCGCGCTCGAAGACATTCATATGAACGTCGAGAGCCGGCTCGCCGAGATCGTCGGCCCGGCGGCCGGCCGGCTGCACACCGCGCGCTCGCGCAACGACCAGGTCGCGGTCGATTTCCGCCTATGGGTGCGCGACGCGATCGACGCGCTGATCGTCCAGATCGAGAAGCTGCAGAAGGCGCTCGCCGCCCGCGCGCTCGACGCCGCCGACATGGTGATGCCAGGCTTCACCCATCTCCAGTCGGCCCAGCCGGTCACCTTCGGCCATCACCTGCTCGCCTATGTCGAGATGCTCGGGCGCGACGCCGGCCGCTTCCGCGACGCGCGCACGCGGCTCAACGAATGCCCGCTTGGGGCGGCGGCGCTCGCCGGGACCTCGTTCCCGATCGACCGGGAGATGACGGCCAAGGCGCTCGGCTTCGACCGCCCGACCGCCAATTCGCTCGACAGCGTCGCCGACCGCGACTTCGCCCTGGAGGCGCTGAGCGTTGCGGCGATCGCAGCGACGCATCTCTCGCGCTTCGCCGAGGAGATCGTGCTGTGGACGACGCCGCAGTTCGGCTTCGTGAGGCTCTCCGACGCCTTCTCGACCGGCTCCTCGATCATGCCGCAAAAGCGCAACCCGGACGCGGCGGAGCTGGTGCGCGGCAAGACCGGCCGCGTGGTCGGCGCGCTCGTCGGCCTCTCGACCGTCATGAAAGGCCTGCCGCTCGCCTATTCGAAGGACATGCAGGAGGACAAGGAAGGGGTTTTCGACGCGCTCGAGACGCTCTTGCTCTGCCTCGCCGCGACGACCGGCATGGTCAGGGACATGATGCCGGACGCGAAGCGAATGAAGGCGGCGGCGGGCGCGGGCTACGCGACCGCCACCGACCTCGCCGACTGGCTCGTCCGTGCGTTGAAAATGCCGTTCCGCGAGGCGCACCACGTGACCGGACGCATCGTGGCGCTCGCCGCCGAGCGCGGCGTCGCGCTGGAGAAGCTGTCGCTCGAGGAGATGCAGCGCGTCGAGCCGCGGATCACCGAGGACGCCTTCGCGGTGCTCGGGGTCGAGCGCTCGGTCAGGAGCCGCACGTCCTACGGCGGCACGGCGCCCGCCAATGTCAGGCGCCAGGCGAAGGCTTGGTTGAAGCGGCTCGGGGCCGGCTGAGACGCGGCCGGGCAATTTTGGGCAACTATGCACTTGACAAACACAGCGAGCAAGCCGCATAAGATTAGCGCCGAATCCGTCGTGACGGAGCCGGCTGGCGCGCCCGATGTGAAAATCGAAAATATTTCTGCGCCGTCGGCCCGCGACAACGCGATAGAATGTCTTGCTGAAAAGCTTCATTGGAAGATGGAACACCTGGACCCGACGGACGATCCGGAATGGTCGATCCTTACGGACCATCAGAAGGAATTCTATCGCACATGTGTTAGGGCACTTCTAACGGAGCCTCAGTTGCTGATGACAGCGCTGGCCTGACATCTTCTCCGACCACGATGAGATAATCCGGCATATCCAGATCGGAAAAAAGCCGGAGGCGCACGACGACATATTGCCTGCCACTTCGTGTGGGCCAGTGGTGCAGTCTGATCTCATTTCGCTCGTTGCTAGCGACTTCGGAAACGAAGGTGCCACCAACAAACCGCGCTGGATGTGGAGTTTGTTTACTCCGGATGAAATCTGGCAAAATAGGTGTAAATCCCTCCATTCCGAGCTCGGCAACAGCGTAAGAGTGAGCGACCTTGGCTATCATTGGCCGAAAATATGAGCACTGTATCCTCCCCGCCGGACCAAATTTATCTTCCCCGGTATCCGGTTGACGCGGACCATGAAGTCCGTCGTCATTGTCCGCATGACTATTCTGCCCACGAAATGTCCGGGCGGATCGTCGGCGCCCGAGAGCATTGTGGGAGGATCGAACGTGAACATAAACAACGCGGCGGGATGCTCCTGCGTCAGGACTCGCCGCACTTCCGTGTGAGTTCCGTGGTCAATGGAGACCGGGAGGTGGCGTCGCGCTCGCCTGTGCCGCCTCGCGGTAAGGCCCAAATGCTCCCGCGTGTCCCGCACCATCTGCTCGATACAATGCGTTTCGATGCGACTGGTGATTTTTTCACATGCGCGGCAACTTGCCTCAGGCAGCAACAGATTCCCGCCGAACGCAAGGGGGATGATATGTTCATCCCCAAGCTTGGCCATTGGGTCGTTGGGGGTGTATCTCTTAGCGCTGCAATAGATGCAGCGGCCTGCTGGTTCATATTTCCTGGGTACGGTCATGGGTAGGACGAAAGCCGACGATCAGTTCAGTGCAGAGGAAACCGCGCAACGCCGAGACGAGATAATTCGCCGTATGGCGAATACGCCGCCTCAGCCTAAGCCAAAAAGGGAACCTAGCGCGAGTCCGAAACAGCGTGGAATGGCACCGAAGGGCAAGCTGAAGAACAGGACGGAAAAAGATGCTTAAGCAGGACCACCGGACGGGGGTTTGGTTTGAGGACGACGAAGGGCGTTCTTCTGGGCTTCATCAAGATTCCAATCCTTCGTTTTCTCCCCAAGGTCGCGCATCAAATTATGAAAATAGCTCCTTGCTACAGGTAGAACTGCGTCATCTCTCCAAGATTTCTTTTCAAAATAGAAGTGCGCCGTTAGAAAGTGGCCGCCGTATACTTGTGGAACTCCTAATATGATCTTCCAGCAATCAGTCGGGGCTCTCAGCCATCCCCTCATTTTTTCGAGGGCCAAATGCAACTGGAGGTTGGCATGTTGATGCGGCGAGTCTCGTATGACGAGTTCCTGAAGTGCGAGGTCGGGTCTCGCAATCGTCGAGAGAGAGGTCGCGCCACGACAAATGTGGGGCCTTAGGGCTCCCCATGCGCTCTACGTGAGGGCCGAAAAGCACTGAAATCAGGCCGTTCTCGAAATGAGGGGATTCCTGAGGTCGGGGCTGGCTGCCCTGCTGTTCCGGCGGGCCATTTGACGGATTTGACGCTGATAAGTTCGACCTCCGGTAACGCCATAGATAAACCTCCAAAATTGCAGATTTAGCGTTAGTCATTCGCCCAACGCTTCCGCTTCCCCATGTCTGCCGGGCGCCCCGGCTTGTCGGGCGGCGTCCATGGCGGGGCTTCCGCCCCACGTTCAGATAGCAGGCTGTTGATAGGTCAGCCGCTTGCCCTCAACACCCTTCACCGCTTTGGCAGCGCGCTCGGTGTCCTCGACGCCGAGCGCAGAGCGATTATTGTACCGGAAATCGAACTCCGCGAGATAGCGATGCAAATGCGCTTCGCTGATGGAATGGTAGACGCCGTACACGCCTCGCTTGAAGATGCTGAAATAGTTCTCGGGGCCGTTGACCGTGACCGTGACGCCGTCGAGTGTGTAGGCGTACTCATTGCGCGAGTGATCGACGGCGTGATGCGCCGCGAACTCGCGCCCCATCTTGATGTAATAGGACGCCTCGTCGGTGTTCAGGGTGCTCTTGCGGCTGACGTTTTTCATAATGAACGGGCGCAGTTTCTTTGACGAAATATTGGCGACATGCTTTGACCGCACGCGACCGCCGCGCTCGACAGAGTAAGGACGGCTTTCTTTGGTGCGGGCTCGCGATAGGCGCGGTTTTTCGCCTTTCCGCCGACGACGGTTTCGTCGGCCTCGACAACTTTGCCAGTGCCGCCCAGCGGGCCGCCGTCTTTGTTCGGCTCAAGATCTGTCATGGCCTCGCGCACCCGATGCGCCATGAACCACGCGGTACGGTAGGAGCCGAAACCTAGCGTGCGGAAAAGCTGATGGGCGCTCATGCCTTTCTTGCTCGCGCACATGAGATGCGTCGCCAAAAGCCACTTGTGAAGCGGAATATGCGAGCGCTCGTAAACTGTCCCTACTGTCGCGGTGAACTGCTTTACACATACATTGCAGCGATAAAGGCCAAAGCGCGCCGTTCTGCCAATAATCTTATTCGCCGCGCCTATGACGCCGCAATGTGGGCAGACTGGACCATCAGGCCAACGGATAGCCTCGAAGTGTGCCCAAGCGGCACCTTCGTCATTGAAAATCGGGTCTGTGAGATCGATGGACATTGGAAGGCTCCGAACGTGAACCTTTGTCGCATATCCCGTCGTGTTTGTCAAGTGCATAATTGCCCAATTTTGGACGCGCGAAAGCGATATCAGAGGCTTGCGCGACAAAACTGCCTTTTGCGGCTCCCAAACTGGTGAATGAAGAAGGGAGATTGGCCGCGATTGTCGCCGCGACCGCCGCTCCGACCCGCGGAGCCAGTCGTCCCGAGGCCTGCGCGGGCGTCCCCGCAAAACTGGTCCCGCACAAGCAATTTCAAAGGCCTAAGGGCGAAAAAACGAAAAACTGTTACTCTGTCACTCCGGCCAAATTCCATCTGACGCGAATAAACATTGATAGGCTTGGAGAACCAAACATGAACATAGCACAGATCCGGCCTCATCGCCAAGCACTTGTTGTCGCCGGTCCACGGACATGTCCGCGCGAAGGCGGGAAGCGACGCGCGGGCTACGCAGGAGACGGAGGTTCGACTCCTTCACTCGGCACCAGCCTCAGAATAGAAGGGTTTTTTTCGGATCGAGCGCTGCAAGCAGAAAGAATTGCTTTGCTGGCGGACCGGTGAACTTGCAAGCGAAAGCAAATCCAGCGTTTGGACCTATCCGAACTGGGACCCTCCGGATCCTCGACGCGCTCTAAAGGCTCATCAGGCGGCGCCGCAGCCTGCGCGCGCAAAGTCCGCGCCCGGTTGATTCGACGGCGTCGTGATCCGAATGCAAAATTCTCCGACGCCAATCCGAGAACCATATCCCGATGTCGCGTCCGCCTTTCCGCAAGCTTCTCATCGCCAATCGCGGCGAGATCGCCATCCGCATCGCCCGCGCGGCGGCCGATCTCGGCGTCGCCAGCGTCGCCGTCTATTCGGAGGACGACGCGGCCTCGCTGCACGTGCGCAAGGCGGACGAGGCGCATGCGCTGCGGCGCGCGGGCGTCCCAGCCTATCTCGACGGCGAGCGCCTGATCGGCGCTGGCGATGGAGACAGGCTGCGACGCCGTTCATCCGGGCTACGGCTTTCTCGCCGAGAACGCGGTCCTTCGCCCGCGCCGTCGCGGCGGCCGGCCTGACCTTCGTCGGGCCTTCGCCCGAGACGCTCGACCTGTTCGGCGACAAGATTCTTGCGCGCGAGTCTCGCGGCGCGGAGCGGCGCGCCGGTCATCGAAGGGGCCCGCGTGCGGCAGCGCGGCCGACGCGCGGGCGTTCCTGGTGAAGCGTCGGCGCGCCCATCATGCTGAAGGCGGTCGCCGGCGGCGGCGGACGCGGCATGCGGGCGGTCGCGCACTGAACGACGAAATCGCCGACGCCTTCGCCCGCTGCCGGTCCGAGGCGGCGAGCGCCTTCGGCGACGGGTCGCTCTACGCCGAGCGCCTGATCGACAGCGCCCGCCACATCGAGATCCAGATCCTCGGCGACCGCCACGGCGGGCTCACGCATTTCGGCGAGCGGGAATGCACGATCCAGCGCCGCAACCAGAAGCTGATCGAGATCGCGCCGAGCCCGTCGCTGTCGCCAGGCTTCACGCGAGCGCATCGCCGGCGCGGCCATGCGGCTCGCCGCCGCCGCGGGCATCGACAGCCTCGGCACGTTCGAGTTCCTGCTCGACGCGTCGAACGACAGCGACGACGCCTGGTTCGCCTTCATCGAGGCCAACCCGCGCCTGCAGGTCGAGCACACGGTCACCGAGGAAGTCTTTGGCGTCGATCTCGTGCAGGCCCAGATCCGCGTCGCCGCCGGCGAGAGCCTCGAGGAGATCGGCCTCGACGGGCCCGCGCGCGCCGCGGGGCTATGCGATCCAGGCGCGGGTCAATCTCGAGGTCATGACGGCTTCGGGCGAGGCCGCCCCGAGCGGCGGGCGCATCGCGGCCTTCGATATTCCCTCCGGCCCGGGCGTGCGCGTCGACGCGTTCGGCTATTCCGGCTATCGCACCGCCGCGGCCTTCGATTCCCTCATCGCCAAGCTGATCGTCCATTCGCCGTCGGGAGACTTCGCGGCCGCGGCGGCGAAGGCGGCGCGCGCGCTCGGCGAATTCCGCATCGCGGGCGTCGAAACCAATGTCGCCTTCCTGCAGGCCCTGCTGACCCATCCCGATTTCGTCGCGGGCCGCATCGACACGCGCTTCATCGAGCGCCGCCTGCCGGAGCTGTTGAAATCGGCGGCTGAGGACCATCGCCGCCTCTATTTCGAGGCGCCGCCGAAGAAGACGCGCCGGGCGGCGGGGCGATCGCGCACGCGGGGCCGGAAGGCGCGGTCGCGATCGGCGCGCCGATTTCCGGCGCGCTCGTCTCCGTCGACGTCGCGGAAGGCGACGTCGTGCGGCCGGGCCAGCAGATCGCCGTCATCGAAGCGATGAAGATGGAGCATCTGGTCAGCGCGCCCTGCGGCGGGATCGTGCGCGAACTCCGCGGGCGGAAGGGCGACACGCTCTACAAGGACGATCCGATCCTGTTCGTCGAGCCGGCCGACACCGGCGCCGAGGCTGAGACGCAAGCCGAGGCGGTCGACCCCGACGCCGTCCGCAAGGATCTCGCCGACATGCTGGCGCGGCAGGCGTTCGGCCTCGACGAGAACCGCCCGGAAGCGGTCGCGAGACGCCGCAAGACCGACCATCGCACGGCGCGCGAGAACATCGCCGCGCTGGTCGACGCAGAGAGCTTCGTCGAATACGGTTCGCTCGCGGTCGCGGCGCAGGCGGCGCGCCGGTCGCAGGACGATCTCATCCGCAATACGCCGGGCGACGGGGTCGTGGCCGGCCTCGCCACGGTGAACGGCGACCTGTTCGGGGCGGAGCGCGCCCGCTGCATGGTGGTCGCCTACGACTACACGGTGCTCGCGGGCACGCAGGGGCAGCGCAACCACAAGAAGCAGGACCGCCTCTTCGCGCTTGCCGAGCGGCAGCGCCTGCCCGTCGTCCTGTTCGCCGAAGGCGGCGGCGGCCGGCCGGGCGACACCGAGGGGCTCGGCGTCAGCGGCCTCGACGTGCCGACCTTCGCGCAATTCGCAAAGCTCAGCGGGCTCGCGCCGCTCGTCGGCATCGTCTCCGGCCGGTGCTTCGCCGGCAACGCCGCCCTGCTCGGCTGCTGCGACGTGGTGATCGCCACGAGAGACGCGAACATCGGCATGGGCGGCCCGGCGATGATCGAGGGCGGCGGCCTCGGCGTCTATCGCCCGGAGGAGGTCGGGCCGGTCGGCGTGCAGGCGCCGAACGGCGTCATCGACCTCCTGGTCGAGGACGAAATCGCAGCCTGCGCGGCGGCGAAACAATACCTCGCCTATTTCCAGGGACGCGTTCGCGGACTGGAACGCGCCCGACCAGCGGCTCCTGCGCCGCGCCATCCCGGAGAACCGGCTGCGCGTCTATGAGATCCGCAACGTCATCGAGACGCTGGCGGACGAAAACTCCGTGCTCGAACTGCGCGCGGCCTTCGGCGTCGGAATCGTCACCGCCTTCATCCGCATCGAGGGCCGGCCGTTCGGCCTCATCGCCAGCAACCCGAAACATCTCGGCGGCGCGATCGATTCCGACGCCGCCGACAAGGCGGCGCGCTTCATGCAGCTCTGCGACGCCTTCGATCATTCCGATCGTCTCGCTGTGCGACACGCCGGGCTTCATGGTCGGGCCGGAGGCGGAGAAGACCGCGCTGGTGCGCCATGTCTGCCGCATGTTCGTGACCGCGGCGAACCTCGACGTTCCCTATTTCACCATCGTGCTGCGCAAGGGCTACGGGCTCGGCGCGCAGGCCATGGCCGGCGGCGGGTTCCACGCGCAGTGCTTCACCATCTCCTGGCCGACCGGCGAGTTCGGCGGCATGGGCCTCGAAGGCGCCGTGCGCCTCGGCTTCCGCAAGGAGCTCGAGGCGATCGAGGACCCGGCGGAGCGCGACAAACTCTTCCGCTCGATGGTGGCGAAATACTACGAGATCGGCAAGGCGACCAACATCGCCTCCGTGCTCGAGATCGATCAGGTGATCGATCCGGTCGAGACGCGCCGCTGGATCATCCGCGGCCTCGATTCCTGCCCCGCGCCGCGGCCGCGGGAGCGCCGCAAGCGGCCGTTCGTCGATACGTGGTGAGCGGCTCTAGTTAGCGCAATGAGGCTGTTGTCCAAGGCCCGCCTCAAGTCACGAGCTTCGCCAGCCGCTTTGGCGCGACGAGCCGGTAGCTGCGGCGCACGAAGGCGTCGACTTCCGCCCAGTCGGCGGCCTCGTCGAGGCCGACCACGATCCAGCCCTTGGCGCCGAAATAGGGCGGCACGAAAAAGCGCGCCGGATCGGAGCCGATGATGATCTCCCGGGTTCCTTCCGGGGCCTTGCGCCACAGGCCGACCGAGTTGTTCCACGGGCGCTCGAGCGCGAAGATCTTTTCCCCGACGCGGTACGACGGCCCGCGCTTCATCGCCTCCTCGTACGTTTCGGGGAGCGCAAGGCAGACCGCGCGCAGTTTTGCGCCGATTGCGGCGGGCGGCATCGGCAGAGTCTCCGGCAGTAGGCGATCGGCAGTCAGGCCGCCGATAGACAGCCAATGAGCGTGTCAGCTACGCGCTCTTACTACGGCCTACTGCGTACTGCCTACTGCCGACTGCCGCCGCTCAGCGCTCGATGCGCCGCTCGGGACGAGCCTGACCGGCGCGACGGGGACGCCTCGTGATCGAGGCGGGAAGGCCGGCGCTGCGCGCGTCGCGATGGGGGGCGTGATGCGGGCGCCCGGCCGCCGGCGCCGCAGCGCTCTCCGCTTTGCGCATAGCCTGAGCAGGCTTCGGGCCGGCGCTGCGCGCGTCGCGATGCGGCGCGTGATGCGGGCGCTCGGGCGGCGGGGCCGCTGCGGCCGCCTTGCGCACGACCGGAGCGGGTTTGAGGCCGGCGTCGCCGCGGCGGTCGATCTTGGGCAGACTGATCCGCGTCAGGCGCTCGATCGCCCGCAGGAGGTCGCGCTCGGCATGGTCGCAGAGCGAGATCGCCCGGCCGGCGTTTCCGGCCCGCGCGGTGCGGCCGATGCGATGGACATAGGCCTCGGCGACCTCGGGCAGTTCGAAGTTCACCACATGGGTCACGCCGTCGATGTCGATGCCGCGCGCCGCGATGTCGGTGGCGACGAGCGCCCGCGTCTTGCCGGCGCGGAAGGCGCCGAGCGCCCGCTCGCGCTGGCCTTGGCTCTTGTTGCCGTGAATGGCGGCCGCGTCGACGCCGGCTTCGTCCAGCGCCTTGGCGACGCGGTCGGCGCCGCGCTTGGTGCGGGTGAACACGAGCACGCGCGACATCGTCATTGTCGTCGAAGAGCTCGACCAGCAGGTCGCGCTTCTTCGCCGCCTCGACGAACACGACGCTCTGCTCGACGCGGTCGGCGGTCTTGGCGGCCGGCGTCACGCGCGACCTCGACCGGATCGCTGAGCAGCTCGCCGGCGAGCGCGCGGATGTCGGCCGGCATGGTGGCCGAGAAGAACAGGTTCTGCCGCCGCTTCGGCAGTTCGCGCACGATGCGGCGGATCGGCTTGATGAAGCCGAGGTCGAGCATCTGGTCGACCTCGTCGAGCACGAGGAACTCGACCGCGCCGAGATGCGCGACCCGCGCGTCGAGATGATCGATCAATCGGCCGGGCGTCGCGACGAGAACGTCGAGGCCCTGCTGCAGCGCCCGCACCTGCGCGCCGTGCGGCACGCCGCCGAACACCACCGCGATCTTGAGCGAGAGCGCGCCCGAAATGTCGCGAAAGCTCTGCGCGATCTGGCTCGCGAGCTCCCGCGTCGGGCTCAGGACGAGCACCCGCGCGCCGCCTTTCGGCGCCGGGCGGCGGTCGGCCGCCAGCTTGTGAAGGATGGGCAGCGCGAACGCCGCGGTCTTGCCGGTGCCCGTCTGGGCGATGCCGACCAGATCCCGGCCTTTCATCAGCGGCGGGATCGCCTGGGCCTGAATCGGCGTCGGACGCGCATAGCCGAGTTTGGCGAGCGCGGCGGTAAGGGGCGCGGCCAAGCCGAGCCCATGAAAATTTTCCAAGATGATTCTTTCAAAGCGCGGCACCTGCGACGCAAAGCGCGCGAGGCGGCTCGGGTGTTATGGAACGCCCCGCGTGTCCGGGCGTCGAGAGCGAATTTGCTTTCACGCGCGGCAGGAGGGCAAGGAGCCCTTCACGCGGCCAGCGCGCTTGTTCGCCGCATGGCTGCGGCAGGCCTGCATGTGGACGGCCCGGCGGGGAAAGTCAAGCGCAGCGCTTTTCCTCCCCTGCGAAGCGGGGAGGGGGACCGGCCGACGGCCGGTGGAGGGGCCGGCGCGCGGAGGATCGCGTCGGTGGTCATTGCCAGGACGATTGCTTCGGATTGACGGCGCCGCCTTGCGCCCCTCCACCATGCTTCGCATGGTCCCCCTCCCCCGCTTTGCTCAGCAAGGGGAGGAAGGCGGCGTCGCCAGTTCCGTCAAAGCGTAACCCGCTCTACGCGTGAACGGCCAGATGGCCGTGGAAGCGTTGGCGCAACTCCGTCTTCAACAGCTTGCCGGTCGCGGTGTGCGGCAGGCTGTCGACGAACACGACATCGTCCGGGACTTGCCATTTCGGCAGTTTGCCGGCCAGGAAGTCGACGAGCGACTGCTTGGATCGGCTTCCGGCCGTCGCGCGGCTGGACGATCAGCAGCGGCCGCTCCTGCCAGACGGGATGCGCGACCGCGATCACCGCCGCTTCGAATACGTCCGGGTGCGACATGGCGAGGTTCTCGATCTCGATCGAGGAGATCCACTCGCCGCCCGACTTGATCACGTCCTTGAGCCGGTCGGTGAGCTGGACATAGCCGTCAGGGTCGATCGTGCCGACGTCGCCGGTGCCGAGCCATCCGTCCTCGTCGACGACCTGTCCGCCCTCGCCCTTGAAATAGCCGGAGATGACCCAGTTGCCGCGCACCTTCAGTTCGCCGACTGAGACGCCGTCATGCGGCAGGTCGCGCCCGTCGCGGCCGACGAGCTTGAGTTCGATCCCGAAGACCTGGCGGCCCTGCTTGACCTGCACGTCGACGAGTTCGCGCGGGCTCGCGCCTCGTGCTTGGCCAACGGCGACCCGATGGTCGCGAGCGGACTCGTCTCCGTCATGCCCCACGCGTGCAGCAGGAAGACGCCCATCAGATCGCGGAACTTCTCGATCGTCGCGCGCGGCGGCGCCGCGCCGCCGGACGACGACCTGCTTGAGCTTCAGCCGCGACAGGTCGAGCCGCTCGCGGTTGGCCTCGACCCAGGCGAGGAAATTGAGCCAGATCGTCGGAATGCCGAACGCCTTGGTGCATCCCTCCTGCTCGAGCAGCATGTAGATGCTTTCGGGATCGAGCTTCGGGCCGGGCAGGACGAGCTTCGCGCCGCACATCGCCGCCGAAAACGGCAGGCTCCAGGCGTTGGCGTGGAAGAGCGGCACGACGACGAGGATCGAGTCGCGCGCCGTCAGGCCGAGCGCGTCGGCCGCGCAGGCGGCGAAGGCGTGCAGCACCGTCGACCGATGGCTGTACATCACGCCCTTCGGGTTCCCGGTCGTGCCGGAGGTGTAGCAGAGCGTCGAGGCCGTGTTCTCGTCGATGCATCGGCCACGCATATTCCGGCGAAGCCTCCGCCAGGAGATCCTCGTAGCAGAGGAGCGAAACGCCTTTGACGGACGGAAGGGCGCTCGGCTCGCAAAGCGCGACGAAGCCGCGCACGAGCGGCAGCTTCGGCGCGAGCTGCTCGACGCAGCGGCGCGAACACCGGGTCGAAGAACACATAGGCGTCCTCGGCGTGATGCATGATGTACTGGAGCTGATCCGGAAAGAGCCGCGGATTGACGGTGTGCAGCACCCGTCCGGAGCTGGTCACGCCGTAGTAGAGCTCGAGATGCCGGTGGCCGTTCCAGGCGAGCGTCGCGATGCGATCGCCGGGGCTCGCGCCGAGCGCATCGAGCGCATTGGCGACCCGCTTCGCCCGGGCGGCGATCTCGGCGAAAGTCGAGCGATGGAAGGCCCCTTCCGGATCGCGCGAAACGATTTCCCGTCCGCCGTGCCAGGCCGCCGCGTAGTCGACGAGGCTGGATATCAGAAGCGGACGCTGCTGCATCAGTCCAAGCATGGCTTCCTCCCTGCGGCTCGGTCGGCCGGCGACGGCTTGCTTCTGCAAATCACGAGCGAAGGCGGTCTGCGCCGCGACCCCTTCTTGGCCTCGCTCAACCTTATCCAAATCAGACCTGTTGACAACGCCGCCGCGTAACGCGGTCTGTAGCACGGGCGCGGGAAACGCTGCCGGGCGGCTGGAGCGGGCGGCGTCTCGCCGCGCCGAGATCGAGCGCGGTTGCGCGGGACGCGCACCCTTCCGAGCTATGGCAAGCCCGCCGTCACATTGCGGCGGCCGGCGGCGGCGCGCTGGCGAGAAGCCGCCGCTCGAAATCCGCGAGCAGCTTGCCGGCGCCCCAGCCCTCGCCGCCGCGGCTGGCCTTCAGCGCGTGCAGGATGCCGACGAGGTTCTCGTCGCGGATGCGCTCGAGTTCGCGGATGGAGAGGCCCGCCGCCTGTTCGTCCGACTGGGCGCCGATCTTCTCTATCAGGGCCTCGTCGAGGTCGACGACGTCGGTGAGCTTGGTCCATGGCCACTTGAGGCAGGGGCCGAATTGGGCGAGGAAGTGGCGCATGCCGGCCTCGCCGCCAGCAATGCGGTAGGTCTGGAACAGACCCATCTGCGCCCAGCGCAGGCCGAAAGAATAGCGGATCACGTCATCCAGCGTCTCGACGTCGCAGATGCCGTCCTTGATCAGCCAGAGCGCCTCGCGCCACAGCGCCTCCAGCAGCCGGTCGCCGACAAAGGCCTCGATCTCGCGGGCGATGACCACGCCCTTCATGCCGATGGCGTCGAGAACGGCGCGGGCGCGGTCAATGGCGGCGACGGCAGTCGCCGCGCCGCCGACGATCTCGACCAGCGGCAGGAGATAAACCGGATTGTAGGGGTGGGCGACGAACAGCCGCTCGGGGTGGGCGAGTCCCGCCTGGAGGTCCGAGGGCAGAAGGCCGGAGGTCGAGGAGCCGATCAGCGCATCCGTCGGGCATGCGGCGTCGATATCGGCGAGCACGCGGCGCTTGAGATCGAGACGTTCCGGCACGCTTTCCTGCACCCATTCGGCGCCCGCCACGGCGTCGGCGAGGCGTTCGCAGAAGGTCAGACGCCCGCGCGGCGGCAGAGGGGCTTTGCTGAGCAGGCCGTAAGCTCGCTCGGCGTTGGCGATCACCTCGCCGACGACGCGTTGCGCCTCCGGATGCGGGTCGAACACATTGACGTCGACGCCCGCCAGCAGAAGGCGGGCGATCCAGCCCCCGCCGATGACGCCGCCGCCAACGCAGGCCGCCCTCGAAAGAGGGACGAGGCGTTTCGTTGGCATGTTCGTCGAACTCATCACGACCTCCTCAGCGCTTCGCCAGCTTGAGCCTCTCGCGGACCTCCTGCGGGCCGATGATCCGGGCGCCCATGCCCGTCACGACGCGGGCGGCCTTTTCGACGAGTTGCGCATTGGTCGCGAGCTCGCCTTTGCCGACATAGAGGTTGTCCTCCAGCCCGACGCGGACATTGCCGCCGGCGAGCACCGCCGCAGCCGGGTAGGCGAGGGCGTTGCGACCGATCGAAAAGGCGGAGAAGGTCCAGCCTGCCGGCACGTTGTTCACCATCGCCATGAAGGTGTTGAGGTCGTCCGGCGCCCCCCAGCGGACGCCCATGCAGAGCTGGATCAGCACGGGGTCCTCGATCAGCCCTTCGGCGGCGAGCTGCCGAGCGAACCACAGATGACCGGTATCGAACGCCTCGATCTCCGGGCGCACGCCGAGCGCCGTCATCTGCCGCGCCATCTCGCGCAGCATGGAAGGCGTGTTGGTCATGACGTAATCGCCGAGATTGAAATTCATCGTGCCGCAGTCGAGCGTGCAGATCTCCGGCAGGCATTCTGCGACATGGGCGACACGCTCGGTGGCGCCCGCCATATCGGTGCCCGTTTCGTTGACGGGAAGGGGCGCCTCCACGCCGCCGAACACGAGGTCGCCGCCCATGCCGGCGGTGAGGTTCAGGACGACGTCGACATCGGCCGAGCGGATGCGGTCCGTCACCTCGCGGTAGAGGTCCCGCCGGCGTGAGGCGGCGCCGGTCTCCGGATCGCGGACATGGCAATGAACGATGGCGGCGCCGGCCTTGGCCGCATCGATGGCGGATTCGGCGATCTGCTTCGGCGTGATCGGCACGTGCGGCGAGCTGCCCACGGTGTCGCCCGCGCCGGTAACCGCGCAGGTGATGAAGACATCGCAATTCATCGACAAGGGCATGGCGGCCTCCAAATTGGCGGCCCGAAGCTTGACGGGAAATGCGAAACGTGACGCAACTCCTTGCGCAGCCCATTTTCTCTTCTGCGAAGCCATGATCTTTGCCCATTCCAACTCGCCGCTGAACGTTACGCTGCTGCTGTTCCCCGGCCTTTCCCTCCTGTCGCTCGCGGCGACGCTCGACCCCATGCGCGGCGCCAATCGCGTGCTGGGTCGACCCGCCTATTGCTGGAAGCTCGTGTCGATCGACGGCAAGATGCCGGTAGCGAGTTGCGGGCTGCCAATTCCGGTCGACGGCGCCTTCGATGCTGCCGAGCGGCAGGATGCGCTGATCCTGATCGCGGCTTTCGACGCGATGCGATATGGGACGCCGCCGGTCCTGAAAGTGATCCGCGCCGGCGCCAAGCGCTCGGCCGTTGTCGGCGGCGTCGAATCCGGCTCCTGGCTGATGGGTATGGCCGGGCTGCTCGACGGACGCCGCGCGACGACCCATTGGGAGGATCTGGAGGATTTCGCCGCCCGCTTTCCGAACGTGGACGTGCAGCCGGACCGCTTCGTGGTGGACGAGCCCGTGTTCACGACCGGAGGCGCAACGCCCGCGCTCGATTGCATGCTGTCGCTGATCCGGGCGCGCAACGGCTATTCGGCGGCGCTCGACGTCGCCAGCCTCTATATCTACGAGGAGGTGCGAACCAGCTCGGACGCGCAGCCGATCGTCTCTCTCGGACGCATCCGCCAACACGAGCCGCGCGTCGCCGAGGCGATCCGAATCATGGAGACGCATATCGACCGACCGGTGACGATCGCCGCCATCGCGCGCCGCGTCGGCGTCTCGACGCGGGGCCTGGAGACGCTGTTCCTGAAGATCGTCGATTGCTCTCGCCGGGGCGTATTATGTCGCGCTGCGCCTCAACGCAGCGCGACGCCTGGTGCTCGACACCAATCTTCCGATCGCCGACATTGCCGAGCGGACCGGTTTTTCCGCCATCGCGTCCCTGTCACGGGCCTTCCGGCGGCAGTTCGGCGCGCCGCCCTCCGCGGCGCGCCGTGCGAGGCTTTAGGTCTGTTTCAAAAGTCATGGACCTCATCCTGAGGCGGCCTTTGCGAAAGCAAAGGGCCTCGAAGGATGCTCCAGAGGGCGTTTGCGAGCGCCTGCGCCAACTGGAACGTCCTTCGAGGCTCCTCGGACGAGGGAGGTGGGCGTCTGAACAGGCCCCGCCTGCTACAGGCCGAGCCCGCTCTTCACCGCGGCAAGCCCCGGCTTGCCGTCGAGCGTCGTCACGCCGTCAAGCCATTTGTCGAGCACGGCGGGGTTCTCCTTCATCCAGGCGCGCACCGCGGCGGCGGGCTCCATGCCCTGGTCGAGGATATCGCTCATCAGGCGATTTTCCATGGCTGAGTCGAACGTGAGGTTGGAGAGCAGACGTGCGACATTCGGGCATTCCTTCGTATAGCCCGGCTCGCGTCAGGGTGAGCACCGTGGCGCCGCCATCATTCGGCCCGAAGACGTCGTTGCCCTTTTCGAGATAGGCCATCGGCAGGTTGACATTCATCGGGTGCGGCTGCCAGCCGAAGAAGACGACGGGCTTGCTTTTCCGGATCCTATGCGCCACCTCCGCCAGCATGGCCTGTTCGCTGGATTCGACCAGCTTGAAGCCGCCAAGGTCGAATGTGTTGTCCCGAGATCATCTTCGAGATGGTGCGCGTTGGCGCCGCTGCCGGGCTCGATGCCATAAATCTTGCCGCCGAGCTGGTCCTTGAAGCGGGCGATGTCGGCATAGGTCTTCAGGCCGGCGTCATAGGCGGCCTTGGAGGTGGCGAAGCCGATGCGCGCGTCCTTGAGGTTGGTCCCCGCGACCTCGATCTTGCCGGACTTGACGAGGGGCGCCTGGGTCGGCTCCTGCAGCGGCATCCAGTTGCCGAGAAAGATGTCGATGTCGCCGTTTTCCAGCGACTTGAAGGTGATCGCGACCGACAGCACGGAGATGTCCGGCTTGTAGCCGAGGCTCTTCAGAATCTGGCTCGCGATCTGCGTCGTGGCGGTGATGTCGGTCCAGCCGACATCGGAGAAACGCGGTTTGACGCAGGAGGCCGGATCGCCGGCATAGACGGCGGACGAGATAAGCGTTGCCGATAGGGTGAGGCACGCAACGAGACTGCGTGAAATCATTGCTGTTCCCTCCTCGTGTTGGCGGTGACGCCGCGGACATTGCGCCGTACGGGGAGTCTAACTCGGGCTCTGCGCCTTGCTTGACCTCTTTCGAAGCGCGGATGACCGAATACGAAGATGGGTTCCGGTCATGGCTGCGGGAGCGCAGCGGCACGCCGACTAGGCGCAATCGGAGTCGGCGGCTGTCAGCCATCTCTCGATGTAGAGCACCGCCCATTCGCACTTCACGTGCCTTCGCACCGCTTTCATGAGCAGATCGTGCGGCAGGTTGTCGAACAGTCCTTTGATGTCGAATTCCAGAACCCAGTCATATCGCCAACATCGCTCGCGCGTGACGCCGACAGCGTCTAGAGCCGACTTTTCCGGTCTATAGCCGTAGGAATTTGTCAGGAATATCGGTTCCAAATCCGGCTCGATGAGCTGCTTGACCACCATCTGCGCCGTACGGTCGCCCACCGTGGGCACCCCCAAAATCCGCTCGCCTCCACTCTTCTTCGGAATGGAGACCGCCTTGACCGGCGCGGGAAAGTAGCTTCCCGAGCTCATTCGATTCCAAATCCGATAGAGGTTGCCCTTCAGATTGGCATCGAACTGCTCGATGGTCCGACCGTCCACGCCAGCCGCGCCGCGATTGGATTTGACCGCCTTATAAGCTTCGTACACACGCGCCTTTTCAATAAGGAACGGTTTGCCTGTCGTTTCCACCGCGCTCATCCTGTTGCCAGTTGGCTGGTGAACCCGACTGTCTTGACGCGACCCCTTCGCTCCAGCTCCATTACAGAGCCTTCGACGCTACTACAGGCCGCTCCGCCCCAGGCCTTGGCTTCGGTATCTCGCCTCGCGAGTGTGGTCGCTTGGGCTTCTCCCTTGGCATCCAAGGCCTGGTTCCCGCAGTTCCACGCAAAAGCCTGTATCCGCTTCACGCCCCCTATACGCCGGCCGCCGTCTGCCCCGTAATCAGGTTCCCGGCAGATTTGTCCCAGGAAAATCAAGCGCCTCTGGTTTTGGCGACAACTATGCATTTCGACGCGTCATCAAGGGTTCACTTACGTTCGTCTCTCGGATAGGCACCTGCCCGAATGACTTCGGACTTTTGATCCAACGCTAACCACCACATCTCTTGAACGCAGCAGCTTGGACTGGTTTGAGGCCGGCTCCTGAAAGCCGATCCCGAGGGGCCCGCCCTCATCTTTCACGCAGCTTGTTCACACGGTCAGGAACTCAATTTCATTCTCCTTTCCGTGTGCCTCTGCGGCACACCAAGGTGCATAATTCCTGGCATGAATGAGTAAGCTCCGGAAGGCACCTGCTACTTTGGTGCATGGCTAGATTCCGCCGATGAATAATGCATTGAGGGTCCAAGCCATCATCTCGGGCGATCCGATTAGATGGCGCCTCCTTGATGTGGTGCGGTCCATGCCACCACCGGCGGCAACGCGGTGATCCCGTCCTCCTGCCTCGCTGCCGCCTGGCTCGAGTACCGCGCCATCGGCGCGGACCGGCCAATTCCCACGCCCGCGCGCGAAGAGAAGACCATCGACCTGATCCTCGGCGCCGACCTGCAACCGGGACTTTACCGCCTCAGGCTATGGACCGCCTGCACTCCCACCCGCGATCTCAAGCTCAACGCCGAGGTCCTCATCAAAAGCTCCGCGGACATAACTTGCGGCCTGTAACGGCCGTCGACCTGCTCCATCAGGGCGGATAGGGCATGAGGATAGCTGCTTGGTAGCTGATAGCTACCGGCGTTCGAAGACTCGAAAGTCCATCCCTCCAACAATTTATCCATAGAATATGCGTATTGAGTAAAGTGGCGCTTTTCGCTATAATAACTAAATTGGAGGTTTCGGGGATGCAGCCAACAAGAGTCAGCGCGAGCAAATTTCAGGCGGCCTTTGGCGCGCTGAGTGACAAGGCTAGGCACGAGCCGGTCGTCATCACTAAGCACGGGAAGGATTCCCTCGTCGTCATGTCGGCCGAGGAATGGGCGCGCCTCAAGCGGCGGGATCGCCACGCGGGTCTGACCGCGGAGTTGCCGGAAGAATGGATTGAGGCTGTTCGCAACGCCAAGGTTCCGGAGGAATTCGCGCACCTTGACGCCGAGCTGAAGTAATCGCGTGGCGTTTCCGAAGCCCGTTCCGGGCCTGATCATCCGCTACAGCTACCTTTGGTACAGCGAATATCTCGAAGGCCGTGAGGAAGGCGAAAAGGACCGCCCTTGCGCGATCGTCGCCGCGCTGCGGGTCGACGACGAAGGCGATACGCGCGTCCTGGTTCTGCCGGTCACACATAGCCCGCCCGACCACCCTGCCCTTGCCGTCGAGATCCCGGCCGTCACCAAGAAGCGCCTCGGCCTCGACGACGCGCGCTCCTGGATCGTGCTCTCGGAATGGAACGAATTTGTCTGGCCTGGCCCCGATCTCCGCCGCCTGCCCGACGCCACGGATGCCTCGGTCGCCTATGGCGTCCTGCCGCCAACCCTGTTCACCGTCGTCCGCGAGAAATTCTTCGCGATCGTGAACGCCGGCCGGGCCAGGCGGGTCTCCCGCACCTGAGCTGTCCGAAAGCCAACTACGCTCGGCCTTCGCTGCTTAGCTGGTAGCTATCCGATATCTTGGTGATATCCGATAGCTACCTGAGCCGCTTGCAGAACGTCTGAGCGCGTCGGCTCGCGCACGAATGAACATAGCTGAGACGTGTTGGCTTAAGTCGTTTTTGACGGTTGCAACGCCGCTTCCGCCGTTTTTTTGCCTTCGCGGACATTTTGGCGTGGATTTTGGCCATGTTTCGTCGACCTCCCGATTTTTTGGGAGGCTCCGGACCCGTTTTCGCGCCGCGATGCGGCTCGCTATGCGATGAGACGGATGATCTGAGAAACGGTGATGACCAGAATGCCGAACATCAGATGGCACATCACCTTCGCGGGGCCACGCACCTGGACGGTTCTGCCGCCGTGGTTGTCTTTGAGGTTGGCGTTGACCCGTTCGGCGCCGCTGCGCTCGTTGTAGCGGATATCCTCGGCGGCGCGATGGCCGACGAGCGCTCGACGCTTGTCTTCCTCGGCCAATTCCTTCTTGAGGCAGGCGTCGCGGCGCGGGTTGACATCGATGATCGGCACGTGGCCGAGCGCGCGGCTATGCGCCCTGATCTCGGCCGCATCGTAGGCGCTGTCCATGAGATCGTAGAGATTGACCAGACGCCCCGCCGTCATCGTCGCCAGGGGGATGGCGACCTGACTGTCGTGGACGGAAGCCGAGGTGAGAACGCAACTGACGGGAATGTCGCCGTCCGCGGTGTCGATATGCAGCTTATAGCCGATCCATGTCTCCTGATGTCCCTTGGCGTTGCGTTTGACGCCGACGTCACAGTGCTGGGGCAGATCGGCGAGCATCTGGCTCAGCGTCATGCCGGCCTGGCGTTCCAGCCGGCTGGGCGGCTTGGGCGCGGGCCGCTCGCCCTTGCGCGGACGCCCGCGCTTGCGGGGCTTCTGCTCGAGCGCAGACGGCTCGGGCTTCTCTGCGCGTTGCGGCTTTTCATGGCCTTCGATCGCCGTCGAATCGCGCGCGATGTGACCAACCAGCCGATCCCCGTGGGTCTTGCGGATCAAGGCTTCATGCAACCGCGACGGCAAGGCGCTGTCGGCGAACTCGGCGAAGGCGCGCGAGAACGTCGCCTCGCTGGGAACCTCGGACAGACGCGACCAACCGCACAAGCGCCGCAACGTCGTGTCGGCCTCGACGCGTTCGATCAACATCCGCGTGGTCGGCAAGTTGAGAACCGCCTTGGCCACGAAGGCCCTCGCCAATGCGGCCCGCTCGGCTGCCGGCCGTCCGGGAAAACCACCCCAGTCAGGCGCGAAAGCCTCAAGCCGCGTCATGTCCAGAACCGTCACCAGCGCTCGATGCAACTCCGTCAAGAACCCGACCGTCTCCTCAAGAAACGGGAAAAGTTCTCCTTGAAACTTCTGCCAGTATACGGATAGGGTCTCTCGTAGCGACATCGTCGGCGGTTCCTGGCTTTCTGCTTGTTTTTCCTCGCAAAATCAACATACCAGAAACCGGCCGCCGACGGTTCGCGACGCTCGAGAAATCACCCGAAAATTCGAAAATTCCGGCCGTCCGAGCCGTTTTGCAAGTGGCTCACCTGTTAACAATTTGTTCGCTTGCTGGCGCCAACGGTGCTTATCCGTGCGACGGCCTGATCGCCGACGCCAAGGGAGGCCTGTTCGGAACGACGTATGGGGGCGGGGCGGACGGCTACGGCACGGTGTTCGAGATCGCCAATACGGGCGCCTTTTCTCACCCGATCTATGCGAGCGCCCCCACCACCCTCGTCAGCTTCAACGGCGCCAACGGCGCCTATCCGGTGGGCGGCCTGATCGCCGACGCCAAGGACATCCTCCGGATTTCCGCACCGTATCCGACTTCCGCAAGCGCCACTTGAAGCGCTCGCCGGCCTGTTCGGCCAGGTTCTCAAGCTGTGCGAACAGGCGGGACTGGTGAAGCTCGGCCATGTCGCGCTCGACGGGACGAAGATCAAGGCGAACGCCTCCAAGCACAAGGCGATGAGCTACGAGCGCATGGAGAAGCGTGCGGCGGAGCTCGAGGCCGAGGTCGAGCGATGGCTGAGCGCCGCCGAGGCTGCGGACGCCGAGGAGGACAGGGCCTTTGGCCGCGACAAGAGTGGCGAGGAGTTGCCCAAGTGGGTCGCCGACAAGAAGAAGCGCGCCGAGAAGATCCGGGCGGCGAAGGCCGAATTGGAGGCCGAAGCGAAAGCGGCCGCGGCGGCCAAGGCCAAAGCGCAGGCCGAGGCCGAGGAACAGCGAAGGGCCGAGGGCCGCAAGAAACCGGGAAAGCCCGCCGCCCCGCCATCCGAAGAGCCCGACCCGAAAGCGCAGAAGAACTTCACCGATCCCGAAAGCCGCATCATGAAAACCAAGGACGGCTTCATCCAGGGCTACAATGCGCAAGCGGCGGTCGACGCGACGGCCCAGGTGATCGTCGCCCACGGGCTCGACGCGAAGCAGAGCGATCAACATCAATTGGCGCCGATCGCCGACGCGATCGAAGCCAATTTGGGCAAGAAGCCGGCGCAGCTGTCGGCGGACGCCGGCTATTGCTCCGACGCCAACCTTGCGTCGCTGGAGGAACGCGAGATCGACGGCTATATCGCGCCGGGACGGGCCAAGCATGCCGGGGAAGGAGAAGGCGGCGGCGCCCGCGTCGCCGCCATGCGCGAGAAAATCAAGGCCGGCGGCCACGCCAGCCCTTATCGCCTAAGAAAGCAGCTGCCCGAACCGGTGTTCGGACAGATCAAGCAGGCGCGCGGCTTCCGTCAGTTCCTTTTGCGCGGCGTCGAGAAGGTCGCCGCTGAGTGGGGCCTCGTCTGCCTCGCCCACAACGTCTTGAAGCTCGCCCAGGGGCGGACTCTGTCTATCGCCGCCCTCGCAACGGGGTGAGCTTCGCCAACCCGGAAACGGGGGAACGAAAGATGGCCGGAAAGCTTCCGCCTTTACATCAAACCGGACGTGGGATTTGCTGCATCCGGCTTTCCGACCGGCTTCGGCGGTTAAAATCCCCGCGCCGAGATTAAGCAGCGGTCCTGTGTCGCTTGTGATATGCGCCACAGTGTGCGGCTGTATAACCCCCCCCCCTCGTTGGTGGCACCCGCACATTGCACAAGCCTAAAGGCTTTTGTGCGTGTGTGTGCGCGGCTACCCCCTGCCTCACCCCCCGACGCTCAATAAAAACCGGCGTCGCCTTGGGGAACCATCTCGCGACCACCCAGAGATAGCTTCAGGGATTGGAGCACGACTCCCAAACATTCCCCTGGTGGTCGCCTCCTGCCACGGACGCGAACGGCCGGGTTTGATCCGCCGATCCCCAGCCTCTGACAAGCGATCCCCAGCCTCTCACTAGCGTGACTGTCATTTGGTGCGCGCTCTTGCGCTCGACGAAGCGCACGCCTATTGGCCCTGATTGACTGAGCGAATTCTTTAGGGTGGCGATGGCTGACGCTCCTGATCAGAACGGTGCGAAGGGGGCAGCGGGAGACTTCCAGTCGCCGCCGTCCCACACACTGCAAGGCGCTGCGACCAAGGCGGCAGCGGGAGACTTCCAGTCGCCGTCAAGCCCGCAGGCGCCACAATGGGAGGACATCCCGGATCCGCGGACGTTTCCGTTCGAGGCACCGCTCGTTCCGTTCGAGACGCCGCCCGCAGTCCGACTTAACCCGCCGACAAGCGTCCCGGAAATGCGCCGTCGACGCCTCCGTTGAGCCCCGAGCCGCCGCTCACACTGCGCTCACCGATTGGGCCTAACCCGCCACCGGTGTCCCCGGAGGGACCATTGACACCGTTAACAATTCGTTCCGCTGGCCGTTTGGAAATCGGAGGCGCGATATTGAGCGGCGCCGCCGCGAGGGGTGAGGTTGGCGACCTGTCTCTAACGCCGGCCGCTGCGCCGCTCACGCTGACACCGGGTACGCCGATCGTGGTCATTCCACCGCAAGTTCGCGGGGGCAGCCAGTTCAGACTCGACGAATCCGGGCGCATCGACTTGGTCCCGGACCCGCCCGCCAACACGGACCACAGGCAGCGAGAACTCTACGATGAGTTGCGGCACAAGACGCGCGAGTTATCCAGACTTGGTCACAATCAGCTCGGCGACCTGTCCACTCCAATCGATAGATTTAGTGAGGCGTTGCCGGAGAAGATCGAGGCCGTCTCAATCACTCGCCTGTGGTCACGCGGCAATACGCTGCGCCGCCGACTCGACGCGCACGAAATTGCAGTTGGCTCGGCCGAACCTTCGGATCCGGCGCGCCTGACGCCATTGGTCGCCAAACAGCTTCGCGACCTAGTGGAAACTTTCAACGTCTTCATCGTCGGCGAGCCAAAGGCGCGCGAACTCGAACAGGCTCGTCTGGGGCCACAGGGGCGTGACGCACTCCGCGCGAGTGTGAATGTAGCCAAACCAATCGTGCAAGCTGTCCAGGCTTCCCCCGACGTAGCAACACCATCAGCGGCGCAAGCGCTGAGCGAGCAAATCGACGCAGCGCAAGACGCACTTTCAGTCACCGGCGTCAACAGCGACCAAGCGGCTGAGTTCGGAGCTAAGACTAGCAGGAATTTCGTGGCCGCGTTGCTGCGGGGGGCACTTGGATTGGAAAGAAAGGTTTGCGGCGAAGGAATTTCGTGCAGGTATTTACCGCTGGTCCGGCCGTGCATGGATTGCATCGCGGCAGCTACCGTCTACGTGAAGTTCATCGTTGATAAGGCGGCCGAGTTAAAGCTCTTTCTCGACGTAGCTTTTCACAATCCAGCGCTCGGGCACATCATAGATGTGATTGTGCAAGCCGCAACGTCGGCAACGCCGCCGATTTAGCCCGGCAGGCGCGGCCCGATGCGAATCGCTCCGCGATGGGGTCGGCTTCGCGCCGCCGAGTCTCGTAAGCGTTATCAGTTATCAGCGTCGATCGTAAGCGCGCGGTCGCGCACCGCGGCAAACAAGTCCGCAATGCGTCGCTCGACGACCCCCGGGCGCGCTAGTCATCTAAGTGATAACACTTAAGTCAGCCGGCGAGGCGTCGCCGCTTGCGAACACAACGTGCGAGGCTTTGAATTCCAGGGGAATCGGGTGAAGGAAATCACGCGGTGACGAGGCTGGCGAGGAATTGGTCGTCCCAGGCGGCTACCTTTCGCCTCAGACGCATGAAGTCTTTGGTCGCAGCCCTTCGCATGAGGTTGTAGCCCATGTGCTTGATGGTGGCGAAATTGGCGGGGGCGTTGTCGGTCCGCACGCGGCACTCATCGTCGCGGAAGATCATGTCCAACACCCAATGCAGGCCGTTTTCGATCATCCAATGGCCTCGGATCATCGGTCCGATCTGGTTGGCCAGCAAGACCGACGAGGTGATGTAGAGGCGCATCTCACGATCGATCTTGCCGGCGACTTCGCGCGTGCTCTCGACCACGACGACGCCCTTCAGCCCAGGCCAATCATGTCGTTCCTGTAGCCACTCGACATCATGAACGACAGTGATCTCCCGGGTTTCGATCCGGCCGTGATCGCCATCGACGGTCTTGTCGCGGCTGACCTTGGCATCCTTGAAATCTACCGCCTTTTGTTCATCGACGAAGAGCTTGACATCGTCTTTGAGCGTGCCTTGATTGCCCTTCAGGGCGAGGATGTAATCGGCTTTCTTGTCGATGATCGTCTGAGCGATTTCGCGTTGGCAACCCATCGCGTCGATGGTGACCACCGCCCCCTCGATCGCCAACATGCCCAACAGCTTGGGAATGGCGATGATCTCGTTGGATTTTTCCCCGACCTTGACCTGACCGAGAACGAGACGTTGGCGCGCGGCGAAAGCCGACACGATGTGGATCGGACCCTTGGGGTCTTTCTTCTTCTTGGAGGTTTTCGAACCGGACCTGCGCGGGGTCTTGCCGTCGATGGCGATCACTTCGGCCGAAACTCCGGTTTGCGCCGCGACCCAGGCGACAAAGCAACGCTCGAATGGCTCCGGGTCGAGCGTGGCCAGGATGTCGCCCAAGTGGTCGTGCGCCGGCGTCCCGTCCTCGAAAGGCCGGAAGCGTCTGAGAAACGCCAGCTTCAGTCGGCCGAACCTGGCTATGTCCGTAATCGTCTCCGACCCGGCGACGATGGCAAGCAGGCACAACAGCAAAATCTCATCGAGCGGATATTTCACCTTGCCCCTCTGCCGGACGTCCGGCAATTCTTTGAAGTAACTAAGGAAGACGACCGTTTCGTAAAGCGCTTCCATTTGCTCCGTCGGACTTTCCACCGCAATCCTCCGATTGGCGAATCAGCGGATTCGACAAATTCAGCACTCGATCGATTTGTCACGAACTTCTTCACCCGATTGCCCTGCTTTGAATTCCCTCACAAATTCCCGTGCAGAATTCAGGTGCAATCTCCTACGGTTGATTTTCCGAAATGACGCCGTGCTCGACAAGTCGCTTCCTTGCCGCGGCGACGGCTTCGGGTGGAAACCGGTCTGGATAGCTCACGACGACATACTCACCCGTCTGGTCACCAAGACCAGCGGCCACGAGCATCTTGAACCCTTCGGTCTCGTGTTTATTCAGCGCCCAGTCAGTTAGGCACGCCACCTCGCCGACCTTGGCGGCCTTTCTCCGGGTGTAATTGGCCTTCACTGCCTTCCCGTGCTTTTGTCGAAGCACCTCTTCGACCGCAGCGACAGCCACCCAGAACGCTCGAATTACCGGGTCGTCATGGTTCTTGCCTTCGATTTGACCCAGCCGCCGAAAGGCCGCTTGGTAAACGTCACGTCGACCGATTTTTTCGGCGTTTGCCATCAAATTCCGAGCCTCGGTCGCGGTTTTCAATGTGTTCACGTCAAACATAATATTCTCCTCATAATTCTGATTGCTGAGGTTGTGTGTGGGCGCTTTCTCACGGTCAATTCCTCCGGCCTTTTTCCAAGCTTCGAGACGGTGCGTGGCCGCGCCGTAGGAAATGCCCATCTCTTCAGCCACGGCGTAGCGCGTCTTGCCCGCGTCGAAGAGGCGATAACAGACCTCGACGCCCCGTGGCGTCAGTTTGCCGTCCGGGAGTTTGTTATGCGGGTCCCTCGGGTCGAATTCGAAGGCTTGAGGTTGGACCATTCCGCGCAGGCGCTCCAGCTGGCCTTGGATGGAATCGATTAGGTCGAGAATGGCCTCAGTCGGCAGTGAAGCGGACAAGCGAAGTTCCTTCCTTAGACATTCATATACATATCATCATGTATAAGTAATGTCAAGCCGACCATACTATAAATGTGTAAGGAAGATTGTCGCTGTGGCTTGGCTCCCGTTTGGCCTTGGCCTTATGTATGGCGCAACAAAAATCCCCGCACCCTCTCGCCGTACGGGCCAGAACTAACGAAAAGGCCTTCGGATACGCATAAGGAGACAAAGCGGGAACGTCAGGCGGCTCTGAGAAATGCCTCTGATGGGGTGCGCAGCGGTCTCAATCCGGCATTGTTTTCCGACAACGTGCTCAGCTCCCCATACGTAGTCGCCGGTAAGGTTCAGCGCCCAAACGTCGCCCCGTAACGGGCGATAACCTGCAGAAGCGCAAAGCGCAGGACAGCGCGCGAGCCTTCTCTCCGGTCAAGATTTCCGCAAGGGCGGAGGTGCGCCCGGGCGAGCTTCGGCTGCCCTGAACTCGCAGCGCGGCGTGCGGAAGCCGTTCGTCGCCATCCCTTGGTAACTTATTGAATGAACACATAAATCCATGGCACGATCGAACAAAACAAGAACTTTTTCTTGCCAAAAACCGAACCTTGTGGCATTGTCCTTCCAGTGAGCCGAGATTGCGGCGCTGGAGACCCATACATGACCGATGAACCCTCATCCCTCTCTCAGCGCGCCGAGGCGCGGGCCAAGGCGAAGGCGCGCCGGGCGAAGCGCATCGAGCGCCGGGAGGCCTTTTTGGACCTCGTCGCCTCCGGCTATTCCCACCGGCAGATCGCGACCGCGATGAAGGTCAGCCTCGCCGCGGTCCGGCGCGAAGTCGACAAGGCGCTCGCCGAACGGCCGCTCCACGCGCCCGAGCGCCACGCCTCTCTGCAGGTCGCGCGCCTGTCGAGGGCGCTTTGCCATGCCGACTTCGAGCTCGGGGGTGCGCACGGCGACATTCGCGCGTTCGCGCCTTACATGAAACTCGTCGCCGCGCTCGACCGCTATCACGGCCTCGACGGGCGTTTGGGCCTGCCCCGCGCGGCGCCGACCCGAAACGCCCTCACCGCGCCGCCGCCTCTCGCCCTCACCCACGCCGAGCCTGCCCTCCCGCCGGAAGTTGCACGATTCGGCGCCCAAGACATTGAAAACGCTCGCGCGCCCATCGACATTGCAGGTTCGGGCGGCCGAGATGGAGATGCGCCTCGCCCTCGCCCGCGTCGAGCCTGCCCTCCCGCCGCTCCTGTCGGAAGTTGCACAATCTGGTGCCCAAGACGTTGAAACCGCTGGCGCGCCCATCGACATTGGAGGTTCGGCCGGACGAGACGGAGAGCCGTCTCTCGCCCTCATCGACGCCGAGCCGGCCCTGCCGCCGCTCCCGGCGGAAGTTGCACGGTTCGGCGCCCAAGACGTTGAAATCGCTGGCGCGCCCATCGACATTGCAGGCTTGGCCGGGCGAAACGGAGACGCGCCTCTCGCCCTCGCCCACGCCGAGCCGGCCCTCCCGCCGCTTCCGCCGGAAGTTGCACAATCTGGTGCCCAAGACATTGAAATCGCTCGCGCGCCCATCGACATCGTCCGGTGGTTCGGGTGAGCCAGAGACCCGGCGCCATGAACCGCGAAGCGGCGTGCGTCGCCGCGCGCTTTCCGCAATCTCCTGGTCGAAGCAGCGCTGGTAGAATTCGGCCACCAGCGAGCGCTCGAGCTCATTGCTCTTGTTGAGGGAGGTGAGAGGCGGAAAGGAAGCCGATGCGTAACTCTGGAACGGCGCAGCGTACAGCGTTCAACGATCCGGCCCGTTACGCCTCATCGCCCGGCCAAACGATCGGCCGTTCCATGATCTCGGCGAATTCGAACGGGCGAGTCGCAGGAAACGTCCGCGTCGGCAGGCCTGTTTCGCTCGCGGCTTCGTCGCGGGCATCCTCATAGGCGTCAAGCAACGCCTCGTTGAGACGCGATTCCAGCCCCGGATTCTTGCGCAGTTGACGGCCGACGCGACGCCGCTGTTCGCGGACCGTAATCGTCCATGACCGGCTGCGCTTGTCTGGCTGATGGTCCCACTTGAGAAGATGCAGCATCAGCACCCGCAGGGCGCTCTCGAGCCGATGATATTGCTCCTCGCCCACGTCATCGATCTCCTCGGCGATTGCGGCGGGATCGATTTCGGAGAGCTTGCCGGCGCGCAGCAGTCCCGCCTGGCGCACAGCCCAGGAATAAAGATCGGCTTCTTTGGCTCCCGGCGTTCCCATCTCTTTCCGAGCGGCATTCCGGCCCATCGACTTGTTCCCGAACAGACCTCAGCTCAGCGCGACATTGAGCGCGCTTTCCGCCAGCTCCTGGCCGAAGCAGCGCTGATAGAATTCCGCCACCAGCGAGCGCTCGAGCTCGTCGCACTTGTTGAGGAAGGTGAGGCGGAAGGCGAAGCCGATGTCCTTGAAGATATCGGCGTTCTCGGCCCAGGTGATGACCGTGCGCGGGCTCATCACGGTCGACAGGTCGCCGTTGATGAAGGCGTTGCGGGTCAGGTCCGCCACCCGCACCATCTTGTTCACGATGTCGCGCCCTTCCTTGCGCGCGCGATGCGCCGGGGACTTCGCCAGCACGATGTCGACTTCCTTGTCGTGCGGCAGATAGTTGAGCGTCGCCACGATCGACCAGCGGTCCATCTGACCCTGGTTGATCTGCTGCGTGCCGTGATAGAGGCCGGAGGTGTCGCCGAGCCCGACCGTATTGGCGGTCGCGAACAGGCGGAAAGCCGGATGCGGCCGTATGACGCGGCGCTGATCGAGGAGCGTCAGGCGGCCCGACACTTCGAGCACGCGCTGGATCACGAACATCACGTCGGGGCGACCCGCGTCGTATTCGTCGAAGCACAGCGCGATGTTGTTCTGTATGGCCCAGGGCAGCATGCCGTCGCGGAACTCCGTCACCTGCTTGCCGTCCTGGAGCACGATGGCGTCCTTGCCGACGAGGTCGATGCGGGAGACGTGGCTGTCGAGGTTGATGCGCACGCAGGGCCAGTTGAGCCGCGCGGCCACCTGCTCGATGTGAGTCGACTTGCCGGTGCCGTGATAGCCGGTGATCATGACCCGACGGTTGAAGGCGAACCCGGCGAGAATAGCGAGCGTCGTGTCGCGGTCGAACAGGTAGTCCGGGTCGAGATCCGGCACGTGCTCATCGACGGCCGTATAGGCTGGCGCTTCCATGTCCGAATCGATGCCGAACGCCTTGCGCACGGAGATGCGCGTGTCCGGGAGACCGGGCGTGGGTTCGGCCGCGGTCGGCGTCTCTCTCGAATTCATCAGTCCTCCACGCTCTCGGGGGCGAAGAGCGCCTCTCTCATACTCGAAAACCCGTCCGCGGCAAAAGCAGATGGTTAACCCGCGACAGGCCCGAAGGGTTGCCTTTCAGACCAGCTTGTTGGCGCGCAAATAATTATAGGCCTGAATGATTTCGCGCAATTTGTCTTCCGACGAGCGGTCTCCGCCGTTCGCGTCCGGATGGTGGCGCTTGACCAGATCCTTGTAGCGGGCCTTGATCTTCGCCTGGGTCGCCTCGCCGTCAAGCTCCAGCGTCATCAGCGCCTTGAGGGCGAGCGCGTTGTAGCGTGGCGGCGCCTCGGGCTGCCCCTTTCCACGCACGCCGCGGCGGCGCGCGGCGCGCGCCTCGGCAAATACCGATTCATCCACGTGGCTCGCGGCCGCTCGCGCGCCGAGCTTCCAGGTCGGACGATGGCCGATCGCGTCGGCCTGGCGGAACTTCGCCATCAACTCGTCGTCCATGCCGCGGAAGTAATCATAAGATGCGTTGTATTCCCGCACGTGGTCCTTGCAGAAGAACAAATACTCGCCCTCCCGCTCGCGGCCCTTGGGCGCCCGGAACGCGCCCTCCGCCTGGCAGCCGGGGTGGCTGCAAGGGGTCTTGACCGCGGCCTTGTCGGGCGTGCGCTCGGCCGGCTTCACCCGAATGCGATCGAACAGGCGAGAATTCAAATCCATGTCCTGACCTTTATGAGCGCCGCCGTCGCCAGACAAGACCCTTCCCGCTCGGGGCGACGAACCCTGTCGAGCGGTCGGTGAAAGACACATTCGGTCGAGAACCCCTGATACGCTATTTAGTGTCGATGAACGCTAAACGGGAGAGCGGCTGGTGAGCATGCAGGAAAGAATTGTCGCGCGTTTGACCGAAGCGCTGAATCCGTCCTTCCTCGACGTCATCGACGAGTCCGACCGGCACGTCGGCCACGCCGGCGCGCGACCGGGCGGCGGCACGCACTACCGCGTTCGCATCGTTTCGGCGAAATTCGCGGGTCTCAGCCGGGTCGCGCGGCATCGCTTCGTCTACGGCCTGCTCCCGGCTGAATTCGCCGACGGTTTGCATGCGTTCGCTCTCGACGCCAAGGCGCCCGGAGAGCCATGACCACGACCGGCGACGCCGAATCGTTCGGTCCCTACACCTTCACGCTATCGCCGGCGGAGACGGAAGCCGTGTCGGCGCGCTCCAGCTTGCGCGCCGAGCTTCGCCGCAGCCTTCTTGCCAGCCACTTCGCGCTCGCGGCCTTTGCGCTCGTTCTGCTGTTCGCCTCCATCATGGCGAAGACCGACCTCGTCAGCCGACGCGTCGGCGAAGCGACCGTCATCGTCGCCGCCGCGGCCTACATAATCCAGCGGCTTGCGACCCATTGGCGCATCATGCGGAGGACCCGAAACCGGGGACCGACAGCGATCGCAAGCCTTGAGGCCGACCGGGCCTTGACGGCCAGAATCGACGAGGCGGGCGTGACGCTCGAGGGCGGAGGACGATCGCGGCGGCTCGACTGGGTCGAATGCGAGGAAGCCGAGGAGGCCGGCGGCCTCATCTATCTCTGGGCGTGCTCCGACGCCCCGATCGTCCTCCCGGCTCGCGCGATCCGGGACGGCGAGGCAGAGCGGCTCGTTGCGCAGATCAAGCAGCGAATAGGCCGGAACCGGTCCCTTTAGCCGCGCCGCCCCTGCAAATGAAGAAATGCCTTACTGCGCCGTCGGAGCCGTCGCCGCAGGCGCGCCGGCCGCCGAGGCTGGCGCCGCGCCGGGCGCGACCGCTTGAGCCGGCGGAGTCTCGCCCGGCTTCGCCGGCGGCAAGGGAGTCTTCAGTGCGACATGCAGCGGCTTGTCGACCTGCGCAAACAAGGCGTCGCGGCGCGGCGGCAACGGAACGTCGGTCGGGATCGGCTGATCGGGCACGAACTCCGCAACCGTAGGTCGAACCGCCTGATCCTGGCCGCCAAGATGCAGCCATTTCTTCACGTTCTGCGTGCTCGCGCCCCAGATGCCGGGCTGGTCCGGCGCCGTCGTCGAGGCGAGCGCGACCGTCTGAGGCTTGGGCTCCTCGGCCGACCGACCAGGCGCTGGCGCCTGCGCAACCGCCGCCGCGGCCCGCTGCTTGGCGGCGTCGGCGACTGCGACCTTCACCACCGCCGGCGCAGGCTTCGCCGCGTCGTTCAACACGACCTCCTGCGGCCCGCCCGCCAGCGCCTCCGGGTCGCTCGTGTCCTTATAGCCGGCGAAGACCGGATTCTGCCCGCCGTCGGCGTAGACCGTCCGGATCGCCTTCACGCCGGAGGCGGCGAGTTCCGCCGCCTTGGCGTTGTCCTTGGCCTCCTTTTCGGCGACCAACGCCTCGACCTCCTCGTCGCGCTGCAGAGCCGGACAAGGCGCGCTCGCCGAGACCGCGCCTTTCGCCGTCGCGCCGAACACATAGTGCTTGCCGCAGACCACGACCGGCGGCTCGGTCTTGGCGACCTCGAAATGGTCGGAGCCGTTTTTCAGCTCTTTCCAGAACTCGATGTTGGGATCGAGCCGATACTTCGCCATGTTCTCCGGCGTCATGCGGAACGGATAGGACTGCAGTTGGATCTCGCGCTGGCCGCCGCGGAACGCGTCGCGCGCGATGGCGTAAATATCCGCGACCTGCTCGTCGGTCATGGAGAAGCAGCCCGCGGACGAGCAGACGCCGTGCACCATGACCGAGCCGCCGGTGCGGCCGTAGGCCCGGTCGTAGGCGTTCGGATAGCCGACGTTGAAGGCGAGGTAGTAGTGCGAGTTCGGGTTCATCTGACCCGGCTCGATCGTGTAGAAGCCCTCGGGCACCTGCATGTCGCCCTCGACCTTCTTCGGACCGAGCTGTCCGGACCAGCGGCAGATCGGATAGGTCTTCAGGAGCGCATAACGCCCGTCCGACTTCATCTTCCAAATCTCGAGCTCGGCCTCCTTCTTATAGGTGCGGATCAGCACCGGCGAAGACGGCGTCGTGTCGATCTTGTCCATCTGCGCGAGCGTCGCGCTCGAAATCGGATGCTCGGAACGGCCCGGGCCGGTGTCGAGGTAGGAATCGTCGCAACCGGCAAGCAGCGCCCCCGTCGCGACCGTTAGGCCGAGCGCGGCTAGGCGCCAGAATGGCAAATTCATCCGTTTCCCCGCATTTGCCGACAAGCCTTAGAGCCGCCAGCCGAAAAAGTCCACGCAACGGAATGAAGCGCCCAAATCGCCTACCGTCGCGTTAACTTCGAGCTTCCCCTGACCCTGAGCTTTTGCTCCCCGTGGCGATCGGCGCCGGTCGACTATTGGGTTGAAATTGCGGCGCTTGTTCGGCAAGCCCCGCCACAAGTGCCGCTACCAGCGAGCCCCGAGCGGGGCCGAATCGAAGATCTCCGCGAGCCGCGCCCGGGTCCCCGCGGTCGTTCCCTCCGGCAAGGCGGAGCGGGGAAAGAAACGCGCCGCCTCGATCTCCCAGTCCGCCTTGCGCTCGCCGAGCACCGCGAAATCGCAAATCACATAGACTGCGACATGGTCGCGGCGCGATGGCCTTTCGTTGAAGAAAAGCCCATGAAGAACCGGCGGTCCGCGGAGCGCCACGCAGGCCTCCTCCTCAAGCTCGCGCTCGAGCGCGTCGACGCAGGTTTCGCCGACCTCGACGCCCCCGCCGGGAAAATGCCAGCCCAAGACATAGCCGTGCCGCACCAGGAGGACGGAATCGCCGCCGCCGATCACCACGCCCCGCACGCCGAGCGTCATCGGCCGCGTGATCAAAAAGCTCAGATGCGCGATCCTCGATCGAATCCGTGTCGCTAAAGACGCCATGCCGAGGAAGCCCTTCCCGCCGACGCGGCCGGATTGTATTTCCGTTGAAGCCCCCTTATGGCAGCCGGTCAACGGCGGCGCGGCGCCGTATGAACCGGGTCGGGTCATGGGCTTCACAATCGCGCATATCACAGACCCGCATCTCAGCCCGGCGCCGCTCCCCGGCCTCGCCGACTTCCGCCTCAAGCGCTTCATGGGCTACGTCAACTGGAAGCGCGGGCGCGAGCGGCTGAACGACATGGCGCTGCTTGCGCGGCTCGTCGAGGATCTGCGGGCGCAGCGCCCCGACCACGTCGCAGTGACGGGCGATCTCGTCAATATCGGCATGCCGGCCGAATTCCGCCGCGCCGCGGCTTGGATGGAGACGCTGGGCGACCCAGCGGACGTCAGCTTCGTGCCCGGCAATCATGACGCATACGTGCGCGCGGCAATGCCGATGCTGAAGGCGACCTTCGCGCCCTGGACAACCGGCAACTCGGGCGCCTCGGCCTTTCCCTATGTGCGCGTGCGGCGCGACATCGCCATCATCGGCCTCACCTCCGGACTGCCGACCGGCCCGCTGATGGCGACGGGAAAGCTCGGCCGCACCCAGCTCGAGCGCTTCGCCACACTGCTCGACGAGACCGGCGCGCGCGGCCTCGCCCGCGTGGTGCTTATCCACCACCCGCCGCTCGCGAGGAGCGCCCCGCCGCTCCGCGGCCTCACCGACGCAGCGGCTTTCGAGCACGTGCTGCGGCAGCACGGCGCGGAGGCGATCCTGCACGGCCATACCCATCGCCAGCTCTTCCGTTCGCTCGCCTCGCGGGCGACGAAGACGGTCGGGGGAAGGGTTCCAGTGCTTGGCGCGCCGTCGGCGGCCGCCGCGACCCGCGATCCGCGCTACCGCGCCGCCTATCACCTCGTGCGGCTCGAGCGCGACGGCGAGCGCTGGCGCGTCAGCGCCCGGGCGCGGGGACTGGCGCTCGACAGCGAGGCGATCGGCGAACGCGAAGCCTTGGCGGTTTGATGGGGCGCGGGCGGAGTCATGGCCTTCGCCGCTTTAGCGCCGGTTTAGCGTCGGACCTCAGAAGTTTCAGAGGGTTGCGAGGCGGTTTAGCGGTTTAGCGTCGGCTCCCACTTTGGCCTTCGGCTCGGTTGCCATCGCGCCTTTGCGTTTGTACTACGTTGATAAGTTGTACCCAGAGACGGCGCTGTCGCAGCGTTGAAGCTGAATAACGCCTCGACCTCGGGCAACCCGCACTAACAGATCTGACGTCCGAGATCTGTCCGCCTCACGCGCTCGTCCGCGGTGTGACGGCCGTCACGGCGACTTGCCGCGGTTCATGCTTAACCTATAAATAACAAGTACAAGTCCCGCCGTTCGAATTCCGGCGGACCAATCGGACATAACGCCATGCGTGGAACTGAGACCCCTCCGAACGCCTTCGATGGTGTCCTGATCGACGATCGCAACGAAAGGCCGTTGATCATCGCTCTGGTGGCGATCGTGGTCGTCTGGTCCTTGGCTGTCGGGATCACCTTCGTCTCGGCTCACAGTATCATGCGCTCGACGCATTTGGTGGATAGCGCTGGGACGGTCGCGTCGTTTATCGACAGGTCCTAGCTAGTCCTGCGGCGGTCACGGTCGCAGGAGCAGCGCCAGCCGAATGGGCGGTTGACGGACGGGCGGGCTGTTCAACAACGCGCGAGGGTCGCCTCAATTGGGTTGACCTCGTCTTCGCTGTCGAAGCCTGAAGATCAAATCGTCACCTTTGGGCATCAAATCGCGGTGACGCGGTCGTCGACGCGCAAGGCCGCGCAGCTTGTCCAAGCTCGAATTCCTGGTCCAAACTCGAATTCCGACGCGGACAGCGTCCTCTCATCCTCCGCCGTTGCGACAGTCCCGCCTCGTCGCAAGGCACTGACGCATGTCAAGGCTCGCGCGAGCGGCATAGCTGCGGCACGCGCCAAGCGTTAACTCGTGGGAACATTTCTTGGCTTGCCTCGTTGGTCAGTTGAACGGACGGTCGGTGCGAAAGCGCCGACGAAACGCTATGTACATACGCAAGAGGAGTTTGCCAAGAGGAGTTTGCCATGTCTATGTCCTTCACCACGGGAAGCGCAACGCGGGACACCGCCGCCTATGGCGGATTTGTCGACGCGATTGGCGGAGTCGCGACGATCGTTCTCGCGATCATCGGGCTGTCCGGAGCGAAGCCGGAAATGCTGGTCGCCATCGCCACCATCGTTTTCGGAGCCGCTCTGCTCGTCCAGGGCGGGGCGATGTTGTCCGAATACGTCGGGATAATCTTTCCCGAGGGCGCAAGGACCGTCTCGATGGAGCAATTCGGCGGAAGCAGCCTTTCGGCTCTGTTCATGGCCGGGGCCGCTGGAATAGTCCTCAGCATATTGGCGCTGGTCGGAGTTCAGTCACCAATTCTGACCTCGGTCGCGATCATCGCCTTCGGCGCCGGGCTGCTGGTGAGCAGCAACTCTGTCTCTCAGCTGCATGCGTTGAAGCGGGCGGCCGAGCGTTTGTCGGCTCCGGGCGCCTCTCAGGTTGGCGGCGCTGAGGTTATCGCGCACGAGATGGCAGCCGGCTCCGCCGGCGTGCAGTCGTTGGCCGGCCTGGCCGCAATCGTGCTCGGCATACTTGCGCTCGCCGACGTGCACTCTGTCGTGCTGGAGCTGTCCGCGCTGATCGCCCTCGGCTCGACGCTGGTCATGACCGGCAGCACGCTGAGCGCAACGGTCGTGAACTTCATGCGCCCCGCACGCTCATCGACGGCGACGATGACCCGCTAGAAGACCCGCATAGCGCTCGAGCCGTGTGCGGGGTTGCCTACTAACCCCGCATAGCGGCGCAAAGGCAAGGTTTCGCGAAAGGCTCGAACAAAGGCTCGAACGCCCGGACCACGACGAGGTCCGGGACGTTCGCAGAGAGCAGGGTCGAAACGAGACGGGCCAGGGCTAGGCGCCCTTAGCCACAATCAAAGGAAATCCTGCTTACCCACCATCCTCAGCTAGCTTTAGCAGTGTGTAAGGCATTGGCACGGTGCGGACGCCGGCCCAGGTTAGGCGGGGGATCATGGCGGCGAGGTCGTACCTTCGATTGAAGCGATATTGGTATTCCGCCAGGTAGCGCGGCACGTGCTTGCTGCTGATCGAGCGGTAGGTGCCGGTAATGGCGGACTTGATGTTGCCGAGCGCGGTATTGACCCATTTGAACGCCGGCGTGCGCACGCCGGCGGCGCCGGAACCGGTCTTGATCACCGTGTGGGTGCAGCCGGCCTTCGTAACAGAGGCAAAACACGCCAACCCGTCACTGACCACGGCACAGTCCGGCGCCAGGCTGCGTTCGGCAAAATCCTCGATCGCTGCACCAGAAAATCCGGCGACACGGCGCAGCTTCAAGCGTACAGGCTTGCCGTCTTCGGTGGTTTCGACCGCGGCCACGAACGGCGTCTTGCCGGCCGCCCCGCGGCCCCGTTTGCCGCCGCGGCGCTCGCCACCGACATAGGCGTCATCGATTTCTATCCGCCCGCAGGGCTTTTGGCCGCGTCACGTTCGAGCATGACCTGCTTGAGCTTGTGCTTAACTTTCCAGGCGGTGTCTTGCTTGACGCCCAGACGGCGACCCAGCTCGATGCTGGAAATGCCCTTCTTGCTCTGCGTCATGTGATACATGGCGCGAAACCACTGGCGGAGGGTCAGCTTGGTCGAGGCGAAGATCGTGCCGGCGGTGGGCGAGGTCTGCCGACGGCAGGCGCTGCACTGAAACAGCCCGCGCGATTTGATCACCGAATGCTTCCGGCCGCCGCACGCCGGACACTCAAACCCGTCCGGCCAGCGGGCCGCGATAACCACAGCCAGACACAATTCCTCGGCGCCATAGAGCAGATCAAATTCTTGTTCTGAAAGGCCTTTCTGGAACTGAACCTGGTTACGTGCCATCGCTCCGCCACTCCCGAACACCCGCCTCTGTTCATGCTTTGTACCAAACGCAGAGCGGCTGAACAATATGGGTAAGCAGGAAGGAAATAGAGGAGACAACGATGTCGGGCCCGGCCGCAGGCGTTTTGTCCAAATCGCAATGGTTCCTCAATCTTTCACCGATGATCGACGCGCTCCGCTTCCAGCCGGCGGATTTCGAATATAGCCATGGTTGGTTGCGCCATGTGCCCAGTCGCCATCGCTTTCTTATCGATCGGCATGGAGGCGTGGCCACAGACGCCACCTGCGGATGCGCAGGGCAGCCGATCCGAAAGGACCAAGCACGGCAGCTGTTCGAGGCGTTCGCCGAATGGCGCGTCGCCTACTGGCAACCGCTGCAAATAAATCGAGAGTTCGCATCGCACTTCCGGAACCCGGGCCCGTGGGTCCGATTTTTCCGCGACGTCAGAATGGCGTGGAGACAATTCCGCGGTGTGGGAGACCCCGTTGCGTTGCCGCCGCGCGAAGCACCGATCGTTTCCCCCACCGTTGCGTGACCGCATTGACCATGCGTCGAGCAAGAGTCCGCGTCCGCCCAAGCAGAGGAGTTTGCGCGCAATGGGGCGGCTTTCTTTTCGGCAAAATCCAGGCAGGCCGGGTCGAGGGATTTCCTGTGTGCGGCGCTCCTCGTGGCGCCGCTACGGAAGCGAATGCACGATGACTGGTCCGGCGGTCGCGGTCGCCTGCCCGACGACGAAAGGCGCGAGGTTCTTTTCGATCCAGGCGAGCGCCCGGCGGTTCAACTCCTCCGCTTCCTCCACCTTGTTGAAAATGCTGATCGCGGTGACCGTGTCGTCGGGCGCGTAGATCACATAGTAGCCCATGAAGCCGGAGACGCCGCTGACGATGGGGACGGCGTCCTTGATGCGCTCGGCGAGTTGGTCCGCAGTTCCGGGCTTGGCCTTCACCTGACGAATGGCGGCGTACATGACATCCTCCCTCTTTGAAGGTTTCGAGGCCTCAAGCTACGCCGCTTCCGCTCCAGTCGCTACGGGCTCGGCTCGCTGAAGGACGGGACTTGGATCACCTTCTCCTCAACGCGCTGGGAAAGGACCCAATCGCAGGCAGGAAGGCCAGGCACAGTGAGGTCGCGCCCGCTCAATTCGAGCGGCGAGAAGGCGGTGTCGAGCAAAAGCGCCGCTCGCCGGCGTCCGCTTTTGCGCTGTTCGTCGGAAGGCTTGCGCGTTTCCCGGCGCTTCGTGCTCGACGGTCAGGCGCGGATTCTGCTCAAGTCCTTGGCGCCGGCAGCGCCGACGCGACGGGGCGCGATGAGCGCGCGTTGGGCAAGGTCTTTTTCACCGCGCTCGAGGCCACGACCACGCGCTGGTTGGCGTAGGCCTCGTGATTGCGCACGATCTCGGCGAGATCATAGAGATAATTGACCATGACGCCGTAGGATTCTTCGAGGCCTTTGCGCGAGAGGTCGCCCATCCAGTTGATCCGCTCAAGTCTCGCGCCGTTGCCGAGGTGAAAGCGGGCGACGGGATCGAGGACCCGGCCGTCGTCGCGCCGCGCTTTCAGCAAGTAATGTGCGGCGAGCGGCTCGAGCGCCGCACGCAGTCGCTGGGCGGTCTCGGGCTTCGCGGGCCAGCGCTCGTCGAGGGCGGCCTCCCGCACCGCCTTGGCCAGCTGCTCGATGGCTGGATCGTCGCAAGTCTCCACCCAGGCGCGAAGCCCAGGAACCGGCGACAACGTGACGAAGGTCTCGATGCGCGGCAGTTCGCGGCGGATCTCCTCGACGACCTGTTTGATGAGGAAATTGCCGAACGTGACGCCCGTGAGCCCCTGTTGGCAGTTCGAGATCGAATAGAAAGTCGCAGCCCGCGCCTTATTCTGCCCGACATGCGGCCGCCTCTCGGCGAGCAACGGGGCGATCGAGGCCGGCGGGTCCACTGTCAGCGCGACCTCGACGAAAATCAGCGGTTCGTCGACCAGCGCCGGGTGGAAGAATGCGTAGCAGCGCCGGTCCGTCGGATCGATGCGCCGTCGAAGCTCGTCCCAGTCGCGGATTTCATGCACCGCCTCGTAGCGGATGATCTTCTCCAAAATTGCGGCCGGCGAGGACCAGTCGATCCGGCGCAGCACCAGAAAGCCGCGATTGAACCAGGAGGCGAAGAGGTGCTGGAAATCGCGGTCAACGATGGCGAGACCGCGATCGCCGCGCATGGCGTCGAGAAGGTCGGCGCGCATGGCGACGAGCGCGGCCGTGCCGCCAGGGGCGCGGTTGAGCCGGCGGAAGAGTTCCTGCCGGCGCGGCTCCGAAGCATAGTGGATCTCGCTCGCCGCGGATCCGCCGCCCGTCGCGATGAATCGCGACACCGCGTCCTCAACCCGGCGCCGGTCGGGGCCGAAGTCATCGGCCAACGCGCGAAAAAAGACGCCTTTGTCGGCGTCGCAAAGGTCGCGGTAGCGGACGAGAATCTCGCTCGCGAGCGCGACGCCGGAGGCTTCGCCTCGCCCGGTCAAGAGCGCGCCGCACATCTCGAGGAGCGAACCCGCGTTGTCGGCGTCGCGTGGCCACGCGGTCAGTTTGAGCACCGAACGTCCGCGTTCGGCGATCGAGGCCAGGAGATCGGAAAAGAAGGAGCCGTCCATGCTTCCCTGCCCGCTCCACAGTCCGCTCGCCGTCTGGTTATGAGCGGGACACAGCGCTGAATTGTCATGCGCGACGACGGAGAAATCAAGGCCCGAGGACCCAGCCCCAAAACAAACAGGCGAAGGGAGGCGCCCGCGCAAAGGAGGCAGCTCATGAGCTCCTCTCCCTTTCCCTCCTTCAAAACGGCGGCAGGCCGATCCAGTGCGCCCAGAGCGCGCGCAGCCGCAGCGTCCAGGCGAAGTAGCCGCCGAGCGCCAGCAAGCAGATGAGGGACATCGAGCCAAGCGTCATGAGGAGGAAGGCGAAGACGTCCCCCATGCGCTGGCCAAACGTCTTTGCGGACGGGGGCGGCTCGCGGAAGGCCGCGGCGATCGCCTGCGACTGGGCTTTGGCTTCAGGCGGCTCCGGCCTCCGAGAAACCCACTCCGCGGCCGGCTCGACTTGCCGCGTCGGCCAGACTGCGGGCTGCCCGCTGTCAACGCCGCTCTCGGCGGCGGCCGCCCGCTCCTCGCCGCTCTCGGCGGCGAGCGCGCGCTCCCGCTCGACGAGTCGCCGCGCGACATAATTGGTGACGGCGGCGACGATCCGCTCGATCTGCTGGCTCTCGGCGATCAACACACGACCGTGCAGCGTGTCCTGGAAGAAACGGTAGGTTCGCCGGTCGCGCCCCATCTCGACGAAGGCGACCATGTCGAGAAAGAGGCGCGGCCTTTCGCCCGGGGAGAGCGTCAGATCGAACAAGTCGACGCCCGGCGGCGCCTGCCGCACGACGGGTTTGAGCTCGCTCTCGAGCAGCGCGAGGCGCCCCATCTCGATTTCGCGCAGCTCCGCGACCGCCTGCGCGCGCTCGGCGTTCTCGACCCGCGCGCGCCTTATCGCGGCGGCGAGATCGGGCTTCGGCGCCTGAGGAATCTCGGGCTTCTCCTCCTTCGCGTCGGTTCCCAGACCCTTGGCTGGGGCGCCCTTGCCGCTCTCGAGCCGGGCGCGCTGAATGGCGGCGGCTAGATCGAGATTGGTCGCCTGAGGAACCTCGGGCTTCTCGTCCATCGCGTCGATCCCAAATTCCTTACGCCCCGCCGCCGCAACTCCTGCCCCAGTTGGATCGCCCCGCCAAGGTAGCCCAATCGTCGCTTCCACTTCAAATTGCTTGCAACGCCGCCCGCAAGGCGTCGTTCGGGGCGGCTAACGCAGGCACCGCCCTGAATTCGGCGCCAAAAAAATCTGAGTTCCCCGTTGGCCCTGAAAAATCAGGGAGATAGTCTTGGTTTGCGAATCGAGAACCATCACCAACGGGGTGCGCGATGCTGGCACAGGGCGTGCTGGGTTTCCAGTATGAGGCCGAGCGTCAGGCATGGCCTGACCTCGCTGGCGGGTCTGCCGCTGTATCTGGACCTGGTTCAAGCCAGCGGGCTGGCGGCGGCGATCCGCCGGCACGTGCAGGTCGCCGGCCGCCAGGGATGGCTGGACATCCAGATGGTGCTGGCGGTGGTTTTCCTGAACCTGGCCGGTGGCGACTGCGTCGAAGACCTGGAGCGGCTGGAGCGGGACAGCGGGTTTGCGGCGATCCTGCAAGCGATCGAGCGGGATTTGCTGTCGCGCGCCGAGCGGCGATCGCTGAAGCGGCGTTGGCGGCGCGAGCGCGAGCGGACGGTGCCGTCGCCGTCGGCGCTGTCGGGCTGGCTGGAGCGTTTCCACGATCCGGCGGCGCCGAAGGCGGTTGCCGGTACGGCGTTCATTCCGGCGGTGACGGAGGCATTGCAGGGGGTGTGGCGGGTCAACCAGGCGCTGCTGGGCTTCATGCAGACGCATCAGCCGGCGACAGTCGGCGACGCTGGACATGGATGCGACGCTGATCGAGACGCACAAGCGCGACGCGCTGCATTGCTACAAGGGGTTCAAAGCCTATCAGCCGCTGAACTGCTGGTGGGCGGAACAGGGTGTGATGCTGTATTCGGAGTTCCGCGACGGGAATGTCCCCGCCGGGCACGAGCAGTTGCGGGTGCTGCAGGACTGGCTGCGGCACCTGCCGGCGAGCGTGACGAAGGTGTCGCTGCGTTCGGACACCGCGGGCTACCAGGAGGACTGCTGCTGTACTGTGGCGAGGGGAAGGACCCGCGCTTCGGGGTGATCGACTTCGCGATCGGCGCCGACGTGACCGAGGCGTTCCGCAGGGCGGTGATGGCGACAGCGGAGAGCGAGTGGCAACCGCTGATCCGCATGGTGGACGGCAAGCCGCAGCAGACCGATCAGGAATGGGCCGAGGTCTGCTTCGTGCCGAACTGGGCCGGGCACAGCCGCAAGCGGGCGGACTACCGGTTCCTGGCGATCCGCGAGCCGCTGCGCCAACTGGCGCTGGGCGATGCGCAGCAACTGCCGTTCCCGACGCAGGAGTTCGGCGCCAAGGGCACCTACAAGCTGTTCGGCATGGTGACCAACCGCAAAGACGCAGGCGACAGGGTGATTTGGTGGCTGCGTGAGCGGTGCGGCAAGAGCGAGGAAGTCCATTCGGTGATGAAGAGCGACCTCGCCGGCGGGCAACTGCCGTCCGGGCTGTTCGGTGCCAACGCCGCGTGGTGGGCCTTGATGATCCTGGCGCACAACCTGAACACCGCGATGAAGCGGCTGGTGCTGGGCGAGGATTGGGCGACGAAGCGGATGAAGGCGCTGCGTTTCCGGCTGATCGGCCTGCCGGGACGCGTGGTCAGCCACGCACGGCGATTGATCATCCGCCTGGGCGGGGGCCGGCATACGCTGGCGACGATCGTCACCGCGCGTCAGACAATCCGCGCGCTGGCATGCGGGCCGGCCGGATGAGCCGAACCGCCCGTTCGGCAAAACGACATGATCGGCGCGTCTTGGGGGCGACGACGGTCGGGGATCACGACCAGCACTGCGCGGTGCATGATTGCCCGAGACTCGCCATGCGCGAACCCGAACATGACAAGGTGACCGGCAACACGCGATACTGACGCTCGAACCGCCGAGACGAAAATCGATCAGGATCAAGGGGGTATTTGTTGGGGATCGGGCCGCCCACCGCCATTGATCCAGCGCCGGCGATTTCCGATAATCGGCTCACATGAGCCGATCGCGGCCCCCTGGAGTTTTGGTGAGATGAGCGCCGCCGATCTTATGGACTTCTCGCCCGAGGTCGCCGAGGCGCGGGCGCAGAGAAAGCCGATCGTCGCGCTCGAATCGACCATCATCACACACGGCATGCCCTACCCGCGCAATGTCGAGACGGCGCACGCGGTCGAGGACGCCGTGCGCTCGTTCGGCGCGACGCCGGCGACGATTGCGGTGGTCGACGGTCGCTTCCGGGTCGGCCTCGAGCGAAAGGAGATCGAAAGGCTGGGCCAATTGTCCGGCGGCGTCGTCAAGGCCTCGCGGCGCGACCTCGCGCCTATCGTCGCCCGGCGCGGCTCGGCCGGGACGACGGTCGCCGCCACGATGTTCGTGGCCGAGCTCGCGGGCATCGAGATCTTCGCCACCGGCGGCATCGGCGGCGTCCACCGCGGCGCAGAGGAGACCTTCGACATCTCGGCCGACCTGGTCGAGCTGTCGCGCACCCGCGTCGCCGTGGTGTGCGCCGGAGCGAAATCGATCCTCGACATCGAGAAGACGCTCGAGTTCCTGGAGACCCAGGGGGTGGCGATCGTCGGCTACCGCTGCGACGAGTTCCCCGCCTTCTACGCCCGTTCGTCGGGCTTCAGGCTCGAGCACCGCTGCGACGGCCTGCGCGACCTCGCCCGCATGATCCGCCTCCAGCGCGACATCGGCCCCGGCGGCCTCTTGATCGCGAACCCCGTCCCCGAGGATCAGGCGCTCGAGGAGGCGATGATCGAGGAGCGCATCGCGGTCGCGGTGGCGGAGGCGAAGGAACAAGGGGTGGGCAAGAAGGAGGCGACGCCGTTCCTCCTCAAGCGGGTCGTCGAGCTCACCGGCGGCAGGAGCCTCGAGGCCAACATCGCCCTCATCAAGAACAACGCCATCCTCGCTGCGCAGGCGGCGGCGGAGCTGGCGAGGATATGAGCGCTTCCCTCATGCTGCGTGGCGCGCACCCCCGCAACGCCAAGCCGGCGCCCCCAAGGCCATCGTCATTGCGACCCCGAGCGTAGAGGGGAAGGGGAACCAATCGAGACGAACGGCGGGCGCACTGCGTTCGCCTTGAACGCCGCGCCGCTTCGCGGCCCGCGATGATGCGGCGGCGCCGGGCCTCCGGCTCATCCGAGCGAGCGTGCAATGTCGATAGGCGCGCCTGCGATTTCAACGTCTTGGGCGCCAAATCGTGCAACTTTCGACGGGAGCGGCGGAAGAGCGGGCTCGGCGTGGGCGAGAGTAGGCGGATCTCCATCTGATCCGACCGACCGTGCAATGTCGATAGGCGCGCGAGCGATTTCAACGTCTTGGGCGCCGAATTGTGCAACTTCCGACGGGAGCGGCGGAAGAGCGGGCTCGGCGTCGGCGAGGGCGAGAGGCGGATCTCCATCTGATCCGACCGACCGTGCAATGTCGATAGGCGCGCAAGCGATTTCAACGTCTTGGGCGCCAGATTGTGCGATTCCGACGGGAGCGGCGGGAGGGCAGGCTCGGCCGCATGGGTTGGGGCGAGAGGCGGGTCTCCGTCACATCCGGCCGAACGTGCAATGTCGACAGGCGCGCCAGCGATTTCAACGTCTTGAGCGCCAGATTGTGCAACTTCCGACGGGAGCGGCGGGACGACTGGCTCCGCGGCGTGGGTCAGGGCCAGAGGCGGCGGCGCGATGAGCGCGTTTCCGGTTTGCCCGGCGCGGGGCAGGCCCAAACGGCCGTCGAGGTCGTAATAGCGGTCGAGCGCCGCGACGAGTTTCATGTAAGGCGCGAAAGCGCGGATGTCGCCGTGCGCGACCCCCGGGCTCGGACCGGGGGAAGTCGGCGTGGCAAAGCGCCCTCGAAAGGCGCGCGACCTGCAGGGAGGCGTGGCGCTCGGGCGCCTGGAGCGGCCGTTCGGCGAGCACCTTGTCGACTTCGCGCCGGACCGTGGCGAGGCTGACCCTCATCGCGGTCGCGATCTGCCGGTGGGAATAGCCGAAGGCGATGAGGTCCAAGAAGGCCTCCCGGCGCTCGATGCGCTTCGCCCGGCGCGCCTTCGCCTTGGCCTGCGCCTCGGGGCGCTGGGAGAGGGAAGAGGGTTCGTCGGTCATGCATGGGTCTCCGGCGCCGCAATCTCGGCGCACTGAAAGGACAATGCCACAAGGTCCGGCTTTTTCCAAGAAAAAGTTCTCGTTTTGTTCCCATCGTCCGAATTCACCAATCCGTTCAAGCCCTTGCGGGCCTAGATGTGTCAGGTCACCCTCCACCACCCTTCGAGGGGTGGAGGGTGCAAAGCGCCGCTTCGCTAAGCCTGCCGGTCCCCGGCCGCGTCCGCGCTTTTCCCCTTGAACCAGTCGATCGCGTCCTCGAGGCGGTCGTCGCCCCAAAAAACCTCGCCGTCGACCACAAAGGTCGGCGAGCCGAACACGCCGAGCGCCTTGGCTTCCTCGGTGTCGCGCTTGTAGCGCTCTTCGATCCGTCCGGTCCGGGCCGACGCGAGGACGCGGGCCGGGTCGCGGCCGAGCTCGCGCAAGGCCTCGGAGACGCCCGGCTCCGACCCGGGCTCATGCCCGGAATGGAACCACTGCCGATAGGCGGCGCGGACGTAGTCGGCGCACCAGCCCTCGGTTTCGCCGACGACGGCGATCTTGTTGGCGAGGTCGAATTCCGCCAGCGGATAGGGCGCCGGCAGCCGCGGCTCGAACCCATATTTGCGGGCGCGGCGCTCGAGGTCCCGCCACATATAGGCCATCTTGACCGGCTTGCCGTCGAACGGGATGTTCTCCTGCTCGACCATGATCGCCCGGACGGAGAACGGCCGCCAGCGGAAGGAGACGCCGCTCGCCTCTTCGACCGCCTTCAGCCTCATAACCGACAGTACGAATAGGTGCTGCCGATCGAAACCCAGAAATCGATCATGTCGCGGCCTTCGATTCGATCCACTTTGCGCCAAGCGGGACCGGAACGGAAAAGATACAAGACTTTCGGTTTCTGTCGACCTAATGCCGCAATCCGCCGACCGGAAAGCGAAGGCCGTCCGCGATGACGGCCGCCGAGCCCCGCAGTCCTCCTGGTCGGCGACTTGATGACGGACGTGATCGTCCGCCCCGAAGGGCCGCTGGCGAGGGGATCGGACCGGCCGGGCGAAAATCCGGTTCGAGCCGGGCGGCTTGGGGCCCGACCGGCGGCGTGGGTCCCCTCATTCGGCGTCAGGGTCGATTTCGTCGCCCGCGTCGGGTAGTGGGCCAGTTTAAATTTCCGCAACGGGCGGAAAGCGCCCCTACAGGCGTCGTCAGGGAATGCACGAACTGCTCGAAGCAGGCATCGACCGAAGCCCCAACAGAACGTCGCGATGGGTGGACAGCGGAACATTGAATGTAGGGGCAAGGCTGTTGCCGTATTTCCGCCCAGCACCTGGGTGAAGACTTGGCCAGTTAGGCGGGCGACAGCCTTGTGCGCCGGAGGCTCCAGGTGTTAGGTTGAGTGCGGGCCATCTGCCTGCGCGGTCGCCGTCGGTTCGCCTTCGCATTGCTGACTCGGATCGCAACGATGACCGTCGCCACGGGGCGCGCTCAAGCGTTAAAGCAAGCAGGAAGCCGCGGCGCGACGATACGAAAACGGCACGGGTAGGCATTGCTGCATTGGATTGTGACCAGTGCGCAACTGCCGAGGATGCCGGAAGATAGGGAGGGAGATAACTACCTGTGTCGCAGATCGACACGTCAAAGCTGGATGTCGCCAAAACGAACGTGGCGATCGACCGGCTGCTGGAAGTGACAGAAAACCCAAGACATCGGTTTCTGCTTCAGGCCTATCATCGTCACCGCTTCCTAGAGATTGCGGGGCGTTACGAAGAGATATTTGCGGCCGATATGATTGGCTCCGAAACCCGTTTACCACTTCCAAGCCGCTGGCATCAACGCCAGACTGGAGGGGCAAGATGCGGTGAAGAGCTTGTACCGCATGTGGTCGGAGACAAATCAAACCACCTTCTATGCCGAGAACGAACAGATCGCGGTCGCAGATAACTTCATCGCAAGTACGGCCACCGTGTATCAGCAGGTTTGGGGAAGATCGCTGACCTTGAACAAGGCGCTGTCATACATGCCGGCCTTCCTCTCAAGGCGAGTGCTGGATCGTGTCCTCAAAGCCAAGGGTCTCAAAGCTGACGAGAACGCGATGTATCTCTTTAGGCAATCAATATAGAATGTTCTGGCCATACGATGACCGCGGTCGTCTGGTCGGCGAGGACGTGTGCAAAGCCCGACCCGGACAAGGCCGAGATCATCAAACTCGACCGCGCCTCAGTCGTGACGACGCAGCAGGCCGGCGAGAAACTTGCAAAGCTGATCCAGCCACTCCCGTCGTTCGACGAAGCAGTGCTAGGGAAGCAGGCTGTTCCGGTTCGGAAGCGCACCCCCGCTTCTTCAGCAGGCTGATTTGAGCGCTTCCTCCGAAGCAGGGACACCCACTTCCGGTTCCATCACTTTGGACCTACACGATCACGGGCTCGCTAAAGTCGGCCCGGCGGAGAATGCACACATGAACGGCACAGTGACTGTTGATCGCTCGGTTCGTGATTGCCGGGCTGCTCGGCGCAGCGCTCGTCTGGGGGCGCCTGCCGCGGCGCGCGCGGCCGAGACGATCAGCGAACAGGATGCCCACGCCATCGGCGTGGCGGCTTACACCTATTTCTACCCCCTCGTCACAATGGACGTTACGCGAAAGCAGCTGACCAACGTCGCCAAGGTCGAGGGTGTTAAGGGGGCCGGTGAACACCTTCGCCAGCCTTGCCGCGTTCCCACCGGCGGACCTGAAGGTCGTGGTCCGGCCGAACTTCGACACGCTGTATTCCAGCGCGTGGCTCGATCTGACGAAGGAGCCAATGATCGTCTCCGTGCCCGATACCCAAGGGCGCTATTATCTGCTGCCGATGCTCGACATGTGGACCGACGTGTTTGCCTCGCCGGGCTGGCGCACCACCGGGACCCAAGCCGGCAATTTTGCCGTGATCCCGCCGGGCTGGAGCGGCTCCTTGCCGGCAGATGTGGCTCGCATCGACGCGCCCACGCCGTATGTCTGGATCATCGGCCGCACCAAGACCGATGGGCCGGCTGACTATGAGGCAGTGCATAAGATTCAGGCCGGCTTCAAGATCACGCCGGTCTCGCGCTGGGGCAAGGCCGCCCAGCCGATGGTCGGCACTGTCGATCCCTCAGTCGACATGAAGACGCCGCCGAAGATCAGGTCGATACGATGCCGGCCGGCAAGTACTTCGCCTACGCGGCCGAAATCCTGAAGCTCCAGCCGCCCCACGTCACCGATCAACCGATCCTCGCCCAGATGCAGCGGATCGGGATCGAGCGAGGCAAGAGCTTCGATATCGACAAGGTCGATCCGGCGGTCAAGGCCGGGCTCGCAACCGCGCCCGAGGACGCCTTGAAGCTGATGGCGTGGAAGATCCCAACCTCGCCCGCGTCGCGAACGGCTGGTCGATGAACACCGACACGATGGGCGTCTACGGCAACTATTACCTGAAGCGCGCGATAATCGCCCAGGTCGGCCTCGGCGCGAACCTGCCCGAGGACGCGATCTATCCGCTCAACCTTGCCGACGACACGGGCAAGCCGCTGGATGGCTGCGAATGCCTATATTCTCCATTTCGACAAGGACGCCATGCCGCCGGTGGATGCTTTTTGGTCGGTCACGCTGTATGACGATGAGGGCTTTCAGGTTGCGAACAGCCTCAACCGGTTCGCCGTCAGCAGTTGGATGCCGTTCAAATATAACCCCGACGGCTCGCTCGACCTCTACTTCCAGAATGCCAGCCCCGGCGCCGACAAAGAGGCGAACTGGCTGCCGGCGCCGAAGGGGGCGTTCAACCTCACGATGCGGCTCTATGCGCCGAAGAGCGATGCTCTGACCGGGAAGTGGAACCCACCGCCGGTGATGAAGAAAGCCTCACCGACGCTACTGCCGACGCAATAGGCCATGCGGCTCGATGTGACACCGCACGACCTGGACGGTCAAAATCTGAGCCTACACGGGAGGATGCATTTATGCGTGGTTCGTACACGAGGCGGCAAATTGGCGCGCTTCTCGGAGCGACGCCGCTCGCAATCTCAGTTCTGCCGATTTTCAGCCAGTCCGCTTGGGCGGCCGACGATGCGCTCCAGACAGCGATCGATGCCTACATCTACGGCTATTCGCTGATCACGACCGAAGTGACCCGCGTGCAGATGAGCAACGTGCCGCAGGCGGAAGGGATTCGAGCGCCGATTGGCAATTCGTCAACGTCCAGCGTTACTCGCCCGCCAATTATCGCGGCGTTTCGGCGCCCAATGCGGACACGCTTTATTCGGTGGCCTGGGTGGACGTTGGCGAGGAGCCGGTCGTTTTCAGCCATCCGGACATGGGACATCGGTTTTACCTATTCCCGATGACAGCCTATGGATGACGGACTTCGATACGCCGGCAGCCGCACGAGCGGAGCAGGTCGGCAATTCCTGATAACGGGCCCGGCTGGACCGGAACAGTCCGGCCGGCATGAAGCAGATCAAGTGCCCACGCGCTACACGGTCATCCTCGGGCGCACGTACGCTGACGGCAGAAGGCGGACTACAAGGTCGTCAATGGCCTGCAGGCGCGGTACAGGCTCGTGTCGCTGAGCGCTTACGGCAAGCCATTCACGTTCAAGACGCCGCCGGTGAACCCCAACCCCGGATTCAGCATGACGGACAAGCCCCAGCAGGTCATCCTGAGATGGGCATTTCGGGCTATTTCAGCATGATGGCCAAGCTGATGGCGAAGACGCCCCTCCGGCGCCCGAAGACGCCCCGATGTTGGCCCGGATGGCCAAGATCGGCATCGTGCCGGCAAGCCTTTCGACATCCCGGCTCGACCCAGCCATCCAGGCCGCCTTGAAGGACATCCCCCAGATCGCCCGCGAACGCATCGAGGCGAACAAGAGAACCAGGCAAGCTGGTCAACGGCTGGCACATAGCCGGCGGCCTGGGCGCTACGGCACCGATTATATGGGGCGGGCGTGGTCGCGGCATTCGGCTGGCCGGCCAACCTGCAGGAAGACGCGGTATACCCGAATACCAAGGTCGACGCTGCGGGAAGCCTCTCAACGGGGGCAACAAGTACACCTTGACGTTCCCGAAAGGCGAGACTCCGCCAGTCGACGGCTTCTGGTCGATCACGATGTATGAGATGGACCAGGGGTGGTGGTTCGTCCCCAACCCGTTGAACAAGTTCACGGTGAGCTGCGCGACAATCCGAAGCTCAATGGCGACGGCTCGCTCACGCTGTATTTCCAGAACGAGTCGCCGGGCAAGGACAAGCAACCCAATTGGCTGCCAGCGCCCAAAGGCCCCCTCATCCGATGTCGCATGTACTGGCCGAAGCCGACATCTCCTTCGATCATCGATGGCACGTGGTCGCCGCCAAAAATCGTAAAGGCGTGAAGACGGATGGCGACGCGACCGGGTCGCGAGCGCGTAATGTCCGAGCGAGGTCAACTTGGGACCTTCAGACCGAGGCGGAACCTCTTTTTTGGGTCGAATGGACGCGTTCGTAGCTTGATTTTGGGCAACGGTCGCTCCTGGCGCAACCTTCGCGTTTCGCCGGCGACCGCAATCGGATGCATCGTTCCCGTTCGTCATGGCGATTGATCGGAGGGTGCCCGCCCAGAGCAGCATTGATCGAGGCTCCGGCCGAACGTCGGGAAGGGCGGAGAGCGCGCCTTCACTGGCGACATCTGTAGACACTCTGTTCCGGCCAGAGCGTTAAACGCTTTAACGTTTTGGGCCCTATCCTCGTGAAAAGATGCTGGTAATTGAATTGGACCTTCGGATCCTAACGAGGACATTGCCGCCCCGAACTACATCAGCCGCGTTGCCCAGCCAGCGCGGCGGACCTTGCGGCGATCGAAAGTTGCGTCTCGACCTCTTCGAGGAAGGCGTCCACGCGGACGCGGTTTTCGGGGTCGCCATATAGGTTGGAAAGCTCCTACGTTAGTTCGCCGCGGTAGGTGCTCATCGCGAGCTGGAAATAGGGCTTGTATTTGATCGACCCGCACATGAACCCGTCGCTCGGCCGCAAGTCCGCAAGCTCCAGTCCCGCCTCGTCGAGGACGCCGATATTGGTCATGCAGATGAGCGGCTGCCTCATTTGCTTGCGCAGAACGCCATGGGCGCTCCGGTCGCCGAAAATACGGAAAAGGAAATCGAGCTTGGCGAAGGCGTTCAGGCCGAGGTTGAGCTTGTTCTTGCCGTCCATGACCGCCTTCACGCGGCCAAGCGCGCCGTCGAACGTCTCGTTCGGGTCGATAATCGAGCTGCGACGCCACCATTGAGCTGAGATTGGTCAACGGCGGGTAGGCGTCGCGCTCGCCGAGGTATCGGCTCATGTCGACCATGAGTGGGATCGTCAGTTGGTCGCCCGGTTTCAAAGCCAGCGTGCGAAACAGACTGCGGTAGAGAGCCGTCAGCGCAAAGTCGTTGAGCGTCGCTCCGCAGGCGCGCGCCTGGGCTTTCGCCGCGGCGGTTCGCTCACCTGACAGACGACGCGTCGCGATGAAAGGCGCATCCGCCGCGCCTTCGTTCATCGGGAAGCGGTGGTCGCCGGTGTGATTGTTGTCGCCGGACTGCGAAAACAGCGACTTCAATTTGGCTGACAGAAGGAAATTGGCTGAGCAC
>CAVYIZ010000006.1:0-24151 GCA_963768555.1 uncultured Alphaproteobacteria bacterium
TTCATCCTGTAGATGGTCTTGAGCTGCTCCCAGACGCTGCCGACGGCGTTATTGAGCAGCACGTAGACGCCGTCGTTGGCATGGCCGGTGAACTGGCGGCGCGAATAGACGCAATCGCCGGAAATGACCCGCCGGCCCGCGGCCGTGTCGATCAGGACGAATTGCTGGCCGATCGTGTGGCCGCTGCCGAGCCGCACGTGAATGCCCGGCAGGACGTTGTCCTTGTCGCCGTCGATCAGCGTCACGCGATGCTCGATCGAGGCGTCGAGCGTGGCGCGAAGATTGTCGGGATCGATGATGGCGGTGAGGTGGCTGAAGCGCTTGGGCAGCGCGATCGCCTCGTACCAGGAGAGGAGCTCGCTCTTCTGGATGTAGATGTGAGCGTCGGGAAACTCCGCAATCGAGCCGAGGTGGTCGAAATGCGCGTGTGTCAGTGCGCCAGGCGAAGCTGGCGGCGTCCAGCCGGTGCAAGTCCGGCCCGAGTAAGCCGTAGCGGGCGCTCGGTAGCGAGTGTTGCGGGGCGGAAGGCGACGACCGCCGCGAAGCGTACACAGCAATCGTGTGGGGTGGGCTATTGAGCCGCGAAAGTGCTAATCTCGCAGAGGCCGAGTCCGTTGACACAGCCGAAGGCAACATGTGCGGCGCCGTTTTGCGAGGCGCTGACGCTCTGCCGTGGTCGAAGACCCCATCACGCACGAAAGGAAGCCGTCGGAACCTGGGAGACCTCATCCGGCCCGCAGTCGCGCTGGCGATCCCGGGCCGTGGCGGGAACCCTAGTGGGCAATCCGTCAGGGAACGGATGAGGAGTTGGACGCGCTCGTAGTACCGATGAAGCGCCCGAACAAGGCTGTGATGAGCGGCGGCGGAGGGCGTGGAGGGAAGGGGCGCGGCCGAAGGAAGCGAGGGTGGGGCGGCATGCTCCGGGCACAGTACCGGAACCCGCATGCCTCAAAGGCGCTGCTCTTGCACGGATCGAGTACGGGCCGGCACTGAAGGCCCCAACCCCGGTCACGTCCGACCTTCGGCAGGAGCCCGGTGCGGGAAAGCCGCATGCCGGGATCTGCGCGGGGGGCGGTGAGTAATCACCGTCCCTACCGCGACCGAAGATGTCGCTGATCGCCTCGGGGCGGATCCCCATCTCGGCCAGCATGCGGATCGGCGAAATCCAGGTCGGGATCCCGAATTTGCGCGAGAACCCGGAGCTGTGCTCGTTCTGCATGAAGCCGGTGTCGACGAGCACGTTGCGGCCGCCCTGTTGCGCCAGTATGAACGAGAAGGGCAGATCCGTTACCCCCTCGCGATACATTCCGCTGATCAGATCGACCCATGGCTGGTCCTTGGAGCGGGCGAACTCCATCACATAGACGTCCCAGATCGTCGATTGAGCCAACCGCCCCTCCTCCTCAGCTTTCCGCCAGCATGCGGCCGAGGCTCGACAGCCCGACCGCGATGATCAGAATCGCGCCCTGAAAGACGTATTGCGAAAAGGTCGGGGCGCCGAAGATGTTGAGGCCATTGAAGCCGAAGACGATGATGAGCGTGCCGATGAAAGTCCCCAGCACGTGGAATTCGCCGTCGCGCAGAGTCGCCGAGCCGAGAAAGACCGCGGCGAACGCGGTCAAGAGATAGGAATCGGCGGCGCTGGTCGTGCCGCTGCCGAGGCGCGACGCGAGCAGCGCGCCGGTCAGCGCGGCGCACACGCCCGAGATGATGAAGCCCAGGATCTTGATGCGCATCGTGAGCCGGCCAGTCGGCCGTCGTCTTTCGACGGGCTATGGCGCCGGACGGCCTTCAGCTCGCGCGCGGCCCGCTCATCTCCTTGAGCGCGGACTCGACATGCCGCCAAGTCTCCGCTCCCTCCTTGTCGTTTCGCCGTTCGCAGGCGACGGCGCGCTGAGCCGCTTCGGCGATGGCGCGATCGCCGTGCGCCTCCATCAATTGCCGCGCATATTCTGTGATCACGGTCTCTTCCATGGCGACCTCCTTGTCGGCGACGGGCTTTCGGGGCCGCCAGCGGGCGAAGCCTGCGCGCTTAATTAAGATCGGCGGCCGCCAGCGAGACAAGCAAACGATGACGGCATGATTGCGTCCCGGCTGGCGAGAAGCTGCCGGAGGCGCGGAGGCAGGTCTGGCGGTTACCGTCCGCACCATGCACGACAACGAGGTCGAGCGCGCCTGCGCCTTCCGGCGATTCGCGACGCTCGAGGCGCGAGCGGCGAAGGCCAACATGCCAACCAGGCCCGATCCCGACGCGACGATCCGCCAGGCGGCGGCGTCGCTGGCCTCCTCCCGTCCGGGAGTCCTGCAACAGGCCTTGCGCAAGGCTTTCCTTATCGCTGCCCGCCCTTGCGGCGCCGCTCGCCGCCTCCCCTGGCCACGCGATACTTTCCGCTAACCGCGACTTATTGAGAAGCCGAATTCGCTTCGCCTTCGTCGATGCGGTTCATCCGACCCGATCAGGTGAGGCCGGCCGGGTGCTGGGCTGCAGGGACGTCGCGATCGCGGTGGAGCAGACGACCGGGCGTGAGCGGCTCAACATCCACGGCGCCATCAATCTGGAGCAGATTCTCGCGGTCGAGAAGGTCAACGCGCTGAGGTTCATCAAGCTGTTGGGCGAGATCGAGGGCACGCATACCGCGATGCGCCTCATCCACGTCTTTGTCGACAACGCCAGCTATCACGCCAAACAGCAAGCCTTCATCGACGAATACGAGAACCTGCTCAACACGATGCGCGTCGATGAGGCCCACAAGGCTATGCACGCTATCCCTTGCCTCATCGCTCACAGCGCGCTTAATATTTCCCGAGCAAGACAAGCTTGCGAGAATGAGAATGGGGCGTTGAATGCGGAGAGCGCGCCGACGCAGGTGAACACGAGGGTCCCAACAGATGACGCTGACCAGCAGGGAGGGGGGAATTGCGCTACTGAGCTGCCTCGACATCAAATAGTGCGTCTCGACGATCGACTCCGAGAGCTGCCAGGCCTTGTCGATGGTGCGTCTCTGCTCGTCTGTCGAAGGATTCAACGCCCTCCGCTTCGTCAAGATGCTGTGTGGCGTTCTATCGCAGCGGTCATCAGGCGAAGTCTTGACCCATCCGCCGTCGCGGCGAATTGGGTTATGATCCCGTGTGGTCAAGTCGCGCGGAGGGGCGCCTCGCCGAAGCTCGCCGAAGGCCTCGGCCTTGACGCCGCTCACGGATCAAGCAGAATGGACCTTGGGTGATTGGGCTTTCGCGCGATACATCAAGGGTCAAGTAAAATATCTGTGCGGCCGGAGCAACGACCGGGCGTGTGGCGCCAAGCCGAAGTCAATTGATAGGCGACCCGAATGATCAGAATTTGGGGGCGGGTCAACTCCGTCAACGTCCAGAAGGTGCTCTGGGCGCTCGCCGAACTCGACCTTGCTTACGAGCGGGTCGATGCCGGCCTGCAGTTCGGCGTCGTCGATTCGCCGGCATATCGGACGATGAACCCCAACGCGTTGGTGCCGACCATGGACGACGATGGCTTCGTCCTCTGGGAATCGAACGTCATCGTGCGCTATCTTGCGACGAAATACGGAAAGGGCACGCTCTGCCCTGGGGAGCTGCGTGGGCGTTTCACTGCGGAATGCTGGATGGACTGGCAGCAGACCTCGCTCAATCCTCCGATCTCTTCCGTTTTCGTCAACCTGATACGCCTGCCGCCGGAAGAGCGCGATGGATCCGCAGTGGCGAAGGGCTGCGAGGCGGCGGAGCGCTTGCTCGCGATCCTGGACGAACGACTCGCGGCGGGCTTCTATCTCGTCGGCGACAGCTTCAGCATGGCGGATATCCCGGCGGGCGCTTCCGCCAGCCGCTGGTACAAGCTGCCGATCGAGCGGCGGCGCCACGCTCATGTCGAGCGTTGGCTGGCGCGGCTCGCGGAGCGGCCGGGCTTCCGAGCCCACGTCGATCGGCCGCTAAGCTGAGCATTGTATAGAGTAGACGAGCGGATCGAATGTGACATTCGAGTCCCCTTAGCCACCCATGTTTTGACGGGAACGCCCATGATCCGACGCAATTGCGCTTCGTCACCCTTGCGGTCGCTGGTCGAGCCTTCGCCGCAAGCAGCTAGACGCGAGGGATCGAGCGCACCTGAAAAATGTAAGCGAGTTCAAGATGGTGCGGACGGCGGGGATCGAACCCGCATGCCTTTCGGCGAGGGATTTTAAGTCCCTTGCGTCTACCAGTTTCGCCACGTCCGCCTGGTCGGCGGGTTGTGTCATGTTTTGCAGGCGATTTGAACCCTGACTACAATGACGGCCATCCCGCCAAAAAGGGAGGTCAGCGTGCCCGACTACCCGAGGATACACAGGGCGCTGCATGATGGATCAATCGATCTTGCCGACAATGGGCAGCCGATTACCGACGCGGCTGCGCCGCCGCGGACTTCGTCGAAGTGAAGCTGAACCGCTTCAGCTACTTGTTTGACTTGAAATTCGAACGGCTCGTATCGGCGTGAGGGCTCAGTCCCGGCGCCACGGGCCATGTGCGGGACAAGACCAGAATGAGGGGTCACCCCTTGGGGGCGACAGCAGCTATCACCGCGGCCACGCCATTCCAAACCAGATGGGAGGCGGGACGGACATCAATCTTGTCGCGCAGAAAGGCGCAATCAACGTCGGACCGTTTCGCGAGATCGAGAAGCGGGCGGTGGCCAACCCTGGGTCGCTCTATTTCACCTATTGGACATATCCCGCCGGAAACAGTCAGCGGCCGATCCGGGTTCAGCAGGGCCTGATCCTATCAGGGTCTGGCGTGTTGCAGCTTGCGGATTTCGCCAATTAGCTTCCGCCCCGCGGCGACATTGCTCACGCCCCATCCTTGGCGATCGGCGGTTGAAAGCGAGGCCCATGTCCCAGGGGAAGTAGATCCAGGTGTCCTGGAACACTTCGGTGATGAAAGTGTCGACTAGCGGCCGGCCGAGGGGTTTTGCGTAGACGGTGGCGAATGCCTTCGGCAGCATCTCGCGCACCACCTTGGCGGTGGCGCCGGTGTCGATGAGGTCGTCGATGACGAGGATGCGCGCGCTCTGGTCGAGCTTGGAAAAGCCCGGGCCGACGCTTTCAAAACCTTCAAGCCCCCCTGCTGCTTGTAGTCGTGGTAGGAGACGATGCCGACCGTCTCGATCACCCTGACGTCGAGCTCGTGCTCCAGGCGCCGCCATGCCGCACCCTGAGCCGCGCCGCGTCGATTGCTGGCTCCAGCATCAACGTTAAGCGCCCCCTTTTGTTGTCTCCGGGAACACGGTAACGTCGCCGCAGAATAATCAGGCCGGCGAGGCGTCCGCCCTGTCGCCCTCCATCCGCAACAATTCGCAAGTTCCGCTCAAAGGCGCTAATGTTTGTCTTGGGGGAGGGAGGTTCCTATGAGAGAGGTCGATCGCTGGGAAAGCGATGGTAATATCTCATGTTTTGCCGATCAACTTCGGTACGAGAAAAATCCTGCTCGCCAGGAAACGCTGAAGCGTCTTTTGATCGAAGAGGAGCGTCGCTTCGGCGCGACCGAGGACCGCTTGCGAATGGTCGAGCGCAAGCTTACCGACGGCGCAGAGCTTATTATCAGACAACGGCGGCTGATCGCCGAGATGAAAAGCAACGGCGGCGATATCGGCAGCGCCGACTGCGCGCTTCGAACCTTCGAGATGATTCAAGACCTATTCGAGCGGTTCCGCGCCCTCATGTATGACAGGAGGGAGCGGCTGCGTCCTTAACACGCAGTCTATTGGACTGCAGCCATTTCCCGGGCGGTCTGTCTCAGACTACTTTTTAGACGCGCGCTGCTCGTCTCAATGTGGGGCGTGGGACAAATTTGGACCGGCGATCGAGGCGTTGGAGCCAATGCAGCGTCCACCAGCCGCCCTATTTGATTCCGGCGACCGCGCCGGGGGCCTGCAGACGCCCGGCGCTGTCTAAGCTTGGCGCGTTCGTGCTAGCGTTCGGCCGGCCAAACCTCAAGGAACAATAGCCGCAATCCGAAGCGCCGCGTTGCGCGAAATGTCGCAGGGCATTGGGCAGACTTTCGTCACCATAAAGCCGAGACCAATCGACGGAGCGGCGCTGGCAGGGATTTGAGGGGCGTGAAAATCAGCGTGACTGGGTCGCTTATCGATCTCGGCGAGCCGCAAGATCACGTTGTTCTAGCGTAAGCGGGAGACCCCCCGGCTATGCCGGGGTGGCAGTAGCAGTTTGACGTTTCGGACGGTTTCTCTCGATCCGTGCGACTTCTAAACCGCGGGAAAGGGGAAAACGGAATTGCAAGATAGGATCTGCCCCATCAACCGAGGGAGTAGCTTGATCTCGTGCGGCGCTTGGCGAAATGGCAATCTCGGATTTTGCCGTTCGGCAGGAACAGAGCTATCCGTCGCCTCCTGCCGTTGAAGCCGCGTCAGCGGCGTCTTCAGCCGCTTTGAGCGGCTCACATCCTAAAGCCCCCGGCTTTGCCGGGGGAAACTCTAGCTTAAGCTTAAGCTAGCTCTCGCCCGGCCCCCACCTTCTTTCAAGATTCTTGGCGAAAATGAACTCGCGAACTCACGCCCCGTCCTTGGCGATCGGCGGCTGGAAGGCGAGGCCCATGTCCCAGGGGAAGTAGATCCAGGTGTCCTGCGACACTTCGGTGATGAAAGTGTCGACCAGCGGCCGGCCGAGGGGTTTAGCGTAGATGGTGGCGAAATGCGCCCTCGGCAGCATCTCGCGCACCACCTTGGCGGTGGCGCCGGTGTCGACGAGGTCGTCGACGACGAGGATGCGCGCGCCTTGATCGAGCTTGGAAAAGTCCGGGCCGACGGCTTTCAAAACCTTCAAGCCCCCCTGCTGCTTGTAGTCGTGGTAGGAGACGATGCAGACCGTCTCGATCACGCGCACGTCGAGCTCGCGCGCCACGATCGCCGCCGGCACGAGGCCGCCGCGGGTGATCGCGACCAGCGCGTCGAATGGGCCCGAGGCGGCGAGCCGCCAGGCAAGCGCCCGCGCGTCGCGGTGGAACTGGTCCCACGAGACCGGGAAGGCCTTTTCGCTGCGGGCGGTCACGGGCGGCTCCTTACATCAAGAAAAGCGCCGTCTGTTTAGCAAGCCGCGCGGCGCGGCGCGAGGGAAGCGGGGCGCGGTCAACATCTTTTGCGGCATGCTGGCGATTGGCGGCCGTTGTAGAGGCGGCCGCCGGCCGCGTCGGGCGCGGTCAGCGCCCGCCGCCTACAGTCCAGCCTCGCATCGCAGCCAGCATCGCCTCGACCGCCTGCCGCGCCGCCGCGACCGCCTCGGGATCCTTGCCGCGCACGACGATCTGGTTGTTGAACTTGCCGTCCTTGAACGACGGGTAGGAGCCGATCGAGACGGCCGGATGCGCCTTGGCGATCGCCCCGAGCGCGTCGCCGTAGCGTCCCTCGGGGACCTGTCCGGCCTCGATCGTCTCGACCGCCATCGTCGCGCCGGTCTTCATCGACTTGACGGCGAAATCGAGCATCGCCTGCATCACCGCGGCACGCCCGCCAGCACGAAGACGTTGCCGATCCGGAATCCGGGCGCCTTCGAGATCGGATTGTCGACGAGCTCGGCCCCGGCCGGAATGCGCGCCATGCGCCGCCGCGCCGGGGTGAGGTCGGCCGGCGCATAGCGCTCCATCATGAGCGCGATGACGCGCGGGTCCTCGCCAATCGGCGCGCCGAAGGCGCGCGCGACGGCGTCCGCCGTGATGTCGTCGTGCGTCGGCCCGATCCCGCCGGTCGTCACGACATAGTCGTAGCGCGACCTCAGCGCGTCGAGCGCCGCGACGATCTCCTCCTCGACGTCGGGCACCACGCGCGCCTCGCGCACGTCGACGCCGATTTTTCCGAGATATTCGGCGATATAGCCGATGTTGCCGTCCTTGGTGCGGCCGGACAGGATTTCGTCGCCGATCACCAGGACGGCGGCGGTGACGGTCGACGGTCCGCTCATGCCGGAATCTCCCTCGAATTTGCGGGCCTGCCGCTGCACGGCCTGCCCCGGTGGAAAGCGCGCCCAGCGCCTTGTCTTCGGCGGTCTGGAAAGCATATGTAATCCGATGGGGCGGCAAGCGGCAAAGGAACCCTGGTGACGACATCGACGATATTCGTGCCCGCGGCGGAGAAGGCCGGCCGCCGCAGCGGACAGATCCGCCTGCACGGACCGGAAGATTTCGAGGGCATGCGCAAGGCCGGCGCTCTGGTCGCCGAGGCGCTCGACCTGATCGGCCCCCTCGTCAAGCCGGGGGTCACAACGGCGAGCCTCGATCGGTTCGTGTTCGAATTCGCGCGCGATCATGGCGCCTATCCGGCGCCCCTCAACTACCGCGGCTATCGCAAGTCGATCTGCACCTCGATCAACCATGTCGTGTGCCACGGCATTCCGGACGACAAGCCGCTGCGCGACGGCGACATCCTCAACATCGACGTGACCTTGATCGTCGAGGGCTGGCACGGCGACGCGAGCCGCATGTTCGCGGCTGGCGAGCCGCCCCGCCGGGCGCAGCGCCTGATCGACGTCACCTACGAGGCGATGATGCGCGGCATCGCCGCGATCAAGCCCGGCGCGACCACCGGGGACATCGGCCTCGCCATCCAGACCTACGCCGAGAGCGAGCGCTGCTCGGTGGTGCGCGATTTTTGCGGTCACGGGCTCGGCCGGCTGTTCCACGACGAGCCGAACATTCTGCATGTCGGGCGCAAGGGCGAGGGCATCCCGCTGCGGCCGGGCATGTTCTTCACCGTCGAGCCGATGATCAACCTCGGCGGCTACGGGGTGAAGATCCTGTCGGACGGCTGGACGGCGGTGACGCGCGACCGGTCGCTATCGGCGCAGTTCGAACACACCGTCGCCGTGACCGAAACCGGCCACGAGATTTTCACCCTGTCCCCGACCGGCGCGGATCGCGCGCCGGTCCGATGACGTCGCAGGCCGACGAGGACGAGGCCAAACACTATCACGGGCATCGCGAGCGCCTGCGGGCGCGCTTTCTCGAAGCGGGCGCCGCGGCGCTCGCCGACTACGAGCTTATCGAACTCATCCTCTTCCGCTCCATTCCGCGCATCGACGTCAAGCCGCTCGCCAAGGAGCTGATCAAGCGGTTCGGCTCGTTCGCCGAGGCGATTGCGGCGGACCCGAAGCGTCTCGAGGAGGTCGACGGCATGCGCGCCTCCGCGATCGTCGAATTCAAGATCGTCGAGGCGGCGGCGCAGCGTTTCGCCAAGGGCGCGGTGAAGAAGCGCCTGCCGATGGGCTCCTGGAGCGAGGTCGTCGACTATTGCCGCACGTCGATGGCGTTCGAGAACCGCGAGATCTTCCGCATCCTGTTCCTCGACAAGAAGAACGGCCTGATCGCCGACGAGGTCCAGGGCGCGGGCACCGTCGATCACACGCCGGTCTATCCGCGCGAGGTGATCCGCAGGGCGCTCGAATTGTCGGCGACGGCGATCGTGCTCGTCCACAACCACCCCACTTGTTTGGCTATGATCACGCTTGATCACGCCAAGTACCGCTGGATCCCAATGATTTTCTGTCTTGTGTAGTGGAGGCGGTTAGTGGCATACTGGGGGCGGTTTTAGGGGGATCAGACGGCTCACCAGTCCCGTTCGCCGATCCCAGTTCCTCCTCAACCGCTCCCTGTGAGAGGCGATGGAGAAACGCGGTGGCTAGCCTTACAGACGGTTTAATCCGGCAGGCGCTCAAGCGAGTCGAGTTGACCGGTAAGCAGGAGAATCTCGTGGATGGCGAGGGCCGAGGCACAGGTCGGTTGGTCCTTGTCCTCAAGCCAATGCCAACGCGAGTGACCGCCGACTGGATGGCCCAGCAATGGCGCGACGGCCGTCGGACCAAGAAGAAGATTGGCGCCTATCCATCCACATCGCTCGCCCAGGCGCGCGAGCTCTTCAGGCGGGATTTCGCTGACGTCATCCAGAAGGGCCGTAGCATCAAGATTGCTGGCGACATGCGTCCCGGCACGATAGGCGATCTATTCGAGGCCTACGTGAATGCCCTGAAGGCCTCCGACAAGCCATCTTGGAAGGAGACCGAGAAAGGCTTGAATAAGGTCGCCGACACCCTCGGTCGCAATCGTCTTGCTCGCGAGGTCGAAGCGGAGGAGATCGTCGAAGTGATCCGGCCGATCTACGAACGAGGTTCGCGCGCGATGGCCGACCACGTTCGCTGCTACATTCATGCAGCCTATAGTTGGGGCATGAAGTCCGAGCACGATTACCGGAGCGCGTCATCGCGCAGGTTTCAAAATCGCCTTCAATCCGGCCACTGGCATCCCGACCGAGCCAAAGGTCCAGGGTACTCGTTGGCTGGATGAGACCGAATTTGTCCGTCTGTACCGTTGGCTCGAATGTCCCGACACGCCGGTCCATCCCTCTTACCCGCGCGCCGTCCAGCTCATCATGTTGACGGGTCAGCGGGTTGAGGAGATCGCGCGGCTTAATGTCGACCAATGGGATTCGACCGAGCACATCATCGATTGGTCGAAGACCAAGAATCTCCAACCGCACGCCGTTCCGGTGCCATCACTGGCCGCGGAGTTGATCGAATCGATCACCCCGAACGAGTATGGTTGGTTCTTCCCGTCAGCCAAAGATGCCTCCCAGCCCGTCAGCCATCGGACGCTCTACAGCTTCACTTGGCGTCAGAGGGGCCGCGGGGTCATCCCTTTTGCCACGAATCGCGATCTGCGTCGCACATGGAAAACGCTTGCAGGCAAAGCAGGCGTCCCGAAGGAAATCCGAGACCGAATCCAAAATCACGCACTTCAAGACGTCAGCTCCAAAAGCTACGATCGCTGGAACTACATGCCGGAGAAGCGCGCTGGCATGGCCAAATGGGACGAGTTTGTGCGAGGCCTGCTCTCCAAGAAACTGCAGAAGGCCGAATTAAGCCAATGCAGCCTAGTCTTGTAAAAGATATCGGCGCCGGGCCGGCGAAATGGAGCTGTGTGTAAGGTCCAGGCTATTCCTGTTGATGCGATCGATCGTCTTTCCTCCTTCCGTCGGATCCGGCGAACCCCGGGGCGGCGCCCGGGCGGCACCCGGGACGGCGTTGTCAGAGCAACGGAAGAGCAACGGCAGTTCGTCTGCGCGTGACATAGCTTGCCCAAACCCAAGCGGCTATCAGGCCATGAGCGCGCGCCACTCGCCGAGCGCGGCCGAGCGTCTCTGTTTGTAAATTTCGCGGGTGACGAGATGACGTTCCTGATTGAAGTGGTTGTGGACTTGAGCATGAACTGAGCTGAATTTCTGGAGCGTCTTCGCGCTTCGGAACCGCTGCATGGCGCGCTCTCGTCGTCGAAACGGCTGATGCGAGTTTTCCGCCCGATTGTTGAGCCGACGCCCAACCTCCTGGCGATCGACGTTGCCGATCTCGCTCATCGCCGCGGGATAGGAGGAAAGCCCGTCGGTGACGACGCTGCGCGGGCGGCCATATTTCTTCATGATGCGCTTGAGAAACTTCAGCGCCGCAGCCTTGTCCCGCTTCGCCGTGACCACCGTTTCCAATACCTCGCCTTCGTGATCGACAGCCCGCCAGAGATAGCAGAGCTTGCCGTTGATCTTCACAAAGACCTCATCCAAATGCCAACGCCACTGGGGGAAGCCGCGCATGTTCGCTACTCGCCTCTTTCGGATCTCGGCGGCGAACATCGGGCCAAACCGGTTCCACCAAAATCGGATCGTCTCATGGCTGATGTCAATTCCCCGCTCGGCCAGCAGATCCTCGACGTTGCGCAGCGACAGCGGGTACCTGACGTACATCATCACGACCAGACGGATCACTTCAGGCGAGCTGTTGAAATATCGAAACGGGTTGCTCATGCCCTGAAGCTACCACAGTCAGGGGCGGCCCGAAAAATTGGTCTGACACTGCCCTCGTCGCCGCCTAATCCCCCGCCAGGACGTTCACCAGGAAAGATCATTATGTGCGGCTTGTAGGCTCGTCAACTTTCCACGACGGAATGAGTTCGATGCTTTAGACCCGAAACCGAGTGATCTAAATTCGTTTCGATCATGTCGGACGGAATTTGACACTTGGGTAGCACGCAGCGGCAAAACGAACAATTCTGCAAATCGCATGAACCCCGCGTCGGAGCCATTGACCCAGGAAGTCCTTGCGGGCCTCGTCGAGCGGGTCACCTTCCACAATGCCGAGAACGGCTTCTGCGTTCTCAAGACGAAGGCGCGCGGACATCGTGATCTGGTGACCGGAGGCCGGATCAGTCGAGGCGGGTTCTCGATCGAACGGTCACGCGAGGCGGGAGAAGCATCGACGTACTGCATCGCCTCGACGCCGGCTTCGAATCGGGCGTGAACTATGGCTCGAAGTCTCGCTCAAGTGCAGCCGGCGTCCGCGCCGGCTGAGGCGCTCGAGGTCGAACTCGCGCGCATCGGCGCGATGAAGATCGATCAGTTGCGGGCGGCGTGGCGAGAGGCTTTTGCATCCGACCCGCCTCTGGCGTTCTCGAAAGACCTGCTCGCCCACGCAATCGCGTTTCACGCGCAGCAAAAGGCGCTGGGTGGTTTGCCCCCGCCGACCGCGCGACTGCTCCGATCGCTGATCAAGCCCGGCGTCGAGCCGCCCAGGCAGATCAAGGTCGGCTCCGTCATTGTTCGGGAGCACAAAGGCGTCGTGCACGAGGTGCGGGCCGTGCCCGGCGGGTTCTGTTGGCAGGGAAAAACCTACGACAGCCTGTCGACCATCGCGAAGACGATCACCGGAACGAGCTGGAACGGGCCGCGCTTCTTTGGCCTGCGCTCGAAGAGAGACCGGCAGATCCCGGACAACCCGGAGCCCGGCGTCGCGCCGGCCCGTCAGGAGGATAGGGAACGGTTCAAAGTATGTCGGACCTCTCGCAAGCGATCCGGTCGTCGCTCCAGCGTCCGCACCCGGCCCTTGGCGCCCGAGGGCGCGCTATGAAGCAGGTTGCTTCCAAACGCCAGCGCTGCGCGATCTACACGCGCAAGTCGACAGAGCATAATCTCGATTTGACCTTCACCTCGCTCGACGCCCAAAGGGAAGCTTGCGAGGCCTATATCAAGAGCCAGGCGCATGAGGGCTGGACCCTTGTGCGCGACCGGTTCGACGACGGCGGTCTGTCGGGAGCGTCCCTGGACCGCCCTGCACTTCAACGCCTGCTCGACCAGGTTCGCGCGCGCAGAAATCGACATCATCGTGGTGTACAAGGTCGATCGTAGTCGAGCTGTTCGACGAGCACGAGGTTTCCTTCGTCTCGGTCACCCAGTCGTTCAACACCACCTCCAGCATGGGACGGCTGACGCTCAACGTTCTCCGCTCCTTCGCCCAGTTCGAGCGGGAGGTGATCGGCGAGCGCGCGACAAGATCGCGGCTTCCAAGCGCAAGGGGCTCTGGGTCGGCGGCCCGGTTGCTCTTGCCTATCGCAGCGTCGGCAAGAAGCTGGAGATCGCGCCGGACGAGGCCGACCTCGTCCGGAAGATCTTTGCCGAATATTTGCGTCTGGGCTCAATCGGCTCCGCCAATAAATCTTCGACGTCGCGCATGCTGAATGATCTCGGGCGAGAAACGATACCCGCTGTAGCTGATCTTGTTCATCCGCGTGCGACTACCGCGCCACCGAAAACGCCGCAAGCCAGGAGCGGCGTGACAATGCCCCTGTTCTTGTTGGGGCGTCCTCGACCGGCTCGAACCCGGGACAGGTCATAGCCGCTTGAGCAACGCGCTGATGGCGCTCGCCGTCCATCGCTTCCCGCTCATCGTAGGGATGCCGAGATTGTCCAGCGTAGCCGCCAGCGCGCCATACGTCTGCCCGTCGCCGCCTGCGGCTCGCGCGGCTCTGACGGCAGGCGCTATTTCGAGAACGTAAGCGTCGCGTCTCTGTTTCCCACGGTCAGGCTTCGCCAATTGCTGCGAGACGTCCTTCATGCCGAAGCGCCGGGCGGGGCTAGCGGTGCGCGTCCGCGTGTCGCCGCCAGGCTTTCAGGCGGTTCATGAGCACGAAAGCAGTCACGTGATCCGAGATCCTGACATAGTGGCGGGCTGCGGCGGTTAATTTCTCAACCAAATCCGCCCTGGTCGCTGGCCGGATCGAGCGTGAGGGTGGTCACGACAGCAAGAACTTGTTGCTCTGTGCCGTCGAGGCATTGGCAGGCAAATACCTTAGCGCCTCATGCGAGAGGGTGAACGAACGTCATAACCAACTCCTCGCCGCGATCCAACGTTTCTCGGCGTCGCGGATCCGGGAGCGTGCCGATGCGCTGCGGCAGCATGGCCGTTTGCGGACTCGCTTAGCACCATATGAGCCAGTTGGCGGAATTGAACAGTAGGGCTACGATGCGCCGGTCGTTCCACATTAGTCTGTGAGAATAGTTTAAGAGCAGTTCTGTTTTAGGCGCCACTGGACATTGGTGGACATGCGGTTTCGTAGATCTCGACTGGTCGATGGACACCGAAAAGGGCGATGAGGTCTGCCAGGAGCCTGTCGCCTGCTTGGCGGCGTCTCTTGGATTCCTGCTCGCTTCGTTCGGCATCCCCGTCCATGTTGTTTGAACTGTCGCAGAAAGCAAGAGAACTCGGGCCGAGGGGGTCTGGGGGGGGCAGGCTGGCCCTCGGCCCGAGGCGTCAGACGAAGCCGTGGAGGCTGCCCATCTGGCGGGAATCCGATTTAACAACACGATATAAATCACCGCTATTGTGGAAATTACGTAGCGGCAGGGACGCCGCGAGCCGCCGGCCGGGCCACACTGAGCGACCGACCCGGCGCCCAAGGCGCGCGACAGGATCGCCCGCCATTTTTGCGGACGCGTCAACTGCTCCGCACTTTTTCGAGGACCGCTAGAAGCCAAAACGACCGCAGCCATCAACAACGCCATTCCGACGGCGCAGAACCGATATCTTTAACACGCCTAATGTGCAGATCGTTGGGCCAACGTTAATCGATCGCATAACTTCTCGATTGCCGTGTTCAATAACTCCGCAATCATTACGAATATCAAGATTCCGAGCAAGACAACTCGTTTCCAGGTCGCGTGAGTTATGATCAATGACACTGGGGTCGCGATGGCGAGCAGCATTATTTCCTGGCGGAAGGCAGCCTCTGTTTTAATTGTCGCCAGAAGGCACGACAGGTATTTACGGTCGCATCAAATATCCGGTGCATCGATCATGTTCCGACTCGAAAATTGGACCTGTTGGGGGTCGAGATCGCATTGTGAATGGAGGTAACAAACTGAGCGGCGGATTCGGGCTTCGACGGCGATAGACTACCCGGCGCAACGAGCCGCAGCAACGGCGCGAGAGCGACGCCGATCATGTGCGGTCCCGGCCTTCGCGACAGCGATAGTCTGCGCCATCGTGCCACGGGCCGGCGACTTATACGCCGGCCCGATCGCCTCCTTCGTCGCGCCAGTGAAAGGAATATTCGACCGCGGCACTATGCCGGTCGTGCGCTCGGATTCCTTTCGACAAACCAGCTTCGAAGAAAAAATGCGCGCCTATCTCACCGCGCATGCCGGCAAACAGCACGAGCGGCAATTCGGATGGAAAACATTTCGAGTGCTCACCGTCACGACCGACCATCGCCGCATGCAGTCGATGATGGAAGCGCTGCGCAAGCTCCGCATCCCACACAGCCCCGGCGCTCCCCTATTCTTTTTCACGACGCGCGACGAGCTGCGCGCCGCCGATCCGCTTACGCTTGACTGGAGTGAGGGAAATGGCCGCGCCGCCCGACTGAATTAGAACCGCCCTAGGCGTCATGGCAGTTCATTCTTTTGCACTTAAAGCCATGGTGCTATAAGCATCTATATCCTTGAAGAAGGAGGTCAATTCGATGCCTGAACAGAAGACAGTTGGACTGGTAATAGCCGGTGCGGCGGCGCGCGGGGGCCTATGAGGCGGGTGCGTTATCCGTCCTCATCCCGGAACTGGACCGCCAGGGTAAACGACCGACCGTGATGGTCGGGTCAAGCGCGGGCGGAATCAATGCCTTGCTGCTGGCGCAGTACAGCGACTTGGAGGCTGATGAGGCCGTCCAAAAGATCGTGGACGTGTGGGCTCGGATCGAGCTATCGAACGTACTTAGCCCGATCTTACCCGCCGCCTTGGGCACTGGGGTCGTAAGTTTAGCTGAGCTTCTCGCGATCCCCGGCGTCAGGCTCAAGTCGTTGTTCGACACGGCACCGCTCCGTGCGACGGTCGAACAACTTTTTGAGGCGGATCGGCTGCATCGCAACATCCAAGAGGGGCGGGTGCGCGCGCTCGCGCTGGCTGCCACAGCGCCGAACGGACGCACGACGGTCTTCGTGGAAGCAACGGAGGGCGTCCAGGCACCAGAACCCGATAACGAGCGCGCCATCGACTATGTATCTTCCACGATCGCGCCGGAACATGTGCTCGCGTCGGCGGCGATCCCAATGCTGTTCCCTCCCATCAAGGTGGAGCATCCTGCCGGTTGGTACCGGGATGGCCTTGTGCGCCTGAACGCGCCGATTAAGCCCGCCCTCGCGCTCGGTGCCGAGCAGTTGGCGCTGGTGGCTAGCGAACCGGATACCTATCCGTCAGGAACGCCTGGCCCGGCCAACGACGAGGAACCTGTTATCGAGGATGCTGGCGCGCAGCTTCTGCACGCCGTGCTGGCCGATCACATGGTTGAGGACATCCTTACCTTCCACACCATAAACCAATTGGTAGACCAACTTGCAGGCCAACTGGAGAAACCTAGGTCCGACGTTCGCATCGAGAAGAAGAACGGGCACTCGTATCGATTTGTCAACTCCATCTTCGCCGGCCCGCGCGAGCCAGGGCTTCTGGGTAATGCGGCGGAAGCGTACTACGAGAAACACTACGGCAGTGGGTGGAAGTTTTTGTCGACCTTCACGCTGCTCGGACGACTGCTGGGGAACAACAGCAAGAGTTGGGGCGAACTCCTGAGCTGGCTTTTCTTTGAGCCTAAGTTCCTGCAAGAAATCATCAAGCTGGGGCAAGACGATGCCGAGCAACGGCTTAAGGCCGCCCGAGATTCCAAAAGCTTCCCTTTCAATTAACGAGGATTGACGAGCCAGTTTGACCGCGGAGACTGACGCGGAGGACTGGTGAGCAAGAGAGATGCTCAGCATACCCCGACCACCAGAGAACCAATCTTGCTGGACGTGCGGCCGACCGCGCGTATAGTGACGCCAGTCCCCGCCATCCCCCGAGCCGCGATCCCTCGCTGGCAGGCACCAGGCCGTGCGTCCCTGGTGCCTGCTCACGCAGGACATCGCAACCGCTCGACAGGAGTGTTCCCATGGCGGACAAAGAACCGCGCCAACCGACGCACCGCGCCTATTCCGTTATCAAGCGTGAAGGCCAGGACGATTTCTGGCTCAACATCGGGCTTGTGTTTCCGCACAAGGACGGCGGCGGCTTCAACATCATGCTCCAGGCGTTGCCGCTCGACGGCAAGATCGTCTGCCGCGAGATCACGGCCGAGGGCGAACAACCGACGGAGAACGTGACGCCCCTACGGTCGCCGCAGTCGAGGCCGGCCGCCGGCCGCGGCAGGCACTAAATGGAGGTTCTTTCAAAACTGACGTCGGAAGACCTCAGGGAACTTGGCGTCGTCTCGGTGGGGCATCGCCGCAGGCTACTGGCTGCGATTGAAGAGCTGTCGAGGACAGGCGTCGCGACATCGGCGGTCGCGCGGCCGGCGGGGCCGGAAGTCGCGGAATCGGCCGCCGCCGAACGCCGTCATCTAACCGTAATGTTCGTCGATCTCGTCGGCTCGACCGCGCTTGCCGCGCGGCTCGATCCCGAGGACATGCGAGAGGTCTTCGCAGCCTATCAGAAGTGCTGCGCCGGCCTCATCGCGTCCAACGGCGGCTTCGTCGCCAAATACATGGGCGACGGCGTGCTTGCCTACTTCGGCTATCCGCAGGCTCACGAGGATGACGCCGAGAACGCGGTGCGCGCGGCGCTCGCGATCGCCGCCGCCGCGCCGAATCTGAACACGGCGGCAGGCGCGCCCTTGCATGTGCGGGTCGGCGTCGCGACGGGCCTCGTGGTGGTCGGCGATCTTCTGGGGTCCGGAGAGGCGCAGGAGCGCGGCGTCGTCGGCGAGACGCCGAACCTCGCTGCGCGGCTGCAAGGAATCGCCGAGCCGAACATGGTCGCCATCGCCGAGGGCACGCGACGCCTGCTCGGCAATCTCTTCGAGCTTCAGGACCTCGGGGCGCGGGAAATCAAGGGCGTCGCCGAGCCGGTGCGGGTCTGGGCGGCGCTGCGGGCGAGCTCGGTCGTAAACCACTTCGAGGCGCTGCACGCAGCGAGACTGACCGCTCTGGTCGGGCGGGAGGAGGAATGCGGATTGCTGCTGCGGCGTTGGACCCTCGCGAACACCGGCGAAGGTCAGGTGGTTCTGCTTTCCGGGGAGGCCGGGATCGGCAAGTCGCGCCTTGCCGCCGCGCTGCTGGACCGCCTCGCCAGTGAGCCGCACACGCGCTTGCGCTATTTCTGCTCGCCGCAGCACACCGACGACGCCCTCTTTCCGATCATCGGCGAGATGGAGCGCGCCGCTAGGCTGGCGCGCGACGACACTCCGCAGGCGAATCTCGACAAGCTCGACGCGCTGCTGGCGTACACTTCGACCTCGATCCAGGACGTCTCCCTCTTTGCCGAGATGCTGTCGCTGCCGAACGATGGACGCTACCCGGCGATTGAGCTGACCCCGCAACAGCGCCGGCAAAGAACGCAGGAGGCGCTCATAGCGCAAATCGAGGCTCTGTCACGCTCCAATCCGGTGCTGATGATCTTCGAGGACGCACAGTGGATCGACCCGACGAGCCTTGAAGCGCTCGGCCGGCTGGTGGATCGGGTTCGGACCCTTCGGGCGCTGCTGATCGTGACGTTCCGGCCGGAGTTCGACCCGCCGTGGATCGGACAGTCTCACGTCACCGTCCTCATCTTAAATCGCCTGACGCAGCGCGAAGTCGGCGTCATGATCGACCATGTCGTCGGCGACAAGCCGCTGCCGTCGAGCATCCGGCGGAACGTCATCGAGCGCAGCGACGGCGTCCCGCTGTTCGTCGAAGAAGACCAAGGCGGTGCTGGAGGCGGACGGCGAACGCAAAGTGCCTGGGAGCGCTGCGGCAGTTCCGCCCGCGGCATTAGAGGTCCCCGCGACCCGGCATGCGTCGCTGATGGCGCGGCTCGACCGGCTCGGCCCCGCCAAGGAGGTGGCGCAGATCGGAGCGGCGATCGGCCGGGAGTTCTCCCATGCCCTGCTCGCTGCGGTGGCGCGCAGGCCGGAAGCCGAGTTGGGATCGGCGCTTCGCGCCGATGAAGAAGCTGGCCAAGACGATCACGGCCAAGTCGGAAGGCATCCTCAGATCGATCGCCACCGGCCTTTCCAATGGCGTCCTGGAGGCGATCAACGGCAACGTCCAGGCCGCCAAGCGAAAGGCCAAAGGCTACCGCTCCAAACGAAACCTCAAAGCAATCGTCTACCTCATCGCCGGCGACGCAGTCGTAAGATCAATACTTTAGCGAAAGGCGCCATTTCGCAGGCGCCCAATCCGAGAACGCGCGGCGCCGAAGTCTTGTGCAATGCACAATGAACGCGCGCCTGAGAGGCGGGCGCGTTGCGGATCAGACGATCGCTTCGGGATCGAACACGGCGCCGTCGCAGAAGCGGTCCGGCCCCATGGGGATCGGCGCGGGCGAGGCCGAAAGCGACCACTCCGCCGCGTGCTCGCCCTCCCGCTTCCGGTCGGCCTCCGGGATCGGAGCGCCGGCGGGCGCGAGAGCGGCGGCATAGAGATCCGGGCGGTAGACGCGCTCCGCGATCGCCTGGAGCGGCAGGCCCTGTTCGATCAGGCCCCAGCGCGCCATCTGCGAAAGGAACCACAGCGCGTGCGACCGCCACGGATAGGTGGCGGCGTAAGCGTGGAAGCGCAATTCGTTGCGCCCGAGCGTGCCCGGCAGTGACGACAGGATCGCGTGGCTGTCGACTGCGAGCCAAGCGCGGCGAGCAAGTAGCGAGGCGACATAGGGGGCGTTGGCGGGCGCGTCACAAAAGCGGGCGGCGCGGTAGAGCGCGCGCAGGAGACCCGCGAGCGCTGCCGGGTTCTTGTCGCTCCAGCGTTCGCGCACAGCAAGCCCTTTTTCGGGCGCATTGCGCCAGACGTCGGCGGACGTCGCGATCGTGGATCCGACCCCGGCGCGCTCGGCCAGGTCGCCCCATGGCGCGCCGGCGCAGAACCCGACGATCCGGCCCGACTGCAGCGCTTCGACCGTGCGCGCGGGCGGAGCAACGACGATCTCGCAGTCGCGCTCGCCAAGCGCGCCGGCCGCGCGCAGCAGCAGATTGTGGGTCGAATAGTCGTGCACGACCGCGAGCCTCGCGGCTCCCGAAGATCGTTTTAGCCATACGGCCAGGGCGGCGGCAAAGCCGGCTTCGCGCGCCTCCGACCTAATCTCGTCTGCGACACCCTTGGCGAGCGTGATCGTGTCACCGCCGAGGCTCACGTTATAGGGAATGATAAGCGGCTCGGCGGGACCGCGCAGGCCGAGCGAAACGGCGAAGGCGAGCGGCGGGACGATGACGGCGGCGTCGAGCGCGCCGTAGGCGAGCTTGTCAGCGACGTTCGCCCAGGAGGGCTCGACCGACAGCGCGACGTCGAGGCCCTCGTCGGCGAAGAAGCCGAACTCATGTGCGACGATGACTGGGGCCGAGTCGGTCAAGCGCAGGAGGCCGATCGCAATTCTCGGCGCGGCGGTGCCGCGCGAGGGGAGGGAAATCGGTGTACTTATAACAGGTCTCGTAAGTCGCGGTCGACTTGCGCGTGTAGATCGCGCAGCGCTGGCGTTTGGAATCAACTTGCTTCATAGCGCGCCCTCGGGCGCCAAGGGCCGGGTGCGCACGCTGGAGCGACGACCTGATCGCTTGCGAGAGGTCCGACATCCTTTGAGCCGTTCCCTATCCTCCTGACGAGCCGGCGCGCCGCCGGGCTCCGGGTTGTCCGTGGTCTGCCGATCTCTCTTCGAGCGCAGGCCAAAGAAGCGCGGCCCGTTCCAGCTCGTTCCGGTGATCGTCTTCGCGATGGTCGACAGGCTGTCGTAGGTTTTTCCCTGCCAAGTCGGGTGGGATCAAGGCGCGGACCGGGCTTCGAATGATGCCGACGTTTCCTTGATCCCCCCTATCATTCCGTACGGCGGGTTTTCCCCAGTACGGCTGAAAGGCCGGCTTTCGGGCGATGCCTTCCCGATCCGTCCGTCAGTTTAAGTCTGCTCCCGACATACACAGACGTCCGTTCGGTTTGCCTTCGTCCTTCGTGCATCGCGACATGCCTGCGATAGCCCCGCACGGTGTCGGGTCGCCCACTCGCCAATGCACCGCCATGGAGGATGGGTCGTCCTCCGCCCCAGGGGTCCTCGCTCGGGTTCGGGTTATGCTGTCCCGATCCGTCTTCACTTAATCGACCCCATGCGCCCCACTCGCAGGCACATCGCGACTTCGCCGCTTGGCGGCTTATACGCGATACCTTCGCTGTGCGGGAGCGCCTAGGCGACCCGCGAGTGGTTCCGAGCTTTCGCTGTCCATTCTTTCCCGACATGCCGCCCTCTATGACCCCGGGGAGTTTCGTCATCGTCATGGTCCAGTTCTCCGATGCCGAACAGGGCCTTCGCCAGGTTCTGAGCAGCTCGGCACTCCCGTGTTTCCTGCAATCCGTTTCGCGCAGGGCCCGTATTTCGGGGCTTCCCAATTCACTTACGCTACGGCCTGTCGGTTTGCTCGCCCTCCTGTGACGGATCGACCCTCAGGAATCCCCTCATTTCAAGAACGGCCTGATTTCGGCGCTTTTCGGCCCTCACATAGAGCGAATGGGGAGCCCTATGCCCCGCATTTGTCGTGGCACGACCTCTCTCGCGACGATTGCGAGACCCGCACTCGCACTTCAGAACTCGTCATACGAAAGTCGCCGCATCAAAATGCCAACCTCCAGTTGCATTTTGGCCCTCGAAAAAATGAGGGGATGGCTGAGGATCGGACCAGGTATCTCCCCGGCCCCAGAGGACTTTTACTTCCAGGCTTCCGGCAGGTCGGTCGCCCTTCCTGCCGCTGGATATGACTACAACAGTGGCCTGAACTCCTTCTGTTGGCGGGACCCTCACCCGCTAGAATGGCAGCTAGCTTCGCTGCACCAGAACCCGCCGGGCACGGCCCGCACCTCGTGCACGACGCCTTTATGCTCCCGAACAATGACGGAGCCGACCTTGATCTGCCTGGGCGGCTCGACGCCGGGCTTGATCAGCGATCGGAGCAGTCGCGCGGTCGGTAAGGGCAAACCGCCCAGCGCCTTTTGCTGCGCGTGAAACGCGATTGCGCGAGCAAGCAGGTCTTTCCAGAACGCCAGAGGCGGGTCGCATGCAAAAGCCTCCCGCCACGCCGCCCGCAACTGATCAATCTTCATGGCTCAATTCGCATTAGCTATGCAGTCTCCCATGTGATAGAACATAAAGTGAACGCAGGAGGCACGCATGGACCATCAAGAATATCTGGCTTGGCTGTCTGAGATTGATGATCTCTCCCCGGAGCAGCGGATTGCAACGGTTCGGCTCTTGGCTGGTCAGCCGTCGCTGGAAGCCGTGATCGGCCTGCTGGAGGAGCGGATCGGGGCAGCGCGAAGCTGTCCGCACTGTGCGACGGGTGGAGCTGTGATCCGAGGTCGCTCCAACGGGCTGAACCGGTATTTTTGCAAGATCTGCGGCAAAACCTTCAACGGCCTGACTGGGACGCCGTTGGCCCGGCTGCGACGCAAGGATTGTTGGACGGAATTCGCCGCGTCGTTAAGCGATGGCGACACGGTGAAGACCTCGGCCGAGCGCTGTGGGTGGCCGGCAGCACTGCTTTTCGCTGGCGTCACCGCTTCCTGCGCGCGGTGACGGCTGGCGCGATCAAACTGCGCGGCATCGTCGAGGCCGACGAGACGTTTGTCTTGAGCAGTCGTAAAGGCGAACGAGATCTCGATCACAAGGCCCGCAAGCGCGGCGGAAAGGCGTCCAAACGGGGATTGTCGGATGAGCAGGTTCCGGTCCTGGTGGCCGCCGACCGCTCCGGCGTCACCGTCAGCGCCGTGTTGCCGGTGGTGTCTGCCGCTCATTTCAAGCGGTTTTGCAGCCAGTCCTTGTCAGGACGTCTGCTGGTCACCGACGGCTGCACCAGTTATCCGCCCTGCGCCGCCGCGCTGGGCGTCAGCCATGAGGCGCTCAACCAAACTGCCGGCGAGCGCGTCCGGGGCGAATTGCACATCCAGACCGTCAACAGCCGCCATGAGCGGCTCAAGACCTTCCTGCGTCGCCATCGCGGCGTAGCCACCAAGTATCTCGACAGCTATCTCCAGATGGTTTCACCTTGCAGTGCTTCCACGGGCAGCCCACACCACGCGCCATCCTCGCCGCAGCCGCAGGGAATTTGCTGCGCGGTCAGACAAATTGCATAGCTAATGCGAACTGAGGCGCCGATGCGCGCGAGTTCGACCCTGAGACCGCCTCAGCCGGCGCGGACGCCGGCTGCGTTTGTGCAAGACTCCAAGCCATAGGTCACGCCTAATTCGAAGCAGGCGTCGAGGCGATACAGTACGTCGATGCTTCTCCCGCCTCGCGTGACCGTTCGATCGAGAACCCGCGCTTGCGAAGCCCGGTCAGCGCGGCGCGGGTCGTGTGCGGCAGCCAGCCCGTAGCTTTGATGAGAGCCTGGAGCGAGTTGCGCGCCGCCCTTCGCGCTGAGCATCTCCGTCACCAGCGCTTGCTTCGATCCAGCGCGCGGCGAGGTGACGGTCAGCGGCGGCGAAGTCGAGGCCGAACTCTTCGAACCATCGCCGTTATGGTGCGATGGCGAACGCGGCGCGGTCTTCCTGTCAGAACGAGGCGTTTGCTTTCCCTCCTCGTCCTCATCCACGCCGATGGCATCGCGCCCGGCTCGCGTAATCATCAGACTGATCGAACGACCACCGTCATCGTCCCGCCAGACGGGCATGCCGGGCTTCGAGCGCAACTCGCGCATCAGCTTGCGCGCCAATAGGCTTGCTCCGACCTTCAAAGCCGCCGCCTTCTTCATCTTTGCCGGAATAACCGCAATCCCGTCATCGCGCGCCGCCGCCTTCGACAGCATGATCAGT
>CAVYIZ010000007.1:0-39745 GCA_963768555.1 uncultured Alphaproteobacteria bacterium
ATTGGGCCTCGCCAATCTTCCGACATTCATTGTCGGGGCCGATCTGCAATCGGGGGCGCTGGCGACTGTCCTCGACAGGTTCATTCTGCAGGACATGACCATCAGCGCCGTTTATCCGCACTCCCGACACCTCTCTCCGACTGTGCGGGCCTTCGTCGATTTTCTCGTCGATCGCTTCGGCCCCCGGCCGTACTGGGATGTTGTCGGGTAGCGCGACGCCTTCAGCGCAATCGGGCCGAGTTCCGGGCGAATGAAGGCGGGCGCCGGAGGTTTTGTCTGAGCTACAGCGCCGCGCGACAGGGATCCTCGAGAAGCGCGGCCGAGGCGATCGCGGCGGAAGCCGCCGCCGAGTACAAGACGTCGTCCCTCAGCTTGAAGCCGATCGCCCGAACGGAGACGATGTACTGCCGCTCCCCGGTCGGATCGAACTTGCGACGCAGATTGCCGATCTGCACGTCGACCACGTTGCTCCGGACGTCGAACTTCGCATTCCAGACGTCCTCGAGCAGCCTCGCCCGGGAAACTCGGTCGGCAGGAGTTCGACCAATCGGGCGGCACAACGCACCGTTCGCTCGACCAGATCCATTTCCAGGTCGCCGAATTCAGCCTTGCGCGCAAGTCGCCGGCGCGCCGCAGCACCGCCTCGATGCGGGCGGCTAGTTCACGCACGTCGAAGGTAGCTGCCTTGATCGCCAAATTGCTCCTCGACTTGGCCCACAATCCATGGCGCGCCATCGCCGACCGCGTGGACCCGCGAGTTCGCCCCGAAGCCGGCGCGAACCGCGCAGGCCAGCAGTTGCCGCCCGGCCGCCTCCGCGCCGCCCTCGATCGAGCCGGCGTAGACCGGCGTCCGGCTCCCCTGGGCGTGCGCCAGCGAAAGCTTCGCCTCTCGCCACGACAGGTTCTTGCCCTTGCGTTTGTCTTTCTCATCCCGACCCGGCTCGACGATCGGAACCATGCCGCCGTCAGTTTCCACGACGATCGGCTTACTGAGGCCTGGACCTTCCGGAAATTCCAAATCCGCTCGACCGGCTTCGAACATCGACTGGGCATGGGCCAACGTGATCCGCTGGATCGTGCTCTCCCCAATCTCGAAGCCGTAATGCTCCCGCAGCTTGCTTCGAACTTGCGCGAAGGGTTGATCGGCGGCGAAGTCGACGATGACGCGTTGCAAGGGGCGCGAACAGCCCGAGGGGCTGACTTTCGCGCTGCGCAGAAACGGGCGCACACGCTCGTCTTTGAACCGATATTGCGGCTCCTGGACCTCTATCTCGCCGAATTTCGTATGCCAGCGGACTTTTTTCACCTTGGCGATGCATCTGAGGTTGCTGACGAATTTCCCTCTCCGTCACCTCCGCCTGCCTCTCCGCCCAGCCCAGCAGCGCTTCGCGTCCCAAACGCCGCGTCTCCTCGACCAACCGCTCTTCCGCAGCGTCCGCCTCCTTCAAATCGCCTTCGCTATTCTCTACCGTCAGGGCTATCGACGCGACACGGTTTCGAACGTCAGGATGGCTGCGCAAAAAGGCAAACAGCGCTTCATCGCTCAAATCCGCGCCCGTCATCAGCTTCGTCCTCCCAAATCACCTCCGACAAAGCTTACTCCGCATCGAGTTAAATCGCACCCGTCGCGCCGGTCTTCTCGTCGTCTCGAACCTCAACCTTGTCCTTGGCGTATTCCGCCCGAGCCGCGAACAGCGTTCCGGCCGGGAGGAAGACGATAAACGCGAAGAACACCGTCGCGAAGAAGCCGACGACAGTCCATTGGCTGTACTCCTCGCCCATCACCTTGAAGGTCAGTAAGGCACCCAACGCGATCAGCACGGCGACGACGATGAAGTTAAAAGCCACCTGTTCCCAGAACAGCTGGCTGACGCTTAACTTTTTTGTTTGGGGCAATTTTGAGGACGATCTTGCCGCGGACATGGCTCTCCTCGAGGAGCCGCTCCGCTTCCGGCGCGGCGTCGAGCGGGGAAGGTGCGATCGACATAAGGTCGAATGCCGCCCACGTCGATGAGCCTGCCGATTTCCATGAGCTCGGCGCCATTCGGCTGAGCCATATAGCCCGCGACGCGGACGCCGTACTGCGCCGCCTTCTCCGAGCGTAGACATAAGGATTCCGCCGCGCTTTTATCTGGTCGAGGGGCTGAATTGGGTGTTGGCGCAATCGTGCTGCGCCATGACCCATTGTTTCGGGTCCTGAGAAAGCTTCTGCAGATCCAGCTGCTCCGGCTGCTGCGCCCGAGCGAGCGATGGCGACAAGGCAAGCCCGATCAGCGTTGCGCAAACGAATGTCGACCGCATGAACCCTCCCGGATCAATGACGCAGGCGTAAAGGAACGGAAAGCTTGAGATTCTTACCTGAAAGATGATAGACAAAACGAGTTGAACATTGTCATTGAGGCGCCGGGGCGATCAAGCTGCAGCCAAGAGATCGACGACGCGTTGGATGGCGGTGTCGGCGCGGTGATAGGCGGCTTCGAGCCGGCTGTGTGGACGGTATTGCGGGACCGGCCGGTGATGGAAGCGGCTGTTGGCGAGGGGGCCGCACAGGCGCTTGTGGAAGAAGAGGAAGAGCAGGGCGACTTGGACGCCCTTGGGTGAGAGCCGGTAGGCGTAGCGCGAGCCGTCGCGCTCGATCAGGCCGTGTCCCTTGAGCTTGCGCAAGTCGTAGCGGAGCTGGTTCAGGCGGTAGGTCTTCTCAGAGCGGTCGAAGGTGTCGAGGACGGCTTGATGTGTCTGCCGGGCCGTCCAGCCGCCGATCTGAGGACCGCCATGCAGGAGGACCTCGAACAGGCGGATGATGCGCGGCTCGTGGATCTTGAGGCCGGGATAACGCACCGCGCCGATCGTGATCGGATGGGCGAGGCGCTGCAGCAGCGGGAAATCGACATGCACGTTGAGCCACTCGGCCTGGAAGCCGGCGAAGCGATCCGTGATCACCTGGAAGGTGGTCCGCACGGCATCGAGATGGTCGAGCCCCTTGCGCAGGCCGAAGTCGGTGAGATTGTTGGAGACCAATTCGTTGCGCAGAAAGGTCCGGAACTTCTCATACTGTTTGAGGAAGCCGCTCTTGAAGTCGGCGCGGAAGACATGATGGCCGTGCTCGATCTGGTCGATGACCGTGGCCAGCTTGCCATGCATCCGGCGACTGACCCGCTTGCCGAAGATCGTGGCGATCTTGTCGGCGCTGAGCCGCCACAGGCCGAGTTCGCAGCTGCGCTCGAATAGCTTGTGGATGGGAAAGCGGCGCCTGAAGATGAAGTTGCGGCAGTACTCGATCTGGGAGATGGCGTAGAAGCGTGACAGGTTGAGCTTGGCGCGCTCCGTCTTTGAGAACTTCGGTCCGAGGATCAGGGTCCAGTAGTCGAGGCGCCGGCGGATGATCTCTGGGCTCAGCCGGTCGGCCGACGCCTGCAGCGCCGCTACGTCGTCGACGGCGAGGAAAGCGTTGTCATCCTTGCGGAAGCCGATCCCCGCCCGCTTCAGCTCCTGCTCGATGAAGCTGTGGCCGTTGAGATAGTAGGTGGTCTGGAAGGGGAAGAAGGAAGCCACCCGCACAACCATCGGTCCGAGCGCCTCGTCGCGGACATAGAAGTAGTCATGCGTGAAGCGGCTGCGCTGGTGCGCGACGATGCGGTGGTGCGGGTCCTTGGCCGGGTGCTTCGGCAGGCTGATGCGGAAGGTCGGCCCTTGCTCCATGCTCTTGAAGATGAAGTAGGCGCCGTAGGCATTGCGCTTCTCCATGCGGCGCAGCCACGGCCGCACGTAGTCCTCCTTGCGTACCCCCTTCTCGGCCCATTCGATCGGGATCGCGTGATTGCGCGCGTAGGCTTCCACCCAATTCTGGTAATCGGCCGTCGGCTGGCTCAGCGCCTCCTTGCTGACCTCCGCCACCCCGACGATCTCACGGAAGAAGTGGACGACCAGCTCGGGCCGCGACAGCGCCGTCAGATAGCCGTGAATGACAATCCGGTCGAAGCAGTGATAGACGAAGACCAAGAAGTCGCCGAACAGCTTGGTGAACAAATCCATGGCAGCCCCCTCGATACCCGGCAGGGATCGAAAGGCGATCCGGCGTCGACCGGGCAAACAGATGGTGGAGGGGAAGAGCTTTCGCCTCGCCGACGAGGCCCGCTACATCCAGCGCCGGGCTGCCGACCGCCATGGGCGCGTCGTCACGGTTGGTCAGCTTGTCCTGTTCTCTACCGAAACCGGCGACGCCTGGCTGCTCGACCCGTCCGATCAACGCGCCGCAAGGCTGGCCCGCGACCGCGACCCCGAACCCGTCCACATCGAAGAAGACGATACCTCCTTCGTCATCGATTGGAAGGGCAACGATCGCATCGAGGGACCCGCCTTCATCTATTCCGATCGCCAGACCCGGCGCGTCTCGACCATCCTCGGATACCCCACCCACCTGCTCGCGCCACCGTCCTGAAATTTCAAATATCCTTTGGCTAGAATTTAGGCGACTAAACTCGAGGGATGCCCGCTCAGCCGCATTCATCCGGTTGAGCAGGAGGGAGCCGAGCGCGACGACGGAAGTAGAGTGTCATGAGCAGTCCGGCGGGGACCCACATCAAAAGCCCGCCAAGCTGTTGATCCTGGAGGCCAGGTCAAGCCCCAGGCCGAGGTGGTCAGCTTGTGAACCGAAAACAGGGGCTCGCCGGCGAAGGTCAGCAGGGCGCCGAGAAGCGACATTTGCAGGCCGGTCGCGGTGACGATCAGGAATGCGACCAGGCCGCTGACCGCGATGCGACCAGCCAGCAGGCCGACGGGCGCCGATCGCGTCGAGATATGCATCAGGCAATAAGCGGAGTTGTTGCGCAGCGTTTTGTCGTAGGCGGCCGGCATGTGCCGGGTCCCAAGAAAATGACTATAGCGGCGTCACGCGAGGATCCGAAATTCCTTCGGGTCGATGACGCGGAAATTATCGGTGATAGTCGACGAGAACTCGTCGAAGCGCTGCGGTACGGTCTTGCGCAGGAAGCCGAGCACGGCTTCGGCAAAATCGCGGAATTTGGCGTAGCATCTGTTGTGGGTGACGTTCTCGTGCATCACCTTCCACAGCCGCTCGATCGGGTTGAGATGCGGACAGTATGACGGCACGAAGTGCAGGACGATGCGCTCCCTGGCTGTTGCAGCCAGCCCTGGACGGCTTTGGCGTGGTGGTAACGGGCGTTGTCGAGGAAGACGTGGATGCGGCTCATCGTCGAATGGGCCCGTTCCAGCGCCTCGAACAGGGCGATGGTGCTTTGCGCATCGACGGTCTCGACATCCATGATGCGGGTTTGGCCGGTCTCCAGGTCGATCGCGCCGTGCAGGTTCAGCCGGTCGCGTCCCGACGTCGCGGGAAGCGCGCAGCGCTGTCCGCGCGGCAGCCAGCGTCCGGCTGGCTTAGGCGACGCCCAAAAACTATCGCATCAGGTCGAATTTCTCGGCGCGATAGCGTAGTTCCATTCGGGATGAAAGGGATCACGGGTTATGTTGAGGGTCGCCATTTCCTCGTCGGAGACTTTGATGCCTTTTGGATAGGCGTTGGCATCGAGTTCGCAGCGGATCGTCAGGCCGGTCTTGGTTGTGGTGTTCGCGATCAGTTCGATCGCGACGATAACGCTTGTGAGCGGCGTTCCACGCCAGTTCTGGGTGATGTGGCAGAACATCCGGTGCTCGATCTTGTTCCACTTGGAAGTGCCGGGCGGATAATGGCAGACGTGTAAGGTCAGGCCTGTTTCGTCGGCGAGTTGTTGAAGGGCCACCTTCCAGAGCCGAAGCCGCGAACCATTCGAACCCCCTCCATCGGCCGCAATCATCAATCGGGTCATCGCGGTATAACGTCCGCGGCCCATCCGATCCAACCAGAGGCGAACGCCGTTGACGGCGAACTGTCCGGTGTCATGGTTGATCCCCAAACTGACATAGCCCTCATTGGCGCCAATGTCGTAAACTCCAAAGGGGATGACCTTGCCCAGTTCCGCATCCTCGAAGTCGTGAGTGTTGACCTCGATCGGCTTGCCCTGGGGCCCATAGTCGCTGCCGCCATTCTTGAATTCGCCGATCAACTCTTTCTTCTTCGTGTCGACGGAAATCACGGGTTGATCGGCGGCCTGGAACGCTTTCACCTTGGCGTTGATGTATTCGAACTGGGCGTCGCGATCGGCATGGCTGCTCCCTTCCTTGGTCTTGCGGTTGAAATGGCGACAATATTTCAGCTCCGCCAGAAGTTTGGGAATGCTCGAGGAACTCACTTTGTGACCCATCCCGCGAAGGGAGTCTTCAAGGTGAAACGCCAGCTCCTCATAGCTCAGCTGGCGACGTTGCTTGAGAAGCGCCATCCGCCGGATTGCCGGCTTCGATCACCAGGTCGAGGATCAAGCCGGCGGTGACCGTGCTGTCCAGCCGGACGACCTTGCCGGTTTCGACTTTCGCCTGACGCGCGCTGACCAGCAGGATGCGGCAGGCCGGCTTTCTTGTGGAAGGCCATGTCGTGGACGCCGAGGGCCTTCGCCTGGCTGAGATTAAGACGACTGGCGTAACCGCCGTCGGCGGCCGCCTGTCGGGGCGCCCCGCCGTAGAAGGCGATGTGTCGCTCCAGCATGGGCAAGAACCGTTCGCGCAGCGCAAGGCCGACTCGGCCGGCAGACCCTGTCGCCCGGTCTCCTTGACGCCATCCCGGCGAAGATCCTCCGCCACCAGCCCGATGATCTCGCGATGGTCTGGTCCTCAGCCGTCGCTTACAACCTTGCCCTGTTCGTCCGGCTCAAGCCGACCTGACTCTCGCCCTCCGTCAAGCCGCTTGCCAGACCGGTTAAGCCCGGATCGAAACCTCGCTCGAACTCTCCGGCTTTCGTAGGCCCTGAAGTGGTCGAGCCCGCGCCAGACGCAGCGCGCCAGACCAAAGGCGCGCTTCAAACATGAGATGCCTGATTCTATGCCGGCCCAGAAGTTGCGCAGCTTGCGCAGCCGGCCCAACCCTCGAAACCCCAGACTAGCAGCCTGTCGGACTTAACCTTCAAACCATTGATTTCATTAGCGTTGTCAAATTTTGGCTAAACACAATACCAAATGATATCAACATCTTACGCGGCACGAAAAGATCAAGTCCGACAAACTGCTAGGCGAACCCAATTCGCTCGGTCCGGACGAGGCGGTCGTCTACGTCGACGCCGTCCATCCGACCCACCAAGCTAAGGCGACGCCCAGAAATACGTGAATCCGGATTCGATGTCAGCGTCGACACATGGTCGGCGTAAGTGTGCGAGATGCGGCCGCCCGTGCTGTACTTCGACACCACGATCATCGGAATCCGGGTGCCGTCGCCGAAGAAATCCAACGTCTGAATATAACCCAAGTCGTAGAAGCCGCCGCCTTCGTCGAAGGTGACAAAGATCGCCGTGTCGGCCCAAAGCCTGCCGTCGCCTTGGATGAAGTCGACGACTTTCTTCACGAACCCTTCTAAGAGGTTGACCTTCGACGTCCCGGGATTGCCGTCCACCAGGCCGCTCGGCTTGATGTAGGAGACGGCCGGCAGTTCGCCTTTGGCGATGCTGGTGTAAAAATCCTTCGTGTCCGAGGCAGTTGCAAAATTATTCGGACATCCTAACGTAGAGAGGCAATATATTTAGATCAAGTCCGGCGCGTTTCAAGTGATATGCTATAAAATATTACGCCTTGTCTTTAGCGGATGTTGAAATATTGTTTTGGTTCCATCGCCCTGATTCGCGATAACAGGCATGACCAACGATCCTCTCGACGCCATGAAAGCCCGCTGGAACCATATCCAGGGCACTCTGTTTCCTTGGCTTCGTGAGGAAATCGACCCGATGACCGAAGCGCTCGGGCGGCTCGTCACGACCCTCGACGTGATCGGCCTCGAGGCCTTCGTTCCCGAACCGCCCCGAGGCCCCGGCCGGCCGCAAGGCGATCGCCGCGCCCTCGCCAGGGCCTTCGTCGCCAAGGCGGTGCTGGGCGTTCCTACCACCACCGCGCTGATCGAGCGCCTCGATGTCGACAAGTCGCTGCGACGCATTCTCGGTTGGGAACGACGCTCGCAAGTGCCGTCGGAAGCGACGTTTTCCCGCGCCTTCGCGGAGTTTGCGCAGTCCGATCTGCCCGCCAAGATGCACGCGGCGCTGATCGAGCGCTCGCTCGGCGGGCGCATCGTCGGCGTGATCGCGCGCGACGCCACCGAGATCGAGGCGCGCGAGAAGCCGGTCAAGACGGAGCCGAACGACAAAAGTGAGGATCCGCCGCCGCCCGATGGCGCTCAGCCGACGCGCAAGCGCGGACGCCCGCGCAAGGACGAGCAACGGCCAAAACCCGAGCCGACCCGGCTCGAACGGCAGACCACGCAGAACCTCGATCAGATGCTCGCCGATCTGCCCTCCGCGTGCGATGTCGGCTCCAAGAAGAACAGCAAGGGCTACAAGGAAACCTGGATCGGCTACAAACTGCATCTGGATGTCGCCTGCGGCCAAATCCCGGTCTCCTGCGTACTGACTTCGGCTTCCGTCCACGACAGTCAGGTCGCCATTCCCTTGATGACCATGACCGGCGCCCGCGTCTCCTATCTCTACGATCTAATGGATGCGGCCTACGACGCCGCCGCCATCCATGACCACAGCAAGGCGCTCGGCCATGCGCCGATCATCGATCGCAACTTTCGCGCCCAGCACGAAGCCAAGGCCGAATGGGCCAAAGAAGTCGAGCGCATGAAACTCATCCACATACCCGACCCCGACGACCGGCTCTTTGATTTTCGAACCATGGCCGAACGCGTGAACGCCCGACTGAAGGACGAATTCGGCGCGCGGGCCGTCCGCGTGCGCGGCGCGATCAAGGTCAAATGCCACCTCATGTTCGGCGTCGTCGCGCTCGCCGTCGATCAAATACTCCGCGTCACGCAGTTTCGGCCCGCGCCGGCCTGAGCCTCGGCCGCTCACAACGCCTAATGAAGGCGAATTGCGTCGCGCTCATTGAATTTTGCAAGAGGCTCGTCCTTCAGATGTTCGGCGCGAGCCTTGGGGTCGGTCATGATTGAGATCGCGTACTGCGCCCAGTTGCATATTTTGCAATATTGATCCGCGGGGGTTCTTCCCGTATTTGTCGGCCAGATACAGATCGAACTGGTCGCCGAAATAGGCCCGGGAGATGTTCTTGCTGGACAGTTCGTCGCCGATGGCGCGGAGCGTCGACGGCGGAACGGTGAAGACGGTATTGTTGGGATTCTGGTCGGCGTAGGCGTCGGAGCCGTCGCCGAAATAGCCCGGGTTGTAGTTGTTAACCAGATAGTAATTTCCCGCTTCGCAGTTCGCGGGAATCTTGCGCGCATCGAGAAATTCCCGGACCGCGGCGACGCCTGGCTGAGTGGGATCGGCACAGTCGACGTAGCTGCCGCCGCCGTAATTCGCTTTGGGCGGCGCGTTCGCCGGGCTGCCGTCGTTGGCTCCGGAGCCGCCGTAGACCATCCTGGACGTAGACGTTATTCGTGCTGGGCTGCGGGTTTGGATTTTCTATTTCGGACAGCGCGCTCGAATGGCCGGGCGGCGGCGTGCCGGGGTTGACCGGATCGACACCATTGTCGGGAGGCGTCGCGGGATTGCCCTTGTCGTCGCTGAACCAGACCGCGTCGCCGGTCCCCAGCATGACGTGGTTGGCGCCGGTGCCGCCATTGATCCCTTGGTGATAATTGTCGCTCATCGTGTATTGATCGGCGAGCGACTTCAGATAGGGGGCGTCGCCTGCCTGGACGTTGAAGAAACTCATTGACGTCGAGCCTTCGCCCGTCGACTCGTCGGTGAAGTTTTTCGGCTGCGCGGCGCCGTTCGAGCCGGCCCCGACGGTCACTTCGACCCACGGGAACAGATCGTTCGCGCAGGCTTTCCTCTTCGCCGAGCGGTCTTGCTGCTGCCACAGCTGAAAGAGCCGGTGGATCGGGCTCGCGGCGTAGGCGTCGTACGGCATCGCGGCAGCGACGTCGGGCCGTGTCCGGGGTACGTGATGCGGGAGTCGGGCTGGGCCTTGGACTGTCCGGTCCCGCCGGTCAGCAAATATTTGAGATAGTTGGGGTCGATCGCCGTCTCGAACGCCGCGACCTTCTGCTCGGAGGGGTGCGGGCGGGGGGCAAGGTCCCGTAGGGGTCTTGGCCGGCGCCAGGCGATATTCGTCCGTGTCAGTCGCCGAATATTGCTTGGCCAGATCATAGTTCGGCCCGGGAGAGCCATCGGCGTTTACCATTCCCTTCGAGCCGCTTGCAGAACGTCTGAGCGCGTCGGCTCGCGCACGAATGAACATAGCTGAGACGTGTTGGCTTGAGTTGTTTTTGACGGTTGCAACGCCGCTTCCGCCGTTTTTTTGCCTTCGCGGACATTTTGGCGTGGATTTTGGCCATGTTTCGTCGACCTCCCGATTTTTTGGGAGGCTCCGGACCCGTTTTCGCGCCGCGATGCGGCTCGCTATGCGATGAGACGGATGATCTGAGAAACGGTGATGACCAGAATGCCGAACATCAGATGGCACATCACCTTCGCGGGGCCACGCACCTGGACGGTTCTGCCGCCGTGGTTGTCTTTGAGGTTGGCGTTGACCCGTTCGACGCCGCTGCGCTCGTTGTAGCGGATATCCTCGGCGGCGCGATGGCCGACGAGCGCTCGACGCTTGTCTTCCTCGGCCAATTCCTTCTTGAGGCAGGCGTCGCGGCGCGGGTTGACATCGATGATCGGCACGTGGCCGAGCGCGCGGCTATGCGCCCTGATCTCGGCCGCATCGTAGGCGCTGTCCATGAGATCGTAGAGATTGACCAGACGCCCCGCCGTCATCGTCGCCAGGGGGATGGCGACCTGACTGTCGTGGACGGAAGCCGAGGTGAGAACGCAACTGACGGGAATGTCGCCGTCCGCGGTGTCGATATGCAGCTTATAGCCGATCCATGTCTCCTGATGTCCCTTGGCGTTGCGTTTGACGCCGACGTCACAGTGCTGGGGCAGATCGGCGAGCATCTGGCTCAGCGTCATGCCGGCCTGGCGTTCCAGCCGGCTGGGCGGCTTGGGCGCGGGCCGCTCGCCCTTGCGCGGACGCCCGCGCTTGCGGGGCTTCTGCTCGAGCGCAGACGGCTCGGGCTTCTCTGCGCGTTGCGGCTTTTCATGGCCTTCGATCGCCGTCGAATCGCGCGCGATGTGACCAACCAGCCGATCCCCGTGGGTCTTGCGGATCAAGGCTTCATGCAACCGCGACGGCAAGGCGCGGTCGGCGAACTCGGCGAAGGCGCGCGAGAAAGTCGCCTCGCTGGGAACCTCGGACAGACGCGACCAACCGCACAAGCGCCGCAACGTCGTGTCGGCCTCGACGCGTTCGATCAACATCCGCGTGGTCGGCAAGTTGAGAACCGCCTTGGCCACGAAGGCCCTCGCCAATGCGGCCCGCTCGGCTGCCGGCCGTCCGGGAAAACCACCCCAGTCAGGCGCGAAAGCCTCAAGCCGCGTCATGTCCAGAACCGTCACCAGCGCTCGATGCAACTCCGTCAAGAACCCGACCGTCTCCTCGAGAAACGGGAAAAGTTCTCCTTGAAACTTCTGCCAGTATACGGATAGGGTCTCTCGTAGAGCGTGGTGAGCAGGTCACGCCGACAGGCGAACAGTTCCTCCTCCAGGACGTCCTTCACGCAGCGCGGCGCAAACGGCGTCGCGCCGTCCTGTTGCTCTTGGGGGAGTTCCGCGCCGAGCCACGCCATGGCGCGATAAAGATGATGCAGTTCGAGCCCGTCGACGCCATCAATGCGGTAATCCTCGCGCCAGCGGTCGGCGGCACGGTCCGAGCCGCCGCAAAAGAGGCGGTGCAGCACGGTCAGGAACGCCGCACGCTCCAGCGAGAAATCATGTTTGCGCGCGCTCGCCAGGCGCTCGATCACGCGCCGGCAGCCCGTCTCGTCCCATACCCGCTCGAAGGCGAGCGCCGGACCGATGCGCCGGGTCGCCACGACCGTCGCTTCGCCGCGGTCGAGCGCATCGAGCACGATGGCCTTGTCGGCAAACCGCGCCCCCGAGCGCAGCAGGCGCTCCAACTGCCCGCTTTCCTTAAGATCCTCGATCCGCCCGAGCGTCGCGATCACCTGCTGGCGCACCGCAGCGCCCTCGCGCCGGCTCTCGGAATTCTCCGCCGGCTGATGGTCACTCGCGCCCAACAGGACTCAATCGATCGCGATGCTGCGGATTTCAGACATTCAACACGACTTGCACTATGGCGACTTCGCGCAAGGCGGGACGGTGAAGTCCCTGCCGAACGAGCGGGAGGTGCAAAAGTGGGTGGCGGCAGAACTCCGGAGTCGCCAGGGCCGCGCCTACTCCGTCGAGCGCGAGCCGCACGTCGTCGAGGAGAAAGAGCCGGACATCCGCCTCCGCTGTAAGGAAACAGATGCGAGCCTGCCGATCGAGATCAAAGTAGCCGAGACTTGGTCACGTTCCGAACTTGAGGATGCCCTCGCGGTTCAACTCGGCGGGCGATATCTACGGGCGCGGGACGCCAACCACGGAATCCTGTTGCTCGTTGACCAAGCGCCTAGGGCGAGGGGCTGGACGAACACAAGTGGAGAATTCCTGAATTTCGCTGAGGTGGTCGAACATCTGCGCAAGATTGCAGATAACTTGGCGGCTCGCGCCCATGACGCGCCTCAAGCGAAGATCGCTGTGTTGGATGTATCCGACATCGTTGGCTAGGCCTTCAGCCCCTCCTTCGCCGCCAAGAAACCGCTTGAGGTGAGAGTCCCCCCGAACGCTCGCCACGCCGCCGGGCGTCCTTGACGACTAAGCGGGGGCGCGGAACCACAATATTCGGTCGCTCGGAAAATCGTAGAGTTTCCCGGTTTCGGTCCATCCCGGCGAGCAGATTTCGACGATCTTGGGCGCCAGTTCGTCGGGCGTGCGCAGGGTCGTCGGGTCCTCGCCGGGCATCGCCTTGGCGCGCATGAGCGTGCGCAGCGGCCCCGGATTGATCAGCATGACGCGAATGTTTGAAGTGTTCGCCGTCTCGGCGGCATAGGTCCGGGCGATGGCGTCGAGCGCAGACTTGGCGGTCGCGTAAGGACCCCAATAGGCGCGATAGTCCGCCCGGCTCGCCACTCCTGAGGTGACGAACGCGACCCGCCCGCCGGCAGGCGATCGGCGCAGCAGGGGATCGAGCGATCGAATGAGACGCCAATTGGCGGTGACGTTGACCGCAAGCACGTCGTCCCACGTCTTCGGATCGACATGATGCAGCGGGGAGAGGACGCCGAGAATCCCGGCGTTGCCGACCAGGGCGTCGAGCCTGCCCCATCTCCGATAGATGGCCTCGCCGAGCCGGTCGATCGCCGCATGGTCGCGCAGGTCGAGCGGCGCGAGCGTCGCCGGACTGTCCTCGTTCGGGCGGAGGCCGCGAATCTCGTCGTCAAGCTCCTCGAGCGCGCCCTGGGTGCGCGCGAGCGCCACCACATGGGCGCCCGAGCGCGCGAAGGCCAGGGCCGCCGCCCGGCCGATGCCGCGGGAAGCTCCGGTGATCAGGACGACGCGGGTCGACGCATCATGTTCGGGGTCAATCATCGACACTTCTCAGGACGTTTGCTAACTTGTGGCGAGTCGAGGGCACCCGCGTCATCGGGCAGCAAGAACGGGTTCTGAAGGGACTCCGTCGACCGACCGGAGTCGAAGGCGCATTCGCTGGCGGAAGAGGGGTTTCGGGCGGTTTTATGGACTTGCCGAGTCTGAAAATAAAGTCCAAAACGACCGCGAGGTAGGCGTAGCGCCTGGCAGGTCGGACGCTGGGGATGGGGCAGGCGCAATATTGCGGCGCCATTGTTTTGAGGCTTGAAATGCCGAACGCAAAAACGGACCGAGAATCGGGAAAGACCGTAACCAGGGCGGATTTGTCTGAGATCGTCTACCAGCGCGTCGGGTTGTCGCGGACCAATCGGCAGAACTCGTGCAGTCGGTCCTGGAGGAAATCTGCGACGCGGCCGCGCGCGGAGAGACGGTCAAGCTCTCCGGGTTCGGCTCGTTCGTCGTCCGATCGAAGGGGAAGCGCGTCGGCCGCAATCCGAAGACGGGGGTCGAGGTTCCGATCCTTCCGCGACGCGTGATGGTGTTCAAGCCGTCGAACGTCCTGAAGGCGAGGATCAATTCGCGCGGCGACGACGAGAGCGAGGAATAGGCCGCCAGGGCGGCGGCCGCGGCTGGCTTTCTCGCGCGCTTGCTCGATACTCGCGAGAGCTGGCGGCGGAGCGAGATCGATTCGCCCCGCCGGACATCGGCGAGCGAGGCGATGGAAAAGAGCCCCGAGGCCTTTCGAACGATCCGAGAAGTCGCGGAGGCGATGGACCTGCCGCAACACGTTCTTCGCTTCTGGGAGACGCGTTTTCCGCAGATCCGGCCGCTGAAGCGGGCGGGAGGAAGGCGCTATTATCGGCCGGACGACATCGAGCGGCTCAGGCTGATCAAGCGCCTCCTGTACGACGAAGGCTACACGATCAAGGGCGTGCAGAAGCTGTTCAAGGAGCAGGGGGTCCAGAACCTGGCGGCCGCCGCCTTCGATGCGCGACTGCCGTTCGAGCCGGCTGACGCGTCTGCGTCTGCCGACCGTGAGGACTTTTCGCCCCTTGCGGGCGTGGCCGTCGGGTCCGAACCGCCTCTTGCGCCGGTCCCGCCGGAAACGCCTTCAGGGCCGACCGCGCCACGCCTGTCGGTCGACGAACTCGCCACGCTGCGCAGCATTCTCGTCGACATTCGCGAGGCCCAGCGGATTCTCAGTCAGGCCCGCCCGCAACAGGCCTGACCCAAAGTTGGCAGAGCCGCATTGCCAGCGGCGCCCCTGGCGCCTATAAGAGGCGCCGTCGGAGTGTAGCGCAGCCCGGTTAGCGCACTAGTCTGGGGGACTAGGGGTCGTGGGTTCGAATCCCGCCACTCCGACCACTTAATCCCTTGAAAACTAGAGAGATTCTGGAACGCCAGTTTTCGGATCAGCCGCCGACAATGGGCAAAGTGACCACCCGATGACCACCGGCAAAGGGTCCGGCGGCCCATGAGCGGGCAAGGGGGCCGCCGGTCCCGGTCCCCGCCGAAGTCGCGCCGCCGCACGGCGCGAACGCGGTCGGCTGAATAAAAGCGATCGAAGAGTGTTTGCTTGCTCTGAGGGGATGACTGGGAGGCGACCGCCAATCGTCACCAAGGAGCCAGCACATGCAAGACCCTATCTCCTACAGCTTCGAGACGGTCAACGATCCCGCAGACCCGCAGTTCCAAGGGCTGACGTTCAACAATCTACTGGGAATCAACAACTTCGGCGAGATCGCCGGCTTCTACGGCAGCGGACAAGCGGGGGATCCCAACAAGGGCTATCTCCTGACTCTGCCAGGCACTTCACCCCGGAGAACTTTCCCGGCTCGGCCCAGACGCAGATGACAGGGCTCAACGACACGGGCATTAAGGTCGGATATTTTTACAATACAAACAACGGCACAGCTTTTGACGACCAGTTTGGCTTCTATTTGAGCGGCGGCGTCTTCCACGAGGTGAACAACCCGAACACGCCCAAGCCTGCCGATGTAGAACCAGGCGTCTCCCCCAGATCGAAAACAGCTGATGGGCTCAGCCATCCCCTCATTTTTCGAGGGCCAAAATGCAACTGGAGGTTGGCATTTTGATGCGGCGAGTCTCGTATGCACGAGTCCTGAAGCGCGAAGTTCGGGTCTCGCAATCGTCGAGAGAGAGGTCGCGCCACGACAAATGTGGGGCCTTAAGGGCTTCCCATTTCGCTCTACCGTGAGGGCCGAAAAGCGCCGAAATCAGGCCGTTCTCGAAATGAGGGGATTCCTGAGGCTGATGGGGGTCAACGACTTCAATATCGCGGTCGGATTCTACAACGACAAGTTCGGCCATAGCCACGGCTATACTTACAACATCAACACCGGGAATTTTTCCGCTGACATCAACGATCCGAACGCCGTTAGCACGGTCTCGGCGGCGATCAACAACTTCGGCGGGATCGCCGGCTTCTACACGGACCCCCAAGGCGCCATTCATGGATTCCTGGACAACCACGGCCACTTCACGACCGCCGATGCGCCCGGCGCGAGCGAAACTGAACTCCTCGGAATAAACGATTTCGGCATCGCAGTGGGATTCGACATGGTGAATGGCGCGATGCATGGCATTATCTTCAATAGCCACACTGGCAAGTTCACGACGCTCGACGATCCGCATGGAATAGGCACGACGACGTTAAACGGGATCAACGACCTCGGCCAAATCGTCGGATTCTATGTCGACTCCCAGGGCAACACCGATGGCCTTCTCGCCACCCCAAGTCTTCTCGGAATTCCGGGAGCCGGGCATATGATGCATGTGTGAGGTGACCGCCGCGAAAGCTTGGCGGCGTGCGGCGACAGGCCCGTCATAGGGACACTCCGAGGCCCCTGTCAGCCATCCCTTGGGGATTCCTTTTTCGAGGCAGCCTCGCCCGAAAGGGACTGGCGCGATTTCGGCGAGGCGCGGGAAAATAAGCAAACCGCGTCCCGCCGCCGCAACCCGGGGCCGACTCTCGGCAAAAGCCCCGCGGCCTTCACGAGCGGTGCGGGGCTCGATAACCTGTAAACGCGCCTGCGGGCTCGGCGGGCGCTACGGCGTTCGGATCCGCAAGGTAGCCCGTTGACGCGCAAGCGCTCAACCTCTGATCACGGCCACGGTGACCGCCGCGCCCGTTTCGGGGACTTTGAAGGTCCTTTCACCAAACGCTTTCCCCCGACCGCGTCTTTGGTGTCGACGAATTGCGGGATGATGCCGCCACCGCCATCGCGTTGCGCAAGGTCGGCAGGGCACGAGAGGCCTCGTGCGTTTATTCGGGCGTCGGGATAAAAAGGGCGTGCTCGGCTCACGGCCTGTTGCGGCCGTAGCGCTCGTGACTCGAAACCCAGTCGCCGGCGAGAATTGCGCACGACAGGGATATCTCGCCCGCGAGCGCCACAGCCGCGCAGATTTCGGCGAGCTTCGCCGCCTTGCCTGCGCCGCGGCAGCCGAGGATTTCGAGACACTCGCTCTGGGTGGCGAGTCCCGTGCCGCCGCCTACGGTTGCGACGATGAGCGAGGTCAGGGTGATCGACCAATAGTAGTCGCCGTCGTCGAGCAGCTGGTTGTAGACGACGCCCGCGTGCGACTCGGCGAGGTTGGCGACGTCCTGTCCGGTCGCGATGAACATTGCGGCGAGGCCATTGGCGGCATGCGCGCCGTTGTTGGCCGAGCCAGCCAGAAACGCGCCCGCCTGGGAAATCTGCCGCGCGTAAAAGAGGTCCTTGGGCTCGACCCGCATCAGGGCCTTGAGTGCGTCCTTCTTGACGATCGCCTCGGCGACGACCCGCCGGCCGCGCGTGGCGAGCATGTTGATCCGCGAGTGCTTCTTGTCCGTGTCCATGTTGCCCGACAGGATGTAGCGGGCGCCGCCGGGATAGTTCGCCTGGATCCATTCGCAGGCGGCGAACGTGGCCCTGCCGGTCATGTTCTGCCCGGCGGCGTCGCCGGTCGTGAAGTTGAAGCGCAGGTGCCGCAACGGCCCGACCGCGAATTGCACGATGTTCTGCAGCCGACCAGATCGGGTCGTCGCTTCCGCGGCGGCCTTGATGGCCGCAAAATGGTCCTCGACCCAGAAGCCGAAGGCGCGGGCCTCGAGCGCGTCGGCGAAGATGAAGGCCGGCGAGCGTTGCATGGACTCCTCGACGATGGTCGCCTTCGCGCCGCCGCACTCGGTGAGGAGGCGCATGCCGCGGCTGTAGCTCGCGACCAGCGTTCCCTCGGTCGTCGCCATCGGTACGTAGAAATCGCCCTGGGCATGTTCGCCGTTGACCCGCAGCGGCCCGGCCAGGCCGATCGGCACCTGCGCGACGCCGACGAAATTTTCAATATTTCCAGGTAGAATTGACGGGATCGAACGAATATCGTCCGAGATGGTCGAGCTTCGCGCCGGTCTCGCTCTCGACGAACGCGCGCCGTTCGGCGGCGGCCTTGGCCGTATAGTCGTTCTCGCTGTCTCGGGGAATGCGCATCCGCTCGCCCGTCGAACCCGTCGTCATCGCCGCCTCCCGCGCCGCGCGCGCGATTCCGGCGCGCGTTTCCGGAGGATCTTTATAAGCCGTTCGCGCGACCGGCGGCTTGCGGCGGAAAGGCGCACCGCGCCGAAGTCGGAGCGCCGGCAGGCTCGATTCGCATAATATATATTATGGAACCAAAGCCGGCCCGCGCAAAGACGATGCGCCGGGCTTCAGTTCCGGCTGGACTCGTCGTACCGCTCCTGGGCTCTCATGACTTCGCCGATGTGGTCGAGCGCCCATTGATGCAGCCCGCCAAGCGTCGTGGACAGCGTCCTGCCGAGCGGCGTGATCGCATATTCCACCGAGACCGGCGCGGTCGGAAGAACGGTTCGCGAAATCAGGCCGTCACGCTCCAGCGCCTTCAGGGTCTGAAAGAGCGTCTTTTGCGTTATGCCTTCAACCCCGCGCCGCAATTCGTTGAAGCGCATAGGCTTGTTGCAAATGAGGACGAGCGCCAGAAACGACCATTTGTCGCCAATGCGGTCGAGCACCATCCGGGTCGGGCAGTTGGCGTTGTACGGGTCGGGCTGGCGCGCGGGTGGAGGTATCGCAGGGGTGACCAGGTCTCCGACAGGCGCCTTCTTTACAGCGCCAAGAGATCGTCGCATGGATATCCAATCGGTATTTAGTATCCAACGGATACCAGGATACCGTGCAGGAGATTCTCATGAAAGTCGCGCTCATTGGCGCCCCAGGTCAGGCCGGTTCGCGTCTACTGGCGGAGTTGACGCGCCGCGGACATCAGGTCACGGCGATTGCCCGTCACCCGGAGAGGATCGCGGCCGGCCCCAACGTCGTCAAGAAAGGCGACGTCTTCGATAAGGCCGGCCTCGTTTCATTGATCAAAGGCCATGATGCGGTGATCAGCTCGGTGCAGTTCACCGCGAGCGATCCGAAGCTGCTCATCGAGGCGGTGCGCGATTCCGGCATGAAGAGATACTTTATCGTCGGCGGCGCAGGCAGCCTCGAGGTCGCGCCGGGACGAAGCTGATCGACACGCCCCAGTTCCCGGCGGCCTACAAGGCGGAAGCGGCCAAAGGCGCGGAGTTTCTCGAATTGCTTCGCGGGGTGAAGGACCTCGACTGGACCTTCCTGTCGCCGTCGGCGATGTTCGTCCCTGGCGAGCACACCGGCAAATTTCGGCTCGGCGAGGATCAACTCCTCACGAACTCGAGGATTACCCGATTGCCGCCGTGGACGAATTGGAGAGGCCGGCCCACATCCGCGAGCGGTTCACGGTCGGCTGCTGAGGCAAGGAGCGGAGCGGGCGGGGGAGCGCCCGCCCCCTGCCCCGGTCTCCAGCTTGCATGGCTTTCATTTCACCGCCGAAGCAGTTGATTTTGAGCCACAAGAACAAACGGAGCGAGGAGGAAAAATGCCCAAGTCGTCCAATTACGTCGCGATCAAAGGGAGCGTTCATCCTCAACCCAAAGATCACAGGAAACTCGGGCCGACCGCGAGCTCGGACCAGTTGACCGTCACATTGCTGCTGCGACGGAAAAAGGGAGCGGCCCGCCAGGCGCACGTTGTCGCAGCCGACGCCCCGCGACCGACGCGAGAAGAGTTCGCGAATTCGTGCGGCGCTGATCCGAGCGAGCTCGACAAGGTCGTCGACTTCGCCAAGCAGGCTGGCCTTGAAGTCGTTGAGGCCGACGCCGCGCGTCGTTCGGTCGTCGTTCGCGGATCGGTCGCCGACGTCGACAAGGCGTTTGCCGTCCATCTCAACGATTATCAATACGAACACGGCACGTACCGAAGCCATGACGAATCTGTGAAACTTCCGTCGAACATCGCACACTACGTCGAGGCCGTCGTCGGTCTGACCAATCGCCCGGTTCGCGCGACCCACTTCTCGACCGCGAGGCGACGTAATCCGGACGATCCAGTGAACACCAAGCCTCTCACTCCCCAGCAGGTGGCGACCCTCTATGGCTTCCCGCCCGGCGACGGAGCGGGCCAAACGATCGGCCTTTACGAGATGGCGACGCAGGGTCCCGCCGGCTATGCGCTGACGGACATCGCCGGCACCATGGCGGCGCTCGGCGGCCTGCCGATGCCGACCATCGTCGACGTGTCGGTCGACGGCGTCTCCAATTCGGGGCAGTCGGACGGGGAAACGGGCCTCGACATCACGGTGGCCGCCGCCATCGCGCCTAAGGCCACGATTGCCGTCTATTTCACCGGCGGGCAGACTCAGAACATCATTCACGCCCTGCAGGCGATGATCCATCCGGCGGCGGGCCAGCCGACGCCGACCGTCATCTCGATCAGTTACGGCTGGGGACCGGACGATCCGGGAGTGGACAGCTTCTCCGACAGCGAGTTCACCCAGATCAGCAGCCTGTTCGAGGACGCCGCGACGAACAAGATCACCGTCCTCGTCTCCTCCGGAGATTGGGAGCGGAGATCGCCGACCCCCGTCAGGCTCAGACGAGCTACCCCGCGAGCGACCCGTGGGTGACGGCGTGCGGCGGCACGACGATCGGCAACATCGGCGGATCGTCCTTCGACGAATACGTCTGGAACGATTCCGGCGCGGGCGGCCCCGGCGCAACCGGCGGAGGGATCAGCGCGCGTTTCAAGATCCCGGCCTATCAAACGGCGGTCAATCTTCCCAAGCGCGTGGGCACGGGGTCGATCGGTCGCGGCATCCCCGACATCGCCGGGAACGCCAGCGAGAACAGCGGCTATCCGCAGGTCATCAACGGCGCCAGTCCGCAGCCGGTCGGCGGGACCAGCGCGGTCGCGCCGCTCTACGCGGGCCTGATCGCCCGCATCAACGCCAATATGGGCCATTCGGTCGGATTCTTGAATCCGATGCTGTACCAGCTTCCCGCGGCGACTTTCCGCGACATCGTCGGGTCGCCGGGGCCGGCGAACAATTCTTTTGACGAGGTGACCGGCTACCCGGCAGGTCCTGGCTGGGACGCCTGCACGGGCTTCGGAAGCGTCCACGGACAAGCGCTTCAGGATGGCCTGCGCGCAGTGACACAGGTCGCGGCGAGCGGCGCCAAACCGCCTGTTCGAAAGACGGCGGCAGGCGTCAAAGCGAACGGCAAGAAGGGAAAGGAGCCCGCTCACGCCGAGCCTGAGGGCCGAGCGGCTCCGCGAGCGCCAGGGCGACCGCTTCGGTCGCCGTGAAAGGATCGGCCGGAGGCAGGCGGTCAACGGATACGGGCCGCTTGCCACCGTTGCGAACCCTGGAGCATCCTCCGCCGTCGGGATCACACGGGACGGGCTCGATGGTTTTCGTCTATCGCGCTGCGATCGTGGCGCTCGCGACTTTCGTCAGCGCGCTCATCGGGTTCGGCGCGCATGGGTTGCTGCCGGCCGCCTATGTGGTCGAATCAAAGGGCATGGTCGGCTCGGTCGTCGGGCTCGTCGCATCGCTCCTGTCGCTCGTGCTGAGTTTGCTCATCTGGACGAGCCATGGCCTGTTTACGACCCAGCAAATGCAGCTGCAGACGCTCGGGCGCAAGATCATCGAGCTTGATTTCGCTTTTGCGGCCTATGGCTCGGAGGCTGCGCAATGGCGCGTGCTCCTGCGCGAGCATGTCAAGCGCATACAGGCGCGGCTGTGGGCAGACGGCGTGGAGGCTCGACGGATCGTCCTTCACGGCAAGCTGCCTGAGGACCTCCTGGGCGCCCGAGCCTTTTTTGCTTCGCTCCATCCGGAGAACGACGAACAGAGACACGCCCTCGAGACCGCCAAAGACGCGTTCGGCACGATTGTGGATACGCAATTGACGATGATCCGCAGCCTCGTCGATCGGGTCCCGAACCTGTTGCTCAATGTCGTCCTCGGATGGGCGTGCCTGTTGTTCTTCGGTTATGGCCTGCTTTCGGTGGCCGACGCGGTGACGGTCGTCCTTGCCGGGCTCGGCGCCGTAGCGGTTGGCAGCGCAGTGTTTCTGATTCTCGAGCTGAGCGACCCCTACACGGGGCTGTTCAGGATGCCCGACGAAGGGTTCGACGAACTCATTGTGGTCTTGACGAAGAACAGCCAGTTGGCCGCGGCCGGTGACCGCAACGATGGCGGCGACGCGGTCGTCTCGACCGCGAGCGTCTCAGTCAGGCCTCGTCCCCCCATTCCCGGTTGAAGAAAGCTTTGTCGACAGTTTTCGCCGGTTTGTGCGGCGCGCGTCGCACGCGCTGGTGAATCCCAGGCGCTCGACCACGAGCCGCGCGAATCGTCGCGCTCCAGCGCTTCCTCGCAGGCGACGCGAACCGCTTCGGTCAATGTCAGTTTTCGGGCGCGAGTCGCCGCACCGCATTAATTGCGGCCTCGTCCTTGATGTGCAGCGGCATTCGATGTTCCTGACGCTGTGCCATCATATTAGGGAACTATGGCTACCAGCAGTTCGTCGAGCGGTGCGGGCAAGTCCGGGGCGTCGATCAGCGGCATTGTCTCGACGACGCGAAGCTTGGGAATCGCACGATCGTAGATGGCCAAGTTTGTTTGCCCATTGAGTCTTGATGAATAGGAGACTCCATCCGGCATCGATGGACGTTGATGAAACGCCAGAGACCAAAAGCGGGCAAGGCGCTGGTTCGAGAGGCATGGGCGACATCACTCGGGACGCCCATGCGCACCGCGCCCTTCGCACGCAAATCGACCACCGACAACGGCGTCGCGGCCTCTACGACCGCGAAGCACCGTGCAGAGAGTTCGGTCTCGTCCAACGGATAGTCCCCGACGACGCCGTTTCGTTTGTCACGCAGTACGGCTTCCAAGAAGCATACCGTCAGCGTCTCGCCCAGATACAGGACGCCGAAGCGATTTTCCGGCTTGCGGCGGCGCGGATCGCTGAAACGGCTCGGCGTCTTGCCGAAGCCGTGCGGATTCGCGTGCCGCTTAAAATAGAATTCGACCGAAGCGCTCGCGAACCGCAAGGGTTGTCAGCTCGAGATTGGCTCGGGCAAAGTCCGCAGTAGGCCGTAACGGCGCAGCCACTCAGCTGAACGTCTCCAAGACGCTTTCAGCCGCCTCGATGACCTCCGCCGACCGGCCCTTCGTGAGCGCCTCGCGGCCCGTGAGGCCGCCGAGCTCCGCATGATGCTGGATCAGAAAGCGATAAACGGCCCAAGGGCTACCCCCGAGCCGATCGAACAAGTCCGGCAATTCTGCGAAAGGCTTGCCGCCCTCGTCAATCTGCCATCTCGGAAAACGGAACCCTCGCTTCGCCCCCTCGATGGCCAAAAGCTGCCGCTTTCGTCGCTTCGTGTTGATCGTCATGCGCCTCGTGCCAAGCAGCCGAGCCAACTGGTCTGCGCTCAGCATGTCTTCGGCGCTCAGGATGTCCGCGACGCGCTTTTGCCCGCGCTCACGCGCCGCCGCGAGCGCACGAGCAAGGTCTGAGCCAGATGTCGCCTGTTCGTTGGAGGCAGGGTCCGCCCTTGCGACGATTGTCTCAACTGGGCCTACGGCCGCTTGGCCCCTTGGCGTCACATCGACGGTGAACCGAACGCTGCGGCCGACCGCCCGAGCGCGTTCAAGTGCAGCAACAAGGCTCTCAAGGATCCTCAACCGGGCTAACGTCTCAAGTCCTTTCTCTCCGCCAGCCGAACTGGCAGCTGCGGCTGGTGCAGTTTGCCGCGCTTTGATTTCAGGCTCGGACCAATGGGTCATGAACCCAATTTTCTTGACGTGAACTTTGGCGACGGCGGGTTTGCTCGCCGAGAATTTGCTCGCCTTCGTCTTGGCCACCGACTTGCCTCTGACAATTGGCGCCCGCGTTCGACGGACCAACCGTGCCTTTGCCTTTGACGCTCGACATCCCACTCTCCTCGCGCGGCACAGATGGCATCTGCCGGCCATTTCGTCAAGTTCGTAAAGATCGTCGGCAGTAGCCAAGCCTCACGCCCCCATCAGCTCCGCCAGCGTCAGCGCGATCACTTCCGTCGCCTTGTAGAGGTCGGCCAGCGGCAGGCGTTCGTCGGCGCGGTGGGCGTTGGCCTCCTCGATCGTGCGCGGGCCGGCGCCGTAGAGCACGATCGGCACGCCGGCCTTGGCGTAATGGCGGGCGTCCGTGTAGAGCGGCACGCCCGAGGCGGCCGACGGTCTCGCCCATGACGCGGCTCGCATGGCGGCAAAGGGTCTCGGTGAGCTTCGCGCCGGCGGGCGTCGGCGTCAGCGGCTCGGCGAGCAGGATGCGGTTGACCGTGACCTTGGCCTCGGGCTGCAGCCTTCGCCGCGCCGGCGATCACGGCCCTGAGCTCCGCCTCCGACCTCGGCCGGGCTTTCCTCCGGGACCATGCGGCGGTCGAGCCGGAACATGATGCGGTCCGGCACGACATTGGTGTTGATCCCGCCGGAAATGAGCCCGACCGTCATCTGCGGCGAGCCGATGCCGGGAATTGCGGATGTCCGCGCCGCGAGCCCGCCGCGCCAGCCGTAGAGCGCGGTCAAAATCCCGTTGGCGGCCTCGAGCGCGTCGACGCCGGTGAAGGGCCGGGCGGCGTGGGCCGAGCGGCCGAGGACCTCGACCTCGAGATGCAGGCAGCCGTTGTGGGCGCTCACGACGGCGTAGGAGAAGCCCGCCCCGATCGCCAGGTCCGGCTTCGACAGGCCCTGTTCGAGGATGCAGCGCGGGCCGATCTCGCCGCCCGCCTCCTCGTCGTAGGTGACGTGCAGCTCGACCGTCCCGTTGAGCGCCGCGCCGCTCTTTTCGAGCGCCAGGATGGCGAAGGCGTAGGTCGCGATGTCCGACTTCGACACCGCGGCGCCGCGGCCGACCATCCAGCCGTCGACGATTTCGGCCCCGTAGGGGTCGCGCGTCCAGCCCGTTCCCGGCGGCACGACGTCGCCATGCGCGTTGAGCGCGATGGTCGGGCCGCCCTGCCCGAACTTGCGCCGGACGATCAGGTTGGTCGCCGAGACCATGCCGTTCGCCTTGACCAGCGCATCCGGGACCTTGTGCCGCTCGACGGCGAACCCGAGACCCTCGAGCAGCTTGGCGACCGTTTCGGCGGAAAGGTCGCAGTCGCCCGGCGGGTTGTCGGACGGGACCTTGACGATCTCCGCCAGGAAGCGCGCCTCTTCGTCCCGATGCTCGCGCAGGAAGGCGCGGATGGCGTTTTCGACCGACATGGCGTTCCTCCCCTGTCAGCCGGCGAAGCCCTCGACGCGCATCCCGTCATAGGCCGGAACGATGTGCGCCGGCAGACGCTTGCGCAGCGTTTCGTAATCGAGATCGGTGTGAAGGTTGGTCAGGATCGCCCGGCGCGGACGCATGGCCTCGATTTCCGCCAGCGCCTCGTCGAGGCTGAAATGCGACGGGTGCGGACGATAGCGCAGCGCGTCGATGATCCAGACGTCGAGCCCCTCGAGGAACGGCCGGCTCGCCTCCGGAATGCGTTTGACGTCAGGCGTGTAGGCGAGGTCGCCGAAGCGGAACCCGAGCGCGCTGATCTCGCCGTGGTCGAGGTCGAACGGCGTCGCCTCGATCGCTCCGCCCATCCCCTCGATCCGGCAGGGGCTGCCGGCGGCGAGCCGCAGATCCGTTGCGATCGGAGGATAAGAACTGCCCGTCAGGCGTCTGGAAAATATAGGAAAAGCTGTTCCGGACCGTCAGCGCCGTCGGCTCGTCCATATGCATGTCGATGCGCCGCCCGGCCGTGAGATAGAGCGGCCTCAGATCGTCGATCCCATGCGTGTGGTCGGCGTGCGGGTGGGTGAGCAGCACGGCGTCGACGTGCCTCACGTCCGCCTCGATCAGCTGCTCGCGCAGGTCCGGTCCCGCGTCGACGAGCGCGGTCGTCACGCCGCCCGCGCCGACGCGCTCGACGAGCGCCGCGCAGCGGCGGCGGCGGTTGCGCGGATTGGCGGGGTCGCACGCGCCCCACCCCTGCGCGACGCGCGGGCACGCCCGCCGAGGAGCCGCAGCCGAGGATGGTCAGGCGAAGGCTCAAGGCCGAGAGCCGCCTCGGCCGAGCTTCGGGAAGAGCCGCAGCGTATTGGCGCGGGTCGCGGCGGCGAGCGCTTCGGGCGCGATTCCTTTCGCTTCCGCGACCGCCCGCGCGGTCGCGGCGACGAACGCCGGCTCGTTGCGCTTGCCGCGATGGGGAACCGGCGCGAGGTAGGGCGCGTCGGTCTCGACGAGGATCCGGTCGAGCGGCACGTCGCGCGCGATGGCGCGCAACTCGCCCGAGTTCTTGAAGGTGACGCACGCCGGAAAACGAGATCGAGAGGCCGAGGTCGAGCGCCGTCTCGGCCAGCGCGCGCGACGAGGTGAAGCAGTGGAGCAGGGCGCTGAACGGCCCCTGCCCCATCTCGTCCTTCAGGATCGCGGCGGTGTCGTCCTCCGCCTCGCGGGTATGGATGACGATCGGCAGGCCGAGCTCGCGCGCAAGCGCGATCTGGCCGCGGAACACGCGCTGGGCGACGTCGGGCGGGGCGTAATTGTAGTGGTAGTCGAGGCCGGCCTCGCCGATCCCGACGCATTTGGGATGCTCGGCGAACCGGCGCATGGCGGCGAAATCCGACGCCGCCTCGCCCGCCGCCTCGTGCGGATGGGTTCCGACGGTGAAGAAGACGCCGTCGTGGCGCTCGGCGATCTCGGCGAGCCGCGCCGCCTTGTCGATCCGCGTGCCGATGGTGATCATCCGCTCGACGCCCGGCGGCGTGCGCGCGCGCTCGACGACCGCGTCGAGTTCGTCGGCGAAATCGGGAAAATCGAGATGGCAATGGCTGTCGATCAGCGTCACGTCGCCGCCTCGGGCTCGACGTAGCGCGGAAAGATCGGCGACGGGGCGGGCAGCGCCCTGCCCGGCTCGAGCCGATGCGGCGCGTCGAGGCGCCCGGCGGCCTCTCCCGTCTCGAGCGCCGCGAACGTGCGCCGATCCGCGGCGCGACCGCCGAGGAGATCGAGCAGCTTCGCCATGCTGCCGGGCATGACCGGCTGCAGCAGGATCGCGCAGATGCGCAGCGTCTCGATCGTCACGTAGAGGACGAGCCGCATCCGCGCCGGATCGGTCTTGGCGAGCTTCCAGGGCTCGGCGTTGGCGAAATAGCGGTTCGTCTCGGCGACGACCTCGAACACCGCGCCGACATAGAGGTGGATGAGGAAGCTCTGCATGTGGCGGCGCGCCTCGCCGACGAGCGCGTCGGCGCGGCCGAGGATCGCGAGATCCTCGGGCGCGGGCTCGGCGCCCGCCGGGTCGGGCACGGCGGCCGCGCAGTTCCTGGCGATCATGCTGAGCGAGCGCTGCGCCAGATTGCCGATGTCGTTGGCGAGATCGGCGTTCATCCGGCTGACGATCGCCTCGTGCGAATAATTGCCGTCCTGTCCGAACGGCACTTCGCGCAGGAAGAAATAGCGCACCGGATCGAGGCCGTAGGCGGCGACGAGATCGGCCGGGCTCACCACGTTGCCGACCGACTTCGACATCTTCTCGCCGCGGTTGAACAGAAAGCCATGCACGACGATCTGCCGCGGCACGGGCAGTCCGGCCGACATCAGGAACGCCGGCCAGTAGATGGCGTGGAAGCGGGTGATGTCCTTGCCGATCACATGCGCGTCGGCCGGCCAGAATTTCGCGCGCGGGCCCGTCGTCGGGGAAGCCGGTCGCGGTGATGTAGTTGGTCAGCGCGTCGACCCAGACATACATGACGTGCTTCGGGTCGCCCGGCACCGGCACGCCCCAGGCGAAGGTCGGTGCGGCTGATCGACAGGTCCGAGAGCCCGCGCTTCACGAAGGCGACGATCTCGTTGAGATATTTCTCCGGCGTGACGAAGTCCGGGTGGGCCTCGTAATGGGCGAGAAGCCGGTCGGCATAGGCCGACAGGCGGAAGAACCAGCTCTCCTCCTCGACCCATTCGACCGGCGCGCCGGTCGGCGCGAGCTTGGTCCCGTCCGGGCCGGCGACTGAGCTCGCTCTCGTCGAAATAGGCCTCGTCGCGCACCGAATACCAGCCGGAATATTTCGAGAGATAGATGTCGCCGTTGGCCGCCATGCGCTCCCAGATCGCCTGCACGGCGCGGGCGTGGCGCGGCTTGCGTCGTGCGCACGATGTCGTCGGCGCGGGCGTTGAGAAGCTCGCCCATCGCCTCGAATTCGGCGGCGACGCGGTCGACGAACGCCTGCGGCGTCACCCCTTCGCGCGCCGCCGTCTGCTGAACTTTCAGGCCGTATTCGTCCATGCCGGTGACGAACAGCGTGTCGCGCCCGTCGAGCCGCATGAACCGCTGGATCGCGTCGGTCGCGATGCGCTCGTAGGCGTGGCCGATATGCGGCGCGCCGTTGGCGTAGGGGATCGCGGTCGTGACGTAGAAGCGGCTCATGCCGCCGTCCTAGAGCATTTCGGAAGCGATTGAAACGCCGCGCGGGAGCGATCGGCGCGATGGGTTTTGGGCTTGGCGGGCAAACGAAGCGGGCTCCCCTTCTCTATTTAATAAGAACTTTTTTCTTCCCCCCTATCCTGTCTTTTGACATTGACCGACCTACCGACATCTCAGAGTTTGAGTTAAGATAGGTTCCACCCGGCGTGGTGCGTCCTTCTCCCGTTCGGGAGAAGGCGGCGCGGAGCGCCGGATGAGGGGTGCCGGGCCGAGGAGAGTATCCGCGCCTCCCGCCGCGGCCAACCTCGCCCGCCTGCGCCCTCATCCCGGCCCTTTCCCGAACGGGAGAACCACTGAATACGGGCTCGGGTGTTCCCCCTCACTCCCTCCCCCGTCTCCTCCCTCGTTCTCCCTCCCCAGGGAGCGCGCCGGCCAAGTCCGCCCGTCGCCGTCAAGGCGCTGGCAAAGGGCCTGAGCTGCGCGGAGGGGTCAAAGCTCGGCGAACCTCTTCTCCCGTTCGGGACGCGGAGCGCCAGATGAGGCGCCGAACCGACGCGATTATCCGCCAGGCGGCTCAGCCTGCGGCCAACCCCGCCCTCCTCCGCCCCCATCCCCGACCCTTCTCCCGAACGGGAGAAGGGCGGGCGCCGGCCGCGTCGGCCCGTCGCCGTAAAGGCGCTGACGCGCCTCCTCCACCTCGCTGCGGCCCTCCGGGTGACGGCGCCGTTCCGACGCGGCGTTGTCTCGCCATGGACTTCGACGCCGCGATCCGGCGCCTCGCGCCGGACCTGCGCGTCGGAAAAGGGCCTGAGCCGCGCGGAGGCGGTCAAACGATTGTTCGACCGTGAGGCGACCTCCCAGCGACCCTATCTCGGCGCGGTGTACAGACCGGTAATTTGCGATCCGCTTGGCGACATTCGCGACCTCTTCCGGGGTCAGCAGCGGCGGCTCGCCGCCGAGCTGCAGGCAATTGACGTACTGATGGGCGAGGTTTTCGACTTCGACCGCGAGCCACATGGCGCCGCGCAGATCGTCGCCGACCGCGATCATGCCGTGATGGGCGAGAAGGCAGGCTTTCCGGTCCTTCAGCGCCGCCATCGCGTTGTCGGAGAGCTCCTGCGTGCCGAACGTCGCGTAGGGCGCGCAGCGGATCGTGTCACCGCCGGCCGCGCAGACCATGTAATGAATCGGCGGAATGCTCCGCTCCATGACGGCGAGCGTCGTGCAGTAGATCGGGTGCGCGTGCACGATGGCGTTCACCTCGGGCCGCGCGCGCAGGATGTCGAGATGGAACCGCCACTCCGTCGACGGCCGCCCATTGCCAACGACGCTGTGGTCGAAGCGCATCTCGATGATGTCCTCGGGCTGCATGAGGTCGTAGGGCGTGCTGGTCGGAGTGATCAGGAACCCCTCGCCGTCGCGCAGGCTGATGTTGCCCGAAGTTCCCTGATTGATGCCGAGCGCATTCATCGACCGGCAGGCGTCGATGATGCTCTGGCGCTCTTCCCTCTGGGCTTCGGTCAGCATACGTTCCACTCGGTTCATGGCGACGGGATTCCGCCGTCCGGCGCTTAATCATTAGGCGGCGCCGCGGGAGGCGACAAGCGGCTGGTTTCGCGGGCCTCGCGGCCGGCCCCTTTCGGCGCAAGAGCGCCTCAGGACAGGTTTTGTATTATGCGTTACCGTAGCTCTCGAAGCCGATACTGTCGCTCTTGGAGCCGATGCCTCAACATCCACCTCGTCCCTATGCGCGACTCGCCTTCCGTCAGTCCGCGAGAGCCACCCCGTCACCCTCCGCCATAGCGGGTCCCGAGGGACGCCCCGTTTCTCGACGGGCTACGGGGGCGGGTGCGCATGCGGCTGCTGTTGGTTCCGCCCAAACGCATGGGCGAGCGCCGGCCCCGCTTCGACCGCGGCCGCGCCGACGAGGATCATGAGGCACCCGGTCGCGCCGAGGAGCGTCAGCCGCTCGCCGAGCAAAACCGCCCCCGCGAGCGCGGCGAACACGCTTTCGAGCGACAGAATCAACGCCGCCTCGGCGGGCGGCGTGGAACGCTGGGCGAAGATCTGCAGCGTATAGGCGACGGCGCCGGACACGAGTTCGGCGAACAGGATCGATGGCGCGGCCTCCACGAAGGCATGCGGCTCGACGGTTTCGAGCGCGAGCGATGAGAGCGCAGCGAGCGCGCCGCAAACGGCGTATTGGACAAAGGCGAGGGTCAGCGGCCTCGCAGCGCGGACGAGGAAGACCGGCGTAAGCGCGATTCCCGCCGCCCAGGAAAAATCCGCCAGGAGGACGAGCCCGTCGCCGATCGTCGGCGGCTGGGCCGGTCCGCCGCCGGCGGCGAGCAGCCACGCGCCGATGAGCGAGACGAGGCTCGCCGCGAGCACGATCGCGCGGGGCCGCGCCCCTGACAGCACCCAGACGACGAACGGGGTCAGCACGACATAGCAGGCGGTGAGAAACCCGCCGTTGGTCGCGCTCGTCGTCTCGAGCCCCGCCTGCTGCAGGCTCGTTCCGAGAAAGAGCGTCAGGCCGATCGCGAATGCGAGCTTCATGGCGCCGGGCGCAGCTTTGCGCCGGGCCGAGCGCTGCTCGAAAAGTGCGAGCGGCGCGAGCGCGAGCGCCGAGACGGCGAAACGCGAAGCGACGTAGGCGAGCGGCGGCAGCACCCCGACCGCGTCCTTCTGCGCGACGAAGGTCACGCCCCAGAGACACGCAGTGACCAGAAGGAGGCCGTCCGCGGCGAGCCGCCCCATCCGCGCCGGGTGAGGGTTCAAGGCCGACATCTGGTGGCCGACAGTTCGACGACCATTAGCGCCAAAAGCCGGAGTGATCGTATCCGACAATTTCATTCGGCACGCGGGGATCAAGATCCGGCAAGCCCCCGCAGTGCTGGCCAATCGCCAACATCTGGTCCGCCAGATCCAGGGCCTCGCCGCGGCGCAAAGCATTTCGTCGCGTCATTCGTCGCCTGCAAAGCCCATCCGGGCCAACTCGGCGCGGACCGCGCCATCGTCCAGAATCGCCACGAAGCGGCGCACCGCAGGGCGATCGAGCCGGCTGACGGGAATGACGAAGTCGTATTCCTCGGCTTGCAGCGGCAGGAAGCCGAGACCATAGCGCCGGGCCACCGTCTCGATCGCCACGCCCCAATCGGCGCGGCGCTGCGCGATGGCGGCCGCCACCGCATTGTGCGAGCGGGCCTGATGGCTATAGCCGGCCGGTTTGACCGGGCCTAGCAGACGATCGATGAGAAGGCGGGTGCCGCTTCCGGCGTTTCGATTGGCCATCAGGCAGTCGGGGTCTCGAATCGTGCTGGCGACGCGCCCGCGGCGTCCAGCCCGGCAAAACGCGGATCGTCGGGCCGATACACGATCCCCTGCTGACGCCTGTAGCCGCGAACCAGTTTCAATGTGTCGTCGATACAGAAACGATTATAGATGCCCGTGACCGGATCCATCAGATGAATGCCGGCGATATCGCATTCGCCGCGTTTTGCCGCCAGGAGGCCCGCCGTGCTGCCGACCGACAGCACTTTCGCCGTGATCCCCTCGCGGGCGAGCGCGCCAATCAGATAGTCGAGGCCGACGCAATGGCTGCCGATGACTATCAGATCCGCGGGCTCCGGCGTCGCGCCGATGAGCGTCACGCCGACCTCCGCACCCGCGGGCGCCACTTCGCTCTGAGCGGAAATGGCGAAGAAGCCGTCCGCCAGGGAAAACTCCGTCACTGCCCCCGGACCCCTTGCCGATGGGATAGGCCGCGAGTTCCCCTCCCGGGCGTTCGGTCAGCGACACCAGCGTATAGGTGGTCCGCCCGAGCTCGGAGACGATTTTCACCGGCAGCGTCGCAATGCAGCTTTTGCGGCGTAGCGGCGGCAGTCCGGAGAGCGCGCGCAGGACCGGGCCGACGAACTCGTGGAAGGTGAAGGTCGCCGATGTCGGAAACCCGGGCAGGATCACCACGGGCTTGCCCTGGGTCACGGCGAGGCAAAGCGGCTTGCCCGGCTTCAGCGCCACGCCATGGACGACGATGCCGGGATCGGTGAAGCGCGCGACCGTTCGGTAGGCGATGTCGCCGGCGCCCTTGGACGTGCCGCCCGACAGCAGCACCACATCGGCCGCGGCGATGGCCCTATCCACCGCCGCCGCCATGGCCGCCGGATCGTCGGCAACGATGCCGAGCGCGATGGCGACGCAGCCGAGTTCCTCCACCGCGGCCGCCAGCATCGGCCCATTGGAGTCGAACACCTGGCCGACGCGGATCGCATCGCCCGGCCGCGCCAGTTCGTCGCCGGTGGAAAGGATTGCCACGCGCGGCCGACAATACACCGCTACCTCGTTCACGCCGACCGCCGCGAGCACGGCAACCTCGCGCGAACCGATTGTAACGCCGGCCCGCAGCGCCGTTTCGCCGGCGCTGATATCCGACCCGGCCGCCGATATGGCCGCGCCGGGGGCCACGGGCCGGTTCACGTCGACGGCCGGGCCTGTCCCTTCGACGGCGTCGACGAATTCGGTCTGCTCGACCATCACCACCGCGTCCGCTCCGCGCGGGATCATGCCGCCAGTGGCGATGATCGTCGCGGAGCCTGGCAGGACGGTCTCTCGCGGCGCCCGGCCCGGCGTCAGCACTTCGCCGTTCAGCCGCAGGCGACGCGGCGCGTCGGGACGCGCCCCCTCCAGATCGGCTGCGCGCACGGCGAATCCGTCGACATTGGAACGGTCGAAACCCGGCACGTCGACCGAAGCCGCGACATCGCGCGCCAGCACGCGGCCGCGACAATGCGTGAGCGGTACGACTTCCTCGCCGAGCGGTTCCAGAGCGAGATGGCTGCGAAACCGCGTTTCCGCCTCCTCGCGCCTGGCGACAGAAAGAAATTGCTCCTGACGAGCGGAGCGTCGAATGAAGTCGGCGGCTTGAAGCGCGGGGGAATTCGGATCTGAGGTTGTCATTCCATTTCCTCACTGCCAGCGCCCGCCGACATGACGATCACATCGACCAAGGAGCCGGGCGCATAACCTTCGAGACCGGCGGGCACGACAAGAAATCCGTCCGCTTTAGCGTAACCGGCGAGCCCGTCAGCAGGCGCCAGCGGCAGCGGTTCGGCGCTCGATCCGCGGCAAACGACAGGCCTCCATTCGGCGACCCCGACCGGTGAGACAATCTTGCGCGACAGCACGAACTGACGAACCGAACCGGGAAATTCGCAGCCACGGGCGGCAAGACGACGCACCAGTCGTCCCGCGAGGACCTCGTAACTGGCCAGCGCCGAAAGCGGATCGCCGGGAAGCAGCAGCAACGGCGTTGCGTTCAGCCACCCAAGGCCCGCTGATCCCCCCGGCGTCAACGCCAGCCCGTGGTGATCGATCCGCCCCCCCGCCGCAGCGATCGCTCCGACTGCGTCGTCGTCCTGGCCCCGACCGCTGCGCCCGATCAGCACAACGAGGTCGGCGGGCGCGACGAGCGGCGCACGTGCGATTTGCCGTATGACTTCGACGAGCGCGTCAACCCCGCCACGCGTGTTGAATGGCCGAAACTGGCCCGCACGGTCCCTTCGGGGAAGGTCCCGATGGCGTGGTGCGCCGACGGCGCGCAATGCAATCCGCTGCGGACCGCAATCACGAACGACTTGTCGAGGATCGTCACGGTCGTGGCGACGTCCCCGCCGGCGATGCGGAACCAAACGATGCCGGTGCGCGGCGTCGAGTTGCAATAGACGCTGACGCCGTCGATTTTTCGCAGTTCGTTCGCCAGGGCCTGCGCGAGCATCGCCGGACGCGGCCGGTCCGCGACTGCGGCAAGAGAGCGGACAAACCGGATTCCCGCGGCCATGCCGGCGACGCCCGGAAGATTGATGGCGCCCCCTTCCGGCCACCAGGGGTATCCTTCGGATTGGTCCGCGCTTTCCGATTGGAAACCCGTGCCGCCCTGGCGAAACCCTTTCACCGGCAACGCAGCGCGTAGCGCCGGGACGCCCGTCCCCATGGGGCCGTAAAGTCCCTTGTGCCCGGACGCGGCGAGAACGTCAACGCCGAATTTCTCCATGTCGATTTCCAACTCCCCTGCGCTCTGCGCGGCGTCGAGGACAAGCAAGCCGCCCTTTTCGTGGGCGATGTCGGCGATCTCCTTGACCGGCGCGACACAGCCCGTGACGTTCGAGACATGGGAGACGATGACGCAATCGACGCCCTCGCGGCAAAGCGCGCGCAAATGATCGTTGTCGACGCCGAACGTCGCTGTCGATTTCGCGACCGCGACTTTGGCGCCGCCGCGGCGCAGCGTTTGCAGCGGACGCACGACCGAGTTGTGCTCGAACGGCCCTGTCACGACCCGGTCCCCGGACTTGATCAGCCCTTTCAGAGCCAGGCAAAGCGCGTCCGTGCAGTTCAGCGTGAAAATCATGCGCTCCGGCGCTGGCGCATTGAACAGGCGGCAAACCTCTCGCCGGGCCTCGTCGACGAGGCCTTGCGCCTCGATGGACATCCGGTATGAGCCCCGGCCGGGATTCGCGCCGTGTTTGCGCATCGCGCTGTCGACCGCTCGATAGACTTCCTCCGGCTTCGGCCACGTCGTGGCTGCGTTGTCCAGGTAAATCATCGGTCCGGTCATGCCCGGTCAACCCCCGATATATTTGACATAGAGGCTCAGCGCCGCCTTTGGATCGGACGTGCCGAAGACGATCGCGCGACCGTCGTGGAACTCGTGGCCGTCGGCGCGGAACTTGATGACGAAGGGGTTCTCGTCGAGCGTGAAGATGCGGCCGAGCGTCTCGCGCAGCAATTGGAAATCCATGGCAAACGAGGGAGGCACCAGGATCTGAACGGCTTCGCGCCCGCACAGAGACGCGGTCGTGAGCCGATCGCCTTGTTCGAGAAGGTCGAATTTGCGCCGCCCACAGACGCTGCGTTCGGCGAAGCGCGTCACCGGTAGGATCGAGAAATCGTTGCCCCACAGCTCGAAATGAACGAGCCCGCGCAAGACCGCGTCCGGCTTGCTGACCACGATTTTGAGGGCTTCGGCGCTCTGCCACGCCGCGACCAAGGCCGGAACCGGGCCGAGAACGCCGACGGTTTCACAACTCAACGGCGGCGTCGTCGCCTGCGCGACATCGGGCAATAGGCAGTTGAGGCACGCCGTGACGCCCGGAACGATCGTCGCGCCACTGCCGTAGGTTCCCAGGCACGCGCCATAGATCCAAGGAATGCTCAGCTTGACGCAGGCCTGATTGACGAGGGCGCGGGTGTAAAAATTGTCCAGACCGTCGACCACCACGCTCGCTCCGGCGACGATCCGCTCGACGTTCCCGGAATTGATGTCGTCGACGATCGGCTCGCAGCGGATCGAAGAATTGATCCGTCGCAGGCGCCGCGCCATGGCCTCGGCCTCGAGCGTCGATCGGGCGGCGTCTTCCTCGTCGAACAATCCCTGGCGTTGCAGGTTGGTCCAGTCGACGATGTCTCGATCAGTGAGCCGCAAGACGCCGACGCCAGCGCGCGCGAGGAGGTTCGCGCTGTTGGGGCCGAGCGCGCCCAATCCGACCCATGGCCGTCGCTGCGCCGATCGCCTGCTGTCCAGCCTCGCCGATCTCCTTCAGCACGATTTGGCGCGCATAGGAGCCTGTCTGCTTAGTCCTGATGCGATGGGCATTTGAAACATGGAAGCGGAGTTTGCGGCGCCCGGTATGCTGCGTTGGTCGGCTTGCCGGGTTCATCCGGCTGCGAGGCGGACTTCGGGCAGAGTTCACCCTTGGGCGAGCTTCAGAATATTGTGGGCGACGCAGACGAATCCCCATTCGGAAGCCACCTTTTCGACGCCGCGCAGCAGGAACTGACGAAAGCCGCGCGCTTGCTTGATCTGGCCGAACACCGGTTCGGGCAGCTGCTTCCTCAACCGATAGGGGCTGGCGTGGCCGCCAGCCTTGATTTTCTCTCGCATGGCGGCGATGCGTGCGCTGCCCCCTTCTCCTGCGCTGGCGTGCTTGGCCCGCCCCGGCGCGATGTACCCGTCGATTTCGCGTTCCTCCAACGCCGCGAAGTTGGCGTCGGAGCAATAGCCGGCGTCCGCCGACAGCTGCGCCGGCTTGCGGCCCAGGTTGGCTTCGATCGCGTCGGCGATCGGCGCCAGTTGATGCTGGTCGCTCTGCCTGGCATCGAGGGCATGGGCGACGATCACCTGCGCCGTCGAGTCCACCGCCGCTTGCGCGTTGTAGCCCTGAATGAACCCGTCCTTGGTCTTCATGATGCGGCTTTCGGGGTCGGTGAAGTTCTTTTGCGCTTTGGGATCGGGTTCCTCGGAGGGTGGGGCGGCTGGCTTTCCCGGTTTCTTGCGCCCTTCGGCTTTTCGCTTCTCCTCGGCCTCGGCCCGCGCTCTGGCCTCCGCCGCGGCGGCCGCTTTCGCCTCGGCCTCCAATTCGGCCTGCGCCGCCCGGATCTTCTCGGCCCGCTTCTTCTTGTCGGCGACCCAGTCCGGCATCTCATCGCCGCTCTTGTCGCGGCCGAACGCCTCGTCCTCCCGCGCGTCCGCCGCTTCGGCGGCGCTCATCCACTGGCGTCGAGTTCCGCCGCCCGCTTGGCCATGCGCTCGTAGCTCATCGCCTTGTGTTTCGAGGCGTTCGCCTTGATCTTCGTGCCGTCGAGCGCGACATGCCCGAGCTTCGCCAGCCCGGCCCGTTCGCACAGCTTCAGAACTTGGGCGAACAGGCCGGCGAGCGCCTTCAGGTGTCGCTTGCGGAAATCCGAGATGGTGCGGAAATCCGGTGCGTCGAGGCCGACGATGCTCATGAAGTCGACCCGTTCGCGCGCCGCCTTGGCGATCCGGCGCGACGAGTAGACCCCGTTGCAATAAGCGTAAAGCAACAGCGCCGTCATCATCGTCGGATCAAACGGAGGCTGTCCGCGCGCGCTCCCATAGGTTCCCTCGATCTCACAAAGATCAAGATGCCCGACCACAAGCGCCAGCACAAAGCGCGCCAGGTGGTCCTTCCCCACGAAGTCTTGCACGCTCGCCGGCAGCAGCAGCGGTTGATCGATCGTCCACGGGCGGAAAGTCTTGCTCATAAGCAAGCAGAATCCGATTCGCGCCCAGGCCGCCACAAAAATCCGCTATTACTCGGACAGGCTCCTAGATTATTGAGGCTCATGGCAGTATCGGGATGCTCGGAGTTCGAGCGCCTTCTCGTAGATCGCCAGCGCGTGTTCGGAGAGCGGACGCGCGCCGGCGAGGTCGCCCTGGGCCTGAAGCAGGGAGGCGAGGTTGTTGAGGCCCCTCGCGGTATCGGGATGCTCGGGGCCGAGCGCCTTCTCGTAAATCGCCAGCGCACGCTCGAACAGCGGTCGCGCGCCCGCGAAGTCGCCGCGGGCCTGAAGCAGGGAGGCGAGGTTGTTGAGGCCCCTCGCGGTATCGGGATGCTCGGGGCCGAGCGCCTTCTCGTAAATCGCCAGCGCGCGTTCGTAGAGCGGACGCGCGCCCGCCAGGTCGCCCTGCACCTGAAGCAAAGCGGCTAGATTATTGAGGCTCATGGCAGTATCGGGATGCTCGGGGCCGAGCGCCTTCTCGTAAATCGCCAGCGCACGCTCGTAGAGCGGACGCGTGCCCGCGAGGTCGCTCTGGGCCTGAAGCAGGAGGGCGAGGTTGTTGAGGCTCATTGCGGTATCGGGGTGGTCGCGGCCGAGCGCCTTCTCATTGATCGCCAGCGCGCGCTCGTATAGCGGCCGCGCGGGCGCGAAGTCGCCCCGGGCCTGAAGCAGGAGGGCGAGGTTGCCGAGGGTCATCGCGGTCTCGGGATGGTCGGGGCCAAGCGACTTCTCGTTGATCGCCAGCGCGCGCTCGAACAGCGGTCGCGCGCCCGCGAAGTCTCCCTGGTTGTGAAGTACATTGGCGAGATAGTGAAGGCTTGCGGCGGTCCGTGGATGGTCGGCGCCGAGCCAGGGGAATTGGGTGAAGCTTTTTTACCGCGCGATCAGGCTGGCGAGGAAGGGTGCGTGATCGGTTCGCAGCCGACACTCGTCGTCGCGGAACACCATGTCCAAGATCCAGTGCAGGCTATTCTCGATCGCCCAGTGGCTGCGTACGATCGGTCCTAGCATGCACGCCATCAGCGCCAGCGACGTCAGGTAGAAGCGGGTCTCCCGCTCGATCTTGTCGCCGGTTTCCCGCTCGCTTTCGACCACCACCACGGCCTTCAATCCGGGCCAGTTGTGGCGCTCCTGCAGCCAGCCGATGTCGTGAATGACGGTCGTGGTCCTGGTCTCGATGCGGCCATGATCGCCATCCACCGTTTGGTCGCGACTGATCGTTGTGTCCCTGAAACCGGCGGCTTTCTGCTCGGCCACGAACAGTTCCACGTCCTCGCGCAGCGACCCCTGGTTGCCTTTCAGCGCTAGCACGTAGTCTGCTTTCTTCTCCACCACTTTCTGCGCGATGTCGCGCTGACACCCCATGGCGTCGATGGTGATGATCGCCCCCTCGATGGCCAGCAGGTCCAGCAGTTTGGGGATGGCGACGATCTCGTTGGACTTCTCGGCCACCTTGACCTGGCCGAGCACCAGGCGCTGGCGCGCCGCAAAGGCGGAAACCATGTGGATTGGCGCGTGGCCCTTCCGCTTCTGGCCGGACCGCCGGGCGGTCTTGCCATCGATGGCGATGACCCCCTCGGGAGTTCCGGTCAGCGCGGCTACCCAGGCGACGAAGCAGCGCTGGAACTGCTCGTGGTCCAGCACGGCGAGGATATCGCCAAGATGGTCGTGCGCCGGCGTGCCGTTGGCGAAGCGGCGGAAGCGGCGCAGAAGGTCCAGCTTCTTGCGGCCGAACAGGGCGATGTCGGTGATGGTCTCCGCGCCGGCCAGGACGGCGATGAGGCAGAGGAGCAGGATCTCTTCCAGCGGGTAGTCCACCTTCCCCCGCTGGCGGGGATCCTTCAGATCATTGAAATGACTCAGAAAAACTACGGTTTCGTCAAACGCCGCGCAGTCCGCTGCCGCCTCCGCCATGCCTCGCCCCTCTGATGCGAATCGAGGCTCGTCATGGATTCAGCACTTTCGCCGTTTGTCACCTACTTCTTCACCCGATTACCCTGGGCGCCGAGCGCCTTCTCATTGATCGCCAGCGCGCGCTCGTATAGCGGCCGCGCGCCGGCGAGGTCGCCCTGGTTTTGAAGCAGGGTCGCAATGTAGCTGAGGGTTATCGCGGTCTGGGGATGGTCGGGGCCGCCCACCCTCTCGCGAATCGCCAGCGCGCGCTCGAACAACCTCCGCGCGCCCGCGAAGTCGCTCTGGGCCTGAAGCAGGTTGCCGAGGTTGCCGAGGATCGTCGCGGTATCAGGATTATCCGCTCGGCCCGTCTTCTCTCGGATCGCC
>CAVYIZ010000008.1:0-62146 GCA_963768555.1 uncultured Alphaproteobacteria bacterium
CCCCTTAATAAGTCAGAGGGCATTATGACGCGGTATCCAAGAAGGTGCGGATGTCGACATCGAACACGAAGTTCACGCGCTGCGTCATCAGGGCCTTGTCCAGAGTATCCAAGGCCGAGTGCGGGCTTCGCCCCGGCCGAAAGCCGTGGCTGAACCCCAGAAAGTCGGCCTCGTAGACGGCATTCAGCACCTCGGCCACCGCGCCCTGGACGATTGTGTCTTCCAGTGTCGGAATGCCGAGCGGACGCAGACTGCCGTCAGCTTTCGGGATGTAGGTTCGGCGCACCGGCTTGGGCCAGTACTGTCCGCTGTGGACCCGTTCGTGCAGACGCTGGAGATTGGCCTCCAGATTCCGCTCGTAGTCCTCCACCGTCACCCGGTCGATGCCTGGACTGGCCGCACGCCTCTGCCGCCGGAACGCCCTTTCGAGCGCGGCGACGTCGACGTGATGCAGCAGGGCCGTGAACCGCGTCTGGCCAGAACGTCTGGCCGCCTCGTTCACACGCGCGAGGTTCGGCTGCAAGGATTGCCAGCGCCGTGTCTGGCCCTTCGCCTGCCCCGTCGTGATCCCTTCCTGCCGCTCCCTTTTCTCCATCGCCTCGTTTCCTTCGGCGACTTCATCGATAGTATGGAGCGGTCCGACTCCCATCCGCGATGCGGCGAACTGTGGTTGTCCCTCGTTCGCCGCGCCCCCACCGGTGACCGCCGATGGACGCTGATGGGTCTCATAGGTTCGGGAATGGGCCTTTTGGCCGTGACGTGGTCTAAGCCCCCGGCGGAGCATCCGGCCTCTCGCATGGCGAGACCGGATGTGCGGCTTTCGCTGGTGCGGGCGCCAGCTCTGCCTCCGCAACATGCCGATTTCGGGAGTCAATGCCACACCCCGTCCAACCGCTGTCTACGCTTCGGACCCCGCGTCGCCGCGACGCCCGCAAGACTCGCTCCCGTCCTGCCTGCTCGGCTTTGAACGGACCAGACTTTCACTGGCAAGCTCATTCCAGCTTTCCTCTCGCACCCCGCATACGGCTCCCACCTCGGGTGTCTGACGGCAAAGCGCTGCTCTGGCCAGGGGTGGAGGATTCGCGGTTTGGGAAGCCAGTCGTTGGCCCATCGCCCAATCCGCCGCCAGGTCGCGCCGTCGCTCTGGCTGCGTCGACTGAGCGATCGCCGCCAGAGGTCGATGACGTGGAGAGCGGAAGGCGGAGAGCGTCGGACCGTTGGTCGGCACGGCGAAGTAGTTGAAGTAGCCGCGCACGACCTGCCCCAGCCATTTTCCCTGCTCGGGAATTGGCTGGTGCATGCGCCGTCGCAGTTCCTGTTTGATGGCTTGCAGCTTCGCCCGCACGCGGTCGCGCCGGGTTTTCCGTTTGATGAGGAACGTGCCGCGCTGCGACTTGCTGCAGATGAAGGTGAAGCCCAGGAAGTTGAAGGTCTCCGGCTTGCCGAGCCCGCGCCGCTTTCGGTTCGCCGCAGCGAAGCGGCCGAACTCGATCAGGCGGGTCTTGTCCGGATGAAGCGACAGCGCAAACTCCGCTAACCGCTCGCGCATCGCCTCCAGGAAGCGCCGGGCGTCAGCCTCGTGCTCGAAGCCCGCGATCACGTCGTCGGCATATCGCACGATGATCATGTCGCCCGTGGCCTCACGCCGTCGCCAGCGTTCGGCCCAGAGGTCGAACCCGTAGTGCAGGTAGATGTTGGCCAGGAGCGGTGAGATCACCGACCCCTGCCCCGTCCCCTTGTCACTGATCGCCACGACCCCGTCTTCCAGGACGCCCGCCTTCAGCCATTTCCGGATCAGGCGGACGATGCGCTTGTCGCCGATCCGATGCTCCACGAAACGGATCAGCCATTCCTGGCTGACCTCGTCGAAGAACGACCGGATATCGGCGTCCAGGATGTAGTTCACCCTCCTGCTGTTGATCCCGACCACGAGCGCGTCCAGCGCATCATGTGCGCCCCGCCCGGGCCGGAACCCATACGAGAACCCGAGGAAGTCTTCCTCGTAGATCGCATTCAGCAGCGCGGCCGTCGCCCTCTGGACGATCTTGTCCTCGAGGGCCGCAACCGCGATCGGGCGCTCGCGGCCGTCCGGCTTGGGGATATAGACCCGCCGGCTCGGCTGCGCCCGATACGCTCCCCGTTGGACCCGCGCATGCAAATCCTCGAGATTGCGCTCGAGGTCCGCCTCGTAGGTCTTCCAGGTCAAGTCCATCCACGCCAGGCGCGGCCTGCTCCCTGAGCTCATAGTATGCTTCCTGGAGCAGATCGGTGCTGATGTGGTGGAGGAGCGCGGTGAATCGTTCCTCTTTCCTTTGCCTTGCGGCTTGCCGTATGCGGTCCAGCGCCTGTGACACGCTTGCCCAGTCCTGAGCCCGGCGCGTGCTGTGCTGGCCCGCATTCCCCTCGGCCCCCGCCCTTGGCTCCCCCGGCTCCGCGGCGAATTGCTCCGCCTCGTTCGCCGGCTTCACAGCTACTACGGCGGGGCCCGACTTCTCACGCCCGTGCGTCATCGGCTTCGGCTCCTCGCCTTCCCGATGCGGACCAGGACGGCGCTAGGCCTGTGGTCAGGCATGAGATCTCCCAGGTTCCGACGCGATCCTTTCGTGCGTGATGTGGTCTCCGACCACGGCAGAGCGTCAGTCCCTCGCATGACGGGACCGCACATGTTGCCTTCGACGTTCCTTACCGTCTCGGCCTCTGCGTCGATTTGGCTTTCGCGGCTCAATAGCACACCCCACACGATCGCTGTGTACGCTTCGCAGCCGCCGTCGCCGACGACCACGCAACACTCGCTACCGGGCGCCCGCTACGGCTTACCCGAGCCGGTCTTCCACCGGCAGGATCGCGCCAGCCTCCTGGCGCACAAGGAATCCAAGAAAATCCAAGCCCGGTTTTCTTGGTCCGGCTTGGATCTGGTTTGGTTCGGCTTGGAGGAATTTGGCCTGAGGGGCGCCGCCTGTGGGCGATGCGCAACACGTCTTCTCTTCGCTCAGCGGAGGAACCGGCGCAGCATCTCCCGCGCAGCCGACGGTTCTTCGAAGCGCAGCATGACGGGCAGCGTGACGACCGCTTGCGCCTGTCGTGCGGTCAACCGCACGCGGTCCTTCTCCGTTGTCGCAAGCAGCGCGCCGCGCCGCGCCGCCTCGTCGGTCAGCGCTTCGATCTCGCGCTCGGTGAAGACGTGATGATCGGCAAAGTCGCGCGTCGCGACGAGCTGGGCGCCGATGCGCCGCAGCGTCGCGTAGAACTTTTCCGGCCGCGCGATGCCGGCGAAGGCGACCACCTCGCGGCCGATCAGCGTCGCCGCGGCGAAGGCGTCCGGCTCGATATTGGCGCGCAGGATCGGCTTGCCGGGCGCGGCAGCCGAGATCGCGAGCGCCGCGGCCTCCTCGCCGCCGATCATGATCAGCGCCTGCACGTACGCCGCCTGCGCCTCGACCGGCGCGCGCAAGGGGCCGGCGGGAATGCACAGGCCGTTGCCGAACCCCTGCTCGCCGTCGACCACGGCGAAGGCGAGGTCCTTCGCCAGCGCCGGATTCTGCAGACCGTCGTCGAGCAGAAGCACCTGCGCCCCGGCCTCGACAGCCATCGTCGCGCCGTTGACGCGGTCCGCCCCGACCCAGCAAGGCGCGACCCGGGCGAGCAGCAACGGCTCGTCGCCGACCGTCCTGGCGTCGTGGACGTTCAAGTCGACCCGGACGGGTTCGGCCCGCTTGGCGCCGCCGTAGCCGCGCGAAAGAAACGCGACCCGCCGGCCGTCGTCGATCAGCAGCCGGGCGAGCGCCATCGCCGCGGGCGTCTTCCCGGCGCCGCCGGCGACGAAATTGCCGACGCAGACGACCGGCGCCCCGGCTCTTCTGCCGGGCTGGGCCATGCGGCGGGCAGTCGCCGAGCCGTAAAGCGCGCCAAGGGGCTGAAGGACGCGAGCGAGCGCCGTCGGACGGCTGGAACGCCAGAAGCCCGGGGTCTTCACCGCCCCGACCCGGCGGCCGGCAACAGGGGGGCGAGCGCCTTCATCGAACGGTCGACCGCGCCCGCCTGCCGCTCGACCGCGTCCGCCGCCGCGCGCGCCATCGCCCGCAGCCGGGCCGCGTTCGCGAACAGTCCGACCAGCGCGTCGCCGAGGTCCGCGGGGTCGGCGACTTCGAGCGCCCCGCCTGCCGCATCGAGCGCCGCATAGACCTCGGAAAAATTGGCGACCTTCGGCCCGTGCAGGATGGCGGACGCGAGCCGCGCGGGCTCGATCGGGTTCTGCCCTCCCCCGCCGGAGAAGGACTTGCCGACGAACACGACGCCGGCAAGCCGATAGAAGAGTCCGAGCTCGCCGATCGTGTCGCAGATATAGACCGCCGCGCCCGGTCCGGGCCGCTCGCCGCGCGAGCGCAGGGCGCAGACAAGCCCTTCCGTTTCGAGCTGCCGCAGGATCGCCTCGCCCCGTTCGGGATGGCGCGGGGCGATCAGCGTCAGCGCGTCCGGAAAAACCCGCGCCAGGCGCTTGTGCGCCTCGGCCGCGATCAGCTCCTCGCCCTCGTGCGTCGATGCGGCGATCCAGATCTGCCGGCCGGAGGTCAGGCCGGAGAGTACCGCGAGCTCCCGCCGATCGGCCGGCAGGGCCGGCGCGTCGAACTTGATGTCGCCGGCGACGAGGACGGTCGGCGCGCCGAGAGACATGAGCCGCTCGCCGTCGTCGTCGCTGCGCGCAAGGCAGAGGTCGAAACGCCCGAGCAGGGCCGCGATGAAGCCGGCGCCCTTCGCCAGCGGTTGAACGAGCGCTCGACTCATCCGGCCGTTGATCATCGCGAGCGGCAGCCCGGCGCGCTTAGCCTCGAAAATCATGTTCGGCCACAGTTCCGATTCCGCGACCAGAGCCGCGTCGGGACGCCAGTGGGCGAGAAAACGATGCAGGAAGAACGGACTGTCGAGCGGGGCGTACTGATGCAGCGCCCCGGGCCGGCAGGCGCTGCGCGAGCAGCGCCGCGGACGTGACCGTTCCGGTCGTCACGAGCGCGGCCGCGCCGGTCCGCGTGATGCGCTCGACGAAAGGCAGCAGCGAGACGGCCTCGCCGACGCTCGCGCCGTGCAGCCAGACGAGCTTCCCCACCGGCCGGGTAGCCCCGGCCGGCCGCGCCGCTCGGCGACGCGCCGCGGGTCTTCCTTGCCCCGCTTGAGCCGCAGCGACAGAAAGGGGCCGGCGAGCGGCGTTGCGAGCGCGGTCACGAGACGATAGGCGGTCAGCGACAGGGGCGTCGTCATGCCGTTCTCAGATGCGCCCCCGGATCGGTCGCGCCAACCATTTCGTAGCCGCGGCGGTGGGCCTCGTCGAGCCCTTCCTGCACGGCGATACGAGCCCGCTCCAACGCGGCGTCGTCAGCGTCGGGCGGCACCCGGATCAAGTCGCCCGCGACGACGACCGCACGGCTGAACGGCAGTCCGAGGGTCGCCCGGTCCCAGCTGTTGAACTGGATGCGGCGGCTGAGGACGACGGCGGTCGGGACGATCGGGCGGCCCGAGAGCTTGGCCAGCGGTCACGATCCCCATGCCGGCGAGCCGGGCGCGCTTCGGCACGTCGGCGGTCAGGGCGACGGAAGAGCCCGATTCGAGCTGGCGCAGGAGCTCCCGCAAGGCCGGCGCGCCCCCCTTGTAATATTGCCGATCGACGGGGCCGCCCGAGCCCCGGATCGGCGTGATGCCGAGGCGCCGGGCCGCGATCGCCTGGGCGCCGGCGTCCTCGTGGCGCGAAATCAAGACTGCAAGCCGATCCATCGTGGCTGGACGGGCGAGCGGCATCATCAGATGCTGTCCGTGCCACATCGCGGCGATCAGCGGCAGCCTGCCTTTGATGAAGGCGTCGAGATCATCGGGAATGGTCGTGAATCGCCCTGTGCGCTCCACGAGGCGCAAATAGGTGGCGAGCAGGAAGCCGATCGCCTCCTGTGCGAACCCCGACCTGCCTAAACGTCTTGCCATGAAGCGCTCAGGCGATCCTTGTCGGCGGCGCGACGTCCGGTTCGATCAGCCGATGCAGATGGACGATGAAATAGCGCGTTTGGGCGCTGTCGACGGTCTGCTGCGCCTTGGCGCGCCATGCCCGCTCAGCGCTCGCATAATCGGGGAAGAGCCCGACGACGTCGATCTTTGAGACGTCGCGGAATTCGTGGGTGTCCAGCGACTTCAACTCGCCGCCGAACACGAGATGCAGACGCTGCGGCTTCTCCGCCTCGTGAGCCTTCGGCTCTTTGGACGTCATGGTCGGTTTCCTTCAGCAAAGCTTTGGCGCGGGCTTTGCCCTCGCGGCGGCGAAAACGCAAGTCGCGCGAGAACGCACGCCCCATCGATTTCACGCTTCTGCGCCGGTCGCGGCGCGAAAGGCGTCAAGCAATCGCGGCGCCAGCGCCTCGGGCGTCGCGAGCAAGGGGCCGCGGCGGACATGCCGGACGGTTGTAGGTCAGCCGTTCGCCCGAGGCGTCGACCAGGCGGGCGCCGGCCTCCTCGAGCATAGATCCGCGGCGGCGACGTCCCAATCATGCGAATTTCCCGCCGCGACCGCGAAATGGATCCCGCCGCGCGCCGCCATGCAGAACCGATAGGCGAGCGACGGCACCCGCGGCGCGGTCTCCACCGTCGCGCCGAGCTTCGTCCCCATCGCCTGCAGGATCGGTTTCGGGCCGGCGGCGAGGAGCCAGCGCGGATCGAGAGGGGCCGAGACGGCAAGCGGCGCGCCGTTGAGCGCGGCCCCCGCGCCATGCGCGGCGGCATAAGTCTCCCCAAGCGCCGGCGCATGGACGACCCCCGCGACCGGACGCCCGTCGACCGCCAATGCGGCCGAAACCGCCCAGCGCGGATCGCCGGCGACGAAGGCGCGCGTGCCGTCGATCGGATCGACGATGATGAGCGCGCGACGGGTGAGGCGGTCCGAGTCGTCGGCCGTCTCCTCGGACAGCCAGCCGGCCTCGGGAAAGGCCTCGCCGAGGCGCATTTTCAAGAGAGCGTCGACGGCAAGGTCGGCTTCGGTGACCGGGGATCCGCCAGCCTTCGCGTTGATGCGGGCCGATGTCGCCGCGCCATGGCGAAAGTACGCAAGCGCGAGCCTTCCGGCCTCGCGCGCGGCTTCGGCCAGGCGATCGCGCGCGCCAAGCGCGCTCTGATCCGCGTCAACGCTCAAAGGGATTTTGTCCGAGGCGCGAGGGAAATCCACGCCCGGCTTTAGCCCCGCGCGCCCGGCTTCGCAATTGCGAAGGCGGCGCGGCCGACGACGCCTCGAGGCGATCCGTGCTTCAGTGCGGCGCGAAGCCCGACGGAGCGCTCTCCGATGGATTGAAGGGCTGATGCAGGGCGCGCGCCCCGCCGGGTCCGGGCGCGGCTCCGGGGCCTCCGCTGCCGCCCGCGCAAAACTGGAACTGGAACCGCGCCATTTCAAAAGGCTTAGGCGCCAAAAACTGTCCCCTTTTGCGCCGTTGCGCCGTCGAGATGGCTCCTTGAGCCGCATGGAAGGATTTCGAAGAAAAGCGGAAGGATTTCCAAGCCCGGGGGCGGAAGGAAATCCAAATTTTTCGGAAGGATCTCCAAACATGGCCTGTAAATGCAATGATTCCAAGGCTTGCGCCGGGCCGAAATCGCAACCCCCCTTGGAGGGTTTTCCGGGCACCTACGTCATGGCCGGACTTGTCCAAGTCGGGCTCGGCCACAACGCCGCCACTTTGCACGAAATCCGCCCGGTTCCGTCACTCCGGCAAAAGCCCATTTAATTCCGCCCTCCCCGGCGCCGATCGGAGGCTGACAGAACACAACAAGAACATAGCACGGACTCCGGCCCATCGCCAAGCATTTGTCGTCGCCGCATCCGCGGACAGTCGCGGCCCTAATATTTTCCATATGAACTTAAGTTTACAAAACGAACACGATATCGCCTAGAACGTGGCGCATTCCTTTTACACCGCTGAATCTAAACAGCTATAAATGTCATCGAAATGTCAAGGAGGAAAGCATGCCGGCCTCCCGCGCGCTGATGGTCGCCCTGGGGCTCGCGCTCGCGGCTCCAGTCGCCGCCTACGCTTATGACGGCGCCTCGACGCCGATGCGCCACCACCAGATGCGCCATCATCACGGGCCGGTCCTCCAGAGGGCGGTCCACCTGTCCGCTCGAGCGGAGGCGCCTGCCGCGGCGGCGTTCCCTGTGTCGGGGTTCTGGTCGCCGAAGTACGTACCCGCGCCCGAAGAGCACGAAACCGATGGATTGAGCCGCAATCCGGACGATTGCGTAACGTACGGCTGCGTCGACAACAACTGAGGCGTCCCGCTCGCGGGCGCCCGCCGCAGCAGCGAGGGGCGCGCCAATCATCCCGGCGGAGGTTAAGAACGCCGATGATGACGGGCGCGCGCCCGCTCATGGAGCCTCGGCGCTCACGCCGCTGAGGCCGGAGAGCGGGCGACTGGGACGGACCCAACGCGCGGGCTATGACGTAAAGCGCCTTGCTGAGCCGGGCGGTCGCCAGCTTAACGCGCGGTCGCCAGCCTAAATTGTCATTCAATATCTTGGCGGGCCGCCCCGGAGTATTCTTCTGAGCCGTAGCGCTCGTCGCCGTCCTCCCGAAGCGCTCAGGAGGCAAGAATGAGACTGTCGAATGTTCGCTGGCTCGCGCTCGCGGTCGCGCTGACTCCCGCTGTCGGCGGCTGCCAGACCGAGGGCCGAAGCATTCCCTTGGTTTCGGCGCAGGCGGCGGCCGAACTCCCCGCCAGCCAGCTGCCGAGGGTGTTCAAAGACCCGAACCCCGATGTGCCCTACCCTTACAACATTCACGAAACCGACGGGTTGAGCCGCAATCCCGACGATTGCGTGAGATGGGGCTGCATCGACCAAGGCAACCGATGACGCCGCGCGACTTCTACGCCTGAGCCCCCTCCGACCTCAAAAGCGCTTCCGCGATCGCCGCCCATTCCTCGTCGAGCGACCTCCGGCAGACCGGCTTGCCGGCGCGGCGATACCAATAGGCGGCGTTGCCGGCGTCGCCTTCCTTGCGGTGCAGATAGGCGTGAACCCAGTCCCCCGCCCCGCGCTCGTCCGCCTGCGCGGCTTCGTGCGCGCCGTCCCAGTCGCCCTTCGCGTCGAGCCAGAGCGCGCGCAAGGCGTCGCTCAGTCCCGCAGGCGGCGACGCGGACGCGAGCGAGGCGCGGAAGGCGGGCAAGTCCATGGAGATCCTCCTATCTCGCCTCGCTCCAGGCGAGCCGCGCGGCGAAGGCGGTCATCAGCGCCGCGAAGACGTAGTCGAACAGGCGCAAGGCGCGCAGGTTTTCCTTCGCGCCGGCGACGACGCGCGCGGCGACGAAGATCACGACGGCGTTGACGACCGTGGTGACGGCGATGAAGCCGAAGCCGAGCAGGAACAGTTTTTCGCCGGCGTGCGGATCGCGCGCGTCGATGAACTGCGGCAGGAAGGTGACGAAGAAGAGCACGATCTTCGGGTTGGTCAGATTGACGAGAAGGCCGGTCAGGAACGCCCCGCGCATTCCGCCGCTCCGGCCGCCCTCGACCTTCAGCTTCTGCGCCGCGCCGCGCCGCAGCGCGCCGATCGCGAGCCACACGAGATACAGCGCGCCCGCGATCTTGACCGCCTGATAAGCCTCGGCTGATGCGGCGAGCAGCGCCGAGAGGCCGAGCGCCGCGGCGACGGAGTGGACGAAGAGACCTGCGTTCGCCCCGGCCTGGGCGGCGAAACCCTGCGCGCGTCCGCCGCTCACCGTGCGGGAAAGAAAGACCGCCATGTCCGCCCCAGGCGTGGCGGCGAGCAGCGCACAGGCGAGGAGGTAGCCCGCCGCGAGCGAGGGGCTCGGAAAGAAGGGCGTCATCGCAATTTCGCCAGAGCAGCTTCCACGTCGGCCCGGCGCGGCAAGGGCGCGACGGCGCCGTAGCCGAGCGTCGAGAGCGCGGCGGCGGCGTTGGCGAAGCGCGCCGCGGCGAACGGATCGGCCGAGCGGACGAATTCGGCGAGGAAGGCGCCGTCGAAGCAGTCGCCCGCCCCGGTCGCGTCGATCGCCTTGACCGGACGCGGGGCGATGCGCTCGCGCGCCTTCGGCGTCGCGGCGAGCGCGCCGGCCTTGCCGAGCTTCAGCACGACGACGCTCGCGCCGAGGCGCAGATAGAAATCGACAATCGCGTCGGGATCGCTCAATCCGGTCAAGGCCACCGCGTCGTCGAGGCCCGGAAGGGCGATGTCGCTGTAGCGCATCGCTTCGTGAATGATGGCGCGCGCCCGGCGCAGCGGCCAGAGTTTCAACCTGAGATTCGGGTCGTAGGAGACGAGGCGCTTCGCGTCATGCGCGATGTCGATCGCGGCGAACGCGGCGTCGGCGGCCGAGGACGAGATCGCCTGGCTGATGCCGGAGAGGTGGAGGATTTTGGTCTCGCGCACCCGATCGACCGGCAGGTCGCTTTCGCCGATCCGGCTCGCCGCCGAACCCGCGCGCAAGTAGGAGAACGCGTGGCCGTCGGGGCCGTGGGTGACGAAATAGAGCCCCGTATGCGCCCCGCCGCTGACCACGATGCGGCTCGCGTCGACGCCTTCGCGCATCCAGAGCTCAGTCAGCGCCTGGCCGAAGCGGTCGGCGCCGACCGCGGTGAAATAGGCCGCGTCCGCGCCGAGCCGGGCCGCCGCGATCATCGCGTTCGACGTGTCGCCGCCGAACCCCTGGACGAAGGGCGCGCCGTCCTCAGCCTGGTTGAGCTCGACCAGCGCCTCGCCGATCGCCAGCAGGTCCGACATGGGTTCACCTCGTTGCGACGGCGACCGCCACGCCCGCCAATGCGCCGCCCGCGGCGCGATGGGCGAAGCGCATGGCGCGGGCCGAACGGAAGAGCGCGCGGGCGCGGTTCGCGGCGAGCGCGTAAGCCGCGAGCGTGCACGAGATGACGATCGCGCAGAGCGCCGCGAGTTCGGCGATCGCGAGCGGCGTCAGCGCTCTCACGTCGACGACGAGCGGCATGATCGAGAGAAAGAAGATCATCACCTTCGGATTGCCGAGCGTCAGCGACAGCGAGCCGAGAAAGGCCCGCCAGCCGCGCGACGCGGCGGGCGCCGCCTCGCCGACCGCGACCGGCGCCGTCGCCATCTTCCATGCGACGTAAAGGAGGTAGCCGGCGCCGGCGTATTTCAGCGCGACGAACAGTTTTGCGAAAGCGCTCGCGAGCACGCTCAGGCCCGTCCCGGCGACGACGAGCCAGGCGATGTCGCCGACGACATATCCCGCGATGAAGGCGGCCGACCCGCCGAGGCCGCGCCCGAGGACGCGGGCGACGAGAGCCGCGACGCCCGGCCCCGGCGTGGCCACCGCAGCGAAATAGACGGCGGCGAAGAGAGCCATGGAAGTAGGCGTCACGTCGGCCTCTTGCCTTTGCGCCTGGCGAGCGCATTGAGCGCCTCGACCAGGGAGGAGAAGAACATCGCCGCGTAAATATAGCCCCTTTCTATGTGGAAGCCGAACCCATCGGCGATCAGCGTCATGCCGATCATCAGGAGAAAGCTAAGCGCGAGCATCAAAACGGTCGGGTTGCGGTTGATGAACGCGCCGAGCGGGCCGGAGGCGACAATCATCGCCCCCACCGCAACGACGACCGCGACGACCATGATCGGGAACTCGTTGGTCATGCCGACCGCCGTGATGATGCTGTCGACCGAGAAAACAATGTCGATCACCACGATCTGGACGAACGCGGCGATCAGGCCGAGCGGCGCGGCGTCGGCCGCCCCTTCATCCTCTTCATCCGGATCGACCCGCTCGTGGATCTCCCTCGTCGCCTTCCACACCAGAAAGAGGCCGCCCGCCAGCAGAAGGACGTCGCGGACGGAGAACGGATGGCCGAGGACGGTCGCGAGCGGTTGGGTCAGATGCACGATCCACGCCGCGGAGGCGAGCAGCGCGAGGCGCAGGACCAGGGCGACCGACAGGCCGAGGCCGCGCGCCAGCGCGCGCCGGTTCGGCTCGACCCGGTTCGACAGGATCGCGATGAAGACGAGATTGTCGACCCCGAGCACGACCTCCATCGCGATCAGGGTCGCCAGCGCCGCCCAGGCCGAGGGATCGGCGACGAGCCGAGACACCGTTTCCATGCGATGCTCTCCTCAGTCCCCGATCGGGCGCCGCCCGCTCGCGCATTGGAGGGTTGCATAGGGCATCGGCGGCGACGTTTCCAACGTCTTTCCAATCGCCGCCGGAGGCGCGGCTACCCGGCTTCGAAAGCAGGACGTTTTCCTGATAAACAGGTAAAAAAAAGCCGCCTCGGGGCGCGCCGGACGGAAAAGATCGTTGTTGGGCAAAGTGTTAGACAACAATGCTAAACGATATAACAGGTCAGTAAGGGTCGATAGCTAACCTGTCAGCTCACGCGGCGCCTCATTCGACGCATTCGGCCAGTTCCTTCAGACAGCTAACCCGTTTGCACTTTGGGCTCAGGCTGCGCGGATGGCATGGTTTCCCTGGCTCGGAGCCAGCGAGCGCCCTGGTGTCGCCCTGGAGCGTCACCTCGGCGCCGCGGAAGCTTAGCCCGGGGGACGCGCAGGCCCAGTCGCAGGTTTAGCTCAGAGCCCGAACTCAAAATGTCACGGACCTCATCCTGAGGCGCCCTTTGCGAAAGCAAAGGGCCTCGAAGGATGCTCCAGAGGGCGGTCGCGGCGCCGCCAGCGTCCACTGGAATCGTCCTTCGAGGCCCCTTCGGGGCGCCTCAGGACGAGGGGTGGGATTTTGAGACGAGCTCTTAGGGATGAAATTGACGAGCGGTTGTCCTATAATGCTCGCATGCACCGCTGTGGCCTTTGGCCTCCACCCCGTCATCCGAGGGCCAAGACATGACCGAGACTCTCGCCGAGAGAAAATGCACCCCTTGTCGCGGCGGTATTCCGCCGCTCTCGCTTGAGGAAGCGGAGCGTTTTCAATCGCAAACTCCGAATTGGGAATTGCGCGACAACGGCCACCATATTGAACGAACCTTCCGCTTTCGCAATTTTCAGGAAGCGCTCGGCTTTGTTCAAAACGTCGGTGAGCTTGGCTGAAACCGAAGGCCATCACCCCGATATCAGCTTCGGTTGGGGTTACGCGACGATCTCGCTGCATACCAAGAAAATCAAGGGGTTGCACGAGAACGATTTTATCATGGCGAGCAAGATCGATCGGATGTTCGATCGCCCGGATGGGCTTCCCGATTGTCAGTGACGTCGGGATACTTCCAAATCTGTCAGTTCAAGACCGATCCGCTGCACGATGGAAGGGCGCATCGCTCACAGGGGCCAAAGAAGCCCTTCACTCCCGAGGAGCTTGGGAGAGCGGGTTGCCGAAAGTAGCCCGCTGACGGCTGAAGGCTAAGCGTGGATGGGGACCGCGCTCCCACGAAACCTTAATGTCATTGGTGACACCCGTCATGCCCGTCACGCCCAGCGCCCTCCGGACGTCCGCCTCAGCGCAAGTTTTTCGATAGGGCCACTCGACTTCACCGGATAAGTTCACATAGCCGTTATGGAATCCATTCTCAGTCGATCTCGCGGAACCGCAAGGTCAAAATGAACCTCATTTAGAATACGCCCATGAATTTCATACTGTTACCGCCTCCCCGCGCCACATCGGTACAAGTATCCTCTGCGGCGGAATCGATACGCGCTAATTTAGACTAAAGTTTAACGAAATCCTAAATTCTTGATCTGATGCACCTTCATGCGGCGAAATGCCGCGCAACAGCATGCGGGGGTAGTGCTGGCGTTCGACTAATCAGAGGGTGATCCAATCGGATTTTGCTTTGCCTTTTGAAGTTGGCGCGGTGTGCAGATACACCACTCGCGCCTGCTCCCAGACCTCGAACGTGTCGTAAGCGCCCGGCCGTTCCTTGAACAGCAATTTTGACTGCTCGATAGCTTCTTGGTCTGACAGGTCCGGAAGTTCTCTCGACCCCGCTACATGGCCGTTCCTGATGAAATAGCACCGCATGGCAATCCCTCCGCGCCCGCGGTCCCCTGCAATGCTGACCTTACGTGAGCACGAATGTCAACTCAATTCGGCTGGCGCTAGCGTCTCAGCCTGTCCCGTGACATTCACTATCCTCGCATGCATCATGAGCGCAACGTTGATGTCATCAAGCAGCTTTTGCTCACGGGCGATGGCTTATTTTGAAGCGTTACTGGTCACCGCGTTCGCAACGCGTTTTGCCTGCTTGTTGCGCAATTTACCCAACTCTATCAGCACGTTAATCATTCCATTGCTCCCTGCTCTGCACCGAGGATAGCAGGGAGATTGGAGCGCCGCGACCGTTTACCCGACTGGTCTTGCCGGCTGCGACAATGTGACCTAAAGTTTACAGAATCCCACAATACTTACACGCATACGAACAACTCCTCACGAAAAGATCGGTTCAACAACCTTGGGTTCCCGGAGTCGCTTGAGGATGGCTCTCTTTAGAATTCTTGATTTGCAGGGGTCACAAACCTGAAAATTCAACCTGCGCACGTGTGAGCCCAAAGCAATCGACAACCGAGGACCCTGTGCAAGCCGAGACCGTGGCCCATACGCTGAATTGACTTTGCGACGTGCGTGTTGTGGTCAATATCCTGCGGAACTGACACCAGGTTTAAGCGAGGCGCGCGCGTATTTGACAAAAGTCGTGGAAAATTGACCTATCGCAAAACCATCGCCCGATTGGGCGGTTAAAAGCTTCTTATGAGGAGGCGTCGATGTTACGACCTGCGATAGGTCACAAGTCACCTCCACGGTGGCGTGTGAATGTCAGCTGGGCGCGGGAATACCGCTGGACCGAGATCTGACTCGGGAGTTCATCCGCTCGAAGGAGAGCTTCCGCTCGAAGCCATGCTTCATTGGCATGATCCGATGGCGAGGCTCGGAGCCCTTGGCTGCGGGCGGAGGTCTCTACTCGATGATAACCCATCGTCTGGTTGAGGATTTTCGGCGGTTATTGTCCATAGGATGCACTTCCAGAGCGAGGCGTGAATGCCCGTCGTCGGTTAGACATTTACTTCGAAGAGCGGCAGCTTATTTGGGGTACTTATGACAGAGCCGAGGATATTGATGTTGAGAAAGATAGGAAGCGCGGAAATGTCGTATCGTCACAATCGCGCAATCATCGCCTACAAACTCAAGAGCGTTGCAGAACGAAACTCGCCAGTTTTCGTGGAAATGACGGATTGTGACTTCCAAGAACGCGGTCAACTCTATGGTGTGGCAAGGGGCGATGACGCCTACTATCAGCTATTGCTTGCAGATATGCTGTTCGAGCAAACAGAGGCATTTCGCCAGTTGCGCCCCCGCGGCCCGGAAAAGGTACAGAATTCCTGAGTTGAAGGCCGAAGCTGCCCGCCCACAATTCATGGACAGTCCGGCAGAGCAAGCAGCGTGGCGGGCTGAACCCAGTCCGGCTCAGCCTTGAGGTATTCGCGACCGGAGGTGGATTTGGCGGTCACGATCCAGACGCTTCTTCTCTCGCCTGCTGTCCAGAAGCGCCATTTGCCTTCCTTCATGCCCGCGATTGCATTTTCTTCGGAGAGCTTCCAACGCGTGCCGTCTGGGTTTGTGCCTCCGACAAATCGAACGCACCGTTGAGTCCTTGCTTCGTCACATTTGACGCACTGGATTTGAACAAGCTTGGACACGGATCAATCTGTGTTTGCCGCCTCCTCCTATTTTAACTGCAAAATCGGCGGTTTAGCGGCGATTGTTGCGCGGACGCCTGATAACTTTCGCCAAAGTCGGCTTGGGCGCCTACTTCCCCTCGAGCCGCTCGATCATCTTCCAGATCGCGTCGATCTGCGCACCCTTTTTGGTCAGGTATTGCGCGTCGCCGCCAAAACCCCACCAGTTCCAGCAGCCCCCGGGGTTGGTGGCCTCGATGCCCGTCAGCCAGAGCGAGGACGGCAGCTCGGCGACGGTCGTCGCATGCGCCTGCGGATAGAGGACGATGATCCGGTTGGCGTCGGCCCATTCGTTGACGCCGATCCTGGTATAGAAGACGTCGCCCAGAAGCTCGGCCGATTGCCCGCAGCCGTGCAGCGCGATCTGCAGGCGGCAGGGTTCTGCGGCGCCGGGCTCGCAGGACTTGGGGACGTAGAGATAGCCGGTCCTGGAGAGCCCGTTCGCCGCCGCGGCCTTGCTGGGGACGAACTCGGTCTGGTCGAAGGCGACGATGCGGCCGGTCGCCTTGCCGGCGGAGGCGTTAGATTCGCGCCGTAGATCGCTTTCAATTCGGCGCCGGCCTGATCGTAAAAGCAGTCGTTGATGTAGGGCGCAGCGTTGGCGGAGCACGTCTCCCCATAGGATTTGGTCAGCCAGGCATGCCCGGCGTGGGCGGCGGGCCCGCTGCGGTCTTCGAAAACGATGTTTTCCGCCGGAACGCCGAGCGCGAGATAGAGGTTTTTGCCCTTTTCGACCGTCTCGGACGGCAACGAGGGCGTCGGAACCGCCGGTGAAGAAATAGAGCTTTGCCCGCGCGAGGTTCGACGGCGGATCGATAAAACCCTTGGCGGCGAGCTTGTCGACGAGTCGCCTTGTAGGAGGAAACCTCGTCGAGCATGAGGGGCGACCTCACGCAGGGGCCGAACGCCAGGGACGCGCGCGCTTCCACGCCGTCCGGCGTGACGTCCTCGACCGCGCAGCCGTAGAGGCCGCCCGCGATCATCGCCGCGCCCATCATGCCGGCCGAGTGGGCGATGTGCAGCTGGTTCGCCATGAACGCGCCGGACGAGAAGCCGGCGACGGAAATTTGCGCTGGGTCGACCGCGAAGGCGCCGAGCCTGTCCGCCGCATGGGCCGAGGCGACGCATACGGCCGAGAACGCGAGCGCGCCGAGCACGGCGCGAGCGACGATGCGAAGCGGCTTTGTCGAGAGCTTCATGACGGATGCGCCCGTCGCGGGCCAAAAGCGTCCGGGTCGGCGATGATGTCCGCGCGTGGCCCGGACGGCCCGGCTCCCCGCCGCGGACTTTACCCGAGCCCCGCTTGGCTGGGCAACTTCACGCAAGGGAAGCGTCCCACTGGAGCATCCTGCAATTTGCCCGAATCGGCAACGGCGCCGCTCCGCCCTATTGGCGCTCTTCGCGACCTAGGCGGTGAAAATCTGACATAAGGTACCCGTGTCGAAGCGTCTCCGAACCGCCGCTGTCGGTAGAGTAGGAGTGTGGCGCGGTGGCTTTAGGTTGAGCATGCGTGTTGCCGCCCCTTTCGTCTGGCGGTGCCTTAGTGGCTCGACCTTGGCTCCGTTTCCACACCCCCCTCATCGAACCGGACAGGCAGATTTCCTGCATCCGGCTCTCGGACAAGACCTCACGCCTTCGTCCACGGCACGTCGTGCCCAAGCCGGCTCAGACGTACGAGCCCGAAGTGCCCGTAGAGGTGCGAGAGTGGATAGCTCCCGCCCTTGCGTCGCCTGACCTTGTGCTTGGAGCGCAACCACCGGCGCAACCGCACCGCCGCGTAGGCGTCGAGCGCCCGATAAGCTTTGCTGACAGCGCCTACCGAAAAGTAGTTCGCCCATCCGCGCAGCGTGCGGTTCACTTCGCCGACGAGCGTCGTGGTCTCCTGCCATGTTCCCGATCGGTCGGTCAGCGCGTAAATCTTCTCGACCGCGCGCTGGACGCTCTTCTTTGAGGGCCGGTAGCCGATACGGGCCTTTCCGGTCCTCGCCGAATACATCCGCCCGAACGTGTAGCCCAGGAAGTCGAACTCGCCCTCCGGCACTTTGCAGATGCGCGTCTTCTCCTCGTTCACCGTGAGCTTCAGCTTGCCCATGATCTCCCGCAGTCGCTGCAAGGCCGCTTCGGCCTTGCCCCTTCTGCATAGGATCACAAGATCGTCGGCATAGGTCACGAGCCGCGTGCCTAAGGCTCGCTCGAGCCCGAGCATCTTCCATCCCAGCACGAACCGGCGCATGTAAATATTCGCCAGCAAGGGTGAGATGGGCGAGCCCTGCGGAATGCCGCGCCGCTTGTCCCGCGCCTCGGTCGTGCGCGTCTTCCGGCCCCGATCATCGGTTTCTTCCACGGGGCAGTCCAGCCACATCCTGATCAGATGAAGCACGCGCCGATCGACGATCCGGCGCGCTGCCGACTTGAGAAGCTCGGCATGCGGAATGCTCCCGAAGTAGTCCGCGAGGTCGGCGTCCACCGCATCCGGATGGCCGCGAAACAGCAGTTCCTCCACCTCGACCACCGCTTGTTGGGCGTTGCGCCCGGGTCGGTAGGCATAGAGTTCCGAGGGAAGGTCGGCTTCGAAGATCGGTTCCAGCACCAGCATCGCTGCTGTCATGCAGACCCGATCCCGCAAGGTTGAGATGCCCAGCGGCCTGAGTTTGCCGTTGGCCTTCGGTATGTACACGCGTCTGATGGGTTCCGGTCGGTAAGTCTCCTGCCTGAGCGCAAGCGCCAGTTCGCCCAGCCATCGCTCGACCCCATACGCCTCGACCGCCTCGAAGTCCTGACGGTCCACGCCCGGCGCGCCCTTGTTGGAGCGGCACTGGGCGTAGGCGTGCGCCAGAATGTCCTCGCGGCTGATCTTGTCGTAGAGGGCGTAGAAGCGGTAGCCGGGTTCAGCCTTCGCTTTCGCGTGCAACGCCGTCTGCAGTTTCTGAACACTGTCCGGAGTTGATAGGTTGCCCAATCTCCAGGTCCCTCGCTACGTCTTGCGTCTGTCTTGAACTGAGGTCCCTTCCCTCCCCCGGCGTTACCCGGCTTCACCGGTACTACGAACCTCTCCGTCACCCCACGGCGCCCGGCCTGTCCCTCGCGGGCGTCCGGTTGGTCATCCCTGACCACGCCGTGGGGCTTCCCGTGTTGCGTACGCTTTCCTTGTGTACGTGCTGCCGCCACTACCCCGGTGCAGCGTCTGGGCGTCGTCTTCGCTCATCTCACCCAGCCGTATCAGCCTTCCCCGAAAGGGTTGTCGGGTAGGCCTGCACATCGTCCTTTTCGAGGCTTGCTCAGCGTTCACTCGCGTTGCGGCCCGCACACTCGCGCCGTCACCTAAATGTGACCTGCTACACCGAAGGCTTCAGCCATTTTGTCACCTCCATGACTGCTCCGGTTGCTTCCGGCTGGAGCGTTTCGCCGGGTGGGGCTCGCACCCACTGGAAAGCGCCGCCTTTCACGGCGCACACCCGAAGCGGAAGTTCCCTTTTGCCGGTCTCCCGGCCGCCCGCGACGCAAAGGGGAAAGTTCCGCGCTCGGCAATGAGCGGAGGCGCGCCTGCATAAACTGCAAGTTTACTGGAGCTTACTGGGAATCGCCGAATTCAGCCAGAGCAGTGCGTGGTCTAGCCTCGCACCAAACTCGCTCAAGCTCAGGAATTAGAGCAGCATCCGCCTTCGCCCAGGCGCTGTCTCCCCTCACACTATTATTGATTTCAATCTGTCTAGAGAGTTGCGGAATCATGATTTGATAATCGCGTGCCCGTAGCTTGAGACGCTTCCATCGAGCGTCGTAGTCACGACCATTCTTTGCAGCCTCTTCGTACGTCCTGAGTAACATTCCGTAGCTGACAAGCTCGCTTAAGAGTATCTCGACCGACAATTGAGCACATACGGCTTTATTCTCGACAAGCGCACTAATCAAATTTCTGCCACTTTCCAAAATTAGAAAAAGCATATACATCAAATTCCTGATCAATATTAAACACAGATCTGATTTATCAGGGCACTCAATCTCGTCAAGCATACGTCTGTAGTCAGACATCGCCTTTAGGTACGTATAAAACTCTGTGATGGCACCAATAGTTTGTAGAGTCTTAAGTAAGCAAGGTATTGAGAGTTACTATCGAATATCGGGGAATGCTCGTATGGAGCGTTTAGTGTTATCTTGGAAGGCGGGGGGTTGTCGTACAATCTGACGAGATGAGACGGCGTCTGAGACACTGTGATTACTCGGCAAATTGTGGCAATTTCACACGCGAATAGATCGACGGCTCCAAGCCGAGCTGAGGCTGATTGGTAACACCAAACAGCAACGGCGCTAAAAGCCGCAAGGAGCCCGGCCAAACCGTAGTCTAAATGCAGGGTTAGCAATTTGGAAAGAAAATCTTTATATCCTACCTGAGATACTATAACGATAACACATATCAACACAAATACGAGACTGAATAACAGTATAAATCTCAAGTCATTAATGTGACGGGAGAGTAGTCGCTTTGAGGTCCAAAAATGCCGCTCCACGGGTGGCAAGCGCCTCCGTTTTACTTATATAGTTCTCCAAGAACCGGAAGCGCGGCGGCGCTGCGCTCGTTACAGACGGCGGGATAGCCTCGTCAAGAAGCCATCAGTTACCAACTGGGTCACCACGGACCGGAAAGAGCCGCAAGCCGTTGTTACGCACCAAACGACTGCACATCCAAAACTGTAGCCCCTTAATCGACATTGGGCGGGTGAAGGTCGCTTTTCGGGGAAAAATGCGCCGATGTGGTCTCTCAGGCAAGCCCGAGTACCGAAGCGCGGGTGTTTGGGATCGTCAGCTCCTTGCGGTTCCGCCATCTAATGCGGCGAAGCACGCGTCGCCGAGCATCTTCGAGCCGATTTTGATCAGCTTTTCCCTGCGCTTGCCGATCTGAGACGGCAAGCAGGCCCGCCGCAGCAAGTGCGGACATCAGGCCTTTTGGAGGCGGCAGCAGCTTCATCTGGGAGACCGAGGCCGTGTAATTCATGAACCCCACGCCGGAGCTATGATGACGCTCGGCTTCGCCAGCCTCTGCTTCGCCGTCTAGCCCACATCGCGCAAGGGCACTGCGCTTTGCTGGAATGACCGCTATCCGCCCTAGGACTAAACCGCTCGCGCGGTAAACGCGACTAGCGAAGTCGCCTGGGCGCACGGTTCGGGGCTCCGCGAGGGTTGGGACTGTCTCAAGATCGTGGGGTTCAACCCCATGCGAGACAGGAGCTTTCGCTATGCCCGACAAGCCTATCAGCCCACTGCGCCAGCGCATGATCGACGACATGACGGCGCGCCGTTTCAAGGAGAAGGTGCAGAAGGATTACGTCCGGCACGTCAGGAACTTCGCAGCCTTCCTCGGCCGCTCCCCGGACGCCGCCACGAGCGAGGACGTTCGCCTATTCCAGCTACAGATGGCCAAGGACCGGGTCGCCGCGCCGAGCATCAACGCCGCCGTCGCCGCGCTGCGGTTCTTCTTCAAGGTGACGCTCGAACGGCCGGACCTGGCCCACCATCTGACGACCGTGCAGGAGCCACGCAAGGCGCCGGTCGTGCTGAGCCAGGAGGAGGTGGCGCGCCTTCTCGAAGCGGCGCCCGGCGTCAAGTAAAGGGCCGCGCTCAGCGTCGCCTACGGGGCGGGCCTGCGCGTGTCCGAGGTCGTGGCCCTGAAAGTGTCCGACATCGAAAGCCAGCGCATGACGCTGCGGGTCGAGCAAGGCAAGGGACAGAGAGATCGGTACGTCATGCTCTCGCCCCAACTGCTCGAACTGCTGCGCCAGTGGTGGCGGCGGCGCGGCCGCAGGCTTGGCTGTTTCCTGGTCAGAACCCTGTCAATCCAATGACGGCCCGCCAGCTCGGCCGCGCCGTCCACGCCGCGGCGCGGGCCGCGGGAATCAAGAAGCGCGTGTCGCCTCATACGCTGCGGCATAGCTTCGCCACGCACCTGCTCGAACAGAACGTCGACATCCGCGTGATCCAGGTTCTGCTCGGACACGCCAAGCTCGAAACCACGGCGCTCTATACGCGCGTCGCCGTCAACACGATCCGCGACGTCACGAGTTCCCTGGAGCGGCTCGGCCTCAACATCGCGAGACGACCGCCGCCCGCCTGACGGCCCATGGCGCGGCCTCGCCTGGAGGTCGCCGACATCTTCCGCGCCCATGGCCCGGCGTGGCGCACAGCCAACGCCGGCCATGTCGGCCTCGGCCCCTTGAAGGTCATGTCGGCGATCGAGACCTGTCGCACCTCGGCGCTCGGCGGCCACGTCGAGCGTTGCGAGGATTGCGCGCACACGTGCGTCGCCTACAACTCCTGCCGCAACCGGCATTGCCCGAAGTGTCAGGCTGCGGCGGCGCGGCAATGGCTCGCCGAGCGCGAGGCGGAGCTGCTGCCGGTTCCCTACTATCACGTCGTCTTCACCCTGCCGGCGGCGATCGGCGCAATCGCGTTCCACAACAAGGCCGCGGCCTACGACCTCTTGTTCAGGACTGCCGCCGAGACGCTGACCACGATCGCCGCCGACCCGAAGCATCTGGGCGCGCGCATCGGCCTCACCGCCGTGCTGCACACCTGGGGCTCGGCGCTGACCCATCATCCACACGTCCACGTTATCGTTCCCGGCGGCGGCCTGTCGCCGGATGGGACGCGCTGGATCGCCTGCAGGCCCGGCTTCTTCCTGTCCGTGCGCGTGCTGTCGCGCCTGTTCCGCCGCCTCTTCCTCGAAGGGCTCGCAGCCCTGTATGACGCCGGCCGCCTGACCTTCTTCGGCGATCTCGCCCTGCTCTCCGCAAGAGGCGCCTTTGACGCCGCGCTTGCGCCTCTGCGTCGCTCCGAATGGGTGGTCTTCGCCAAGCGACCCTTCGCCGGACCGCAGGCTGTCCTCGCCTATCTCGCGCGCTATACCCACCGCGTCGCGATCTCCAACTCCCGGCTCATCGCGCTCGACGACGCGGGCGTGACCTTCAAATGGAAGGACTACCGGATCAAAGGCCGCGACCGGCTCAAGACCATGACGCTCGACGCCGCCGAGTTCATCCGCCGCTTTCTCATGCACGTCCTGCCGGCCGGCTTCCACCGCATCCGCCACTCGGCCTCTTCGCCAGCGCCGTCCGAGCCCGCAGCATCGAGCGCGCCCGCCAGTTGCTCGCCGCCCCCGAGGTCTCGCCCGCCGAGGCAGACCGCGACACCGAAACACCTTCCCCAGCGTGCCGATGCCCGTGTTGCGGCGGCCGGATGATCATCATCGAGACATTCGAAGGCGTTCGCCCTGCGCGACCGCCACCGCCGGACCGGATCAGGATCGACACCTCATGATCATCGCCGCGCTGTCCCCCTCGCAACGCCGCTTCTCCTCGCCTCCAGCCGCGCGCCGGAGCAGCAAGCCGATGTCCCCGCAAGGTCGGCAGTCCTTCTCCAAGCGCAGCGCTCACACCCGCCGCTCGCATGCTCGCCCTCGAAAACGCTCGTCGTCTTGGTTCCCGCCGACAAGAATCGCATCCCGCCGGACCCGGAACCCCCAACAGCGCTCCATCCGCGACCTTCAAATCCCCATAGGTCGCGCCCGATCAACCAGCCCCCTTCCTCCCCGCGGTCTCCTCCTTGGGAGGCTTTCGAACGCCGGCCCCGCACCTCGCCCCACCGTCCTGCAAAGGGCCGGCGTCCGAAACCCTTCACCATTCCGGGCATTCTATGGAAGAGAATAGCGCCAAGAGGCCCATGGAGGCCGCGAAGGCGCGGGAGGACGGGGCATCAATCCAATTGCAATTCGCGCTAGGCCCCCGCCTTCATCGCCTCGATCGCCTCCTCGACCTGCCCGAGCCGCTCCTTGCCGAAGAACATCTCCTTGCCGACGAAGAAGGTCGGGATGCCGAACACGCCGCGCTCGACCGCCGCCGCCGTGTTGTCGGCGAGCTTCTGCTTGACCGGCTCGCTCTGCGCGGCCGCCATGAGAGCTCGCGAAATCGAGGCCCGCGTCGTCGATGGCGCGCGCCAGAACCGCCGGTTCGTCGAGCTTGAGGCCGTCTTCCCACATGCCCCGCAGTCCCATCTCGAGGAAGGCCGGCTCGCAGCCCGCCTCATGCGCGGCGATCAGCCCGCGCATCAGCATCAGCGAGTTGACCGGGAAATGCGGGTTCATCTTGAACTTGTCGAGCTTGTTCTTGTCGACGAAGCGGCGGAGCTCCAGCATCTCGTACTCGAACTTGCCCTTGATCGGCGCGAAGGCGATCATCGGCGCCTTGTTGCCGGTCGCCTTGAAGATCCCGCCGAGCAGGCAGGGAACGATCTCGAGCTTCGCGCCCGTGCGTTCGAGGATCGGCGGCAGCGCGCGATAGGCCAGATAGGCGTTGGGGCTGCCGAAGTCGAAAATGAACTCGATCGCCGACCGCATCACCACGTCTCCGACCACGGCCTGAGGTCCATTTCGAACGTCCAGGCGCTGCGCTTCTGACGATAGAGCCAAACGTAGTTTTTTGCGATCTCGTCGGGGACCAGAATTTCCTCGCGCGCGAGCTTCTCGGCCGCGTCGGGCATCAGGCCTCGGATGAAGGCGCCGTCGATCGCTCCGTCGATCACCACATGCGCCACATGCACGCCCTTCGGCCCGACCTCGCGCGCCAGACTTTGCGCCAGCGCGCGAAGCGCGTGCTTGGCGCCGGCGAAGGCGGAATACCCTACCCCGCCGCGCACGCTCGCGGTCGCGCCGGTGAAGAGGATCGCGCCCCGCCCGCGCGGGACCATGACGCGGGCGGCCTCGCGGCTCGTGAGGAACCCCGCCAGGGCCGCCATTTCCCACACTTTCGAATAGACCTGCGTCGTCGTCTCGACGATCGGAAAGCGCACGTTGGCGCCGATGTTGAAGACGAGAACTTCCATGGGCCCGATCGTCCGCTCGACGGTTTCGACGAAGGCCGAGACGTCGGCCTCCTTGCGCGCGTCGAGCCCGAAAGCGTGCGCTTCGCCCCCTTTCGTCCGGATGCTCTGGGCGAGCTTCTCCAGGGCTTCCGCATGCCGCGGCCGCCGCGTGACGCACACTGCGAGCCCTTCGCGCGCGAAGGCGCGGGCGACCGCGGCGCCGAGGCCATCGCCCGCCCCGATCACGACGCAGACGGGACGCCGCGGGTCGTCGCTCACGGCAGAGTCTCCGCGCGCCGCGCGCGCGGCAGGACGCAGAAGGCGATCAGCCCCTGCGCGAGATAATAGGTCGGCAAGCGTCCAATGATCGGCCGGCCAGCCGACATGGCCGAATTCGGCGAGCGCGATCGTCATGTCGGACAGCATGAACAGGATCGCGCCGGCCGCGACCGCGGTCGCCGCCTTGTCGCGCAGGACCGTCGCGCGGCCTGTCGCCTGGGCGGCGTCGCAGACGATGACCGCGACATAGATCGCGACGGCGGCCCCTTGAGCCCTGCCTCGATGCCCGGCCAGACGGAGGCGAGCACGAGCGCAGCGAAGGCGCCGATCGCGATGAGCGCGACGCGCGAAGGCAGGAAGCCGACGCGTCGCGCGAAAGCCGCGATGTAAAAGCCGTGCGCGATCAGGAAGGCGACGAGGCCCGGCAAAAAGAGCGCCGGCGACAGAAGGAGCGCGTCGCCGACGAGCGACGCGGCCAGCGCCGCGAGCACGAGAAGCTTCACGTCGGGCGGGCCCTCGCGCAAGGCGAAGGCGAGGATGAGGAGCGCGAGAGCGGCGGGCTTTACGGCACTCTCCACGCCCGGCCAGCCGAGCGCGTAAGCCGCGCATGTCGCCGCGGCGGCGAAGACGTAGAGCGTCTCCGCAACCGAGATGCGCCCGTCCAGCAGCCGGCCCATCCCCCAGAGCGACGCCGCGATCGCGAGAAAGACGACGAGGCCGTTCATGAGCGGCAGTTTTGGCGCGGCGAGCAGGAAGGCGGCCGTCGCGCCGATCATGGCGGCGAGCGCGAGGAAGACGAGGACTGCCGCCGCCCGCCCGGCCGGAGGATCGTAGACGCGCACAGCGCTCGGATCGAACGCCGGCTCGGGGCCCGCGGGCCTCAGTTCGGCCGGAACCCACCCCGGCGGGGCGAACCAGACTTTGATCTTGTCGCGCCAGTCGCGCGCCCGCCAGCAGAGGTCGGCCATGGTCGCGTAATAGGAGACGTTGGCCCAAAGCGGATCGAAGGTGCCGAGGCCGCCGCGCACGCCGAACACCGGCTTTTCCACCTCCTCCTCGAACGTGCCGAACAGCCGGTCCCAGAGGATGAGGATGCCGCCGTAGTTCTTGTCGAGGTACTGCTCGTTGACGCCGTGATGGACGCGATGGTTCGAGGGCGAGGCGAACACGTAATCGAACCAGCTGAGCTTGCCGACGAGCTCGGTATGAATCCAGAACTGATAGAGGAGATCGATCAGCCCGACGGCGACGAACACGACCGGCGGCACCCCGGCGATCGCCATCGGCAGGTAGAAGATCCAGCCGAGCAGAACGCCGGTGCTCGGCTGTCTCAGCGCGGTCGAGAGATTGAAATTGTCGCTCTGGTGGTGGACGACATGCGCCGCCCAGAACAGGCCGACCTCGTGGTCGATGCGGTGGTTCCAGTAATAGAAGAAATCGTAGGCGATCAGCGCGCCGACCCACACGCGCCAGTCGTCGGCGCGCAGCGGGAAGATGGCGATGTGATTGTAAACAACGACATAAATGCCGACGCTGAGCGCCAGCATGAAGACGCCGGAAACCTGGCTGAGGATTCCAGCCGTCATCGAGCCGACCGCGTCGTTGAGGCGGGAGACGTTCCGCCCCATCGCGAGCCCGACGCAAAGCTCCGCCGCCATCAGCGCGACGAAGACCGGAATGGCGTAGACGATGACGTTCAACCCGCTCCTCCCGATGGATTCTGCGGCCGCCAGACTACGACGGGAGGACGTGAAGTCAAAGCGGCGGCCCTTTTTCCCCGCGTGCGGGGAGAAGGTGGCCCGAAGGGCCGGATGAGGGGCGGCCCTCTGCTCGCAAGCGGGGCGAGGGGTGAGTCAGATCAGCCCCTGCCGGCCTTGGTAAGCCGGCGTGAAGTCCTGCGGCGGCGTTGTCACGGTGAGATATACGAATGGCTCGCTGCCGGTGTTGGCGACGCCGTGGATCGTGCCGGCAGGCGTGCGCACGACGTCGCCCGCCCGCAACCCGTCTGTCTGGCCGTCAGCCATCAGAAGCAGGGCGCTGCCCTGCTCGATGAGCCATATCTGTTCGCTCGCCGGGTGCGCATGTCTCGCCGAGACGGCGCCCGGCTCCATCGTGACGCGCGTGATCGTGACCCGGGCTTCGGGCGCGTTCTTGGGCAAGACGATCTGCAGAGATCGGAAGCCGGGATTGCAAGGTCGTGAAGCCCGCCGCCGAGAGACGTTGAACCTAGAAACGGCAGTTGGAGACCCATAAATCGTATAACACGTTGAATCATCTGGTATTTCTGGCAATTATCTCAAACGCGGAGCAGTTGACGGTAGTTCAGCAATTTCAATAGCTTACGCGCCAACTGCCGTTCAGGTTGATAGTCAAGATGTGGTCTCCCTCTTATGGCGGCGTGCCTGCCGGCCGGCCGGCCGGCCGGGAAGTCGGATTTCTAACACTAACGCCGCTCATCCCCGTCGGCCGCGCCGAGGGCGTCACATAAGCCCCGCCAACCCGCCGAACACGCCGAGCGCCGACACCAAGGCGCAGATTCCGACGATGAGCCTGAGCCGCCAGCCGCTCACCCGGTAGGGTTCCGGCAGCGCGGTCGCAGCAAGCGCCACCAGGAAGCCGATGACCAGCGGCATCAGGAACGCGTTCAAGACCTGCGCGGCGATGTTAAGCCAGACGAGGTCGGACGCGGCCCAGACCGCAAGCGAGGAGCCTACCACCGCCAACGCATAGACGCCGTAGAACCAGCCGGCCGCGAACGGATGAAGCTCCAGGGTCCGCTTGTAGCCGGCGATCTCGCCGACGCCCCAGGCGAGCGCCAGCGACGCGACGATCGCCGCGACCAGCGAGGCGCCGAGCACGCCGGCGCCGAACACGATCTTGCCCGCCGCCGCGCCGAGCGCCGGGGTCAGCGCGCCGCTGATTTCGCCGACGCTGGAAAGGCTCGCGGGGGCCGCGCCATAGGTGAAGGTCGCGGCGGCGGCGATCAGCACTGCGCCGGTCAGGCACTGGGTCAGGACCGCGCCGAGAGCGGTGTCGATCCGCGCGTGGCGGAGATCGGCGGGCTGCAGCCTTTTGTCGACCGTGGCCGACTGCTGGTAGAAGATCATCCAGGGATTGAAGGTCGCCCCGATGATCGCGGCGACCATGTAGAGGAACTGCCGGTCGCCGAACGGAAGGCGCACGGCGTCGCTCGCTATCGCGCGAGGCTCGGATGCGCCGCCCAGGCGACGACGAAGAACGCCAGTTCGAACAGGCCGATCACGATCGCCGCCCGCTCCACCCGGCGATAGGCCCCTGCCCCGACGATCAGAAGAAGCGCAGCCGTGGCCATCGGCAAAGTGACGCTGCGCGCCAGGCCGAACATCTCGCCGATTCCGGCGACGCCGGTGAACTCGGTGACCAGGGAGCCGATCGCCGCCGCCGCGAGTCCCGCCACCGCAAGGAAGCCCCAGCCGAGACCGTAGCGCTCGCGGATGAGCTCGGCATGGCCGCGGCCGGTGTAGACGCCGAGCCGCGCCGTCAGCTCCTGCACCAGATAGAGCATCGGGATCAAGAGGAGGATGAGCGGCAGCAGGCGGTAGCCCCAAAGCGCCCCGCCCTGCGCGGCGGCGACGACGTTGCCGGCGTCCGTGTCGGCCAGCATGACGAGGAGCCCCGGGCCCCACACGGCGGCGGCGCGAACGACGGAAAGCGAATTGAAGCCGTTCGTGCGCGCTTCGCCCTTCATCCTTTCAATGGCTCCCGTTGCGTCCCGTCCTCGCAATTGGCCGACCGCGGGCCCTCCTGCGGATATGGAGCCGCGAAAGTCAATCGGACAAATGCGCACGCCTGCGCACGGCGTTGCGGCCGAGCGGGGCCTTCAGCGCCCGCGTGAGGAGGAGCGCGGGAAACGCCGCGAGGTCAGGCCCCCCGAAGACTGCGACGCTGACCACCGCCAGGATGTCGCGCGGGGTCGTGCAACCAATGTCAGACCCGCGGCGGGATGGGCCGAACTCAATCAGCCGAAGGACTCCGGCCGCAGCCCGTCATTCGGTCAAGCTCTCCAGTAGCCGCGCCGCCTGGGGCTTCAGGACGTCGCAAGTCACGATGCTTGCAAAGCGTTTGGCGTCGCTGAGATCGGGTGTCGCTCGAATGCGGTTGAGCTCCGCCGTCTCCCGACGGCAGGCTTCCGGGTCCGCCCCGTTGGGGGTTGGCGAGTCGAACTCGGCGCCCTTCCGCCGCTCCGTCTCGCCCGGCGCAGCGGCCGAACGCAGCGAGTCTGGCGTGAGGTTGAGGCTCTTCATGAGCAGGCGGACCTGAGGGCGCAACCGTTCGCACTGCAGGTCGCGCCAGAACAGCCGCGCCGCCTCTGCAGAAGGCTCGTCCCGGAGGCGATCAAGCGCGGCCCGCTGGCGCAGACCCCTGCGCGTCGCGCCCGGCGGCGAACGGTCGGAAGGCGACGAGTTCGCCAAGGCTAGCTAGCGGCGCGGGCGGGGCGAAGCCCAAGCTCTCCATCAGACGCAGAAGCTGCGGCCGCAACTTCTCGCAACCCAACTCGTTTGCGAAGCGCTGAGCCTCGTCGCTCGATGGGTTGCCGCGCAGCCGCGCGAGGCGGTCCCCGTCGCGTTTGCAGACTTCATCCGGAGTGAGCGCCGCGATCTCCGTCCCGGAGAAGGCGGGGCCGGAGCCACGGCCTCGCTCGCGGCTTTTCGCGTCCCGGGACGCGCCATTTGAGACCTCCGCCGCCGGTGGCGCGGGAGACGCGTCACCCAGAACGAAGCAGGAGCCACCGTGAGGGCTACTGCAGATCGATGGGCTGATAATGGCCAGCCTCGTCCAATTGCGTGCCCCATATCTTATGCGAACCCTGGTGCTCATTGGAACTGAAAGCCAGCGGCGCGCCCAATCCCAGGTCGAAATCATGCATTCGCTCGAGTTCGTCGACGAGTTTTTCGGTGTTTATGTCGCGGCCGACCCGCCTGACGGCCTCGGCGAGAATGTTGGCGTCGATGTAACCCTCGAAAGAAACGTAATCGGGCGCCTCACCGGGAAAATACTTGGCGAGAGCTTCCTTGTATTTCAGAACGATCGAGGCGTAGCTGTTGATCGCAGGCACCACCTGGGTAACGATCGCGCCGGCGGCGTATCGCGGCCCCAACAGCGTCAGCTCGTCGGCGAGCGCCGTGCTGCCGACGAATGAGACGTTGGTGTAGATCATCGAGGGATAGAGGTCGCGCGTCTTTTCGATGAACTTCGCCGCCGCCCGGTACGAGGCGACCATGACCACCGCCTTGATTTTCCCCTTGAATGCGCGCAACCCGTCCACCGCGTCCTGCACGTCGACGGTATTGCGCTTGTAATTGAGACGAACGATATCCGGATTGTCGCCGGGCAGCGAACGCACAGCCTTCTGGACGCCGGCATAGCCGGAATCGCCATACAAATCCTGCTGCGCAAAAACCACGATCTCCTTCGGCTGGATGCGCCTCACTTTCACGAGGTAACGCACCACCGCGTTCGTCTCTTCGGCGTAGCTCGCCCGATAGTTGAAGACGTAGCGGTCGGGCGGATCGCGGCGCAGAAGACTGGCGCCGGTGAACGCCCCGAAAAACAGCGCCCGATGGTCGAGCGCGAAGGGCAGCGCGACCGCCGCCGTCGGCGTTCCGACATTGCCGATGAAGCCGAAGACCCGATCCTTGTCGTAAAGGACCTGCATGGCCTCGGCCGTCCGCGTCGGCTCGTAGCCGTCGTCCGCCGCCATAAGTCGCAGCAGGCGCCCGTTCACGCCTCCCGCGTCATTAATCTGGCTGAAGGCGGTCTCGACGCCGATCTTCATTTGGCGGCCGAGCTCCCTGGACGCGCCGCTGAAGGGCGCCGCCATCCCGAACACGATCTCCTTGTCGCTGACGCCGCGAACGGCGTTCTCCTGCGGGGCGCTCGTCTGCGCCGGCGGCGGGGCAGCGGCGTTTGCGGCGACGACCGAAGAGGCGTTGGCGACGTCCGGCCCCGGAGAAGGCGGGACCGGACGCGCGGCTTCGGTGTTGGCGACGTCCGGCCCTGGTGGGGCCGGACCCACGGCCTCGTTTGCAGCTTTCGCGTCGGGGGACGCGCCATTCGGTACCTCCCCAGCGGCCGGCGCCGGAACTGCCTGGCCCAAGCTCTCCAACAGACGCTGAAGTTGCGGCCGCAATTTCTCGCAGCCCAACTCGTTTGCGAAGCGCGCGGCCTCGTCGCTCGAGGGGTCGCCGCGCAGCCGCGCAAGGCGGTCCGCGTCACGCTTGCAGACCTCATCCGGACTGAGCGCTGCGACTTCGGTCCCCGCAAGGGGACGGGCCGGAGCCGCGGCCTCCCTCACGGCTTTCGCGTCCGGGGACGCCCCATTCGAGGCCTGCGCCGCGGCCGGCGCGGGAGCCGCGACCTCCGTCGGGCCTGATCCGACGCCGCGTTCGCAACCTTCGCATCCGCGGGTGCGCCATTCGAGACCACCGCCGCGGCCGGCGCGGGAGCCGCGACTTCCGTCCCTGAAGAAAGCGGGGCCGGAGCCACGGCCTCGCCCACAGCCTTCGCATCCGCGGGTGCGCCATTCGAGACCATCGCCGCGGCTGGCGGGGGAGCCGCGACTTCCGTCCCTGAAGAAAGCGGGGCCGGAGCTACGGCCTCGCTCACAGCCTTCGCGTCCTGGGACGCGCCGTTCGAGATCTCCGCTGCGGCCGGCGGGGGAGCCGCGACTTCCGTCGCTTGAGAAGGCGGGACGGGAGCCGTGGCTTCGCCCACAGTTTTCGCGCCCAGGGATGCGCCGTCCGGGACCTCCGACGTGGCCGGCGGGGGAGCTGTGTTCTCCAGGCTCTCTATCAAACCCAGGAGCTGGGGTCGCAGCTTCTCGCAGCCCAGCTCTTTTGCGAAGCGCTGAGCCTCATCTTTCGTGGGGCTGCTGCGCAGCTGCGCAAAGCGGTCCCCGTCGCGTTTGCAGATCTCATCGGGCGTCAAGCGCCGCAACTTCCGTCCCTGGAGAAGGCGGGGCCGGAGCCGCGGCCTCGCCGGGGGCTTCCACGTCCGGGGATGCGCCGTTCGAGACCTCCGCTGCGGCCGGCGGGGGAGCCGCGGCGGAGACGGCCGCTTCCCGCTTTGCAGGGCTGGGGGCGATGTCTTCGAGCTTCCCGATCCCCTCATATTTGAGGCCCAGCGATCCCCACATAAAAGGCGATCGCAAGCGCCAACGCCGGAAAGACCACGTACTTGAAAAGCGCCGCTCATAACGATCTCCACGCGCCGCCCCGCCCGCGGATGCACCCAAAAGCCCAATCTATACTTCCACGCCGACGCGCCGCGCGTCAATCCAAGTCGCGCGCCACCCGACAGCCGTTGGCGTAATACCGGACGTCCTCGTCGTAGCGAAAACGCGCAGAGGAGCGTACGGCGATCGCCCTGTCGCCGAACGATCCTCCCCGGAGAACGCGGATCGAGCAGTCGCCGCTCGACGCCGATCCGTCGTTGGGCGCGCCGCGGTAGGATAAATTCCAACAGTCCTCCACCCACTCGGCCGCGTTCCCCGCGGTGTCGTACAATCCGAAGGCGTTCGGCCGGAACGAACCGACGGGCGCGGCCCTGCCGCTCTCGCTCCCCCCGCACTCTGCGCACTGAGCATGTCCCGTCCCGACGTCCTTTCCCCACAAGTAAGGAGTCGTCGACCCTCCTCGCGCCGCATATTCCCACTCCGCCTCGGTGGGCAGCCGATAGGACTTTCCAGTCGTCTTTGATAGCCACGCGGCGAACTCCTTGGCGTCGCACGTCCGTCACCGGGCGATCCGCCCGCCCCAACCCTGATCCGGCGGACTAAACTTACAGCCGGACATGGCGACGCATCGGTCCCATTCGGCAAAAGTCACCTCGCGACGGCCTATGGCGAAGTTCTTGCGGATGCTGATGTGGTGAACCGGCTGCTCTGTCGGCTCCGCGCCCTCGAGCTCCAGACCTCTGGCGTCCCTTGGAAGACGCCCCATATCTCGAAAGGGCACGCCGGCAGTCGGGAGACTTCCTTATGCCACAACGGAACGCGCTTCCGGGCCTTGTGTTCATCATCCTGTTCGCTCTCGGCCTTCTCATCGCCTATCCGAGCGCGAACGCGGGCGATTATGCGACGAGCGTCGCGATCGCGGTCGTGAGCTTCATCGTCGCTTCGATCATCGCCAACTCGGTCAAGATCGCCAACCAGTGGGACCGCGTGGTCGTCCTGCGTCTCGGCCGGTTTCAGAAGCTCGCCGGGCCCGGGCTCTTCTTCATCATTCCGATCATCGACATGGTCGCCTACCGGATCGACATCCGCGTCATCACTAGCACGTTCAAGGCGGAACAGACGATGACGCGCGACACCGTGCCGGTCGACGTCGACGCGGTCCTCTTCTGGAAGGTGGTCGACCCGATGAAGGCGGCGCTCGACGTCGCCGATTACGTGACGGCGATCAGCTGGGCTGCCCAGACGGCGCTGCGCGACGTGATCGGCAAGACCATGCTGTCCGACATGCTGGAAGGGCGGGAGAAGCTCAGCGCCGAACTGCAGCTCATCATCGACGCGCGCACCGAGCCCTGGGGGATCAACGTCATCTCGGTCGAAGTAAGGGACGTGCGGATTCCGGCCGCGCTGCAGGACGCGATGTCGATGCAGGCGCAGGCCGAGCGCGAACGCCAGGCGCGGGTGATTTTGGGCAATTCCGAGCGGCAGGTGGCAGAGAAATTCGCCGAGGCGGCCAAAACCTACGCTGACAACCCGACCGCCTTCCACCTGCGCGCGATGAACATGCTCTACGAGGGCCTGAAGCGCAGCAATGCGACGATCGTCATCGTGCCCTCGACCGCGGTCGAAGTCGATGCAGCTCGGCGCGCCGACGATGGCGACGGTCGCGAGCGCCATCGCGCACGCGCAGTCGGCGGGCGCGGCGCCGGCGGGTTCCAGCGAATGACAGGGGGAGGCGCGAACTACTCCAGGCGGCATACGCGCGGTCAGCGAAGGCGCCGTTCGAAGTCCATCTGCTGATGGAGGATGGGACAATGACGACGCGGGGTGCCGACGCCCGGAAGTAACAAGACATGCGATCCGATGGCAGTGTCTCAGTTTGAGTTTTCGTTTAGGGTCGATTCCGGCCGTCCGGTGGCCGACCCAGCCGGGAACCAAGTGTCAGAACTCCATCCACTAGCTCCTGATCTCATCGGCGTTGTGGACGCTTGCGACCATGATAATGCAGCGCGAAGGCCAGCGCGTCCGCGAGGTCTTTGGGCGTCGCTGGCATCAGCTTGTCGTGAGCCTCGGACTTCTACCTACGATAGCGCAGGCTCAAGAACGAAGGAAGAACAAAACCCCCAAGAAACTATCGTCGATCCGGTCGATCTGCTACTCCGCTCTTTCAGTGTAATAGCGGGCAGGAATTGTGGCGGTAGAGATTCACTCGGCAATATATGTGAAGTCTGCTCTCGACAGAATCGGAAATGTAGGCGTAGGTCTGACGCAACAAGGCTAACTCTACGAGGACTTCCCCATGTCCCCATCGACCCCATCAGATACGCTCAACTTGGCCGCTGAAGTGGTGGCCGCGTTTGTCTCGAATAACCCTGTGCCAAAAGGCGAACTGCCTGACTTGATTCACACAATTCATGGCGCTTTGGCGAGGCTCTCCGGCGAGATGGAGAATCCTGCTCCGAAAGACGAGCCGAAGGAGCCTGCGGTGTCTATCCGAAGGTCGATCACGCCAGAATATTTGATCTGCTTAGACGACGGCAAACATTTCAAGTCGCTGAAACGGCACTTGGCGGCGCTTGGCCTGACGCCAGAGCAATATCGCGCCAAATGGAAGCTTCCCTCTGACTATCCGATGGTCGCGCCCAATTACGCGGCGGTGCGGTCGGCTATGGCGAAAGCGATTGGTCTTGGGCAGAAGGCTGGAGCGCGCAAGCGCGGACGCTCCCCGAAGGCCAAGATCTGATCCGCGTAGCGCTGATCGTCCGCGAGGGCGCGCCGGGGGGCGCGAGATCGTCATGGCGCGTTGGGGCATGCGGTCGCCAGTCTTCGGCTCATAGGCCGTAACAGCGATCCGGGCGTGACGAACATCCGCAACACGTCGTCGGCTGCGTGAGCCCGTCGCCCATGCCGGGATGTCGCAAAAGGTGAAGGGTTTCGGACGCCGGCCCCTTGCGGGACGGTCGTGCGGGTTGTGGGGCCGGCGTTCGAAAGCCTGCTATGAAAATAGCCGCAGGGGTGCTGAAGGCTCCGACAAATCGGCCCGCGCCGCCACCATTTTCACCGATAATGGCGCGCCACAGGCGCTGGTTGCCTGCTATGAAAATAGCCGCAGGGGTGCTGAAGGCTCCGACAAATCGGCCCGCGCCGCCACCATTTTCACCGATAATGGCGCGCCACAGGCGCTGGTTGCCTCCCAAGGAGGAAACCGCGGGCAGGAAGGGGCGCTGTTTGGTCGGGCGCGACCTATGGAGATTTTAGGATCGCGGACGGCTGGTGTGTGTCGGGGCGGGGCCGGTGGCGCGCAATCTTGGCGGCGGAAACGATGATGACGAGCGCGTTCGGTCGCGAGGATGGGCGGGCGTGGCGCGGGTACGGCGGTCGGAGGAGGACTGACGACTTGATGAGGACATCGGCTTGCTGCTCCGGCGCGCGGGTGGGGGCGAAGGCGATAGGTGGTTCAAGGTGGGAAGCACAGCGATGATCATGAGGTGTCGATCCTGATTCAACTGCGGTATTTAGGCTAAACCGCTCTCGCGGTAGGGGCGGCGAGGGACGCAGTCGTTTCTGAAGGGCTGAAGGCGAGAGCGAAGGCTCAAACGTGTCTCAAGATCGTGGGGTTTCAACCCATGCGAGACAGGAGCCTTCGCGATGATCGACAAGCCCATCAGCCCGTTGCGTCAGCGCATGATCGACGACATGACGGCGCGCCGTTTCAAGGAGAAGGTGCAGAAGGACTACATCCGGCACGTGAGGACCTTCGCGGCGTTTCTCGGCCGCTCGCCGGATACCGCGACAAGCGAAGACCTTCGCCCTCAACGGCGACCGGGACGCCTATTGGAGCAAGCGCGGCCAAAACAGCTCGCCCGCAAATCAAAACCGCCCCTCCCTATCACAAAAATCCGCAGCATGATTGCATCACTTTGGATCGCACCCAGTGGAAACCCACCTAATTGCCTCTGCGTGAGGCGGACGCGGACCGCTCCGAAGCTCGGGCTGGAGGGTGGCGTATATGCCCCGGCGCGAACTTTTTACGAAGGGAGGCATGAGGGTGACGCAGGGACATCCTGGGAGATGAATCGGTGACGACGCTGCTCATCACACACCCGGCTTGCCTCGAACACGAAATGGGGGAAGGCCATCCCGAGCGTCCCGATCGCTTACGCAGCATCGAGCGCGCGTTCGAGGCCGAAGCGTTCCAGATGCTGGCGCGCGACGTCGCGCCCTGCGCCGACGTTGCGCTAATCGCTCGCGTGCACCCGTCCGAATATATCGAGGCGCTTCGCGCCATAACGCCCACCCAGGGTCATACGGCCATTGACGAGGACACGTCGATGTCACCGGGCTCGTTTGAGGCCGCGCTGCGCTCAGCAGGGGGAGCGGTTTTCGGTGTGGACGAGGTCATGACCGGCAAGGCGACAAACGCCTTCGTCGCGACTCGTCCGCCTGGCCACCACGCAGAAACCACGATGCCGATGGGCTTTTGCTTCTTCAACAACGCTGCCATCGGGCGCGCCATGCGCAGGCGGTTTACGACGCCGAGCGCGTTGCAATCGTCGACTTCGACGCGCATCACGGCAACGGCACGCAGCATATCTTCTGGGACGAACGGAACATTCTGTACGCTTCGACCCACGAGATGTCGCTCTTCCCCGGGACCGGCGACTTTGCTGAACGTGGCGAGCACGATCAGATCGTCAACGCGCCGCTGTGCGCAGGCGACACTGGAGAAGTCTTCCGAGAGGCGATGGAGGTGGCCATCCTTCCGGAAACTCGCGGACTTTGGCCCAGACTTGGTGATAATTTCGGCTGGGTTCGACGCTCACCGTCGCGATCCGCTGGCCAATCCGGAGGGGGAAGGGACAGCGGGGAGGAGGCCAGAAGCATTGTTGTGGCCGCATCGTGTCGGTGCTGGAAGGCGGCTATCACCTCCAAAGCCTCGCACTCTCCGCGGCCGCGCATGTGAAAGCGCTGATGGAAGGTTGAGGGGTCGCCAAGAGAACCGCGCTGATCGTCGATCCCGAACGCGACGCGCCGACGGACGGCGCGCCTTGTTTCCAAGACGCCGAGCAGTCAACGCGACCAGCTGCAATCAATAATCGTTGCTGAACCGTCGCCGTGGGGACGCTGGCGTTGACGAGCCGCGACGCAGTCCGCCCTTCGCGGCGTTTCGCCGAACCCTCGATCGATGCCCGCTCGGGGCGGTAAAGCACCGCTCGCCTATGCGCTGCGCTACCAGGGACGCAAGTGGATTCACGACGCCGACGAGATCATGGCTAGGTAGGCCGCAATTTTGGCCATGCGAACCTAAAAAACGCAATTCCGCCCGAAATGTTCCAAAGTGAACGCTTGGGATGGGGTCGTGGTAAGGCGGTCGACAATCGCCGCCTCCAACCAAATCAGCCGTTCCCCCTGAAACGGCCATTTGGCGGTGACGCGTGCAATCGCAGGCCGAGACGGCGGCCAGCGCGCCGACGAACGAGGCGGAGGAGGTTGCAGAATGGAAAAGCACGCTTCGCAGCAGTCGACCAATCAGATTCAAGACGGTGGGGAGAGTCTCGACAAGTCGCTTCTTGTCGTCGATGACGACCGCCTATTCTGTGATCGCCTCGCGCGGGCCCTCTCGTCGCGAGGATTTACGGCTCGGACGGCGATGAGCGTTTCCGAGGCGCTGGCCGCAATCAAGACAGCTCCGCCCGCCTTCGCCGTGATCGATCTCAGGCTCGGCGACGGAAGCGGACTCGATGTCGTGCGGGCGCTGAAGGTCAAGCGCGCCGATGCGCGCGGCGTGATCCTCACCGGCTACGGCCGCATCGCAACCGCAGTGGCGGCCGTTAAGCTTCGCGCCTTCGACTACCTCGCCAAACCGGCAAACGCTGACGAAGTGGTTACCGCTCTTATGGCCGGGCGGCTCGATATGCCGGCCGAGCATGAGCCGCCAATGTCGGCCGACCGTGTCCGCTGGGAGCACATCCAGTGCATTTACGAAGCCTGCGGCCGCAAGGTGTCCGAGACGGCGCGACAACTCAACATGCACCGGCGGACACTCCAGCGCATTCTCGCCAAGCGCCCGCGAAAGTGAGCGCTCCTGTCTCAGCCTGAGGGACGTGACGTGTCGGGAACAGAAATTCAAACTGAGACACTACCGATCCAACGGAGAACCTGCGATAGCCCGGGCGTATTTCGTCGCAGGCAAGCCCCCGTCGCCGGTCTTCCGCAACTGTCTCCGCAGAGCGATGAATGTCGCGTATGTACGCCTCCGCCTGTCGGCGCCGAACTGCTCAACTCTGGCTCTCGGCCGCGATATGGATTAAGAGCCTCTTGCAAAAAGATTGACGAATTCAGTCCAGTAAGGCGGTAATAATTATAGTTGGAGCCTCTTGCAAAATTCAATGAGCGCGACGCAATTCGCCTTCATTAGGCGTTGTGAGCGGCCGAGGCTCAGGCCGGCGCGGGCCGAAACTGCGTGACGCGGAGTATTTGATCGACGGCGAGCGCGACGACGCCGAACATGAGGTGGCATTTGACCTTGATCGCGCCGCGCACGCGGACGGCCCGCGCGCCGAATTCGTCCTTCAGTCGGGCGTTCACGCGTTCGGCCATGGTTCGAAAATCAAAGAGCCGGTCGTCGGGGTCGGGTATGTGGATGAGTTTCATGCGCTCGACTTCTTTGGCCCATTCGGCCTTGGCTTCGTGCTGGGCGCGAAAGTTGCGATCGATGATCGGCGCATGGCCGAGCGCCTTGCTGTGGTCATGGATGGCGGCGGCGTCGTAGGCCGCATCCATTAGATCGTAGAGATAGGAGACGCGGGCGCCGGTCATGGTCATCAAGGGAATGGCGACCTGACTGTCGTGGACGGAAGCCGAAGTCAGTACGCAGGAGACCGGGATTTGGCCGCAGGCGACATCCAGATGCAGTTTGTAGCCGATCCAGGTTTCCTTGTAGCCCTTGCTGTTCTTCTTGGAGCCGACATTGCACGCGGAGGGCAGATCGGCGAGCATCTGATCGAGGTTCTGCGTGGTCTGCCGTTCGAGCCGGGTCGGCTCGGGTTTTGGCCGTTGCTCGTCCTTGCGCGGGCGTCCGCGCTTGCGCGTCGGCTGAGCGCCATCGGGCGGCGGCGGATCCTCACTTTTGTCGTTCGGCTCCGTCTTGACCGGCTTCTCGCGCGCCTCGATCTCGGTGGCGTCGCGCGCGATCACGCCGACGATGCGCCCGCCGAGCGAGCGCTCGATCAGCGCCGCGTGCATCTTGGCGGGCAGATCGGACTGCGCAAACTCCGCGAAGGCGCGGGAAAACGTCGCTTCCGACGGCACTTGCGAGCGTCGTTCCCAACCGAGAATGCGTCGCAGCGACTTGTCGACATCGAGGCGCTCGATCAGCGCGGTGGTGGTAGGAACGCCCAGCACCGCCTTGGCGACGAAGGCCCTGGCGAGGGCGCGGCGATCGCCTTGTGGCCGGCCGGGGCCTCGGGGCGGTTCGGGAACGAAGGCCTCGAGGCCGATCACGTCGAGGGTCGTGACGAGCCGCCCGAGCGCTTCGGTCATCGGGTCGATTTCCTCACGAAGCCAAGGAAACAGAGTGCCCTGGATATGGTTCCAGCGGGCTTTCATGGCGTCGAGAGGATCGTTGGTCATGCCTGTTATCGCGAATCAGGGCGATGGAACCAAAACAATATTTCAACATCCGCTAAAGACAAGGCGTAATATTTTATAGCATATCACTTGAAACGCGCCGGACTTGATCTAAATATATTGCCTCTCTACGTTAGGATGTCCGAATAATTTTGCAACTGCCTCGTTGTTGTTATCGTTTTCAAGTGTTACATGGAAATCAGGGTAATCGGGTGAAGAAGTAGGTGACAAACGGCGAAAGTGCTGAAATCCATGACGAGCCTCGATTCGCATCAGAGGGGCGAGGCATGGCGGAGGCGGCAGCGGACTGCGCGGCGTTTGACGAAACCGTAGTTTTTCTGAGTCATTTCAATGATCTGAAGGATCCCCGCCAGCGGGGGAAGGTTGACTACCCGCTGGAAGAGATCCTGCTCCTCTGCCTCATCGCCGTCCTGGCCGGCGCGGAGACCATCACCGACATCGCCCTGTTCGGCCGCAAGAAGCTGGACCTTCTGCGCCGCTTCCGCCGCTTCGCCAACGGCACGCCGGCGCACGACCATCTTGGCGATATCCTCGCCGTGCTGGACCACGAGCAGTTCCAGCGCTGCTTCGTCGCCTGGGTAGCCGCGCTGACCGGAACTCCCGAGGGGGTCATCGCCATCGATGGCAAGACCGCCCGGCGGTCCGGCCAGAAGCGGAAGGGCCACGCGCCAATCCACATGGTTTCCGCCTTTGCGGCGCGCCAGCGCCTGGTGCTCGGCCAGGTCAAGGTGGCCGAGAAGTCCAACGAGATCGTCGCCATCCCCAAACTGCTGGACCTGCTGGCCATCGAGGGGGCGATCATCACCATCGACGCCATGGGGTGTCAGCGCGACATCGCGCAGAAAGTGGTGGAGAAGAAAGCAGACTACGTGCTAGCGCTGAAAGGCAACCAGGGGTCGCTGCGCGAGGACGTGGAACTGTTCGTGGCCGAGCAGAAAGCCGCCGGTTTCAGGGACACAACGATCAGTCGCGACCAAACGGTGGATGGCGATCATGGCCGCATCGAGACCAGGACCACGACCGTCATTCACGACATCGGCTGGCTGCAGGAGCGCCACAACTGGCCCGGATTGAAGGCCGTGGTGGTGGTCGAAAGCGAGCGGGAAACCGGCGACAAGATCGAGCGGGAGACCCGCTTCTACCTGACGTCGCTGGCGCTGATGGCGTGCATGCTAGGACCGATCGTACGCAGCCACTGGGCGATCGAGAATAGCCTGCACTGGATCTTGGACATGGTGTTCCGCGACGACGAGTGTCGGCTGCGAACCGATCACGCACCCGCCAACTTCTGTACGATCAAGCACATGGCGCAGAACCTGATCCGATTGGCTCCCGGAAAGGCTTCCCTGCGGCTCAAGCGAAAGACCGCCGGATGGGACGACGACTTCCTCGCCAGCCTGATCACGCGGTAAAAAAGCTTCACCCAATTCCCCTGACATGGGAGCTTCTTGCAGAACACCTTGAGCGAGGTGAATTTTCCTGTGCCGGGCGGGGGTGAACGCGGCTGGGTCAGGCAGGGGCGGTCCTGTAGTCGACGACACGAATGATCTGATCGACGGCGAGCGCGAGGATGCCGAACATGAGATGGCACTTGACCTTGAGCGCGCCGCGGACGCGGAGAAATCTGGCGCCGAACTCGTCCTTCAACCGGGCGTTGACGCGTTCGGCCATGGTGCGGAAATCGTAGATCCGGTCGTCGAAGTCGGGCATGTGGATGAGCTTCAGGCGCTCGACCTCGCGGCCCCATTCGGGCTTGCCTTCATGGTCGGCGCGAAAGTTGCGGTCGACGATGGGGGCGTGGCCGAGCGCCCGGCTCTGGTCGTGGATCGCGGCGGCGTCGTAGGCGGAGTCCATGAGATCGTAGAGATAGGAGACGCGGGCGCTCGTCATGGTCATCAAGGGAATGGCGACCTGGCTGTCGTGGACGGAGGCCGAGGTCAGCACGCAGGAGACCGGGATTTGGCCGCAGGCCACGTCGATGTGGAGTTTGTACCCGGTCCAGGTCTCTTTGTAGCCCTTGCTGTTTTTCTTGCAGCCGACATCGCAGGCGGTGGGCAGGTCGTCGAGCATCTGGCCGAGGTTCTGCGTGACCTGCCGCTCGAGACGCGTCGGCTCGGGCTTCGGCCGCTGTTCGTCCTTGCGTGGACGTCCGCGCTTGCGCGGCGGCGGGGGATTGTCGGGCGCCGGGGGATCGTCTTTGCCGTCGTTTGGCTTGTTCTGGACCGGCTTCTCGCGCGCCTCGATCTCGGTGGCGTCGCGCGCGATCGCCCCGATGATGCGTCCCCCGAGCGCACGCTCGATCAGCACGGCGTGGATCTTGTCTGGCAGCGCGCCGCGCGCGAATTCGGTGAACGCCCGGGAAAACGTTGCTTCGGAAGGGACTTGCGAGCGCCGCTCCCAGCCGAGGATGCGCCGCAGGGACTTGTCGACCTCGAGGCGCTCGATCAGGGCGCTGGTGGTGGGAACGCCCAGGACCGCCTTGGCCACGAAAGCTCGGGCGAGGGCGCGACGGTTCTCGGGCGGCCGGCCCGGCCCCCTGGGGGGCTCGGGAACGAAGGCTTCGAGGCCAATCACGTCGAGCGTGGTGACGAGACGACCCAATGCTTCGGTGATCGGATCGTTTTCCTCGTGCATCCAGGGGAACAAAAAGCCCTGGATGTAGCTCCAGCGAGCCTTCATCGCGTCGAGAGGGTCGTCGGTCATGTCTACAGCCAAGATCGAAGCGAATCACTTTCTACGATAACAGCGCCACACCTGAACCGCAATCTAAATCTATTTCAATGCAGCACTTGAAAACGATAACATCCGCTATAAATACTATCGCCGTACCAGACTTAATTCTCCAATCTATTTGCAAGAGGCCCATGGAAATAGATTTAATTTGCGGTTCAGGTGTGGCGCCGTTATTGTATAAAGCGATTCGCTTCAGCCTTGGCTGTAGACATGACGGACGACCCTCTCGACGCGATGAAGGCTCGCTGGAGCGATATCCAGGGCTTTTTGTTCCCCTGGATGCGCGAGGACAACGATCCGATCACCGAAGCGTTGGGTCGTGTCGTCACCACGCTCGACGTGATCGGCCTCGAAGCCTTCGTTCCCAAGCCGCCCAGGGGGCCAGGCCGGCCGCCCGAGGACCGTGGCGCCCTCGCCCGAGCTTTCGTGGCCAAGGCGGTCCTGGGCGTTCCCACCACCAGCGCCCTGATCGAGCGCCTCGACGTCGACAAGTCCCTGCGTCGCATCCTCGGCTGGGAGCGACGCTCGCAAGTTCCTTCCGAAGCCACGTTTTCCCGGGCGTTCGCCGAGTTCGCGCGCGGCGAACTGCCAGACAAGATCCACGCCGCGCTGATCGAGCGTGCGCTCGGGGGACGCATCATCGGGGCGATCGCGCGCGACGCCACCGAGATCGAAGCGCGCGAGAAGCCGGTCCAGAACAAGGCCAACGACGGCAAAGACGATCCCCCGGCGCCCGATAATCCCCCGCCGCCGCGCAAGCGCGGACGTCCACCCAAGGACGAACAGCGGCCGAAGGCTTCGACGGGCTCAGCCGGAGCCGACGCGTCTCGAGCGGCAGGTCATGCAGAACCTCGGCCAGATGCTCGCCGACCTGCCCACCGCCTGCGACGTCGGCGGCAAGAAAAACAGCAAGGGCGACAAAGAGACCTGGACCGGGTACAAACTCCACATCGACGTGGCCTGCGGCCAAATCCCGGTCTCCCGCGTGCTGACCTCGGCCTCCGTCCACGACAGCCAGGTCGCCATTCCCTTGATGACCATGACGAGCGCCCGCGTCTCCTATCTCTACGATCTCATGGACGCCGCCTACCACGCCGCCGCGATCCACGACCAGAGCCGGGCGCTCGGCCACGCCCCGATCGTCGACCGCAACTTTCGCGCCGACCACGAAGGCAAGGCCGAATGGGGCCGCGAGGTCGAGCGCCTGAAGCTCATCCACATGCCCGACTTCGACGACCTGATCTACGATTTCCGCACCATGGCCGAACCCGTCAACGCCCGTTTGAAAGACGAGTTCGGCGCCAGATTTCTCCGCGTCCGCGGCGCGCTCAAGGTCAAATGCCATCTCATGTTCGGCATCGTCGCGCTCGCCGTCGATCAGATCATTCGCGTCCGTCAACTACAGGACCGCCCCTGCCTGACCTGACGCAGCCGGATTCGCCCCGCCCGGCCCAGGATTAATCCACCTCGCTCAGGCCGTTCTGCAAGAAGCTCTTATGAGAGCCTGTTTCGGAAGCCCGCCCTCGTCCTGAGGCGCCCCGAAGGGGCCTCGAAGGACAATTCCAGGAGGCGCAGGCGGCGCCGCAAGCCCCCTCTGGAGCATCCTTCGTGGCCCTTTGCTTTCGCAAAGGGCGCCTCAGGATGAGGTCCATGACTTTTGAAACAGATGGTCGGGCGCGAAAGCGGCGAAGGCGTCGGCGAGCACGCGCCGGTCGCACACGTCGATCTTGGCGAAGCGGTAATTGGTCAGCAACTCGAGATTGCCCGCGTAAGTGAGCACGTCGACGTTGAGACGTCGGCGCCCGCGACGACCAGATGCCTGACGACTGCGAACCCCGATAAAACCCGCGCCGGTCGCCAGCGCGTTCCGTCGCATCGACGCTTCCTCGGTCGAGGCGCGCCCGCTGGGCGCGCGACGGTCATTTCGGCCGGCGGGGAGCGGCGACAGCGGCGGTCATCGGATGAGCCGCGCGCAGCACGCCGTAAGCGACTTCCGCCAGTCGGGCAGTTCAAGGCCGTATACGCGTCTCAGCTTTTCATTGTCGAGGCGCGAATTGGCCGGGCGCCGCGCAGGCGTGGGGTAGTCGGCCGTCGTGATGCGCTTCACCCGCGTCGGGCGGCGCCCGCGCGCCGCCGCCTCGGCGAAGATCGCCTCGGCGAAATCGGCCCAGGTCGCCTCGCCCGAGGCGGTCATGTGGAAAACGCCAAGCAGCGCCGCCGACAAATCCTCGCGCACTCTCGCGGCGACGGCGAGCAGCGCTGCGGCGAGGTCGAGGGCCGAGGTCGGATTGCCGCGCTGGTCGGCGACGACGGAGACCTCGTCGCGCGTCTCGTTGAGCGAAAGCATCGTGCGGACGAAATTCGCGCCGTACGGGCTGAAGAGCCAGGCGGTCCGCACGATGACGCTGCTGGCGCAGCGCTCGGCTACCAGCCTTTCGCCGAGCAGTTTGGAGCGCCCGTAGGCGCTTCTCGGCCCGGTCGGATCATCCTCGCGGTAGGGGCGATCGAGCGCCCCATCGAACACGTAGTCGGTCGATAGCTGCAACAGGGGCGCGCCGATCCGGTCGGCGGCCTCAGCCACGTGGCCGGCTCCTTCGCCGTTGACGGCGAGGGCGAGGCCCTCCTCCGCCTCGGCCTGGTCGACGGCGGTGTAGGCGGCGGCGTTGATCACCACGTCCGGCCGCGCGGCCTTAAGGCCGGCGAGAACGGCCCCACGATCCTCGAGCAAGAAAATGCGGCGGCCAAGCAGGACGATCTCGAACTCGGGCCCCGCCTGCTCGATCAGCGAGGTCGCCACCTGACCCATGGACCCAGTAACGGCGATCCGCATCATGTGAAAAAAGTCCCGCGCCTCGTTCAGCCGCGGCAGTGGCGGCTTCGCTGTTGGTGATGTGCACGCATCCCAGGCCTACCACTTTTTTGCATCAGAAGCGCCTGACCGGGTCGAACAACAACAGATATTGCATTCCTCTCAGACAGGTGCGCGCCCTTCTTCGTACGCCGCGCGATCATCCTGGCGGCGGAGGAGGCGGTCGCCCTTTCTCCCTGTCCCACTTGTCTCGATCGAGGTCGGCCAGATGCCGCGCCTGACCGGGGTCGAACAGCAATAGATATTATATTCTTTTCAGACAATTAAGCTCCGCTCTACACACGAGCCGGGCGAGCGGCGCAGCGCCCGCAGCGGGCCGTCGCCTTTTCTCCGTGTTCCGCTCCCTGTTCTCTCCCTGTTAAGCCTGAATTATCTCCTTGTTATGGTCCTGTTCCGTCGCGACTTAAAAAGTCTGCGGAAACATTTGGAATAACATGATTTCGCCAGCCCACGCACCCGGCGAAAACGCAATTCTCCCTGTTTCTCCCTGTTAGCCCGACTTCACCAACTGGCGGGGGTGGGCGAGACGGGCGAGTCCAAAGGTCGGCACTACAGGAGGTGAGCGATCAAGCCGCTTGGTGGGGGATCGGAGCCGTGATCTTCGGCGGCGGCTGGGCGGGGAGGTCGAGCTTCAGGCGCTGCAGCAAGAGCCGCTGATCGTCTTCCGGCTCGGTATGGCGCGACAGGACGACCGTGCGGCCGTCTGTCGTGGGCAACTCGACGTCGATCATTTGGATGGCGGCAAGCTTTTCGAGCACAGCCCTCGGCGTCAGCCCCGGCGCCAGCGCCTTCAGCCGCCGCTTCAACGTGACCATCAGACCGTAGGCCAGGAAGGCGACGAAGATATGAGCTTCGATCCGGGCGTCTGACTGGTGATGGTTGGGACGAATCGACAGATCGTTCTTCAGTTGCTTGAACGCTTGCTCGATCTCGACCAATTGCAGATAACCACAGATGGCCGGGGTCGTCGCTCCTGATGTTGGAGCGAAGCAGATAGCCGCCCTCGCGCCGCCGCGCGAGGCGGAGCTTCTTGCGGTCCAGCGCGAAATGGAACGTTTGCGGCGTCACCGGCTGATCTTTCGTCGGCGTATGGATCACCAACAACCCGTAGGCCTTGCCGGCTTCCTTCTTGGCTGCGCCGAGCTTGAGCAGCAGTTCGTCGCGCGTCAGGTCCTGTCGCTGAAGTTCGCGCAACCGCTTGATCAGCTTCCTCAACCGACGCCGCCGCATCCCCTGCTCCTTGTCGCGCCGGCTCTCGCTGCGGGCCAGGACGTAAGTTTCCCCATCCTGTTCGATCAGCTTGACCCGCACGCTCTCGCGCACCTCTTCCCACGGCTTGGCCGCCAGCGCCTGTTCCAGCTTCGTCAGCCGTCCGCGGGGCGCGCCCACCAGATAGCGGATCGGCGTCGGCGAGCCACGCATCTCAGCCAGGACTTCCTCGGTCGGAATGCCGCGATCCATCACCCAGGTGCGCTTGGCGCTGCCGTATTGCGTCTCGATCTTGGTCAGAAACGCCCGCAACGTCGTCTTGTCGGAGGTGTTGCCGTCCATGACTTCGTAGGCCAGCGGAAGGCCGTCCGGCGTGACGATCAGCGCAATCACGACCTGCACGCAATCGGAGCGCTTGTCCCGGCTGTAGCCGAACTTCCGCTTGCCGCTTTCCGGCGGATCGCATTCGAAATACGTGCTGGTCAGATCATACAGCAGCACTTCGAAGTCGGCCTGAAACAGGCTCTTCCAGCGCTCGCGCAGAAACGTGAACAACGCCGGCTTGTGCGCGACAAGCAGGTCCAGGCAGCGATAGAGATTGTTGGGCTGCGCGAGCCCGGCGTCCTCGCCGAGCAGGTCGCCCATCGCGCTGTGCTCGAACCAGTGCCGGTGAAGCCACCACTCGCTGCCCGGAGAGATCAGCCGATAGGCGACCAAGGTCTTCAGGACGTTCAGCCAGTCCGTCCCCTCGCGCGAGGGCGGCAGCGCCGGACGCCAGAAATCGTCCAATCGCGGCTGATCCCACATCACCATCGCCAGCCAGCAGGCGCCCCATTGACGCGGGCGGCGCAACCGCATTGCGCTCAGCCGGATCGAAACCACGTCGCAATCGAGAAACAACGCGATCTGCTTCGATCGCCCCCCTTCGTCGAAGACTTCGACAGCCCGAACTCCACGCCGCCCGCTGGCTGTCGTTGATCTCTCCGAGATAAAGCACCTGTCGCTGAACCACGCGGACCGCTCTGACGCGCCGGTTCTCGACGACCGACCAGGTCCGACGCTCCTTGCCGTCCTTGCGGCGAATCTTGTGGCGCAAAAACATGGCGCAGACTCGCGCCGCGCCCCTCACCGCGCAAGCGACTTGGTCGGCACTACAGCCCTTTCCGGCCCGACCGACGCAACGACTTCAATGGCTTGCCCTGACAAAACCCGGCGAAAATCGCAAAAATCGCCGTGAGTTGGTGAAGTCGGGCTAAGGCGGCCCGGCTTGACGTCGGCCAGGCGGGCTTTCAGCCGACCTCTTCGCCAGCCGGCTCCGGGCGCGCCGTGAGGCCGAGAATATCGGCGCCGCCGGCGCCGAGGGTTTGCCGCGCCTCTTCGAGCGCCGGTCGCAGCCGCGCCGCTGGCGCGACGACGACGACCGCGTCGGCGATCTCCGCGGCCGCCCGCGCGGGCGCGGCTCTCCAGTCCGAGGCGTGAAAAACGAGGCGGTCGTAGGAAGAGGCCAGCGCGGCGAAAACATCGTCGAGCGCCTCGCGGCCGATATCCCCGCCCGACGGAATGACGTCGAGGCTTGTGGAGAGGTCCCGCCGGATCACCTCGACGAAGCTCGCTCTTCCTGCGAGGAGGTCGGCAAGGCCCGGCATCTCGACCCGATCCGAGTCTTCGCGGTCGACGATGTCGGCGAACCAGTCCTGCGAGGCGCCGAGATCGACGAGAAGCGTGGCGACCTCCGAGGAAAGACGCCGCGCCGTCTCGAGCGCTGCTGACAGCGCCTGACCAGAGCCGCGGTCCGCGATCAGGACGACGAGACCGTCGTTCGTCCTCGACCGGGTGAGCCGAACGGCCAGCGCTTCCGGCAATTCCAGGGCGCCGGCCGAAGCGAATCGGTCGAAGGACGGGCGTCCCTCGAGAGTCTGCGGCCCTGCGCCGTCACTTTTCGACGCGTTCGGCGGCGCGGCGACTGCCTGAGGCGGCGCCGGATCTTCGCCTCGCTCTGTCGCGGGCGCCGCCGCGACTCCGGTTTGTCCCTCGCCTTTTTGCGCCTCGGCGGAGGCTGATGCGGCCGCGACGGCGCTCGAGACGGCGAGGCCGGCGAGCGTCGCGAGGATAACGGTCCGCCAGGGGCTCGCGCCAGCGTCGCCTTCCTGTTCCGCCAGCAACGCCTCAGCGACGCCGGCGTAGCGAGGCGGAACGGCGAGAACGTAAGCGGAGCAAACAAGCAGCGCCGCGAGCGTCGTGAGGACCATCGATCGGGTTCGCCGCCGGAATCTCGCGCCGAAACCGGTCGCCCGAACGCGGCCCGCGATCGCGTCCGCTTCAGCTTGTTCGCCGATCATCCGCTCCGTTCCTCGACGCAGGCGCTCAAGCCGACAGTCTTCATCAACATGGTTTCCGTCGCGTTAACCCGGTCGCCGAGGCGCCGGTCAACACGCCCTACCGCTTGCGAGCGGCGACCGCCAGCGGGTCATGGTCGTCGGCCGGAATAATCTCAGCAATTCCTATTGGGTCGACCGCCTTGCTTTGGGTGCAGTTGTAGACGATCGTTCCACCCCCCGCTCACGCCGGCTTCTTCAGCTTCACCACGTTGTGCAGCGTGTCGTCGGCGGTCTCGAAGAAGCGCCTGATTCCGCGCGCCGCCTGGCGGATGCGCTGCTCGTTCTCGACGAGCGCGAGGCGGACGAAATCGTCGCCGTGCTCGCCGAAGCCGATGCCCGGCGCGACGGCGACGTCGGCCTTCTCGATCAGCAGCTTCGAGAACTCGAGGCTGCCGAGATGACGAAAACGCTCCGGCACCTGCGTCCAGGCGAACATCGAGGCGCTCGGCTTTTCGATCGGCCAGCCGGCCGCGGCGAAGCTCTCGATCATCACGTCCCGCCGGCGCTTGTAGGTCGCGCGCATCTCGCGAATGCAGTCGTCCGGACCGTTGAGTGCGGCTGCGGCCGCGACCTGGATCGGCGTATAGGCGCCGTAGTCGAGATAGGACTTCACCCGCGCGAGCGCCGCGAGCAGCCGCTCGTTGCCGACCGCAAAGCCGATGCGCCAGCCGGCCATCGAAAAGGTCTTCGACATCGAGGAGAACTCGACTGCAACGTCGAACGCGCCCGGCGCCTGAAGGACCGACGGGGGCGGCTCGTTCTCGAAATAGACCTCGGCATAGGCGACGTCGGACAGCACGAAGATCTCGTGCTTGCGGGCGAACAGGACGAGGTCCTTGTAGAAGTCGAGCGAAGCGACCATCGCCGTCGGGTTGGACGGGTAGCAGACGACGACCGCGATCGGCTTCGGGATCGAATGAATGATCGCGCGCTCGAGCGCGACGAAGAACTCCGGCGAAGGCTCGGCCGGCACGGAGCGGATCACGCCGCCCGCCATCAGGAAGCCGAAGGCGTGGATCGGATAGGACGGATTGGGCACCAGCACGACGTCGCCCGGGGCGGTGATCGCCTGCGCCATATTGGCGAAGCCTTCCTTCGAGCCGAGGGTGACGACGACCTGCGTCTCCGGGTCGAGCTTCACGCCGAAGCGCCGGGCGTAATAGCCGGCCTGCGCCCGGCGCAGGCCGGCGATGCCTTTCGAGGCGGAATAGCGGTCGGTGCGCGGCTTGCCGACCGTCTCGACGAGCTTGTCGATCACGTGCTTGGGCGCCGGCAGGTCCGGATTGCCCATGCCGAGATCGATGATGTCGGCGCCGGCGGCGCGGGCCTTGGCCTTGAGCTTGTTGACCTGCTCGAAGACGTAGGGCGGCAGGCGCCGCACGCGGTGGAAGTCGCTCATCGGTTCCAAATGTCCTTGGTGACCCAGGCCTCGCGGCGCCTCGCGCCGTCATGGTTCTGTTAGCATCGCGCGGGCCGGCCCCGCAAACCTGATCCTACTGATTGGCCGCCGCAGGCTTCGACTTCGCCTTCTTCGCCGCGGCCTCCTCGCCGCCGCCTTGACGGCCGGCGGAAAGGCCTGCCGGATCGCGTCGTCCCGCTTCTGGACCGAATCGAGATCGCCCTTCACCGCCTTCAATTCCTTGTCGTTCAAGGCGGGCTTGGCCGGCTCGGGCGGAGGCTGGAAGATCGGGATGTAGTCGAGGTCGCCCGTCGGCCGCGACTGGAGGACGAAATCGGCCGGCGGCGCGACGTCGGTCGCAAAGCCCAACATCTTCATCGCGCTCTTCAGCGGGCTGTCGGCCTGTTGGCCGAAGCTCGCCGAGGACCAAAGGCAAGCGGCGGCCGCGGCGACGATCCCGATCCTTGCGCTCGCGCTCGCCATCCTCATCGTCCTCTTCGTCCGAACCCGCTCGCGCTCGACGCCGACGAATCGCCTTCCCGCCGAAAGTCGTTGTGGCGTCGCGCCGGGGTAGTGACCTATTATGACGAAAACGGGACCGGGTCTTCTCCCGGGCGTCGACTGGAAACGCTTCATGCCGAACATTCGTGCGAAGACCGCCAGGCCGCGCGCGAACGCCGCTACGCCCGACGCGTCCGCCGACGCTGCGGCGGCGAACCCCGCCAAGGCGCCGCCCGCAAGCAGCGAGCCGCAGCGGAAGGCGGGCAGCGCGCAGGCTCCGAGCGCCGCGCCGAAGCGCTGCGACGCCGCCCGCGGCGAAAACGGCGAAGGATCCCGCCGAAGCCGAAATGGGTCAGCAGATTGTCGTCGCCGGCGCCGGCGGTGAAGCCGCGCCGTTCGTCCGGCCGGGCGAAGCCCGACGCGCTCGACCGAGTGGGTCAACGCCTTGCCGTCGGAGCCGCCTGAGGCGGCGGCCGAGCCTCCCTCGATCCGAACGCCGGCCGAAGCGCGGGCGAAAAAGGCGCACGCAGCGAAACCTGCGGCCGACAAAGCCGCGCCCGCCGCAGCGCCACGCAAGGCTTCGCCGCCCCCGGCAGTGGCCAAGTCCGCCGCCAAACCAGCCCGGCGCGAGGAGCCGTCCGCGCCGCCTTCCGCCGCCGTCGCTCCCGGGCCCACGCCGGTTGTCGCGCCCCTTGCCCCGCCGCCGCCCGCGCCGGAAGTCGGCGAACCCGCTCCCCTGATCGCCGAAGCCGCGGCCATCATACGGGCCGCCGCCGCCGCCGCCAGCGTCCGCCGAACCAGCGCCCGCGCCGAAAGCCGCGCCCGCCGCGCCGTCTTCCTCGCCGCCCTCGGCGGCGGACGGCGCCTTCTTCGGCGTCCATTATCCGTTCCCCGACATCGAGGCGCTCGCCAGCAACATCGCCAGTGCGATCGAGCACGCGCGGCAAGGCGATGGCCGCCTATCTGCGACCGCGCGAGACCGGCGAGATCAAGACCACGATCGCCGACGAAATCGGCGAAATGGTCCGCTCGATCGGCCACGTCGCCGAATATTACATGGCCGATCCCGCGCGGGCGATCGAGGCGCAGACGGCGCTGACCACGCAGTTCATCGACCTGTGGGCCGCGACGCTCCAGCGCTTCCAGGGCATGCCGGCCAAGCCGGTCGCCGAACCCGACCGCGTCGGACAAGCGCTTCTCGGACGCGGAGTGGCGCGACAATCCGTTCTTCGACTTTCTCAAGCAGGCCTATGTGCTGACGACGCGCTGGGCGGACGATCTGGTCCGACGCGCCGACGAACTCGAGCCGCACACGCGCGACAAGGCGCAGTTCTATCTGCGCCAGGTCTCGGCGGCGCTCGCGCCGTCGAACTTCATCGGCACCAATCCCGAACTCATCCGCGCGACCCTCGAGGAGAGCGGCGAGAACCTCGTGCGCGGCCTGAAGATGCTGGCCGAGGACATCGAGGCCGGAAAGGGGAACCTGCGCATCCGCCAGTCGGACGCGCAGCGCGTTCAAGCTCGGCGTCAATCTCGCCATCACGCCCGGGAAGGTCATCTTCCGCAACGAGCTGATCGAGCTCATCCAGTACGAGCCGACGACGCCCGAGGTCTACAAGCGGCCGCTGCTCATCGTGCCGCCGTGGATCAACAAGTTCTACATCCTCGACCTCAACCCGGAGAAGTCGTTCATCCGCTGGGCGGTGTCGCAGGGGCTGACGGTGTTCGTCATCTCCTGGGTCAATCCGGACAGCCGCCACGCCGACAAGGACTTCGACGCCTATATGCACGAGGGCGTCCTGACGGCGCTCGACTGCGTCGAGCAGGCGACCGGCGAGCGCGAAATGACCGCGATCGGCTATTGCGTCGGCGGGACGCTGCTCGCTGCGACCCTCGGCTACATGGCGGCGGTCGGCGACGACCGCATCAACAGCGTCACCTTCTTCACCGCGCTGGTCGACTTCACCGACGCGGGCGACCTGAAGGTCTTCGTCGACGCGGAGCAGCTGAAGGCGGTCGAAGAGCGGATGGCCGAGCAGGGCTATCTCGAAGGCTCGGCGATGGCTCAGGCCTTCAACATGCTGCGGCCGAACGACCTCATCTGGTCCTACTACGTCAACAATTACCTCAAGGGCAAAGAGCCGATGCCCTTCGACCTCCTGGTGTGGAACTCCGACTCGACCCGGATGCCCGCCGCCAACCACAAGTTCTATCTGCGCCACTGCTATCTCCAGAACGACCTGTCGAACGGGCGCATGGTGCTCAGCGGCAAGACGATCGACCTCAGGAAGGTGACGATCCCGATCTACGAACTGGCGACGCAGAGAGGACCACATCGCCCCCGCCCGCGGGGTGTTCAAGGGGGCCAAGTGTCTTCGGCGGCCCGGTGCGCTTCGTCCTCGCCGGCTCCGGCCATATCGCCGGCGTCGTCAACCCGGCCGGCAAGCCGAAATACCAGTTCTGGACCGACGGGCCGGTCGAGGGCGAATTCAATTCCTGGCTCGCCGCCGCCAAGGAGACGCCGGGCTCCTGGTGGCCGGACTGGATCCAGTGGATCGCCGCCCAGGCGCCCGAGAAGGTCCCGCCCGCAAGCCCGGCGAAGGCAAGCTGAAAGCCATCGGCGACGCGCCGGGCGAATATGTGCGGATGAAGGCGTGAGGGCCTTCCGAAGGTCGCGAACCAATCATCTTCCCCGAAATCGAGATCCGCTGTCAGAACTGCGCTTCCGAGAGACCGCTTGGTAGCCGACGCGTCCAACAAAGCCGCGGCCACCGCCATAGGCGAAGCCCGTTGCAAGGAACAGCGATGCTTTACGGACTTGCGCTCTTGCCGGCGTCGTGGCCGGCTCGCGGACCTTCACGGCCCGCCGCCGTGAGTTGGGCGGCGCGGCTCGGCCATCTCGATCTCGGCGGCTCCTGGCTCGCCTTCATGGGCTACGCCTGGACGCCCTGGATCTTCACGGCTGCTCGCGCTCGTCGAACTGGTCACCGACCAGCTTCCCTCGACGCCGAGCCGCAAGGTCCCGACGCAGTTCGGCGCGCGCCTCGTCAGCGGCGCCCTGTCCGGCGCGACGCTCGGCGCGTCGGGCGGCTCCTCGTGGATCGTCGGCCTCATCGCCGGCGTGATCGGCGCGATGATTCGGCACATACGGCGGCGCCGAAGTCCGGGCCCGCATGGCGAAGGCCTTCGGGCGCGATCCGCCGGCCGCGCTGATCGAGGACGCCGGCGCGATCGTCCTCGGCCTTGTCATCGTGGGGGCGCTGCTATGAACCGCCGTTTCGACGCGATCGTGATCGGCGCCGGCCAGGCCGGCCCGGCGATGGCCGGCCGGATCGCCGCGACCGGCAAACAGGTCGCGGTCATCGAGCGCAAGCTGATCGGCGGAACCTGCGTCAACACCGGCTGCACGCCGACCAAGGCCATGGTTGCCAGCGCCTATGCCGCCCATCTTGCGAGGCGCGCCGCCGACTTCGGCGTCAGCGCCGGACCCGTCGGCGTCGATTTCGCGGCCGTCATGGCGCGCAAGGACAAGGTCGTCGGGAACTCGCGCTCACACCTCGAGGGCTGGTTGCGGGGCATGGCGAACTGCACGGTTATCGATGGGCACGCCCGGTTCCTCTCGCCGACCACGGTCCAGGTCGGCGACGACGCGCTCGAGGCGGAGCGCTTCTTCATCAACGTCGGCGGACGGGCCGTCGTGCCCGACTTTCCCGGCCTCGATCAGGTGAGGACGCTGACCAACACGACGCTGCTCGAACTCGACGCTTTGCCCGCCCGTCTCGTCATCGTCGGCGGAAGCTACGTCGGGCTCGAGTTCGCGCAGATGTTTCGTCGCTTCGGCGCCGAGGTCACCGTGGTCGAGAAGGCGCCGCGCCTGTGTAGCCGCGAGGACGAGGAGGTGTCGGATGCGATCCGCGAAGTCCTCGAAGCGGAGGGGATCGCAATCCGCCTCGACTCCGAATGCATCCGCTTCGCGCCGCATGGGCCGGATATCGCGGTCGGCGTCAATTGCGCGGCGGGCGAGCCGGAAGTCGTCGGCTCGCACGTGCTGCTCGCCGTCGGCCGCCGGCCGAATACCGACGATCTCGGGCTCGAGGCGGCGGGCGTGGCGGTCGACGAGCGCGGCTTCATCGTCGTCGACGACGGATTGCGAACCAGCGTCCCCCACATTTTTGCGCTCGGCGACTGCAACGGGCGCGGCGCCTTCACCCATACGTCCTACAACGATTTCGAAATCGCCGCCGCGAACCTGCTCGACGGCGCCGCAGCGCAAGCGTCAGCGACCGCATTCCGGCCTACGCGCTCTACATCGATCCGCCGCTCGGCCGGGTCGGCCTGACCGAGGCCGAGGCCCGCGCCAAGGGCCATGCGGTCCGGATCGGCAAGCGGCCGATGACGCGGGTCGAGCCGCGCGGTCGAGAAAGGCGAAACGCAGGGCTTCATGAAAGTCGTGGTCGACCGCGACTACGGACGCGATCCTCGGCGCCGCGATCCTCGGCGTCGGCGGCGACGAGGCGATCCATGGCGTGATCGAGGCGATGGCGGCGGGCGTCACGGCCACGGCCTACACCCGCGCGATGCCGATCCATCCGACGGTCTCCGAGCTCGTGCCGACCGTGTTTGGCGAGCTTTCGCCCTGATTTAGAACGATCGGGCTCAAGCCCGACGGGCGTAAGGCAGACCGGCCCGCTTGCGGGCGAGTTGAGTGCTTTGCCGCCGCCGCCATCGCCGGGAGTGCCGATTTCCGTTACAGCGTCAGGACGTGGGCGTGGACGCGACCGGGAAGCCGTGAAATACCCTGTGAAAAGGCTTGCGCGGGGCACCGCTCAGGAAAATTCTTTATGACCCTTTCCCTCAAAATACAAATGTTCGTTGAATTGCGAAAGCGCGTCCCGCAAGCCACTCTCGGCTCCTGAGCGTATTTGCTCGAGCCATTCAAGGTAGCCCAAATTCCGCTTATCGAAAAGACAATGTCGACACGAATGGAATTGGAATCTGAGTTGGGAGACGGGCCGCGGTTCCCATTCCGGCTTGGTTTCCGGCCTGTCGCACCAGGCGCGTCGTCGTGGTGGCGTCATACCAGGGCCAGATTTGCTAGACCACCACTTAAGATAGGATCGATCTCTTACGCGGTCGAGAATGTTGAGGGCGCTCTGCCGAATACGGTCGAAAGTGCTAGCGACGTGCCTGTTGGAATATGTGAACGCGCTATATTGTAGCATACACTGCACCAACCTGCTCGTCTGACCATCCCTGTCGCTGGATATATGTTTGAACCGTTGCCTATCCGGTTAACACAGACACCCCCCATATCTAGTGACGGCACTTTGTCCGCTTGACGCACACCCGCCCCTGGCACAGGGTGTATGCATGAAGCGGATATGGTGCTGCTGTGGACGTTATCGAGCGCGCCGACTTGCGTTTCCGAAATCCCTCCCCGAATTCCAGCGGCTTTTCCCGGATGACGCGGCTTGCGCCGGCTATCTTGAAAAGGCCAGATGGGCCGGAGGTTTCACCTGCCCTCATTGCGGGGAAGTCGGCGAACCGTTCCGCATCGCCACGCGGCCGGGCATCCTGACCTGCCGCAAATGCCGCCGCCAGACGCGGATGACGGCCGGGACCGTCATGGAGCGCAGCCACACGCCGCTGAGCGTGTGGTTCTGGGCGGCCTATCTGGTCGCCAGCCAGACGCCCGGCATGTCCGCCGTGCAGTTTCAGCGCCAGCTCGGACTTCGCGCTATGAAACCGCCTTTGGCATCCTCCACAAGCTCCGCGCGGCCATGGTGCGTCCCAACCGGGACAGGATCGGCGGTCAGTCCGGTCAGCATGTCGAAGTGGACGAAACATGGGTCGGCGGACGGACGCGTGGCGAAGGCCGGGGCGTCCACCACAAAGTCCTCGTCGCCTGCGCCGTCGAGGTGCGTCATCGTAAACCGGGAACCGCGCAAGACACGCGAAAGGACGGACGCTATGCCGGGCGTGTCCGGCTCGCTGTCGCGTCCGACCGTAGCGCCGAGTCGCTTTGCGGATTTGTCGAGAGCGCCGTCGCGCCGGGAACGCTGACGGTTACGGACGATTGGAGCGGCTACGCCAGCCTGCGGGAGCGCGGCTATGACCATCACGCCATCGCCGAATGCGGCGATGCGGAGGTGGCCGAAGACTTTCTGCCGATCATCCATCTCGTCTTCTCGAACTTGAAGACATGGATCAACGGCATCCATCACGGCGTCAGCGCGAAACACCTGCAAGCCTACCTCAACGAGTTCACCTTCCGCTTCAATCGACGCTTTTACCCGTTCAACGCGTTCCGCTCGTTGCTCGGCATCGCCACCGAAGTCGCCGCGCCGACATTCGACGCGCTCTATTCAGGAGAGTGGCGCCACCCTAAATGTAGTGGGTGTGTGTCTTAACCGGATAGGCACGGTTTGAACATCCGCAGCCGTGGTTGGTCCGCGCCACTGGCTCCAAAAAGCGCCTTCAAAAGAATTACGTCGATCGTTTGAGGGTGTCTGTCTCCATTTAGATCTTGTATAACCAATGGCGCGTAGGCTGTGCCTGTGGTGTCTATCTCAATGTTAAATATCTGGCGCGAAGGTTGGAACGACAAAGTTGCTCCGAAAGCCCCGATAGGAAGGCGCGCGTTGGATTGGGACGAAAAGGGCAGTTCTGCCGGAGGTCGTAGCTTCCAATTGAATGGTAGGATCACCAACGTCAGAAAAAACACACATCACATAACGTCACTGTATAGGCCATTTCGTCGGCTCCCTCAACTAACGGCCTTGATTGACGGCCGAACTCGTCTGTCGCAGTGATCTCGAACGAAAGCTGCGGGTCTTCCGCCACGATAATAAGGCTTAACGATATGGCTGACACGGACGGTCAATTGCGCAGGTCCAAGTTCCGTTATAGCCGATGGGTTTGGAACGGTACTCTCTGCCAGTCTTTCCGAAAAGTCCCAAATGCAAAGCGACTTGCAAAGCTCGGCGACTCGCCGTCTCCCCTTAGCCTGGATTTTCAAAAGAGAGATTTGTGTCATTGCAGCATCGGTCTGAATGAGCGGATCATAGGCGATGTAGCGGGGGCCTACACCCATTGGAATTAGACCGTGTGAAATCGCGGCCTCGCGGGGAGTTCTACCTTGACTGCCTTGAAAGCGAGCTTTTCGACCCCGTCGCTTTGGCCGCGCATCAACCGTCGGTCGATCAGATCAAGCATAAATTGCGTAGCCGATCGCATCGAGGATCGCCGAAAATTTCCCCGGATACTTCATCTTGAAGTTCTTTATCCGGGTTGGCGTATGAGATGCCACGTATTACCAGCGCCACCGGAGGTGGCTTATCCCGCTGTCCCAGGTTGATCTAAATGTGGTATTGCGGCTGCGCGAGCCGCCGCGAGGGGCGGCGACGGATCTCACCATGGGGCAAAGGCGCGGTCGGTTGCCCAATTCCAGCAGTTGTTTCCCGACGAGGCTCACTGCGCCGCGTTCTTGTTCCAAAAAGACCGTCAGGCGAGCGCCGCGTCACAGAAACGGCGACGGGAATGGGGCGCCACGGCTCAGCCAAAGCGCAAAATCCGCCAGCCGAGAGCGAGAACTTACTACATATAGACGAACCTGGGACAACGGGATAAGCGTCCACCGGAGCGTCCGTCAAGGGCCTTAAGGCGTCAAACAAGCCCATCGCCTCCATCTCGACAGCTCTAACTTGAGTGTCGAACCCGCGTACCGCGTCCGCATACTTCTTGGACTCAACTGACAAAATTCCCAGACGCCAAAATATTCTTCTCTCCAAAGGTGTACATTCGGTGTCCCTAAGCTTAATCCGCGAGCCTTGTTATCTTCAAAGCTCGCGCGTACGGCTCTAAGTGCCCACCCTCTGGAGTTTTCTCTGCGAGTTCGCGAGCATCGCTCAATAGTCGGAAGCCGACGGGTACCGCCTCTCGCCGAAAGTCATAGCTATAGGTACCGTCTTTTTCTACGATGTCGCCAAGCTGATATCCAATCACCTGATCGGGGAACAATAACAGCCCAACGGCTTTCGCCGACCAAGGGCGGTGATCCCGCTGTCCCAGGTTGATCTAAATGTGGTATTGCGGCTGCGCGAGCCGCCGCGAGGGGCGGCGACGGATCTCCCACCATGGCCAAGGCGCGGTCGCTTGCCGAATTCCAGTTAGTTGTTTCCCGACGAGGCTCACTGCGACCTGCGTTCTTGTTCCAAAAAGACCGTCAGGTGAGCGCCGCGTCACAGAAAAACGGCGACGGGAATGGGGCGCGACGGCTCAGCCAAAGCGCAAAATCCGCCAGCCGAGAGCGAGAACTTACTACATATAGACGAACCTGGGACAACGGGATAAGCGTCCGACCAAGCTCCCTGCTATCCCGATCAGGACAATATTGGCTGGCTTCCAGGTTTGAATTGCTTGAGTTGCAAATAGGCCGGACCAGTTAACCCCATTGTTCCCCATAGGAGCAATCACAACAAGTGCTTCGCCGTGACGGGTTTTCCGTAAGAAGCAATAATAGTCAGAAGCGCCGATTTTGACATTGTCGTTTGGGGGAGTATCACGCCATACATCTCGGGCGCAGTCAATATTCCTCATCCCATGGGGACAAGAATCAAGTAGTCAATCATTGGCAATTGGCGGACGCTTATCCCGTTGTCCCAGGTTCGTCTATATGTAGTAAGTTCTCGCTCTCGGCTGGCGGATTTTGCGCTTTGGCTGAGCCGTCGCGCCCCATTCCCGTCGCCGTTTTTCTGTGACGCGGCGCTCGCCTGACGGTCTTTTTGGAACAAGAACGCGGCGCAGTGAGCCTCTGTCGGGAAACAACTGCTGGAATTCGGCAAGCGACCGCGCCTTGGCCATGGTGAGATCCGTCGCCGCCCCTCGCGGCGGCTCGCGCAGCCGCAATACCACATTTAGATCAACCTGGGACAGCGGGATAAGCCACAATTGGGCGAACTCCCTTAAGAGTTGGCACCAAATAAGGCGTGTCGTAGACATACCGTCGCCAACGACAATAACCCACTGGACGCCTTGATCAAGGCGGAATACGCAGACCTGATTGTTTTGGGCAGCCTTCCACAGCCTAAGCCGGTCGCTTCACTCTCTACGCCCAGCTGTGGTGCATAATCGGACTGCCACCGTCGAATTGCAAGGGAGATACGGCGGGTTGGGCGCCTTTTTGGAATTCAAGTATCACCAGTGAAGGCGGCCCACCCGGCTTTTCCTGGGAAACAGAAGCTTCCAAGGACGGCTACAACCATCATTTGCAGGCAGGCGCAAATGGCTCCGTCGAGGCTCGGCGCCGGCGGCGGCGATGGCGGAGGTGTGAGGAGACGACGTCATCTCATTTACACCGACCCGCCGCTCGGCCGGGTCTTTCGGACCGAGGCCGAGGCCCGCGCCAAGGGCCACGCGGTCCGGATCGGCAAACGGCCGATGACGCGCGTCAGCCGCGCGGTCGAGAAAGGTGAAACGCAAGGCTTCATGAAAGTCGTGGTCGATCGCGACTCCGACGCGATCCTCGGCGCCGCAATCTCGGCGTCGGCGGCGACGAGGCGATCCATGGCGTGATCGAAGCGATGGCCGCCGGCGTCACCGCGACCGCCTACACCCACGTCATGGCGATCCATCCGACGGTCTCCGAGCTCGTGCCGACCATCTTTGGGGAGCTTCACCGTAGACGCCGGGCTCCTGGTGCCCGACTGGATCAAATGGATCGCCGCCGAGGCCCCGGCCAAAGTCCCCGCCCGCAAGCCCGGGGGCAAGCTCAAAGCCCTCGGCGACGCGCCGGGGGACTATGTGCGGGTGAAGGCTTGAGGGTTTTGCCGTGACCGAATCGAGCCAGTCCGCGGATCGCGTTCTGCGATGCCTTCCGCCCGGTTTTTGTGCTAGGTTTGCTCAAATCGTCAGCGGGAGAATGGACATTGCTCGAGGCACCCCGACCGACTCCGCGCGCCCCGCCCTTGGATCGCTCGCGCTGATCGCCGGCGTCGTCGCCTTCAGCGCCGCCGCCTTCGCTTACACGGCCGGGTGGTTCTCGCCGGAGCGCTTGACGCCGCAGAAGCTTGTAACTGAACGGGCTTCGCTGGGCCATCGGGCCCGCCGCTTGGCCACCGGCGCAATCACGCCAAGGGAATTTGCTTCACCGGCGTGTTCGAGTTCAACGGCGCCGGATCGTAGCTGTCGCGGGCTCAAGTCTTCGCCGAGAGCCGGATCCCGTGGGCTCGGGCGCTTCAATCTCGGCACGCCGAACCCGAACCCGCCCGATGACGCCAAGGAGCGGGTGCGGGGATTGGGCGTCCCATGATCTCGACGCCGGACGGACAGGAGTGGCGCATGGGGGATGATCGACCCGCCGTTCTTCCCCGTCTCGACGCCGTGAGGCTTTTCCACGCACTCCAGATCGCCTCCGCGAGCAAGGAGCCCGACGCGATGGCGAAGTTCGCCGTACCTGGCTCATCCAGAGTTTGCAGCGTTCGGCGCTTGGGTCGACAAGGCGTGCCTGGACGGGCAGCTACGCCGAGGAGCGCTTACAACAGCCTCAACAGCTTCATCTTCACCGACAGTTCCGGGAATGACCACGCGGTGCGAATCGCCTTGCTTGCGCTGGTGGCGCAGTCCGTCGCGGTCCCGCCCGCGGAGCTCGCGAAGCCGCCGGCCCAATTTCCTCAAAGACGAGATCGTTGAACGCATCAAGAGCGGCCCCGCTGCGCTGGACGATGCTGGTCACTGTCGCCAATCCCGGCGATCCAGACCACGGACCCGAGCAAGGCGTGGCCGGAAGACCGTCGCAGTCGTCGAGGTTGGCTCGCTCATCGTTCAGCAGATCGAACCCGAGCGGGACGGCCCATGCCGCGACATCAATTTCGATCCCGAGCGATCCTACCGGACGGAATGCGGGTCTCTTGTCGACCCCTTCCCCGCCGCGCAGTTGTCCGCCTACCGCGTTCTCCTTTCGACCTGCCGCACGGCGGAAGCGAAAGACTATCCCCGCACCGCGACGGGAGTCGAGCCAATGATCTCGGGTCGTCCAGCGATTTAACGCCGCTCCAGCGCGGTCTGCACTGGCTGATGGCCGCCTGCATCCTGACGATGCCGTTCATCGGCGTCGGCATGGCTTCGAGCGGTCGCGCCGAGTTATCTGACCCTCGTCGCCATCCACAAGCCGCTCGGCATCGCGATCCTGCTGCTCGCGCTGATCCGGCTTGCAGTGCGGCTGCGCTTCGGCGCCCCGCCCCTGCCCCTCGACCTGCCCGAGCCGATGAAGCTCGCCGCGCATCTCTCGCATTACGCGCTCTACGCGCTCATGATCGCCATGCCGCTCCTAGGATGGGCGGAGCTGTCGGCGGCGGACTATCCGGTCGTCCTGTGGCCGGGCGTCTGGCTTCCGCC
>CAVYIZ010000009.1:0-35725 GCA_963768555.1 uncultured Alphaproteobacteria bacterium
GCCCTGTTCGAGGAATGGGTGGAAAAATGTCCTGGTCATGGACAATTTGCCTGCCCACAAGGGAGCGCGGGTCGAACAACTCATAAAATCCGCAGGGGCCGAATTGCGATATCTGCCGCCCTACAGCCCGGACATGAACCCGATCGAGGCGCCGATCTCGTGGCGCGACCGCCCAGCGACGATTGGGATCCCGTGCCCGATCGGCATCGCAGTCACTTGATTTCCTTGATCGGAAAGGGTGGCTCTTCGACGCTTATTCACGCCGTATAATTCGGCGTTATGCCGACGATGTCTACGCGTCCGCGGGCGGCAGGCCGTACACGTCGAACAGCCAGCCTTCGCCGCCGTGGCTGACCTCGGTGAGATTGAGGGCTTCGGCGATCGGGACCCAGGCTTCGCCATCCGCCGTTGTGCGACGCAGCTTCATATCCGCGCAGGCATGTAATAGCCGATTTCCCGCCGCTTCCAGAGCTTGCGGGCGGGTCGGTAACCCGATTCTTCTCTGCCCGCGCCAGCACGCTGTTCAGATATTCCTTTTTGCGGCGCGCTTCGGCCACAGATGCTCCGGCAGACAGTCCAGCGTCCCAAGCAAGGAATTGGCGAAAAATCCGCGCGCATATCGGTGAGGGCCGAGCGGCCGGACGGCGAGCCGCCGCCATGGGTCTTCAGGCCGGCCAACATCAACCCCAACGGCCAGAATTCGCCTTGTCCGCGCTCAAGACGAACAAGCCGCCCGTCGGTGTGAACATCGAGCGTTTCCGGACCCAAGCGTTCGAAAAGGGACGCGACATGGGCGCGGGCGAAGCCGAGATCGTCGATCGCGCGGTTGAGCGCGACCATCCAGGCGGTGTGCCCGTAATCGTCGACGGTCTCTGGATCCGCGCCGCGCGCGAGCAGGGTTTCGATGAGCGGGACGTTGCCGGCGCGCGCGGCCGCCGCCGCGCGCGTCGCGCGGCCCATCGGATTGCGGCGATCTTCGGCGAAGCCCGGAATTTTGGCGAGTTCGACAGCTTGCCCTCGTGAGGTACCTGCGCGATGCGGGCCAGCAATTGCCCGCGATGGGTCAGCGTCAGCGCGGGCGCGAAATTCGCTTGGGCAAGCCTTTCGACATAGGCGCCCTGCCCATGCCACAGCGCATAATCGAGCACGGCCTGTATGGTCTTGGCGGAGGGATTCTTCGGATCGAGCGCCTTGAGCTTCCACTCCCGCAGGGTCTGCAGCGACCAAGGCGTCCAGGGCTTTGGTCGCGCGGCCAGAAACGTCTCGCGGATGGCGCGCGCCTGTTCCTGCTTGCCCTGCAATTCGAGCTTGCGGGCCTCTTTCGCCCATTCGTCCTTTCTGGAGGCAGGCGCCGACGTCGCCGCAAATTCCGCGGCCTCCTTCAGGTCGAGTAGCCGAAGCAGAGCATGTTGAACGTCCGTCTCGACGATCGTGAGCTCGTCGACCGCGCGGGTCATGGCGACGTAAAGGGCGTTGACGTAGAATTTGTTGAGCTCGAGCGACTTGTCGGCCTTGTCCTTCGCGCGGCGGTAATCGAGCTCCTCGTCTTCGAGGTCGCTTGCCGCGACGTCGCGGCACACTTCGGCATAAGCGCCGCGGTTGGCTGAAATCATCTGGAACACGATGACGTTCGGATATTCGAGGCCCTTGGCCTCGTGGACGGAGAAGATCAGCGGCGTTTTGAAATGGGCGCGCGCGGCCGCCTTGTCTTCGTCGCGCAGAAAGATGACGGCGTAACGTACGGAGGCGCGCGAGCCCGCATCGAGCGCTTTCAAAACCTTGTCATCGGCCTTCAGCAATTGCGCTTGGCCCGCCGCGTTGGAGGCGCATCTGACGAGGAAATTGCTTTCGCGATCGACCGAGCCGAAACGCGCCTGTTTGATCTTTATGAGACGGTTGGCGAGGTTGGTTACGGCTTCCGTATTGCGGAAATTGGTCTGCAGAACGGCAATTTCGCGCGAGGCGGGAGCCTCCGGAACTGTCTCAGCCGTCCGCCAGAACAGCGCGCGAACAGAAGCCCAGGAAAAGAAGTTCGGATGGACGATCTGGTGCGAATTGCCGCACAGCAGGAAATGATCCTTGGCTTTCAGCGTATCGAAGATCAGCGCGAGCTCGGCGTTGGTGAAATCCTGCACTTCGTCGACGACGATGAAATCGTAGCGGGGCTCGGCTTCTGCGCGCCAAGCGTGCGAGATGAGGTTGAGATCGAAGAGCTTGGCCTCTTTCAGCCACGCCCGATATTTCTCGAACAGGTCATGCACCGCTGCGCGCGCTTCGCCCGCCGGGTATAGCGATTGCCGCACGCCGAGCGCCTGATAGTCGGCTGCGCTGAGCGCGCCATTCGCGGGCGCGCCTATGACGCCACGGAATTCCTCGAACAGCGCATGGGCGTCGGCCTGTCGCAAATCGCCTTTCAGGCCGCCCCGCCGGCGCTCGAACCAAGCGCGGAAGGCGGCGAAGCGGAACTCCTCGCCATCGGGAACGGCGATCGAATCGACGAATTCGCGAAAACTCATGAATTCGACGTCCTGGTGAGGATTTTCATAGCCGTGCGCGCCGTGGAGCCGGCGCGCCGTCTGCGCCAGATAGGCCGAGAGCGTCACGTAAAGGACATTTCCGGTCGCCTCGCGCATCTTGGTGAGCGTCACCGCTGTCTTGCCCGAGCCGGCGGGCCGATGATGAGAGCGGCGGCGCATGGCGACGCACCGCCTCCTGGGCGGCGTCGAAAACAATCGGCTTGTCGATAAGATCGAACTCGACGGCCTCCGGCGGCAGCCACTTGAATTCCCAGCCCAAGCGCGCGCTCGGCTCGGGCTGAGGCGCGATGTCGTCCGGGCCGGCCTCGATCTTGTCGCGATCCACCGACGCGCCCCGCAGGAAGCGGGACTTTTCGTAGGCGTGATCGGCGATCACCTCCAGAAACAGGCACACTGTTTCGCCGTTGTAGGGAGCAAATTGCAGCAGGAGGCGCGCCTCGTCGCTGAGCTTGCCGCGCCAATAGGGGGAGGGGCTCAATTTTTTGAGCCCGGCCGCGGCAAAGTCGCCGCGCGCCAGGGTGGCGCGTAGCCGTTCGAGCGGCTTGGCGAAGCGGCCGGGGCGGAGGTCGCGGTACGTAACGATTTGCATGCGGCGAGTGTACGCGAACGGCGCGTGGAAGCGGCGGCGTTCTGCAAGGCGGCGCGGCGCACAAGTCGATCCGATCTCGGACGACGAGTTGGCGGCCGCTACGCGCCTAGCCGGACCTTGCAGCGATCGAAAGTTGCGTCTCGACCTCTTCGAGGAAGGCGTCCACGCGGACGCGGTCTTCGGGGTCGCCATATAGGTTGGAGCTCAACGTCAGTTCGCCGCGGTAGGTGCTCATCGCGAGCTGGAAATAGGGCTTGTACTTGATCGACCCGCACATAAACCCGTCGCTCGGCCGCAAGTCCGCAAGCGAAAGCCTCGCCTCGTCGAGGACGCCGATATTGGTCATGCAGATGAGCGGCTGCCTCATTTGCTTGCGCAGAACGCCATGGGCGCTCCGGTCGCCGAAAATACGAAAAAGGAAATCGAGCTTGGCGAAGGCGTTCAGGCCGAGGTTGAGCTCTTTCTTGCCGTCCATGACCGCCTTCACGCGGCCAAGCGCGCCGTCGAACGTCTCGTTCGGTCGATAATCGAGTTGCGACGCCACCATTGAGCTGAGATTGGTCAACAGCGGGTAGGCGTCGCGCTCGCCGAGGTATCGGCTCATGTCGACCATGAGTGGGATCGTCAGTTGGTCGCCCGGTTTCAAAGCCAGCGTGCGAAACAGACTGCGGTAGAGAGCCGTCAGCGTAAAGTCGTTGAGCGTCGCTCCGCGGGCGCGCGCCTGGGCTTTCGCCGCGGCGGTTCGCTCACACGACAGACGACGCGTCGCGATGAACGGCGTATCCGCCGCGCCTTCGTTCATCGGGAAGCGGTGGTCGCCGGCGCGATTGTTGTCGCCGGACTGCGAAAACAGCGACTTCAATTTGGCCGACAGAGAAAATTGGCTGAGCACTTCGCGAATGCTACGAGGCCCCGCGACGCGCGGCGGCCTGTAGCCTGGGTCGACGGCGAGCTTCGAATAGATGTCGCAGAGGCGGTAAACATAGGTTTTGAATGCCGCCGCGTCACAGATCATATGATTGAGCGTAATTGCTATCGCAACAGGATTGGCCGTTAGCAGGCAGACTCGGACCTGCGGACCGCACCCTTCGTTTGCGCGCGCGAGCAGAACCGCGTCGAATTCCGCCTGCGTGTGCGCGACGATGAAGGCTCGCGCCAAATCCGCCCGGTCGAGACTCTCCCGGTACGGCCTCGCGGCGTCGAGATAGCGCACGCCCAGGATCGGGTAGGCCTCGATCGACGCGAGCACGGCCTCGCGCAGGACGTCCGCATCGGGAGCGGCTTCAGCCTCAAACCGCAGGACGCAGTGGAGCTGGTGATCGTTGAATCCGTTGACGTCGAACAGCCGCTGCACCTGGTCGAAGACTTCAGCCTTATATTTCATTCGCAGCCTCCTGCGCCCCCGTTTGCCACCGAATTTCCGGAGCATTAGCCGCCCATCAGGCGTCGGGTTTCGGCAGGAATGGCCTCGGCATCCATATAGACCTCAACGGAAAACACAGCTCTCGCCATCCACGCTGACGAACGCCAGCATAGCTTACAACATCCGGGTTCGGTCGACCTGACGCGTTCCGACCTTCCTCCCGGAATGCCCGCCCCTGGCGCATTCCGTCCGTTCATCGGACCAATCTTGAAGGGCAGCAAAGGGTCGATTTCGGCCGTCTGGTGGCCGACCCAGCCTGACCCAGCCGGGTACCAAGTGTCAGACTCCATCCACTTCCTCAACTCAGGTGTGAGGAGTTGGGCTACTTCGGTTTGAGCGCGTTGATTGCCGGCTTGAACTCGATCATGGGCTTCGCGGCGTCCCACATGCGCGCAAAGTGCGTCTCGAACTTTGCGGCGGCGCCGGCAACGCGAATGACGATGAGGTCGTTATCCTGTTGGCGCTCGCCGCTGGTGCTGAAGTTTGCCGAGCCGGTCCGCAATCTCACCGTCCGCCGCGGTCAGATGAACGTTGCCGCGAAAGCGGATGACGTAGCCGAAGCCGAGGCTTTCGAGGAATTCGAACAGTTTGACGTCGCCGAAGCCGCGATCGGCCAGGATCGTCACCGTCACGCCCTCGGGCAGGATCGCCTTCAAATGCGTCAGGCAGAGGTCTTCGAAGTCGTTGCGCTGGTCCTTCAGTTCGTCCTTGTCGACCGTCAGCCACAGGAGCGGCGTCGCCCGGCCGTGGCGCGTGATCAGGCTCAAAGCGAGCGTGGCCTGATTGTCGGCGTCGAAATCGGTCCAATCCATCGCCACGACGATCACCTTGCGCTGGCGCACGACCTCGCGCGCCCATGGCGCGAACAGGTCCCATACGACGATCCCGGCGTTGCTCAGCAGGCGATCGACCTGTTTGATCGCGTGTCTGTCCATCAGACCGCGCGCTTGCGCCAGCGCATGCCCGATCACCGAAACCGCCAACGACGCCCCCGTCAGAACCCCCAGCGTCCCATTGGCCAGCGAAAAATCCGCTTGGCGTGCAAGCTCCCCGAAAACGCGCGCTTCAGAAAATCATGGACCAATTCCATCCGCTCGATCGACTTGCGCATGAGCCCCCCCGCCCGGCTGATTCGTGACCTCGCCACGCGCAGACTTGCCAATTCAGGCATTTTCGAGTTGTTCAAAATGAGGGGATTCGTGAGGTCCGCAATAGCTCGCCGTCGACAGCGTAAGCCTTCATGTGCATGAACGCGCCGCCGCGCTTGATCCTCACGTCGTCGGCGAAGTCCCCTAGCATGACGAAGTTGTGATGCTCACGCGGATCGAGCACGATCCGGTAACGACGCCTCGCCGCTCGGCCGCGCTAAGAGCGTTTAGAACCGCGGAATCCGTGAGAGGGTAGGACGCGAAGTCGATTGAGCGTTTCGCGCCGTCAATCAGCGCCGCGTCGATCGCGTCGAGTCGCTCTTCGGGGGAGAAATGGACTTCCTGCGCCGCAGCGGGAAGAGCGGGACCAGGCGCCAGGAAGAAAATCGCCAGGGCAAGGCATGATTTTGTGATTAGCATCGTCCCCTTGCCTCTTGCCCCTATCGCTGCGTAACCGGTCGCAATGTGTAACCGTGCGCGTCAACCGTTACCGCGCACTTGCACATCACAAGCCGGCGAGGGATGCGATTGCGATCATTACGACGCCAATCAGGAGGGTCGCCGTCGCCATGCTGATCGCGTGGGGGTTCGTCAGTGCGACCAAGACCATGAAGAGCGGGAAACGGCTTTACTCGTCAGTCGGCTCATATTGTTCTCGAATGGCACACTGTGGCGGAGCTATTGCCCGACTTGGCAAGAGTTGGGCCACCTGGCGCAGCGTTGAAACGGGCGGCTCAGCCGCGCCAAGCCTCAATCCTGTGAGTTGCGTCCGCCCGCCCATTGCGCCTCGGCCCGATCGCCGCATACTCGGCCAGCAATGTGCAACCTCTACAGCCTCACCAAAGGCCCCCAGGCCATCCGAGACTTCGTCCGGGCGACGCGCAGTGGGGTCGGCAACATGCCGCCAATGCCGGGGATCTTCCCCGACTATCCGGCGCCGATCGTCTGCAACTGCGCCGAGGGGCGCAGCTTGTCATGGCTCGATGGGGCCTGCCGTCGCCCCTCTTCGCGCTCAAGGGCCGTAACAGCGATTTGGGCGTGACCAACATTCGCAACGTGGCGTCGCCGCACTGGCGACGTTGGCTCGGCGTCGACAACCGGTGCGTGGTCCCGTTCTCATCGTTTTCGGAGAATGAGGCGCTGCCGGACGGCTCACGCCCCCCGGTGTGGTTCGCCCTTGACGACACTCGCCCGCTTGCCTTCTTCGCGGGCGTCTGGACGCGCTGGACATCCGTCCGCAAGGTCAAGGAAGGCGAGACGACAAACGACCTCTTCGGCTTCCTGACGACGGAGCCGAACGCCGAGGTCAAGACGATCCATCCGAAGGCGATGCCGGTCATTCTGACGACGCCGGCCGAGGTCGAGATGTGGCTGACTGCGCCTACGAAGGAAGCGATGGCCTTCCAGAGGCCCCTTCCCGACGGAGCGCTGAGGATCGTGGCGCGCGGCCTCCAAACGGACGCCGCGCCAGAAATTGACTTGGCAGGGGCGCTAGCTTGAGGAATCCCTAACCGGTCGGACTTCGCCGCGCGCCGCGTGTTATATGGACGGTCACGCTCAGTTCCGCGTTGTTCGAGCGGCGGAAAGTTTGTCCCGGCACCGCACCTTACCGGCTGCAGGCGTAGGACCGACCTCCCCAGTGCGTCGCCGTCAAGCAGGGCGGAATCTGGTCGAGCGAACAGCCGGTGTCAGCTAGAAAGCCGTCGAAGGCGCTACGGTCGGGATGCGCCAAAGCACGAAGTCGCTGCGCTCCAGCCCGCTTCGCGGGGCAGCAAGCGGAGAGGCCGGTGAGAATTCGGGAAGCCAGTGAAGTCGAGATGACAGCCTAGTCGGTGGAGAGCCCCCTCCTGAGAATCGAGGTGTTGTGGAACCTCACTCAGGATGGAGCTCTCTATGGGCAAGACCGACACTGTCAGTCCGCTGCGTCAGTATGATCGAAGACATGGCTGCGCGCAAGCTGAACCCGCACACGCGGGTGCGATTCAAAAGTGATGCGGAGTAAGGTTCGGATTTGGAAACGGATGGGAATTTAACAGATGACGGCCGCTACACTAAGCGACGAGGCGATTTTGGCCAGTCTCAAGGCGCACCCTGGTCTTCGCGATCGATTCGCGTCGATAATTGGGGCGATAGAGAACAGCGAGGGAAACTTCAAGGAGGCCGATGCGGTCGAGGAGCGGATCGTGGAGGAGATGCGGCTGTTGGGGCGGGAGGCGATGCAGGGATGGGCCGAGAACCAGGTCGAAGCGACGGAACGAGAAATTCGTCGACAAGCTCAGATGCATCGCCAAGGTAAAAAAACTCCGCTGGCATACGAAATTCGGCGAGGTCGCGGTCTTAGAGCCGCAATACCGGTTCGAGAAGAAGCGCGTTCGCCCGTTCATGCGCAGCGCGAAAGTCGTTTCTCGGGGTTGTTCAGGCCCACTACAGCGCGCGATCGTCGACTTCGCCGCGGATCAGCCTTTCGCTCTGGCGCGCGCCAAGTTGCGCGAACACTACGGCTTCGAGATCGGAGAGAGCACGATCCAGAGGGTTACACTCGGCCATGCCGGAAACATGTTCGAAGCCGGCAAGATCTCGCTAGATTTTCCCGAAGCGCCAGGGCGTCACAAGGACATTGTTGCTGAAACCGATGGCGGCATGATCCCCATCGTGGAGCCGGACGCCCGCCAGAAGGACAAGCGCAAAGGCAAGACGCTGTCGTGGAGAGAAGCCAAGATTTCTCTCGCGCACGCCAAGGGGAGCCGGACGCCAATCTATGCCGGCGCGATCGAGGGCGGTGTCGAAACCGCCGGACGGCAACTTCTCGGATGCGCGGTTCGAGCCGGCTTCGGCGCCGATTCCCGCGTTCACGCGGTCGGGGACGGAGCGGCCTGGATCGTGGGTCAGGTGGAAGCGCAATTCGGCCCACAAGGCGGCTATTTGATTGATTTTTATCATGTTTGCGAATATTTGAGCGCCGCCGTCAAGGCGATTGCGCCAGACGCCGCCGCGAAAGAGGCCTGGATGGAGGCGCAAAAGGAGGCTCTCAAGACAGGGCATTTGGAGAAGACGCTGCAGGCGCTCGCTCGTCACTTGGAGCCCCCGCAGTTGGCCGACGATCAAGCTCCCGTCCGAACTTGCCATCGCTATTTGAGCGGTCGGAAAAACCAACTCGACTATCGTGACGCCTTGGCCAGGGATCTGCCGATCGGCTCCGGAGAGATCGAAAGCGCGCATCGCTATATCGCACAGAAGCGCCTGAAGCTGCCAGGAGCTTGGTGGCGCGTCGAGCGCGCCGACGCCATGCTCGCCCTGCGCGTCACCCGTATCAACGGCGACTGGGACGCCTATTGGAGCAAGCGCGGCCAAAACAGCTCGCCCGCAAATCAAAACCGCCCCTCCCTATCACAAAAATCCGCAGCATGATTGCATCACTTTGGATCGCACCCCGCACACGCAGGGGCAATCGGGTGAAGAAGTTCGTGACAAATCGATCGAGTGCTGAATTTGTCGAATCCGCTGATTCGCCAATCGGAGGATTGCGGTGGAAAGTCCGACGGAGCAAATGGAAGCGCTTTACGAAACGGTCGTCTTCCTTAGTTACTTCAAAGAATTGCCGGACGTCCGGCAGAGGGGCAAGGTGAAATATCCGCTCGATGAGATTTTGCTGTTGTGCCTGCTTGCCATCGTCGCCGGGTCGGAGACGATTACGGACATAGCCAGGTTCGGCCGACTGAAGCTGGCGTTTCTCAGACGCTTCCGGCCTTTCGAGGACGGGACGCCGGCGCACGACCACTTGGGCGACATCCTGGCCACGCTCGACCCGGAGCCATTCGAGCGTTGCTTTGTCGCCTGGGTTGCGGCGCAAACCGGAGTTTCGGCCGAAGTGATCGCCATCGACGGCAAGACCCCGCGCAGGTCCGGTTCGAAAACCTCCAAGAAGAAGAAAGACCCCAAGGGTCCGATCCACATCGTGTCGGCTTTCGCCGCGCGCCAACGTCTCGTTCTCGGTCAGGTCAAGGTCGGGGAAAAATCCAACGAGATCATCGCCATTCCCAAGCTGTTGGGCATGTTGGCGATCGAGGGGGCGGTGGTCACCATCGACGCGATGGGTTGCCAACGCGAAATCGCTCAGACGATCATCGACAAGAAAGCCGATTACATCCTCGCCCTGAAGGGCAATCAAGGCACGCTCAAAGACGATGTCAAGCTCTTCGTCGATGAACAAAAGGCGGTAGATTTCAAGGATGCCAAGGTCAGCCGCGACAAGACCGTCGATGGCGATCACGGCCGGATCGAAACCCGGGAGATCACTGTCGTTCATGATGTCGAGTGGCTACAGGAACGACATGATTGGCCTGGGCTGAAGGGCGTCCGTCGTGGTCGAGAGCACGCGCGAAGTCGCCGGCAAGATCGATCGTGAGATGCGCCTCTACATCACCTCGTCGGTCTTGCTGGCCAACCAGATCGGACCGATGATCCGAGGCCATTGGATGATCGAAAACGGCCTGCATTGGGTGTTGGACATGATCTTCCGCGACGATGAGTGCCGCGTGCGGACCGACAACGCCCCCGCCAATTTCGCCACCATCAAGCACATGGGCTACAACCTCATGCGAAGGGCTGCGACCAAAAGACTCCATGCGTCTGAGGCGAAAGGTAGCCGCCTGGGACGACCAATTCCTCGCCAGCCTCGTCACCGCGTGATTTCCTTCACCCGATTCCCCTGGCACACGCAGCGCAGCCACATCTCTAGCTGCAAGCGGTTCGCCGCCTGGCTCAAACGCTCGCCCGATACGGCGACGGCGGAAGATGTGCGCCGCTTCCAGCTGCACCTCGTCGAGAGCGGCGCCAGCATCTGCAACCGCAACCGGATCATGACCGGGGTGCGCTTCTTGTTCCGCGTCACGCTGCGTCGCCACGATCTGGCGGCCGAGATCTGGCACATCAAGGAGCCGCAGAAGCTGCCGCCAGTGTTGAGCCCTGACGAGGTCATACCGGTGAATGCGGTAGTTCCGTGAACCAACCGTGGGAGGACCAAGCGGCATCCTGAGTTCCGATTTCCGACAATCCCGCGACGATCGAGTGTAATGTCACAAAGTCCGCGCTGACCGCGGTTGATTTGCGTCCGAACCTGAGAAGCAGCGCTACTAAAGCTTCTAGCCCGTGTGTCATGAGTGTTGCCACGAGTCGGCCGCGAACGCGACGTCGTTCGAGGGTGCGGGCAGCGCAACGAAAACAATCGGCGGCTCAATGCAACATTTTCGACCGCACCCTAGGTTAACACACTGATTCACCTAATTTATTTCAGTCCTACCTCCCCCACCATCCGATCAGCCCGGAGTTCCTGCTGCGTCCAGCCCCGCGATCGACGGCAGAAACTCCGGTCCCCGGCCGACGGCGAAATCGCGGAACACGCGCGCCGCCGGGGACAGTGCGCGGTCCGTGCGGTTGATGACGAACCATTGGCGGACGATCGGCAGCTCCTCGACGTCGAGGCATGCGAGCCTCCCGGTCTCGACCTCGGCGGCGATCGTATGAGCCGAGATGAGAGCAATCCCGAGCCCCGCCATGACCGCCTGCTTGATCGTCTCGTTCGAGCCGAGCTCCATGCCCATCGGGACCTGTCTTATCCGCGTGTCTCCGATGAAGTCGTCGAACAGCGACCGCGTGCCGGAGCCCTTTTCCCTGAACAGGAACGCCTCGCCCGCGAGATCGCGCCGGGTCAGTCCCTTGGCCTTGGCGAGCCGATGCTCCGGCGACGCGATCAGCACATAAGGGTGCGGCCCCAGCGGAAAGTTCTCCACCGCCATGTCTCGCGGCGGCCGTCCGGACAGCGCGATCTCGACATCGCCGCTCCTCAGCGACTCGACCGTCGCGTCACGATTCCCAATCAGGAAGCGGAGATCGAGCTTCGGCCGCGTCGCGACGAAAGCCGCGATGAGTCGCGGCGCAAAATACTTCGCTGTCGACACGGCGCCGACGGAAAGCCTCCCGCCCTCGCCCGTGCTAAGCGCGCGCATCGCATCGGCGAAGTCGCGCATCGCTCGTTCGACGCCGCGGGAGGCCTCGAGCGCCGCCTCGCCCGCCTTGGTCAGGCGCATGCCAGTCGCAGTCCGATCAAACAGCTTCAGCGCGACGGCGTCCTCGAGGCCCCGGACCCGGGCGGTGAGGGCGGCAGGCGTCATGTTGAGCGCGGCCGCGGCCTGAACGAGCGAACCAGCCTCGGCGATCGCCTGCAGGGTTTCGATCTGCCGAAACGAGAGATTGCGCATCGCAAACTCCGCAGCATTCAAACAAATCGAATGGGTCCGCAAATTTAAATCAGTTTTGTTTGTATTCAACCATTCGTATGAATTCGAGACCAAACGGGACAGCGCGACTCGACCAACCGGCAAAATGGGGGGATCGTGAGAAACACGTCAAATGTCGGGGACGACCTCAAGGCGTATTTGAACGCGAACGCGCCGCCGACGACGTAGCGCGGGTCTTAGGCGCCATCGCCGACGCTTCGCTGCCGCTCGTCCATTTGATGCGCCGCGGCCGGCTTGCAGGCGCCCTCGACGCCGCGACCGGGCCCGCACACGACGGCTTCGGGCAAAGGGCGCTCGACGTGTTCGCCGACGAGGCCTTTGTCAATGGCTTGAAAGGAACAGGCGTTCGAGGCGTCGTCTCCGAGGAGCGCGCCGATCCGGTCGCGATCGACGCCGAGGGAACGCTGCTCGTGGCGATCGACCCACTCGACGGCTCCTCGAACATCGACGCGAATATCTCCGTCGGCACCTTCTTTTCGGTATTGGACGCGGCCGCGGGCGAACTGGAAGCCGCGCAGTTCCTTCAGCCCGGGAGCAAACAACGGGCCGCGGGTTTCGTCATTTACGGGCCCCATGTCGCCTTCATCTTCACGACCGGCGCAGGCGTCCGCATTGCGACGCTCGATCCGGACAGCAACCGATACCGAATTTCGGGCCTCGGGACCCGGATCTCGAGCGAATCGACCGAATTCGCCATCAACACCTCCAATTCCCGTCATTGGCCGGACCCGGTGCGCGCCTATGTCGAGGACTGCGTGGCAGGGGACGAGGGACCTCGTGGGCGCAACTTCAATATGTGCTGGGTCGCCTCGACGGTGGCGGACGTATATCGGATCCTGGCGCGCGGCGGCGTGTATCTCTACCCAGAGGATTCGCGCAAAGGCTACGAGCACGGACGATTGCGCCTGCTCTACGAGGCGAACCCGGTCGCGTTCCTCGTCGAACAGGCGGGCGGCGCGGCGATCGACGGCTTTCACCGCATACTCGACGTCAAGCCGACCTCCATTCACGCGCGAACGCCCCTGATTTTCGGGTCGAAGGACAAGGTCGAACAAATCGGCCGCTACTACAGCGAAGGCAGCGCCGCGCAGAGCGCTCCGCTCTTCGCCAGACGCGGCCTCCTGCGCCGCTAGGCTTCGAAACACGGACCGAAACAAGATGTCGATCAAGCACCCCATCATCGCGATCACCGGCTCCTCCGGAGCCGGCACGACGTCGGTCAAGAAGACGTTCGATCAGATCTTCCGTCGCGAGAAGATCAACCCGGTCTACATCGAGGGCGACGCCTTCCACCGTTGGAACCGGCTCGACATGCGCGAGCAAATGAAGCAGGCCGCGGCCCGGGGGGACCACCACTACAGCCACTTCGGGCCGGAAGCCAATCTGTTCGAGGAACTCGAAACGACGTTCCGCGACTATTCCGAAGCCGGCGGCGGACGGACCCGCACGTACGTCCATGACGCCGACGAGGCCGAGCAGCATGGCTGCCCGCCGGGGACGTTCACGCCCTGGCGCGACTTCGAGCCCCGGTCGGACCTTCTCTTTTACGAGGGCCTGCACGGCGCCGTTGTCACCGACGACGTCAATGTCGCGCAATACGTCGATCTCAAGATCGGCGTCGTGCCGGTCATCAATCTCGAGTGGATCCAGAAACTGCATCGCGACCGAGCTTCGCGCGGCTATACGACCGAGGCGGTCACCGACACGATTCTCCGTCGGATGCCGGACTATATCAACTTCATCTGCCCCCAGTTCACTCAGACGGACATCAATTTCCAGCGCGTGCCGACAGTCGACACGTCGAATCCGTTCATCGCGCGCTGGATCCCGACTCCCGACGAATCGATGGTGGTCATCCGGTTCCGCGATCCGCACGGCATCGACTTCCCCTATCTCCTGTCGATGATTCACAACAGCTTCATGAGCCGCGCCAACTCGATCGTCATTCCCGGCGGAAAGATGGACATCGCCATGCAGCTCATCCTGACCCCGATGATTCTAAAGCTGGTCGAACGCCGTCGCCGCGCCATTCGCGCCTGAACACTCGAAGAAACGTCCTCGAAACATGAACGTCATGGCGCCGCACGCCCGTACGGCTTCCCACACGGCGATGGCCAACGCCATCCGCTTCCTGGCGATGGACGCGGTCGAAGAAAGCGAAGTCCGGTTCCTCGACTGAACGTCATGGCGCCGCACGCCCGTACGGCTTCCCACACGGCGATGGCCACGCCATCCGCTTCCTGGGGTGGACGCGGTCGAGAAAGCGAAGTCCGGTCATCCCGGCATGCCGATGGGCATGGCCGACGTCGCCACGGTGCTGTTCACGAAGTTCCTCAAGTTCGATCCCGCTTCGGCCCGCTGGCCGGACCGCGATCGCTTCATCCTCTCGGCCGGCCACGGATCGATGCTGCTCTACGCGCTGCTCTATCTGACCGGCTACCCCGACATGACGATCGAGGAGATCAAGCGCTTCCGCCAGCTCGGCTCCAAGACCGCCGGCCATCCGGAATATGGTCACGCTCTCGGCGTCGAGACGACCGCCGGCCCGCTCGGCCAGGGCCTCACCACCGCGGTCGGCATGGCCATCGCCGAGCGCGCGCTCGGCGCCCGATATGGCGATCTCGTGGATCATTACACCTACGTGATCGCCGGCGACGGCTGCTTGATGGAGGGCGTCAGCCACGAGGCGCTCGACCTCGCTGGCCACCTGAAGCTCTCGCGTCTGATCGTCTTCTGGGACGACAACCAGATCACCATCGACGGTTCGACCGCGCTGTCGACCAACATGGACCAGCGCGCCCGCTTTTCCGCCGCGGGCTGGCGCACGACGCGTCGACGGCCATGATCCAGTCGCTGTCGAGGCCGCGATCGCGGAGGCCAAGCGTCAGGATCGTCCGACGATGATCGCCTGCCGCACCGTGATCGGCTTCGGCGCGCCCAACAAGCAGGGCACCGAGGCGACGCACGGCGCGCCGCTCGGCGCAGCCGAGGTCGAGGCCGCCCGCGTGAGACTGGGCTGGGCCTATCCGCCGTTTGAAATTCCCGCGGACGTGTTGGCCGCATGGCGCGCAGCCGGCGAAAGATCGCGCGGCGAGCGCTTGGCGTGGGAGGATCGCCTGCGGGAGCACCCGGATCGCGCACGATTCAAGGCGGCGATGTCGGGCGACCTTCCAGCGGATTTCACCGCGCACATGGCCGCCTTCAAGGCCGAACTCGTCGCCAAGGCGCCGAACGTCGCATCGCGCAAGGCTTCGGAAATGGCGCTCGAGGTGATCAACGCCTCGATTGAGACGACGCTCGGCGGCTCGGCCGACCTGACGCATTCGAACCTGACGATCACCAAGGGCATGCAATCGCTGAAGATGGGCGACTTCTCCGGCCGCTACGTGCGCTACGGCGTCCGCGAATTCGGCATGTCGACGGCGATGAACGGCGTCGCGCTGCATGGCGGCTTCATCCCTTACGGCGGCACGTTCTTCGTTTTCTCCGACTACGGCCGCGGCGCGATGCGGCTTTCGGCCCTCATGGGGGTGCGCGCGATCTACGTCCTGACGCACGACTCGATCGGGCTCGGCGAGGACGGGCCGACCCATCAGCCGGTCGAGCATTTCGCGATGCTCCGCGCGACGCCGAACCTGCACGTGTTTCGTCCCTGCGACGCGGTCGAGACCGCCGAATGCTGGGAGCTCGCGCTCGCCGCAAAAACTCGGCCCTCGGCCCTGCTGCTGTCGCGCCAGAACCTGCCGACGTTGCGAGGCTCAGCCGACGTCAACGCATGCTCGCGGGGGGCGCCTCCGTCTTGCGCGAACCCGACCGGAAGCGCGACGTGACGCTCCTGGCGACGGGGTCGGAGGTTGCGATCGCGGTCGAGGCCGCCGCGGCCTTGCGCGCGCTCCGCAAGCACGCGGCGGTCGTGTCGATGCCGTGCTGGGATCTGTTCGAACGGCAGACCGAGGACTACCGGCGCACGATGCTCGGCTCCGCTCCCCGCATCGCCATCGAGGCCGGAGCGCGGCTGGGCTGGGACCGCTGGATCGGCGGACGCGGCGTCTTCATCGGCATGAATGGGTTCGGGCGGCGCCCGCCCCGATCTCTATCTCCACTTTAGCATCACCGCGGCCGCGGTGGTCGAGGCGGCGAAGTCGCTGGCGAACTGAAGCGGCTGCCGACGAGCGACGGGCGGAGTCAATCGCCGCGCCGTCCGATCCTTCGACGCCCGAAAAAGGCCGGCGTTTTCGACGACAGTCATCGTCACAGCAGAGGCAACGTCAAAATGAGCGCACTCCACCGGCCCGTCAGAATTGCGCCGTCGATCCTGTCGTCCGATTTTTCCAAGCTCGGCCAGGAGGTGCGCGACGTCGCCGCGGCCGGCGCCGACTGGATTCACCTCGATGTGATGGACGGGCATTTCGTGCCCAACATCACCTTCGGACCGCCGGTCGTCGCCGCGCTTCGCCGCCATACCGACAAGGTCTTCGATTGCCATCTGATGATCGAACCCTGCGATCCCTATCTCGAAGCCTTCGCCAAGGCTGGCTGCGACCACATCACCATCCACGCCGAAGCGACCAAACATCTCGACCGGTCGCTGCAGGAGATTCGCGCGCTCGGAAAGAAGGCCGGGGTCGCGCTCAATCCGGCGACGCCGGAGAGCGCGATCGAATACGTGCTCGACCGGCTCGACCTCATCCTGGTGATGACCGTCAATCCCGGCTTCGGCGGGCAGGCGTTCATTCCGGCGACGGTAGACAAGGTCGCGCGCGTCAGGAAACTGATCGGGGAGCGCGACATCGGCATCGAGGTGGACGGCGGCATTGCGCCCGAGACCGCGCCGCTCGTCGTCGGCGCCGGCGCCGACGCTCTGGTCGCCGGCTCGGCGGTGTTCAAAGGCGGGCCTGCGGCCTATGCCGCCAACATCGCCGCGATCCGGGCCAGCGTCGGTGCGGAGGCCCGCGCGGCCTGACGGGGTCGCCGTCGCAAGAGCGCAGTTTTGGACGCGCAGGAACGATTTCAACGCGTTGGGCGCCAAAACTGTCCCTTTCGACCTCGCGCTTCGCGCCTGGCGCCCAGCCCGCCGCCTGGCTCCAGGAATCAGCAAGCGAACAAATGTAGAACATTCTCACAGGCTCGTCAAGAAAATTGTTGGGCGGCCTCGGACGCGCCAACAATTTTTCCTCTCGGATCAAAGTGTTAGACAGAAGCCGAGGAACTCCGAGATTTCCGTTCCCAGAGAGCGGCGGGTCGCGGTCACATGGGCTTTCCGTCGCGCTGCGCCTCTCGCTCCGTCGTCCTTCGTCAATTCCGCTTTATTAGCGTTAACCCGATCGCGCGGCGACTTCCGTAAACTCTCGCCCCTGACGATTCACGGGTCGACAACCCCGCGTCCCTACGCTCGTTCCTGCGACATCGCGCCGGGCGCGCTTCGATCAGGAGAGCCAGATGAAAAGCTTTCGCCGAGCAGCTGCGTTGACGATCGCCGCGGCGGCCACGATGGGCGCGGCCTATGTCGACTGGTCCGGCTCCGCCGCTGTCGTCGCCAAGCGGACGCAGACAGCAAACGTCGCGGTCGCGGTCGCCGGTCGCGCGAGCGGGCTGGCGACGGGCGCTCTTGCTCCCGATGCCCTCGGGGCGAGCGACGGCTGTCCTTTCTGCCTCGAGGGAACGGATCTCGCCGCGTTCGACGCCGAACCGCCGGACATTCTCGCGCAACCGACACCGAGCGGCGGATTGGCCGACTTCGGCGACAGCCTGAACGGGCCCGCCGCTTTGATGTCGGACGCGACTGCCGCGCCCGCTTCCAAAATCTCGACCGCCGCGATGGCGACGCTCGGCGCAATCGGGCTGATGGCCTGGGGACGGCGCCGCAATCGTCGGCCAGCGTGGCAAGCGCCGTGGCGGTCTCCTGCGATTGCGGAATTCTGCTGAAGACGATCTTCTCTTCGGGCGGGCTAAACTAAAAGCCTGTTTCAAAAGCCCACCGCCCTCGTCCTGAGGCGCCGCGAAGCGGCCTCGAAGGATGAGGTCCATGACTTTTGAAACAGACATTAGGCGCCTCCAGGCGCAGCGCTCACGCGTTCGGCAAATTGCGCGCCAGCGCTTCGAGCACGGCCATCCTGACCGCGACGCCCATCTCGACCTGTTCGCGGATCAGCGACTGCGCCCCATCGGCGATGAGGGTGTCGATTTCGACGCCGCGGTTCATCGGTCCGGGATGCATGACGAGCGCGCCAGGCTTCGCCCAGGCGAGCTTCTCCTGATCGAGGCCGAAATAGCGGAAATATTCCTTCGTGCTCGGCACGAAGGCACCGGTCATCCGCTCGCGCTGCAGGCGCAGCATCATCACGATGTCGGCGTCCTTGAGCCCAGAACGCATGTCGCGGCAGACTTCGATGCCCATCAGCTCGACGCCGGCCGGCAGCAGCGTCGAGGGGCCGACGACGCGCACGTAAGCGCCGAGCTTGCCGAGCAGGAGGATGTTCGAGCGCGCGACGCGCGAATGCGCAATGTCGCCGCAGATGGCGACGGTGAGGCCCTCGATCCGGCCGAGGTTGCGGCGGATGGTCAACGCGTCGAGCAGCGCCTGGGTCGGATGCTCGTGCGCCCCGTCGCCGGCGTTGATCACCGAACAGTCGACCTTCCGCGCGAGCAGCCCGACCGCCCCGGCCGCATGGTGGCGCACGACGAGAATGTCGGGCCGCATGGCGTTCAGCGTCATCGCCGTGTCGATCAGCGTCTCGCCCTTTTTGACGCTGGAGGCCCCGACCGACATGTTCATCACGTCCGCGCCGAGCCGTTTTCCCGCGAGCTCGAACGACGACTGGGTGCGGGTGGAAGCCTCGAAAAAAAGGTTGATCTGCGTGCGGCTGCGCAGAGTGGAGCGCTTCTTCTCGACCTGGCGCGAGATGGCCACCGCCTCGTCCGAAAGATCGAGCAGCGCCTCGATCTCCGGACGCGACAGATGCTCGATGCCGAGCAAGTGGCGCTGGGAGAAGATGGGTGGGGAGGGGTCGGGCGGCATTGGGAAAAAGCCTATACGCGTCTCTCCTACGCTGGGCAACGCCGCCCGCCACGCGACCATTCGTGCGCTTTTGTCACAGTCTTGACCCGGCTTGTCGATGACGACCGTCGGTCTCTGCCGTCGGCGAACCGGGACGTGCATCAGCCTGAAGAATGGTCGATCAGCCGGCGGCAAAAAGAATTGGCGAACGCCTCGTCAGCAATAATTTCGGCCCTCTCTGCGCCGTCAGTCTCGATGGCCAAGGCAAGCTTTTCGGCAATCCCTTGCCATCGCGTGCTGATCGGCAGCCAGTCGCGGTAGCCGGACGCCCAAAGTCGTCTGGCGCGAAGTATTAATTCGCTTTTGCCTGCCCGCGCACTTGATGCGAGTGCCATGTCAAGAAGCGTCAACATGCGGGACATTTGAAGATTATAGCTGCGGCGCGACAGCGGCAAAGCGCAAATCCGCTCGAACAAACGGCAGGCGAGGTCCTGGTGCTTTTCCGCGAGCGCAGGTGAGGACCACAGCGCAAGCGCCCGCGCAAAGTCGGGCAAATCTTCCGCCAGTGCCCACCTCTCCCAAAATTCATCCGGGTTGGAAGTCCATTCCATATGTTGCACAGCCTGGGCGGTGAGCTCATGGAATGAGGTTGCCGACTGCGCCGGAAGGTCGCGAGCGGAAAGAAGCTTGAATGCGTGCTCAAGGGCCAGCTTGTTCAATTGGGCAACAGATTCCCGCCTGTCCTGGGGAGTGCTGGCGACGACCTTGAAAGCAAACCGTCCGGCGCATGCCGCACGCGTCATGATAGATTGCCAAGCTTCAGGCTGGCGGCCGGCGATGAACGGCTGCACTATTAGCTTTTCCGCCGCATGCGCAACGCCTAAGACAAGTTTGCTCGTTCGCCATCCGACCCCTAGATTATCTTCTTGATAAAGAAGAGCGAGAGACAGCGCGGTCCAATCCTCGATGGCGGTGAAACGACGCTCGTCGGGAAGAAAGCATTCTTTCGAGACGTCCTCCGGCTTCCTCTTAAGACCGATGAAGTCCTGCAAGCGAGTTACGTTTCGCTTCAAAAGCCAGTCTCGATTGGCTTGGTGGGATAGCTTGGCTGCCAACCGATACCGGATTTCGGCGGTGTCAACGAATATGAATTCAAGGGATTGCATTTGCGAATCGGTGAGCCCGTCACTTGGCCAAGCGGCGGGCATGTCGCTCAACATGTCTTCAAGCTCGGGTAGCAGCTTGGCATAGGCGTCCTCTGCACGGCCCAACTGCGTGCGCAGCATCGTCATTTCGGCTTCGGCGTTACGAATGCCACCAATTGCTTTGTCAGGGTTCTGTTCGAGATATCGCAATCTGGCCGTGTTTTGTTCGCGCCCATGTTCGATCCTGTAGCGCGCGTGGACAGCGTTCTTGATGCGCATGCCCGTCATCCAGGTAGCGTCTGCGGGCGTGAAACCCGATGCGACGAGCGCCTTGTGACAATCGCGAAAGCTTGACGGCGTTTGTAAGCCTACCGGACAAACGATCGACGCGGCGCCGAGACATTTGATGGCTATGGTCCTGCTTTCGAGAAGCGGTGCGACGGCCGCGACGTCGTCAAACGGAAAGACCATCATGAGCGCAGCGCTGCCGATGACAGATATGGCTGGATGATCGGGATGGGCGGCGATCCAATCGTCGATAACGCCTGGTTCAGCGCATAGGATAACCCTGGCGGCAAAACCCAGACCAAAGCGACCAAGCACGCGGTCTGGATGACCAATCCGAACCACGGCCGCGTCGAATGTGCTCCATTCGTAACCGTTCACACCCCCGGTCCGTTGCAGCGGTATTATGATGCCGGGGGTGTGGCCGTTTGAGCGCCGAGTTGGGGGCTTGCGCTTTGGCGCGAACAGGATTTACGCCTTGCGTGCCTCCCCGATTCGCCCCTGACTTGAAGGATATCGATCGGACAGACCTGGCGGCGATGTCGCGCGAGGAATTGGAGGACTTGGCTTGGCGGTTGCATAAGTTGGCGCGCGCGCTGGCCAACCGGGCGGGCGAGGACTCCAGGACCAGTTCGCGCCCGCCGTCGAGCGACGACCCCTATCGACGTGACGGGAGAGGCGCTGGGGGCGCGGATCGCCTCGAGGGCGGCGGCGAGGCCGAAACTTCCCCCGCCGCGCCCGAGAAAGCCGGTAAGTCGGACGACAATGGGACCGCCAAACCGGCCGGCAAACGGCCCGGCGAGAAAGGCTGTTGGCGAAGCCGGCCGATCGTTGTGAGCGGAGAAGCCGAGCACGCGCCGACCGTGTGCTCCCGCTGTGGAGCCGCCCTCGGTGGCGAGCTGGAGCGCCGTTGCGTCAGCGCCCATAACACTCTCGAACTCACGCGCGCCGACATGTCGTTGCAAGTCACCGCGACCAAACACGTCTACTTCGCCGTGCGCTGCCGATGCCCAAAGGCAAGTTCGCCGAATTGCGTCTGACGTGGAAGCGCACTATCGCACTTGACCGCTGCGTCGAAGAGCCTCTCCAGCGGGATTTGCGCCCGCCTCTCCTTCACGGCATTCACGAACAACGTTGATAATGTCGGCGCATGGCTGTGGGCAGCCATTTCTCCCATACCGTGCAAATCTGGCCGAAACGATCAGGGTCGCTAGGCAATCGCGTGAGGCCCGCTTCCGCTAGTCGCGTTGCGAGGTCGCCGTCTACTTTCCAATGGGGACCGTCGTCGGACAGGATCAGGCCTGACGCACGCGCGGCTGCAAGGATCTCGCCATCTGTCTTATCATGCCCGGCAAGAAGCCATGCCAATGCCGCGTGGACGCTCGACAGCGCCTGCAATGTCGGGAAGCTAAGTCGCATCAGACGGCCATTTGAAGCTGATGATCAGCGACTTGTTTCTCGCGCTATCTCTGCCATCGCAAAGCGCCTCGATATAGCGCTGAACTTCCCGACGAAGGTCTGCCCCGACTTCACCCAGCGGTCGAGCGCCTCGTCATATTCGGGGACCTGCCATTTGCCGACGCCCGCTTCGCCGATGAGCAGGATGAAGGCGCTCGCCGCGGCGATCTCCTGGGCAAGCTGTGCGGTCCACGCGCCGCCCGCGCGCAGGTTCGAAGGCGCGAAGAAGACGCTGGACGCGGGGTCCTTGCGCTCGATGGCGGCCTTGAGCCGCTCGGCCAGCGACTGGTCCGGCGAGTGATAGCTGAGAAACCAACGCGTCATGCGCTCGCCCCCGTCGAGGCGGAGAATAGCGCGTTGTGACGGAAAAATCACCGGCGGCCTTGACGTTCGGCGTCTCCCTACGGCCGTCCCGCGCTAACAAGCTCGCGTCGTGTCGGACGTTAACGTATCTGAAGCGCCTCGATCTCGGGGCGCGACAGATGCTCGATGCCGAGCAGGTGGCGCTGGGAGAAGACGGGTTGGGAACGGTCGGGCGGCATCGCGGAGAGCGTATAGGCATCAAGCCGGGCGGGGACAATCCCGCCGCCGCGACCGCCCGGTCCGCGCCTCGTCCGCTCCTGGCCGCCATCACGCGGAATGGCGTAGTCCGGTCCTCGTATACGCAAAGGGCGATTGCTGCGAGCCGCTCGAGCCGACGACGCAGAGCCATGCAGCTCCTTGCCAGGCGGGGTCTCCTAGGCTCCGGGGAATTCGACCTTCGAGAACTTGGCCTGACCGGGCGGAGCCGAGGCGGGGCGCGGCTCCGCGCCGTGGTTCTGCTCGGTCGCAAACATCCCGAACTTCACCGCCGCATTGGAGGCGACGTCCCATTTCATGACGAAGTCGGTCAGGACTTCCCACTCGCCGACAAGGGCTTTGCCGACCTCTGCCGTGACGCGCACGTTGCCCTTGTCGCCCGCATCGGCCACAATTAGGCGCAGATTCGTCGGCGCGCCCGGCATTCGCGTGCGGCCGATTTTTCTTACCTTCTTGGCGGGCGATTTGGAGTCCGGTTTGTCAGGCTGGTCGCGCGCCAGCACGAAAGCGTGACCATCGCGATCGATGACCAGCGCCACCATGGCTCCCTTGCCGGCCTCGAAGCCGTCCCGCACGAGCAGGCCGGCGCGCGCGGGCGTGGCGAGGTGGTCCACGTTAAACCCAACGAAGCGGGCCGTGAGTTTGAGATCGCTGTCGGCGAGATTGTGTTCGCGGTTGGCGAACAGGAAGCCTTCGGGGAGGACGCCGATTCCCGCGCCGCCCAACTTCAGGACATACCGACCCGCCGCGTACGAGCCCAGCTTGTCGACGTCCCCGATGTTTCGCAGTTCGAAATCGCCCATGTCGAAGCGCGGTTCGTCAAGCAACCCATAAACCGCCAGTTCGCGTGAAAAAGTACCGATATAGACCCTGCCGTTGGCGACAACGGCGGGTGAGAATTTCGCAAAGGAGCCGATCCGATCATCGCCGGCCGGATCCATGTCGCTATTCCACAGCTCTCGCGTCAGGTCAGTCGCCTTGAAGGCGCGAAGGGTGCCCGCCACCGTCTTGTTCATCGCGTTCTCGCGCGTCGGATGCGACGCCCATAGGATCGCGCTTTCGGGGTCGGTCCCATCCCACGACAGCGTGAGAATGCCGCCCGGCATACGGTCCTCCATGACCGGAAAACGCACTTCGCTGAATTGCCGAGGGGGGCCGAACCCCTGGGACCCGAGCTTGAAGCTCTTCAACGCGTCGCGTTCGCTCCAAACATAGGCGAAAGTGTTTCCGCGGCCGCTGCTCCAGACGACGGGGGCGCCGTGGATGTGATATTCGCAGAGCTGCTTGGCTTGCAAAATGCCCGAATTGTCGGGCGTCCAGCACCCGAGCTTGTCGCGATAGGCGAGGTAGAAGTGGCCGTCCTTGCCGCCGCCCAGCAGAAAGCTCCGCCGCTCCCCTTTCGGCCCCGTCTCCGCCTCGAACAGCACTGGGCCGCCAATCAGATCGACGTCGTCGTCGTTCTGGGCGAACACGTTCTTCGTCGTGAACCAGTCCACGATCTTGAGAACGCCTGCTGTCGCATCGAGTTTGAGCTTGAGCAGCGCATTGCCGTATTCGGGTTTCGTGACCGGATTGGGCGGCGTTCGATCGCCCGTCTCCTTCCCGTTGCCCACGACCGCGTAGACGCACTCGCCATCACCCGCCAATCCGGTGCCGGACTGCCAGATGCCCCCTTCGCCCCAGTCCGGCGTCGTGTTGTAGGCTGCGAGCTGCTTCAACATCTTGGCGTCGTAGGCGAGGATCCAGCCGCAATAGTCGCCGTTGTCGTCATGCGAACCGAAAGCGAGGTAGACCACGCCGTTCTGCAACAGGAGGCCCGGCCGGTTCAGGTTGAACTTGGGGCTGAACGCGATGCCGGGGCGACCGGGAAGGAGGTCGACCTCGATCCGCGTCGGAGCGATCCGGTCCTGTCCTGTCAGCAGATCGAGCGCATAAAGCTTCTGTTCGAAAACCGCCGTCGCATGACTGCCCTGTATTGTCTTCGCGACGACATAGAGCACGCCGCCTTCCCCCTCGCGCGCAATCGCGGGGGTGCTCGTGATCCCGATCTCCCCGCCGAAGTTGAGGTAGTGCTCCTTTTTTCCCGGCTGCCAAAGAATCTCGTCGCGGGGCACTGCAGGACCCAGTTGTCGAGTTCCAGACCGGAACATAGGCCGACGCGCTCTCCGCATCGTAGCAATAGACCCAATTCCGTGATGTCGCGAGAATGACAGCCGACGCGCGCTTCTCTCCATCTTTGATCAGCCCATCGACAATGAGGGGCTGGGCGTAGAGGTCGCCGTCAACCGTTCGCGTGAACAGTCTGCCGAATTTGTCGGGTTCGACATTGTCTGGCTTCAGGATCGTCTCCTCCGAGTTCACGCCGGAGCGGTTGTTGTCATATCGATTCGTCAGGATGTCGAGCGGCATGAAGCGCTCCCTTGAGGCGCGAAAGGATCAAGCGAGAACTCATGGCGGCTGCGGCGGCGAGCGTCGCGCCCGCGGCCAGGGGTCGGGCGAACCCCGGCCAGCGGCCTCCGAGCGCCGCGCCGAGGGCGCAACCAGCATAGGCCAAGAGGAACGAGGCAAGGGCCATCATCGCAGCCCCGGTCGGCGCGCTGACGGAAGGAGGGCCGCAAGCCGCTGCGCCGACCAAGTTGTCGAGGCTCAGCGCGAGAGGCAGGACGACAATCCCCAGGCGATGCGTCGCCAGCGCTCGCATCCGTGTGGCGGCCAGAAGAAGAACGCCACCGGCGTAGACGGCCAGCGTGGTCGGGCCGCAGGCGGCTGTCCACGCCGGCGCGGTGACGCCCGACGACGCGCCGAAAAGGCCAGCGAGCCCGTCAGCGAGGCCGAGGGCGCCGGCAAGCCAGAGGCGGCGTGAGGGCGAGAGCGCCCCAAGCCCGACGCCGAGAAATAGGCTGTCGAGGCTGCAAAGCAGGATTGTCGCGAACGGATTCACGAGAGATCTCCCCCTTCTCGCGCCGCTATTGGGCCGAAGACCCTGGTCTTCGGCCCCCATAGATAGGCGCCGCGGTCGGCCTCTGCGCAAAGCAGCGTCGTCTGTTGGAGCCGAAAGACCTGGATGTCCCCTGCTCGGAGTTGAACATCGCCCAATTTCGGGCCGCCAGCAAGCTCGAGCGTTACGGCGAGCCGGATGACGAGGCGAACCGAACAGGGCCGGCAAAGCCTGCGCCAACACGAAAATAAATGCGCCCGGCGCGTCCTGGTTTGAATTGTTGTCACATTGACCAAGCGACGCGACGCCGATCAGGCGTCCGGCGCCGCCGGTGCGTCGGGCGCCGCATGTTTGTAACGTCGACGGTCCAACAATCTCGAAGTCGGCGGCAGTGGATTAAGAACCGCAGCTTCTCAATCCCCAAGTTTCCTCGGCGGAGGGCCTCTGCGCGGTCGCGCGTGTACGTGGCTTCGATCAGCGCTTCGAGCACGTTCAGCGCGATGCTCTCGATGCGATCGCCGAGCGTGAACTTGTGGCTTCTCGGGAATTTCTTCACGGGCGGGAGAAAGCCACAGGAGGAACTGACAATACGACTACCAGGTGATTGGCTCGGCGCGCCGCACGCGCCCCCGCCCCCCATAGCCCGTCGAGAGACGGGCGTCCTTCCGGACGCCCTATGGTGGGGGCGGGCCGGGGTGGGGGGTCGCACCGCCCTTTGCGATTTGGCCTTTCGAAGCGGGACAACCGGAAAGTATGGCGCCCCCCCTGTGCAACCGGATTGATGGTTGACACTTTGGACCGGATACATGGTTGACACTTTTGGCCACTTACGCGGCCGGCTGTTGCTGCTGCTCTTCCTGTGGGATTGTGGGCAACGCCTCAGCGTTGTCCACAAGTCCACAGGCGGGCGGCCGCGACAATTTCCGGCGGCGAAGGCGGCCGCTTTTGTCGAGGAATCCGAGTTCGACGTCGGCGTAGCGAACCCGCAATTCGCCCGCCTCGGTCTCCTCGATCGCCACGGGCTCGCCGACCAGGGCCTCGCTGACGAAGATCAGGTCGCCGGCCCATTTGATCACGCCGTTCGAGCGCACGCGCCGCACGGCGCAGTCGTCCGGATAATCGGGCTCGCGCAGGGCGCAAGGATAAGCGCGATCGGAGGCGCGATAGAGCGCCGCCGGCGTCTCGAAATCCAAGGCCTCGTGCGGCCGTTCGTGGTTGTAGACGGCGCGGAACTCGTCGAAGCGGCGCTGCTGCTCGGCGAGCGTGGCCGCCGGCGGGTCGGCGGCGTCCGCCTTCAGGGTCCGGTGCATGCGCTCGTGGCGGCCGTTCTGCGTCGGTTTGCCCGGCTCGATCCGTTCGGGGCGCACGCCGAGCTTGATCCACCACACCGCAAGCCGCGACAGCCCGCCTGCGCCGACCGACGCGAACGGCGGCCCATTGTCCGAGCGGATCGCAAGCGGCAACCCGAACTCGCAGAACGCCGCGTCGAACACCGGGCGCACGTGCTCCCCGTCGGTCTGCGCCACCGCCTGGCAGCGCAAGAGATAGCGGCTCATCGCGTCGCTGATCGTCAGCGGATCGCAGCGCTGGCGGTCGCCCGTCATAAACCAGCCCTTGAAGTCGGCGCACCACACCGCGTTGGGCCCGTCGGCGGCCAGGAACGGCGAAGAAAAGGGCGGACACCGCCTGCGCGGCCGACGCGATTGGGTCAGCCCCTCCTTGCGCAGCCAGTCGCCGATCGTGCTGAGCGCCGGCGGCGCGACATCCGGCAAGCGGTCGGCGAGCGTCCTGCGCAGCTTCTTGGGACCCCAGGTCGGATGCCGCTCGCGCAGCGCCAGCGCCGCCGCCACCAGCTCCTCGTCGCGCGCCCGCCCATGGCGGATCGGCGCGCGGCTGCGCTCCTTCAACCCCTCCGCGCCTTCCGCCGCATAGCGCGCCAGCCATTTGTAGCCGGTCTGGCGGCTGATCCCGAACGCGGCGCAAACCTCCGTCATCACCGCCTCGTCCTCACTCGCCGCAATCACAAATCGCATCCGCTCGTCCATCGCGCAGGTCTCACTCCAAGGCATCGGCGGGGCCCTCCTCGCCGTGCAATAGACCTGTCAACGATGTATCCGGTCCAATCCGTCAGCGATCTTACCGGATCGTACAGCCCCCCCTCCCTAACCCTCCCCCAAAAGGGGGGAGGGAACGCGTTCGGCAAACTACGACAAGAGCTATTCATCCGGAAATCGTATAATGCGCCTCGAGCGCCGCGCCGGGGCGCTTCGCATTGTCCGCCATCGCGCCATGCCCGCAAAAAACCAGGGGTTTCGCCCCTGGACCCCAGGAGGTAAAGAGATAAAGACTTAAGGCCAAAGCGTCCGGGCGACCCGGAAGCCAACGCGGTTACCTCGACCCCCGGCGGGGTCCCCGTAGCGGAGCGCTGAGCGCAGAAAGCCCGGATTGTCGCCCCAGGAACCGCCGCGGACGACGCGGGAGCTGCAATCGCCGTTCGTCCATGGCGAGCCGTCGGCCGGCGCTCCGGTATAGATGCCATTCCAGCAATCCTCCGTCCACTCCGAGACGTTCCCGACCATGTCGTAAAGGCCAAAAACGTTCGCGGAGAATGAGCCGACCGGCGCTGTCTGCTTGCCGCCCCATTGGCTGCCGCAGCCGTTGCAATTGGCCATCGCTTGGCCGTTCAGCTTGATCTCTTCGCCCCAGGGATATTTCGTCTCGGTTCCGGCGCGCGCCGCATATTCGTACTCGGCCTCGGAGAGCAGCCGATACCGCTTGCGGGTAATCCCGGATAGCCATTTGATATAAGCCTGCGCATCGTTCCAGCTCACGCTGATCACCGGGCGCCGGCCGCGCCCCCATCCGTTATCGCTCACATCCGGACGGCATCCGCCACGGGCGGCGCACGCGTCCCATTCGTCGAAGGTCACTTCGAACTTCGCCACTGCGAAGGGCTTGGCGATCGTAACCTCGTGCGCCGGACGTTCGCTGTCGTAGCCTCGGCCTGCGGGCGAGCCCATCGTGAAACGCCCCGCCGGCACCACGATCATTTCCGGACAATCGCCGCATTCTTTGAACGAGTTGCCAGCCTTGAGGCGCGCTCCTGCGCCGACGCGGTCTGCTCGGAGGGTGTCCCGGCTTGGATTTCGCCGGTCGATGCCGGCATCGCGGGAACGGCGGGGGCCGACGCGACGGCGTTGCTCGGCGGCGTGGCGGGCGGATTGGACTCGACGATCGGTGTCGTCACTGGTCGGGTGCCACGTTCCGCGAGGAGCGCCATGGCCGCTCCGAAGAGCGCTAGCCCCGCGACCGCAGCCACGACGCCCCAGATTTTGCCGCTGCTCGCCACTGCCATATTTTGGGCCGGCTGATCTGAAGCGGCGCCTCCGTGTGGCATGGCACCGGCTCTCGTCGCGTCGCGTTCCTCGGGCGATCGACGCTGCGTCTCCGCTTCCTCATGCCTTCGCTTCGCGCCCTCCTCCTCGGCTCGCCCTCTCGCTTCGGCCTCCTGGCGAGCGCGCTCCTCTTCCTCGGCGCGCTTCTTCGCCTCGCTCTCCTGCCGCTGACGCTCAGCCTCTTCCCGCTCTCGCGCTTCCCTTTCCGCCAGCTTCTTCGCCAGGGCCTCCTTGCCCAGCCTTTCGTGGTCGTCGGCCCGTCGTTTTGGTTCGGCTTCCCGCCGAACGCGCTCCTCGTCCTCGGCGCGCCTTCTGGCCTCGGCCTCCAGCTGGCGGCGTTCGTCCGGCGAGAGCAAGCCTCGCGCAAAGTCTCGACGATCTTGCCACAAAAGCGCTCGATGGCTTGCCCGAAGGCGGGCGAGTCGACGGCGGCGTGGCGGAAGGAGCGCCAGTCGACATATTGGCGTTTGGCGACGATCGACAGCACCGGATCGTCGCGCCACTCCGCCTCGTCCAGCAAAGCGGGAACCGAGAATGTAATGGATCGGGAAGACGAGATCGTCGCGGCCCAGCGCGCGCTCTCGCGCGAGGAAGATTCGAACTCGAACTTGCAATACTTGCTGGCGACGGCGCGCGGCGTGACAATCGGGATGAAGAACACGGCCTCCTCGACCGCCTTCGCGATTTGCGATTCCCACATCTGACCGGGAGCGATGGCATCCTGGTCCTGCCACAGGCGGAAATTTCGCCTGGTGCGCCCGAGCTGCGCGCTGAGCTCGCGCTGAATGGCGTCGCGCAAGACCGAGAGCGAACCCTTGAACGCCTCGTCGTCCTCGCGCGAGTAGCTGAAGAAGCCGACGAGTTCGGGAAGTTGCGCTAACGAGGCCATCGAGCGTTCCGGTCACAACGCCCGACAATACCATGCCGACCTCGCGAAACAAGTTCTGCGAGAAGCGGCCGGAGTCCGACGTGTAATCTGAGCCGCTCCGCCAACGGTCCAACGGCTGGTCCCCTTCGCTGCGCTCGGGGCCCTCGCGATGGCGATCTACCAACCTTACTTATCCGGTTGGTTGACAAGCGACGGCGTTAAACATGACTCTAGCTGTTGCGTGCGGTCGCGCACAGAGTCACTGATAGGGACATGTTTAAACGAATTCTCGCTTTGCTATCTTTCGTCGGCGCGGCCGCATGGCCGTGGATATGGGAGTTCATTAGATCGATCTGGGATATCCATTTAACCGGACTTGGGCGTATGCTGGATGGATGGAGCGACCCCTCGCCAGCATCCACTACCCTAAGTCCCTTGGGGAGTTTCGGGCTTGGTTCCCGACTGATGCGGACTGCCTCGACTACCTGGAATGGTTGAGATGGCCTCACGGCTTCGTCTGCCCGTCCTGTGGCCATTCGGAAGGATGGCGGCTTGGCGACGGCAGGTTCAAGTGCACTGGATGCGGCAGCCGTACGTCAGTGATAGCAGGCACCATCTTCGACCGGACCCGCACTCCCCTCACGGTTTGGTTTTCAGCCTGTTGGTATTTTGCGAGTGGCAAAGATGGGATCTCGGCGCTGAGCTTGAAGCGGACCTTGGAGATCGGCTCCTACCAGACGGTGTGGGCTATCCTTCATCGCTTGCGGTCTGTGCTGATTCGCCCCGATCGGGAGCGCCTTTGCGGGAAGGTGGAGGTGGACGAAACCTACATCGGAGGCAAGGAAACTGGACTTTCGGGAGGCCGTGCCAAAGGGAAGAAGATCCTGACGTGTATCGCGATCGAGATCCTGGAGCCGAAGGGATTCGGGCGCTGTCGAATGGCGTCCGTGGCGGATGCCTCCTCAGAATCGCTTCACTCCTTCGTGTTGGATAACGTCGAGCCGGGGGCGACAGTCATCACCGATGCCTGGCAGGGTTGCCGGTGGTTGGAGAAGCGTGGGTATATCCATGATCGCCGTAGCCAGCGGGCCGCATCAACGCGAGGCGAGGACCCCGGAGAACTTCTGCCAGGCGTGCATCGAATAGCGTCCCTTGCCAAACGATGGCTGCTGGGCACCCACCAGGGAGCGGTGGATTCCGCACACTTGCCCAGTTACCTGGATGAGTTCGTGTTCCGCTTCAATCGCCGCCGCTCACGTAGCAGAGGGATGCTGTTCTACCGGGTCCTGGAGCTTGCTGTCGCGCATGGACCGGTTCGTTACCAAGACCTTGTTATGAGCCAGAGCCCAAAGGCTGTTCCTCCCAAGCCGCCGAGACAACGCGGACATCCGCCCAGCTTGGAGCGACCTTCGCCGAACCGCCCTTGGAGACAAATCGTCGAGTCCGGTTAAATGGATACCCACCAGATCGCTTATTTATGAACAGGGGTCACGGATGTTGACCCATTTAATAGAATCAATCCCGTTCGAATGGACCATACACTGGGCACCATCCTCAGGAATCCCCTCATTTCGAGAACGGCCTGATTTCGGCGCTTTTCGGCCCTCACGTACAGCGAATGGGGAGCCCTAAGGCCCCGCATTTGTCGTGGCGCGACCTCTCTCTCGACGATTGCGAGACCCGAACTCGCACTTCAGGAATTCGTCATACGAAATTCGCCGCATCAAAATGCCAACCTCCAGTTGCATTTTGGCCCTCGAAAAAATGAGGGGATGGCTGAGGGCACCATCAGTAATTTTAGCGGGAATTGGCTTTATTCTCTTTTGGAAAACTTGGCCAAAAAAACACCTTGGTTCTCCAATTGAGATTATTTTTGATCCTTCTAATCCGAATCGAAAGTTCTGGTCTATTGAACCAATGAGGGACGAAGTAGGTCATCAGATACCTGGGTCTTTTTGGGAATACAGAACCGTAATAAAAAATACGTCTGATAAGACGCTCAGGAGCATCAAAATAACAGTTGAAGCTATTGGGCCAATGCCAACGCGACCAGAAACATCAATATTCGATATAAACAAGAAACATCTGATCGACTTAGACCCACATTGCGAGGCACTCGCTGTATTGCGTCGATGGTTTAATCCGCCGATTGTCGCCGGAATGCTTAGTCGCGGCGCATATGGGCCAATTAAAATGACAGCAAGTGCGGATGATGTTCTACCTGTCACGAAGCACTTTAGATTTGATCCTGAATTAACGCCTATGGTCTGAGAGTTTGACTCAAAAGTTTATGCGGGATTGCAGAGTCTTCGCAACATGAGGCGGATGGACGCGAAGCGAAGGAACATGAGGGCTGTGACGTTGAGGCTCACGCATCCCCTCATTTACGCGAACCCGAAGGTTTCGTTGAAGACCCTGTTTTCATTTATGAATTCCTCGTATTTGACGAGGAGCGGCCGCAATCTCTTCTCGGGCATGGTGGGGATGAGGTCGTAGAGCAGGCAGCCCTGGCGGAACAGCGAATGGACGCGGCGTTTGACCGTGCTGGTTCTGAGCGATCGGTCCATGCCGAGGCTTTCGCCGGCCGCGCCGAGCAGCGTGAGCAGGAGGATCGCCAAAGCGTTGAGCAGCAGCAGACGGTCGCGCCGTTGTGGATCGCCGATGCGCAGGACGCTCAGGCCCATGCCGAAACGCAAATCCTTGGTGTCGCGGAAGCCCGGCTCGATCGTCCATCGTTTGGCGTAGAGCTTGACGATCTGGGCGGCGCTCGCGGCCGCATCGCTGGCGGCCAGATGCCAAGCCTCCTTCATGCCCCTGGCGTGGACGCAGACCGCCGCGCCGACCTTGTGGCGGGCGGCGGTGAGTTCGGCGCCGCGCAGAAGGCGGGCGCGCCCTTTCTTGCCGACCCAGTCGGCGGCCAGGCGCGCCTCGCCGTCCGCCGCGGTCACATGGACGTTGCCGCGAAAGCGGATGACGTAGCCGAAACCGAGGCTGTCGAGGAATTCGAACAGTTTGAGTCGCCGAAGCCGCGATCGGCCAGGATCGTCACCGCCACGCCCTCGGGCAGGATCGCCTTCAAATGCGTCAGGCAGAGGTCCTCGAAGTCGTTGCGCTGGTCCTTCAGTTCGTCCTTGTCGACCGTCAGCCACAGGAGCGGCGTCGCCCGGCCGTGACGCGTGATCAGGCTCAAAGCCAGCGTCGCCTGATTGTCGGCGTCGAAATCGGTCCAGTCCATCGCCACGACGATCGCCTTGCGCTGGCCCACGACCTCGCGAACCCACGGCGCGAACAGGTCCCAGACGACGACCCCGGCGTTGCTCAGCAGACGATCGACCTGTTTGATCGCGTGTCTGTCCGAAAGACCGCGCGCTTGCGCCAGCGCATGCCCGATGAGCGAAACGGCCAACGACGCCCCCGTCAGAACCCCCAACGTCCCATTGGCCAGCGAAAGAATGCGCTTGGCGTGCAAGCTCCCCGAAAACGTGCGCTCTACAAACTCATGAACCAATCCCACCCGCTCGATCGACCTGCGCATGAGCCCCCGCCCGGCTGATTCGTGAACCGGCCACGGGCTGACTCGCCAATCCAGGCAATTTCAAGTCGATCAAGAATGAGGGGATTCGTGAGACGTTGAGGTTCTCCCAGTCCTTGGCCAATCTTCGGCAGCGGTTGAGCCAGGCGATCGATCGCTCGACGATCCAGCGCTTGGGCAGCGTGACGAAGCCTTTCGCCTGATCGGATCGTTTGACGATCTCGATCTTGACCCGAGACAGCATTTTGGCGAGCGCATCGGCGAAGATCGGCCCTTGATAGGCGCTGTCGGCGAACAGTTTTTCGAGATAGGGGAACCGGCCAAACAGCGTCGCCAGCAGCAAAACGCCGCCGTCGCGGTCCTGGACGTCGGCGGAATGAACGATGGCCTGCATCAGCAGCCCTTGCGTGTCGACGAGAACATGACGCTTCTTGCCCTTGATCTTCTTTCCCGCATCGAACCCGTGCGGATCGATCGAGGCCCCGCCTTTTTCCGCGCTTCTCACGCTCTGGCTGTCGATGATCGCGGCGGTTGGGCTGGCCTCGCGTTCGGCCTGCTCACGACACTTTTCGTAGAGCGCGTCATGCCCCAATCGCAGAAGTATCGATAGGCGGTGCTGCGCGGCGGCAAATCCTTGGGAAGGTAACGCCATTGGCATCCCGTGCTCAGCACGTACATGATGGCGTTGAGCGCCTCTCGCATGTCTGTTTCGCGCCTGCGGCCTCCCCGCCTCGCCGGAGGAATGAGCGGTTCGACATGCGCCCACTCCTCATCCGTCAGGTCGCTCGGGTATCGCAAATGATCCCGCTTGTATTTCGCTCGGTTCTCGTTCGTCCACATCGCGGCCCCGAATCAGTCCGCCTTCCTTAAATCACAACTGATTCACGAAACTCAACAAGTTTCGGAACAGACACTCAGAGATGCCTTATGCCACTTGTCAACCAACCGGATAAGCAAGCTATCAACAAGCGCCTAACGCGCATCCGGCGTTGCCGTATTGGCGTCGACCCCGGCGGAAAGCGTCCGCGCCACCCGAAAGCCAACCAAATTGAACCGGTCACCGGCGGATACATTGCGGCGGCTCGCCGAGCGGATGTAGCGTGGATCGTCATTCCACGGACCCCCTCGGACGACGCGCCTTATGCAATCTCCGCCCGTCCGCGCTGAGCCGTTGGCCGGCGCTCCCTCGTAGTTGTCGTTCCAGCAATCCTCCGTCCACTCCAAACGTTGCCGACCATATCGTAGAGATCGAAACCGTTCGGAGCGAACGAGCCGACCGGCGCGGTCTTCTTTCCGTCCCATTGGCTGCCGCAGCCGTCGCAGTTGGCCATTGCTTTTCCCTCGAACTTGATCTCGTCGCCCCAAGGATATTTGGTCTCGGTCCCGGCCCGCGCGGCATATTCGTACTCAGCCTCGGAGAGCAACCGATACGGTTTGCCGGTGATCCTCGACAGCCATTTGACGTAAGTCTGCGCGTCGTTCCAGTTCACGTTGATCGCCGGGCGCCGGTCGCGCCCCCAGCAGCCGCTGTCGCTGACATGCTGTGCGCAATCTCCATGGGCGGCGCAGGCGTCCCAATCGTCGAACGTGAGCTCGAACTTCGCCACCGCGAAAGGCTTGGCGATCGTCACCGCGTGCGTTGGCCGCTCGAAACCATTGCCTTGACCTTCGGGCGAGCCCATCGTGAAACGCCCCTGGGGCGCGACGATCAACTCCGGGCAATCGCGGCACTCTTTCAACGCGTCGCCGGGCTTAAGGGCGGCCTCCTGCGCCGCCTCGAGGACCTTCACGTTCGCCCATTTATAGGTTTCTTCCCGAAGTTCTTCCTTCAGCCATACTTGATTCCACCAGGCGGCCATGCCCAAGGTCATTGCGGCAACCAGAACGCCGACCAGCGCCTGCGCCCGAAGCCTGCGCCGCTGCGCCTCCTTGCCGCTCTCAACAATGAACGTCCGTTCGGCTTCCGGAAGGTCGCCAGAGCGCCTGGCGAGCCAGGTCTGCGCCTGGGTCAGCGCGAAGCCCATGAGCAGCGCATCGTTTCTGTCCCGGCCCGGCGTCTTTTCCCAGGCCCGGCGGGCCGTCTCCAAACCGCTGCGCCAGGCCAGGAACTCCCGTTCGGCGGCGACCCATTCCCTGAGCTTGCCCCAGCGCCGGAAAATCGCCTCGTGCGCGGACCTCCGCGTACGTCTCGCCGCCCTCGGTCGTGGCCGTGACGAGAAGACGGTTGGGATAGCCGGAAAGTTGGGAGACGAGCCGCCATTCCTCGTCCGAGAACTCTTCAAGGGCGGCGCGTCGTCGGGTCGGCTCGCCATCCTCGCGCACGGTCGCGAGCTTGAGCGTGAGGACGCGCCTGAGCGCATCCTCGGCGCCCGGGCGCTCGGCGAGAAACCGGTTGGCGCGCTCGACCAGCACGCCGCCGAGCTCGAAGGACTGGGCGCGGAAGCCGCAGGACGCCGTTGCCGGCTTTCAGCATCTCCCTCCACATGTCGTCGAGCGTGTAGGAGAGGAGCGGCAGGGCGCCGACGTCCCTGACTG
>CAVYIZ010000010.1:0-30030 GCA_963768555.1 uncultured Alphaproteobacteria bacterium
GGGAGCCCGCGACTCGAGATGTGTAAATCCGATAGCCGCGAAAGCGGGTATCCAAACTCGTGCGGCGATTCCGGTTCAATCATGGGCGTCCGCGGCTCCGGCCTGGACCCCCGCGTGCGCGGGGGTGACACGAGAGGGACCGCCGGGAGACCTCCGCTCACGCACAAGGACCCCCGGCCGCCCTCACGCGGCGCTGCGTGGTTCGATCGCGGCGAGTTCGGCCTTCAGCCGCTCGGCCTCACGTGCAGGTCGTATTTCGACTGCATGTTCAAGAACCATTGCGGGTCGACGTTGAAGAAGCGGCCGAGGCGCAGCGCGATCGCCGCGGTGACGCCCTGACGGCCGGTGCAGATGTCGTTGATCCGGCTGCGCGTCACGTGAATGGCCTTGGCCAGCGCATAGACGCTGAGGCCCATCGGTTCGAGGAACTCCTCGCGCAGAACGACGCCGGGGTGAGGCATGGGAATGTCGGCGGGCATGGCCTTGGAGGGCTCACTGCGCAATTTTGCGTGCGGATGCGCTGGCGCCAGCGCGAAAGGCGTCGCAAGGGGTCGCAGTCGGCCTCATTCGACCGACTGACGCATGTTCGCTAGACCCTTGTTCATCGCCAATTCAGGTTGGCAGGCTCATAATTTGGCAGGCTCATGAGCCTCTTGCAAAATTCAATGAGCGCGACGCAATTCGCCTTCATTAGGCGTTGTGAGCGGCCGAGGCTCAGGCCGGCGCGGGCCGAAACTGCGTGACGCGGAGTATTTGATCGACGGCGAGCGCGACGACGCCGAACATGAGGTGGCATTTGACCTTGATCGCGCCGCGCACGCGGACGGCCCGCGCGCCGAATTCGTCCTTCAGTCGGGCGTTCACGCGTTCGGCCATGGTTCGAAAATCAAAGAGCCGGTCGTCGGGGTCGGGTATGTGGATGAGTTTCATGCGCTCGACTTCTTTGGCCCATTCGGCCTTGGCTTCGTGCTGGGCGCGAAAGTTGCGATCGATGATCGGCGCATGGCCGAGCGCCTTGCTGTGGTCATGGATGGCGGCGGCGTCGTAGGCCGCATCCATTAGATCGTAGAGATAGGAGACGCGGGCGCCGGTCATGGTCATCAAGGGAATGGCGACCTGACTGTCGTGGACGGAAGCCGAAGTCAGTACGCAGGAGACCGGGATTTGGCCGCAGGCGACATCCAGATGCAGTTTGTAGCCGATCCAGGTTTCCTTGTAGCCCTTGCTGTTCTTCTTGGAGCCGACATCGCACGCGGAGGGCAGATCGGCGAGCATCTGATCGAGGTTCTGCGTGGTCTGCCGTTCGAGCCGGGTCGGCTCGGGTTTTGGCCGTTGCTCGTCCTTGCGCGGGCGTCCGCGCTTGCGCGTCGGCTGAGCGCCATCGGGCGGCGGCGGATCCTCACTTTTGTCGTTCGGCTCCGTCTTGACCGGCTTCTCGCGCGCCTCGATCTCGGTGGCGTCGCGCGCGATCACGCCGACGATGCGCCCGCCGAGCGAGCGCTCGATCAGCGCCGCGTGCATCTTGGCGGGCAGATCGGACTGCGCAAACTCCGCGAAGGCGCGGGAAAACGTCGCTTCCGACGGCACTTGCGAGCGTCGTTCCCAACCGAGAATGCGTCGCAGCGACTTGTCGACATCGAGGCGCTCGATCAGCGCGGTGGTGGTAGGAACGCCCAGCACCGCCTTGGCGACGAAGGCCCTGGCGAGGGCGCGGCGATCGCCTTGCGGCCGGCCGGGGCCTCGGGGCGGTTCGGGAACGAAGGCCTCGAGGCCGATCACGTCGAGGGTCGTGACGAGCCGCCCGAGCGCTTCGGTCATCGGGTCGATTTCCTCACGAAGCCAAGGAAACAGAGTGCCCTGGATATGGTTCCAGCGGGCTTTCATGGCGTCGAGAGGATCGTTGGTCATGCCTGTTATCGCGAATCAGGGCGATGGAACCAAAACAATATTTCAACATCCGCTAAAGACAAGGCGTAATATTTTATAGCATATCACTTGAAACGCGCCGGACTTGATCTAAATATATTGCCTCTCTACGTTAGGATGTCCGAATAATTTTGCAACTGCCTCTCATAATAAAAAATGAAAGGGTTACCTTTCCGGGGGGCGGCTTACCTCTCGGAGGATCTGCAAATGACAAACAAGCTTGCCGCGATCGGCCTCGGCGCGCTCATCGCCCTGGCCCCGCTCGCCACCCTGGCTCAAACCGCTCCCACCGCTTCCGCCGCCACTGAGGCGAAGCCCATGGCCGCGCCGTCGGGGTCGCACAAGAGCCAAATGCGCCACACGAGCAACATGAGTAAACAACACGCAAGGGCTGGGGCCCATCATATGCACAAGATGGGGACCACCCCAGCGAGCGCCCCCAAACCCTGATCTTCACACAATCGGGGCGTAACCCGGCCGTCAACGGGAGGCGCTCGAGCCAATCAAAACCTGAACCCCGGCTGTGCCCAGCCGGGGTTTTTTGCCCATATTGGGGCCAACGGGCCCCCTTTCTCCGCGAAGCGAAGCGGGGACGATCGTGGCCGCGATCCAACGCGAATTGAATATGAAACATTGGCCCCGCGCATGGAAGGCGCAACTATCGTAAACTCCAATCCGGGGTGGCTCGATTTGTTTGAGACGCTGAATCAATAATTGGGTGCTGCAGCGCCGGCATGGCCGCGTGGATGGCCGGGACGAGCCCGGCCATGGCCGGTGGTTGAGGCGACAGGAGGATCTCATGAGCGAGAAGATCTGCGTCGCCGTGACGCGCCAGGACAAGTACCGGTTCCTGATCGATTTCGGGCCGGGCATCCCGCAGACGGCGGGCGACGAGCCGCCGCTGCTCGGCGACGGCGCCGGGCCTTCGCCGGAGCAACTGCTGCGCACCGCGGTCGCGAATTGCCTGTGCTCGAGCCTTCTTTTCGCCGCCAACAACTTCAAGGGCGATCCAGGGCGGCTGACCGCGACGGCGACCTGCGAGACCGGCCGCAACGAGAACAACAGGTTGCGAGTGAAGCACATCAAGATCGACATCGCCCTCGGCGCGTCGCCGGAGCAACTCCCCCATCTCGATCGGGCTTTGGCGCAGTTCGAGGAGTTCTGCACCGTTACGCAAAGCGTTCGCGCCGGCATTCCGGTCACCGTGAGCCTCCAAGGCCCAGACGGACGCGGGCTCAAATAGACCTCGCGGTTTCCGCCAGCCGGTGATCTCGATTACCCCGCGCTGGGCGGGTTCCATCGCGGCCAGTTCGGCCTTCAGCCGCTCGGCCTGGACGTGCAGGTCGTATTTCGACTGCATGTTGATAAGTTCCTGGTCGGGCCCATCGCCGACCGCCATCGACCCAAGGCGGGAGTTTCGGCGCGAGCGCCCCGCTCAACCCCACCGGGTCCGCCGTTCGGACACGCGGATCGGCGCGAGACGACGAGGAAGCGGGAAGGGGACGACGGCGGCGTCGTCCCCCTCCAACCATCATGCTTTATTCGAATGTTCCTGGGCGGTCGTCGAGTGCTCGTGCCCCTGCTCACTGTGCTGGTGAGCGGCGTCGGCGTGCACCTTGGCCTCTTCGTGCTCGCCTATATCATGGAGATGGGCGGCCTGGTGATGATGATGGGCCGCGGCATGATGATGGGCGGCCGCTTGATGGTGATGCTCGCTGGCCGAATGCTTGGTTTTTGCCATGACGTCGTTCCTTCCTATCTTCCGAGGAGCCATATCCCGGTCGCAGCTTCGACAGGTGACGTTTCCGGAGGCAATGCCTCCTAGCGCCATCGCTAGTCCCGGACGGTCTTATGTTAAGCTCCAGCACTACAAGCGTGAGACTGGAATAGTGGATTGAGGACTTCTCGCGGCAAAATGTTTCGGCAGGGTCTCTCAAGCGCTGAATTCGGGGAAAAAACGAACCTGGGCGCGCGCCATGAGCTCGCGCGCTTAGGCGAAGCCGTGATGCTATAAAGCCGCAACCAGGCGCTGCAAGAGGCGCTCAAGCGGACGGTTGACCGATCGAGAACGAGGGGCGCGGGACCGAAACGTCGGCGTGACCCCCGCTATCTATCAGAGGGCCGTGGGCAAGTCTACCAGCGGCTCTCTTGCATATTCACTCTTGCATATAACCAACGAATCACCAGAACTGGGCACGCCCAAATAGAAGACGACAATGAAACTGACGCCCATCGACAACCCGCCGGCGCGGCCCAACCCTCACCCGATCTGCCTTCTGATACCGTCGGCCGACGACGACGAATTGCAGGACCTGACCGATGACATTCGCGCGCACGGTCTGATTGATCCCATCGTGCTGTTCGAGGGGATGATCCTGGACGGGCGAAACCGTGCCGCCGCTTGCGAACGCGCCGGCGTCGCGCCGCGCTACGTCCAATTCGGCGGCGGCCGGGAAGACGCTTTGATTTGGGTGGTTTCGCACAACATCAAGCGACGTCACCTGACTAAGCAGGCGATCGCCGACGCGCTGGTCGCCGCCGAAGATTTCAACTTGCATTACACATTGGGTGGGCCGGCGGCTAACAAAGAAGCCGCACAAGAAGCCGCCGACGCGCCCGAGGCCGAGTTTGTAATTAAAATTACAGAACCGAAAACAGCGTCGAGCCGTAAACTGGCCGAGGCGGCAGGCGGCATGGTCAGCCATGTCATGATCGCCGCAACGCGCAAGGTCAAGGAGAAAGGCGAGCCGGAATTGCAGGAGGCGGTGAAGAGGGGGCGAATTGGCGTGCAAGACGCCGCCAAGGCGGCCGATCTGCCGCCCGAGCAACAAAAGGCCATCGCCGCGTCGCCAAAACCGAGGAGAGCGGCGACAGAGGCCGCCGAGGCAGCGAAGAGCGCCGCTGCGCGCGCTGCCGACGCTGAGGCAAGAAGCGAGGGAAACCGGCACACGGCGCTGCGCAAGGCGTGGGAGGGGGCGAAGGCGCTGCGCGGCCTATGGGAGACGGCGGACGACAGAACCAAGGAATGGTTTGTGGGCGCGGTTTTGTTGGAATCCGACGAGGCTGCCGAGGCCGACCGGGGCCAAGCAGAGCGCCATTGACCCGGCAATGAGCCTGAGGGCAAGCCCAAGGGTCGACAAAGCGGCCATTCTGGCTGAAACGGGCGACGTGATCACGTTCGATGAACTCGGGATCATGGCCTACGCCAAGGGCGTGCAGATCATCCCCGGCGGCGAGCTCGCGAACAGGCGGCCAGCAGAGCCAAATGGCGCGCAGGCTGCTCCGCGTCAGCCCCTCTCAACCGTCGAATTGCGGAAAGAAGCGCCTGGTCACGCGCGCGCCGTAGGCGACGAGATTGGGCATGGATTCGGCTGCGTCGCGCAACGGCGACACGGTCGCCTTGGCGAGCGCGGCGATGACGAAGGCGCCGACGCTCGCGTCCGCGCCGCGCGGCTCGTCGCCGAACAGGAAGGGTTTCTCGCCGAGGAGGTCGGAGACGGCGAACAAATCGCGCTTCGCCAGTTCGAGCCTGGACGCCGCGTCGTGCCGGCCGAGGCCCTGCAGATGGAGGGTCCGGCGCATCGTGCGGCGAGGGTAGCGCCCGATCAAGGGCCGGGCCGGGGCCGGGAAGGATTGGAACATCTCAGCCGGGCCCGCTCGGAAATTCGCGTCGTCGAGCCAGCGAACGTCAATGATCAGCCAGTAGAGATGCTCTTCGCACATCCGCTCGAGCGCCCAAGCGCCCAAGCCGTCGCTTTCTCGGCGGGCGTGAGGCCGCGATCGAAATCGAAGCCGTATTTCTTCTCGATATGGAACCGGATGAATGTCGAGTCGGAAATGACCCCGCCGTCGTCCGAGATGTAGGGCAGCTTGCCTTTCGGCGCCTTGAACAAGCCGCCGACGTTGGTGTTCGTCTCATACGGCAGCCCTGCCATTTGGAGCAGGATATGCGCTTTCGTCACGAAGGGGCTGATTTCTGGCAGGCCCATCGCCGGACCGAAGCCGTACAGCGTGATCAATGTCGCCTCCGCTCTGCTTAGTCCGCGCCGGTGAGCGCTGACCCGACCGGCAAGCAGCGACCATCGGTTTCGCTCGACATTTCGGCCTCGGGGTCTCCTCGGGCCGAACGCGGCTTCTACCATAAGTGACGGGCGAGGCTTTGCTGCCGTCGAGGGTTCCAACGACATTCGAAAGGGCGACTGGCGCCGCCTTGCCGCGTCTGGACGACGCCATAAACTCGCCTCCCCACGGCAAGGCGAGAGTGGCGATGCAGGATTGGTATGTCTTCTACCAGCGTGGCGGCGGAAGCGACGAGTTCCGCTCCCGAGCCTTGCCGAGCGAGCAAGCCGCCCTTATTCAGGCCCCTTCGCTGGAACGCCGGAACTACGTATTGCGCATCCTCAAACCCGACGGCGGTCGACCGCTCGACGATCCTCGACTGGATCAAAAACAACTCGGGGGCGGGCTAGCGGGCGGTCGCCGCAGACCATCATCTCCGTGAACCAAAGCATTGCCCATCCGCCAGGGTGGCGCCCGTGGGCGCGCCCATCGGCCTGGTCGACGCTGCGGGCCGGCAGGGAGCATCGTCCAGCTCGGAGACGGTGTGTCGGCGAGCCAGTGCGCCTCGTCCGGCAAATGGACGAGGCCGTTCTCGATCGTCGCCGTCTGGGCGTGCAGGCGCATGATCCTGTGGCCGCCAGAGGGCGGCAGCCGAATGAGAGGGGAGAGCGCCTGATCTGGGATTGAGGCATCCGCCGTGAATCGGATGACGGCTCTGCGAGGGACGGCGAAAGCTACAGCGACGTGATATTGCGGATTGTCGATCTGGAGGCCAAGCGAGGGCGCAAACCGCGTCATAAGCGCGGCTCGCAGCTGGCAAGATGATGCCGAGCCAAATCGCGATACTGAGTTCCTTGCTTGTGGGACTCGCAGCGACCTTGGGAACATGGCCGTTCATGGATTCGTGGTCCACACCATCGTCATGACTTTACGCCGCAATTTGCAGCGCCGCGTGCTTGGCGTGCGGCTCTGGGTGAACTTGACATTCATAATGGGCGCAACGCTGATTGCACTCGCCGGGCATCTCGTGGAGATCGCGCTTTGGGCGTTCGCGCTCGATATGTGTGGCGCGGTCGCCGATCTCAGCGCCGCCATTTATTCATCGGCTGGCAGCTACACGACTTCGGGCTCCGAGATCGTATTGCCGCCACGATGGAAGCCGCTGGGGCCATTTGAAGCCGTCTCCGGAATGCTGATGTTCGGCGTCTCGACCGCGTTTATTTTCGCCGTCGTCCAACGCCTGATTCACGCCCGATTCGAAACGGAGAATTTCCTTCCTTGAATAGGCGGGATCGGTTCGGAGTTACGGCGAATTACGCGAGTTACGATCCATGATCAAAAGCCTTGTCGCTGCGGTCGCTCTCACGATCAGCCTTGCAGGCTACGCCGTCGCTCGGGAAGCGGCGCCTCGTCACCACCAGCATCACCGTCACCACATTCAGCCGGGGCCATCTCCTGTCCTTCAGCCGGGGCCATCTTTTAACGCGCCCGACATTTACTGGTCCCCCGCCGGCGGCAATCCCGTCCATTATGCACAGACAACCGGCTTCTACGGCGGTCGCTAACGGCGGACGGGCTGTCGCTTGTCTCGGCGAGGGGCGCCGGCGCTTTGCCGGCTGCGTGAACGCACGCGCGAAGCCGGGTTTGTTCCAGGGCCGGTTCGGCTGCGTCGCCAAGGACGAGGCCCATTACCTGAACGCCCGTGCGTTATCTCGCCTTCAATCAGGCGCCGGCGCGTCCGCGTATTAATCCCCTACAACTTACTCGGGTCGCGCCTGTGGCTTGGACTTGTCAGAGGTAGCAAAATCGGCCAGATTTTCGATCACGCCTGAGGTGATCTGGCGAATGTCGGTCAAGGTTACCAAAAGACCATACAGGGCGTGCTCACAACCAGTTGCGTAGGGAGAAATCCCGTGAAGGCATTCAACAAAAATGAATTGCCCAATACGGCGCTGACGCTGGCCTTTCTGGCGTCCATCTCCATCGGCTGTCTCGGCGCCATTCCTGCGTTCGCGGAGCCTCCGGCGACGTCTCAGCCGGTTGTACTCACCGCATCGGCCGTCGCGGTCGCGGATAAGTTCAGCGCCGACGCGGCCGAGCAAATCTTCAAGGAAGGCGGCAACGCCGTCGACGCGGCCGCGGCGATCGCGTTCACGCTCGCCGTGACCTATCCGGAGGCTGGCAATATCGGCGGCGGCGGCTTCATGACGATCTATATGAACGGCAAGCCCTATTTCCTCGACTACCGCGAACGGGCAGCGCTCGCGGCGACGAAAAATATGTATCTCGACGACCAGGGCAAGGTGATCAAGGGCATGAGCCTGTTCGGCTATCGCGCCGTGGGCGTGCCCGGCACGGTCGAAGGCATGTGGGAGGCGCAACGCCGCTTCGGCAATCTTCGGTGGGCGCAAGTGTTGGCCCCGGCGATCAAATATGCCCGCGAGGGCTTCGAGGTCGACGCGCAATTGCAGCAACGCCGCGACGCCGCTGCAAAGGAGTTTGCCGGCAAGACCAATTTCGACGCGTATTTCGGCAACCTCAAGCAGGGCTTCAACTTCACGCAGCCTGATCTGGCCGCCGTGCTGACGCGCATCGCCGAGGAGGGCGCGGAAGATTTCTACAACGGCGAGACGGCGGACCTGATCGCCGCGTCAATGCGCGGTCACGGGTTGATTACAAAGCGCGATCTGCAGGAATATCGGGCGGTCTGGAGACATCCCGTTCTCGCCGACTGGAACGGCTATCGCGTCATCACCGCGCCGCCGCCGAGTTCGGGCGGCATCGGCCTCGTGCAATTGCTGAAGATGAAGGCGGACTTGCGAGCCGACTTCAAGGGCGTGCCGCTGAATTCGGCGCAATACGTTCATCTCGACGCGGAAATCGAAAAGCGGGTCTTCGCCGATCGCGCGCAATATCTCGGCGATCCCGATTTCTACAAAGTGCCGGTCGCACAATTGACCGACGACGCCTACATCGCCAAGCGCGCCGCCGAGGTTAGCCAGAACGCGCCATCGGATACGAAGAGTATTCAGCCGGGGCTCGGCACGTCAATGCCCGAAAGAGTCGAGACGACGCATTTCTCGGTTGTCGACAAATGGGGCAACGCCGTGTCGAACACCTATACGATCAACGGCTATTTCGGGTCAGGCGTCGTCGCGGAGGGAACCGGCATCGTGCTGAACGACGAGATGGACGATTTTTCGGCAAAGCCTGGCGTCGCGAACATGTTCGGCGTCGTCGGCAGCGACGCCAATGCGATCGAGCCGGCGAAGCGGCCGCTTTCCTCGATGAGCCCGACGATCCTGACAAAGGACGGCAAGGTGTCGCTGGTGATCGGCACCCCCGGCGGCTCGCGCATCTTCACTTCGATCTTCCAGGTCATCAGCGACATCTACGACTTTCACATGCCCTTGGCCGACGCCGTGGGCGCGATGCGCTTCCACCATCAGTTGCTTCCGCCGAACACCATCTTTTGGGAGCCCTACGCGCCGATCGAAGGCGAGCTCGCCAAACGGATCGAAGCCAAGGGCTATGTCTTGAAAGGGCAGGATTTCAGCGGCGACATCCAGGCCATCGAGGTCAATGGCGATACGCCGGAAGCGGCGGCTGACCCGCGCGGCCGCGGGGTGACGCGGATGATTCCTTGACGATTTCAGGAAACAATAGCCCTCACGCCCGCATGAAGCCGGAGGCCAGCAGCGGCTTGGCGTCGAACTCGTCCCGTTCGAGTATGCGATCGGCCGGAACGACAAGATGGGGGCCGGACAGCACCTGGACATGCGAGACGCCTTCCGGCGCCTTCACCCTCGCCATCCTCGACGCCGGCCAAGGCCCGTCGGCCCGCCTCGCCCAAGAGTTGATCATCCCCGTCGCCGACGGGCGTCGCCTCGCCCATGCCAAAACCTGCGCGGTCGAGTTCGACCTGATCGTCGTGGCGGCCTTGCCTCCCTGTACCAGTAACGATATCCGAGAGGCCTTGGTAGGCTGATCGGTTCGGGCCAGCCCTTGGGGAGCGGCCCAAGGCTCCCTGCGCTTTGAGCGCCTGGGAAGGACATGCGCCCCCTCGGGTTGGCTGCGACTTAAGGTCCGTTAGGAGGTCGCGCTTCGAGCGCCAGTACAGGGATCGACCGGAGTCGTGGCGGCCCGAAGCCGAAGGAGGCGGGTCATGACTGAGGATATCGAATGGTTTGTTGGTTTTGATTGGGCGAGCCAGACCCATGTCGTCTGCCTGTTGGATCGCAACGGGGAGACGGTCGGGGAGCGCAAGGTCGCTCATGGCGGCGCGGACTTGAGCGAGTTGTGCGACTGGCTCGTCGCGAGGAGCGGAGCGCCGCCCGCCCGCATCGGCGTTGCGATCGAGACGCCGCATGGGCCGGTCGTGGAGACGCTGCTCGAGCGGGGGTTCGCGGTGTTCGCGATCAACCCCAAGCAGCTCGATCGGTTTCGTGATCGCTTCACGGTCGCCGGCGCCAAGGACGACCGCCGCGACGGGCATGTGCTGGCCGACAGCCTGCGCACCGATCGACGCGCGTTCCGGCGGTTGGCCGTCGACGATCCCACGCTCGTCGAGTTGCGCGAATGGTCGCGCATCGCCGAAGAGCTGAGCCAGGAGCGCAGTCGTCTCGCCAATCGGATTTGCCAGCAGTTGTGGCGCTATTACCCGCAGATGCTGCAAGTGGCCGACGACCTGACGGCCGAGAACTTCCTGGCGCTGTGGGAATTCGCGCCCACCCCCGCCAAGGCCGCCCGGATCGATGAGGCCGGTCTCGCCAAAGTCCTGAAGGATCACCGCGTTCGCCGGATCGGCGCCGCCGAGACCCTGCGCATCCTGCGCCAGACGCCGCTCGAAGTCGCCGCCGGCGCGACCGAAGCGGCGGCAGCCCATATCAAGATCGCCGCCGAACGGGCGCGATTGGTCAACCGCCAGATCAAGGAGGCCGAGCAGAAGCTCGAGGCGCTCTGCGCGCGCCTCGAACAGAAAGACGATGGCGAACCGGAGAGCGAGCCGGGGCAGAGGTCCGGGCAGCGCGACGTGACGATCCTGCGCTCCTTGCCGGGGGTGGGAAGGACCAATCTCGCCACGCTGCTCGCCGAGGCCGCGGAGCCCCTGCGGCGCCGAGACTATCAGGTCTTGCGGGTCTTGTCCGGCGTCGCCCCGGTCACCCGCCGCAGCGGCAAAGCGCGCCTGGTGGTGCGCCGCTCGGCCTGCAACGAGCGTCTGCGCGAGGCCGTCTATCACTGGGCCCGCGTGGCCATGCAGACCGATCCGGAAAGCCGGAAGCGCTACGCCGCACTGCGCCGGCGCGGCAAGAGCCATGGACGCGCGCTGCGAACCCTCGGCGACCGATGGTTGGCCATAGCCTGCGCCATGCTTAGAAAGCAGACCCTCTACGACCCCAACCACGAGACCGCCTCGCTCGCCGCCGCCTGAACATCCCTGGGTTCGACCGCGACGGCCATCCCTTCGTCCCGACCTGCCGCCGGGCAGAGCGCCGCGCGCAGCGGAAGTCACCCCGAAGGGGGCGTAGCGAAGCGAAGCATCGCGCTCTTGCGCGGTTGACGGAGCGAGCACGGCGCTATCCTGATGTGCAGGAGAGGAGGCCCATGAATTCACACCCGAGCGGGCTTGCAGACCCGCTCATTGGCCTTGACAATCGCTAGGAGGTCCTTCCCCAGCTTACTACCAGCTTACTGGGGAAGGTGGCGCGGAGCGCCGGATGGGGCCCGCTGCTTCGACCCGAGTCGGATTGCGCCAACGTCACCGCGAACCTGCAACGCAGCCTACCTGCTTTCCGCACCCCATCCGGCCTTCGGCCACCTTGTGTCCGCAAATTGTGAGAGAGTTGGCGAACGGGCGGTTGTCCAAGCAACCGCCCGTCGCCGGACCTGAGCCCGTGGCCACCACAGCTGAAACCTGCGGGGAAGCGAGGGACAGGTCTGGCGTCTTCCTCAACCCGAACAGTTGCATGGGCGTGAGAGCCCGCACGAGCAAGGAAGGGAGTGGGAGTATGCCAGAGAAGACGCGAATTGTCGGCCTCGATGTTGCAAAGAGCAAAGCCGACGCCTGCATTCGCTCGGCGGGGCGGCGCCTGTCGGCGTCGAGCACGCCGGAAGGCCAGGCCGAGTTGGCGGCGTGGTTGCACGCGCACCGGGTCGGCCGGGCGGTGATGGAGGCGAGCGGCGGTTATGAGCGGAGCTGGGCGGAAGCGCTGCGCGCCGCCGGCCTCGAGGTCCTTGTCGTCGATCCGAAACAGGTTCGTTGCTTTGCCAAGGCGGCCGGGCGGCTGGCCAAGAACGACCCGATCGACGCCGAGACGATCGCCTGGTTCGCCGAGACGTTCTCCGATCGCGAGGCCCAAACGGCCGATCCGGCGCGCGAGGAGGTCGACCGGCTGGTCCAGGCGCGGACCGCCTTGAAAGATCTGGAAGGGCGGCTCGCTCAGCAGGGCGAGCATGGCCCGCCGGCCATCGTCGCCAAGGCGCTCGGCGCGATCGCCAAGGCGATGCGGGCCGAGCTGCGCAAGCTCGACGCCGCCATCGCCGCCAAGATCAAAGCCAACCCGGCGTTCGCGCGACGGGCAGAAATCATCGACAGCGTGCCGGGGCTCGGCGATCAAGCGGTCGCCGGCCTGATCGCCTGGGCGCCCGAGCTCGGACGCATCTCCAACGAGGCCGCCGCCGCCCTCATCGGCGCCGCGCCCTACGACGACGACAGCGGCGAGCGCAAAGGCGTGCGCCGCATCAAGGGCGGACGACGCAAGCTCCGCAATCTTCTTTATATGCCGGTCATGGGCGCCGCCACCCAGCACAACCCGGTGCTCAAGGCCTACTACCAACGCCTGCGCGCTAAGGGCAAGGAAGCCAAGGTCGCTTTGATCGCTTGCATGCGCAAGCTGATCGTGATCTTGAACACCATGCTCGCGCGCGATCAGACTTGGAATCCACCGACTCGAGCCGCCGCATGAGCGAGGCTTCGCGGGGCCGCCGGGCGGCGCATCGCGCCGACTGCATGGATGCCAAAAAGACCGGTGAGCGGACGGGTCAAGGCCGAAGCCGCCGAAGGCGGCGGCGCGCAGCGCCAGCCTTGAGCCCGGCCGAGCACCGGGCTACGCCGAACTTCACAGTTGCTTTCCCCGGGGGGAGAAGGCAACCGCCCGATAACACCCCCGCCGATAATACGAGCGCCGGTCCTTCGCCGTCATCCCCTGGCGCCGGCGGCGGAATCCCGCGCTCGGCCTGGGCAGCTTCATCCCGGAGTTCGATGGCTCAGCCGTTTGCAGTCCAAGATCCCGCCCGCGCTCAGAATCCGCTGTTATCGCGAATAAACCTCTGAAACGGCAGTTGCGAGACCATAAATCGTATAACACGTTAAATCATCTGGCATTTCTGGCAATTATCTCAAACGCGGAGCAGTTGACGGTAGTTCAGCAATTTCAATAGCTTACGCGCCAACTGCCGTTTCTAGGATAAATCCGCTGTTCCGCGTGCTGCGGATTCGGTCCGCCTCGACCGGCCTGACCACGCGAGCGAGAAACGCGACACAGTAAGCGCTGCTCACTCCGGCCCCGTGACGGCCGGGCAGTCGTCGCGGCTCCCCCATTCGGCCCAGGAGCCGTCGTAGAGGCCGGCGACCGTGCCGCCCGCCTCCTCGACGGCGAGCGCGAGGATCGCCGCGCTGACGCCGGAGCCGCAGGTGGTGATGATCGGCTTCGCGAGATCGACCTTGTGCTCGGCGAAAATCGGCCCTGAGCGCATCGGCCGGCTTCAGCCGTCCGTGCTCGACCACGTCGCCGAAGGGCAGGTTCAGGCTGCCGGGCATGTGGCCGCTCTTCAGGCCCGGGCGCGGCTCGGGCGCCTCGCCGCGGAACCGGTCGGCCGGACGGGCGTCGACGACCTGCGCCGATCCCGTCGCCAGCGCCTCGCGCACTTCGTCGAGCGAGGCGACGAAGCTTTCGTCGAGCCGCGGCGTGAAGGGGCGGGGCTTCGGATGCGCCTCGCCGTGTTCGAGCGGCCTGCCCTTCGGCGATCCATTTCGTCAGGCCGCCTTCGAGGATGCGGACGTCCTCGACGCCGTAAGCGCGCAGGGTCCACCAGACCCGCGCCGCCGCGAACAGGCCCAGGAAATCGTAGACGACGAAGCGCATGCCGTCGCCGAGCCCGAGCGCGGTCATCTCCTTGGCCAGCACGTCGGGCTTCGGCAGCATGTGCGGCAGGGCGTGCTCAGGTCGGCGATCGTGTCGATGTCGAAATAGACCGCGCCGGGAATATGCCCGAGCCGGAATTCGACGGCGCCGAAGCGGCAGGTGTTCGGCAAATGCCACGAGCCGTCGATCACGCCGAGGTCGGCGGCGCCGAGCTCGGCGGCGAGTTCGTCGGTCGTGCAGAAGTCATGCGAAGCCATTGCGCCGCTCCTGCTTACGACGAGACGAGCGCGATGCGGACGCGCCGGTTGATCCTGCCCTTCTTCTCGATCTGGGTGACCGAGGCGCGGCCGATTTCGCCGGTGCGCGCGACATGCGTGCCCCCGCACGGCTGGAGATCCAGGTTCTCGATCGCGACGAGACGGACGCGGCCCGTCCCGGTCGGAGGCTTGACCGACATCGTCTTGACCAGCGCCGGGTTCGCCTCGAGCTCCTCGTCGGTGATCCAGCGCTGCGTCACGGGCGCGTCGAGCGCGATGAGTTCGTTGAGCTTGCGCTCGACCTCCGCCTTGTCCAGCAGCGCCTCGCAGTCGAAGTCGAGCCGGCCCTCGCCCTCGCCGACCGAGCCGCCGGTGACGGGGTAGGGCAGCACGACCGAGAGGAGGTGCAGCGCCGTATGGGCGCGCATGCGCCCGTAGCGCCGGCTCCAGTCGATCCGCGCGACGACGCTTGCGCCCGGGGCCGGGAGCGCCGCCCCTTCGGCCGGCACGTGCAGGATCGTCTTCCGGTCGGCGTCGTAGACCGTGTTGACGATCGCGACTTTCTCGCCGCCGTCGAGAATCAAGGACGCCCTGGTCGCCGCCCTGGCCGCCGCCCTGCGGATAGAACACCGTGCGATCGAGCGCGATGCCGCGAGGCTCGGCGAACGCGACGTTCGCCGGCGTCTCGCGAAGGTAGGAATCGGCGCGGAAGAGGGGTTCGGTCATCACGACGAAAACCTGCGGAGCGCGCCCCTGCGCCTCGAGCCAGGCCGGAACGGGCAGGTTCTTGGAGCGCAGGAAGTCGGGGTTGAAAAGCTTGGAGGCGTAGCGCGCGCCGGAATCGGCCGAGGATGGTCACGATCGTATGGCCGGGGCCGAGCTCGCGCGCAAGCCGGATCGCGCCGGCGATGTTGACGCCCGAGGAGCCGCCGAGAAGCAGCCCCTCCTCGACCACGAGATCGAAGATGATCGGCAGCGCCTCCTCGTCCGGAAATCTGGAAAGCGAAGTCGACGGGCGCGCCCTCGAGATTGGCCGTAACCCGGCCCTGGCCGATGCCCTCGGTGACGGAGGAGCCGGAACTTTTGAGCTCGCCGGTCGTGTAATAGGAATAGAGCGCCGCCCCCATCGGATCGGCGAGCGCGATCTTGACGCGCGGGTCGCGCTCCTTCAGCGCCATGCCGACGCCCGCCAGCGTGCCGCCGGTGCCGACGGCGCTGACGAAGCCGTCGACGCGGCCATCGAGATCGTCGAAGATCTCCGGTCCCGTCGTCTCGTAGTGTCCCTTGCGGTTCGCGACGTTGTCGAATTGATTGGCCCAGACGGCGCCGTTCGGCTCGGACCGCGCGAACGCCTCGGCGAGACGGCCCGAATAGCGGACGTAATTGTTGGGGTCGGAGTAGGGAACCGCCGGAACCTCGATCAATTCCGCGCCCGCAAGCCGCAGCATGTCCTTCTTTTCCTGGGTCTGGGTGTCGGGGATCACGATGATGGCCCGGTAGCCCAGCGCGCCTGCCACCATCGCGATGCCGATGCCGGTGTTGCCGGCCGTGCCTTCGACCACGACGCCGCCCGGACCGAAGGGCGCCGCGCTCTACCGCATCGCGGATGATCGCGAGCGCCGCGCGATCCTTGACCGACCCTCCGGGATTCATGAACTCGGCCTTGCCGAGAATCGTGCAGCCGGTCGCTTCGGACGCGGCCCGAAGCCGGATGAGCGGCGTGCGGCCGATCGCGCCGACGACATCGCGGTTGAACTTCATCGAGCTTCCCCGGAATTGCGGTTCAAGGTAGGCAACCGCGCGCCTCGCGACAAGCCTCGCGGTCAGGAGCGTGTTTTGTTCTTCGTCGCGTCGAAAATCTTCTGGCTGTCCGCTTCGCCCGTCATCCTGCTGCTGATCGTCGGCTTCGCAGCCGTCCTGACGTCCGCCGTGCGCGCCTTCGGCGGCGGCGCGGGCGGTCGCGCTCGGGGCCATCCTCCTGCTGGCGGCGCTGGCGATGACGCCGATCGGCCTCCTGCTCATCGCGCCGCTCGAGGATCGCTTCCCTGAGCCGCCGGCGGACATGCCGCCTCCGGACGGGATCATCGTTCTCGGCGGCGCGATCAGGGGCGCGGAGAGCGCGGCGCGCGGCCAGGCCGTCTTCAGCGAGGGCGAGCGCGTCGTGGAGGCGGCGATCCTGGCGAAACGCTATCCGACAGCGCGGGTGATCTTCACCGGCGGGACCGGCTCGTTGCTGACCGCGGAAGCGCTCGACCGAGGCCCAGGACGCGCAAAAGCTCCTCGTCGAGCTCGGCGTCGATCCGGCGCGCATCACGCTGGAGACGGCCTCGCGCAACACCGACGAAAACGCGCGCTTCACGGCAGAGCTCGTTCGCCCGCAGCCGAAGCAGCGCTGGCTGCTCGTGACCTCGGCGTGGCATATGCCCCGGTCGATGGGCCTGTTCGAGAAGGCGGGGTTCAACGTCGACGGCCTTCCCGGTCGCCTTCCGCACGCTGGGGGAGGGGCGCGGCGTGCATTGGGAGACGCATCCGGCCCGAAACCTCGAGACTTTCGAGATCGCCGCGAAGGAATGGATCGGCCTCGTCGCCTACTGGGCGACCGGCCGGATCGATCGACTGTTTCCCGGGACCGGAGCGCGCTCCATCGGCGCGGTGCGAGCGCCGAAGCCCGGTGACCGCCAGTCTATTCCGCCGACGGCGCCCCCAGACGATAGACGCCGCGAAAGTCCGCCGGATCGACGACTTTGCCCTTGCGATAGATGACGAGCCTGCCTTCGAGAGCCAGCCTGACCGCCGCGCGCCGAACCTCGCCGAGATGGGAGCGCCAGCCGAGTTCGTCCTCGCCGCGCGCCTCGGCGAACGCCTTGGCCGCGTCGGTCGGGGAGATGGTGTGGCCGTGCGGCGCCCGTGCGCAAAGGCTGGCGATGACCGCCTCGACGGCAGGGTTCGATTCGGGAGGCATGCGTCTGTCTCGTCGAGGCGCCGGCGTCGTCAAGCCGACGTCACGGGGGGGGTGCGATCCAAAGTGATGCAATCATGCTGCGGATTTTTGTGATAGGGAGGGGCGGTTTTGATTTGCGGGCGAGCTGTTTTGGCCGCGCTTGCTCCAATAGGCGTCCCAGTCGCCGTTGATACGGGTGACGCGCAGGGCGAGCATGGCGTCGGCGCGCTCGACGCGCCACCAAGCTCCTGGCAGCTTCAGGCGCTTCTGTGCGATATAGCGATGCGCGCTTTCGATCTCTCCGGAGCCGATCGGCAGATCCCTGGCCAAGGCGTCACGATAGTCGAGTTGGTTTTTCCGACCGCTCAAATAGCGATGGCAAGTTCGGACGGGAGCTTGATCGTCGGCCAACTGCGGGGGCTCCAAGTGACGAGCGAGCGCCTGCAGCGTCTTCTCCAAATGCCCTGTCTTGAGAGCCTCCTTTTGCGCCTCCATCCAGGCCTCTTTCGCGGCGGCGTCTGGCGCAATCGCCTTGACGGCGGCGCTCAAATATTCGCAAACATGATAAAAATCAATCAAATAGCCGCCTTGTGGGCCGAATTGCGCTTCCACCTGACCCACGATCCAGGCCGCTCCGTCCCCGACCGCGTGAACGCGGGAATCGGCGCGAAGCCGGCTCGAACCGCGCATCCGAGAAGTTGCAGTCCGGCGGTTTCGACACCGCCCTCGATCGCGCCGGCATAGATTGGCGTCCGGCTCCCCTTGGCGTGCGCGAGAGAAATCTTGGCTTCTCTCCACGACAGCGTCTTGCCTTTGCGCTTGTCCTTCTGGCGGGCGTCCGGCTCCACGATGGGGATCATGCCGCCATCGGTTTCAGCAACAATGTCCTTGTGACGCCCTGGCGCTTCGGGAAAATCTAGCGAGATCTTGCCGGCTTCGAACATGTTTCCGGCATGGCCGAGTGTAACCCTCTGGATCGTGCTCTCTCCGATCTCGAAGCCGTAGTGCTCGCGCAACTTGGCGCGCACCAGAGCGAAAGGCTGATCCGCGGCGAAGTCGACGATCGCGCGCTGTAGTGGGCCTGAACAACCCCGAGAAACGACTTTCGCGCTGCGCATGAACGGGCGAACGCGCTTCTTCTCGAACCGGTATTGCGGCTCTAAGACCGCGACCTCGCCGAATTTCGTATGCCAGCGGAGCTTTTTTTTACCTTGGCGATGCATCTGAGCTTGTCGACGAATTTCTCGTTCCGTCGCTTCGACCTGGTTCTCGGCCCATCCCTGCATCGCCTCCCGCCCCAACAGCCGCATCTCCTCCACGATCCGCTCCTCGACCGCATCGGCCTCCTTGAAGTTTCCCTCGCTGTTCTCTATCGCCTCAATTATCGACGCGAATCGATCGCGAAGACCAGGGTGCGCCTTGAGACTGGCCAAAATCGCCTCGTCGCTGAGTGTAGCGGCCGTCATCTGTTAAATTCCCATCCGTTTCCAAATCCGAACCTTACTCCGCATCACTTTGAATCGCACCCTTACGGGGGGCACAGGTCCTTCGTCGCCATGCTCGCCGCAATATCGATCGGCAGGCATTTCGTTTCGACGATTTCGCGCGTCCTGTTGATCACGGCAAACCGGTCGTCCAAGAGCACATGCGCCTCGAGGCAGGTTTGTCTTTTCTTGTCGCTCAGTCCGTGGATCAGGCCTTTGTAATAAGACTTGATCGCGATCAGGCGGGCGTCATACGCGATGCTTTGCAGGGCGTTTCGATCGGAGCATTCGTTCGGCAGGTCGACGCTGATGACGGCAAGGGCAGGGGCCCCCGACCAAAACGCGATCAAGGCCACCAACAAGAACGCGCGCATCGAGGTGCTCCTGTTTCGGTTTGTGGGTCTGGCGCGGCCAGCCCGCGAGCGCTCCACTATAGCCTCTTGAGTGTCTTTCATCGTGGAGTTCAACGATATTTTGGCCGAACGCGCCAGGATCGCGCCCGAAACCGCTTCGTCGCGCGCCCCCGTCTAACGACGACTTGCTTTCGGCCCTTCGGTGACTAGAGTGTAGGCGCCATGAGCAATGCCCAAATACTAGGCAATTGTTGTCCGATCGAGGTCGGCCCGATCCGTCTCGACGGCGGCGCAATGCTCGCGCCGATGTCAGGCGTCAGCGATCTCGCGATGCGGCGGATCGCGCGGCGCTTCGGCGCGGCGCTGGTGTTCTCCGAAATGGTGGCGGCTGAAACCTATCTCGAAGGGGACGCGGAGGCCGCGATGCGCGCCGAGGGAGAGGGGGTTTCGCCTCACGCCGTCCAGCTCGTTGGGCGCGAGGCCTGCGCGCTCGCCGAGACGGCGCGCAGGGTCGAGGCGGCGGGCGCGGCGATCATCGACGTCAACATGGGTTGCCCGGCGCGCCGGGTCTCCGGCGCGCTGGCCGGCGCGGCGCTCATGCGCGATCTCGACTGCGCCGAGCGGATCCTCGCCGCCGTCGTCGAGGCGGTTTCCGTTCCGGTGACGGTCAAGATGCGCCTCGGCTGGGACGAGACATCGCTGAACGCGCCCGAGCTCGCCCGGCGGGCGGAGCGCGTCGGCGTCCGGATGGCGACCGTTCACGGGAGGACTCGGGCGCAATTCTACGCCGGGCGGGCCGACTGGCGGGCGGCGCGCGCCGTCGTCGAAGCGGTCGCCATGCCGGTCGTGGTCAACGGCGACTGCGCCGGGCTCGAGGACGCGCGCGCCATGCTCGCCCAATCGGGCGCAAGGGGCGTCATGATCGGGCGCGCCGCGCTCGGCGCGCCCTGGCTCGTCGGCGCGGTTTCGCGCGCGCTGACGGACGGCGGTCCAATTCGACTTCCCCCGCGAGAGGAAAGGCGCAAAGCGGCGCTCGAACATCTCGACTGGCTGATCGGCAAGCTCGGCCCTCGCGCCGGCCTGCGGCACGCCCGGAAGCATCTCTCGGCTTACGCCGAATCGGCCGGCGCGCCCGCGTGGCTTCGGCGCAACCTCGTGACCACGGACGACCCTGCCTGCGCCCGCTACCTGCTCGACGGCGCCTTCGACGAGGCCATGCTGGAGGCGGCCGCGTGACCGCCCCTTTCAACAAGGAGCGGGCGGACCCGGCCAAGGTTCTGAATGCGCTCGCTCAGCCGCTGATCACGGTCGAGGGCCAGGGCATGGTGATCGACGCCAATGTCGCGGCGGAGACCTTCTTCGCCATGGGCCGGGCCGCTCTCCTCCGTTCGCGGCTGACCGACCTGCTGCCGTTCGGTTCGCCGGTGCTCGCGCTCATCGCGGACGCCACGAGCAATCACGCGACCGTGGCCGGTTATAAGATCGATATCTCCACCCCAAGGACGGGCAACCGGGGCCCTGTGGACGTCTTCATCGCTCCCTTGCCGCAGCCGAGCGATGCGGTCGCAATCATGCTGCAAGAACGGGCAATTGCCGAGAAAATAGACAGGCAGCTGACCCACCGGAGCGCGGCCCGCTCGATTACTGCGCTCGGCCTCATGCTCGCCCATGAGATCAAGAACCCGCTTTCCGGCATCCGCGGGGCCGCGCAATTGCTGGAGGCGAGCGCTAGCGACGAGGACCGCGCGCTCACGCGCCTGATCTGCGAGGAGACGGACCGGATCGTCAAACTCGTGGACCGGATGCAGTCTTTCGCGGAATTCGACGCCGCCTCAGTGGGAAAGCCTCAATATCCACGCCGTGCTGGACCATGTGAAGCGGCTCGCCCAGGCCGGCTTTGCGCGGCACGTGCGTTTCGTCGAAATTTACGATCCCTCGCTCCCACACGTGCTGGGCTCTCGCGACCAGCTGATTCAGGTGTTCTTGAACCTTGTTAAGAACGCCGCCGAAGCCATTGGCGAAGATAGCATTGACGGGGAAATCACCCTGACCACCGCCTATCGTCCGGGCGTGCGGTTGAGGACCGCGCCGGGCGCCGAGCCGGTCTCCCTGCCGCTCGAGATCTGCGTGCGCGACAACGGTCCGGGCATCGCGCCCGAGATCGCCGGAAACCTGTTCGACCCGTTCGTCACGACCAAAGGAAAGGGGTCTGGTCTGGGTCTTGCACTGGTCGCAAAGCTGGTCGGCGACCACGGCGGCACGATCGAATGCGAATCGCATCCGCGCAGGACGGTCTTTCGCGTTCTGATGCCGCTGCAGTCGCCGCGCGCCTCCGCGCCCAAGTGAGCGGTTCGGGGCGCGTCGGGGCGGAGGAGCATGCCTGATGCCTTCAGGGCAAATTCTGGTTGCGGACGACGACGCGGGGATTCGTACGGTTTTGAATCAGGCGCTGACCCGCGCCGGGTATGAAGTGCGCGCGACGGGAACGGTCGCGGGCCTCTGGCGCTGGGTGGCGGCGGGCGAGGGCGACCTGGTGATCACCGATGTCGTGATGCCCGACGACAACGCCTTCGATCTGCTGCCGCGCATCAAGCGGATGCGCCCGGACCTGCCGATCATCGTCATGAGCGCGCAGAACACGTTCATGACCGCGATCAAGGCGTCGGAACGCGGCGCCTATGAATATCTGCCCAAGCCCTTCGATCTGCGCGAACTCGTCGCGATTGTCGGCCGGGCGCTCGCGGAGCCGAAGAGCCGCCGCGAGGAGCCGGACGAGCATGCGGCGGCCGAGGTCATGCCGATCGTCGGCCGCTCGCCGGCCATGCAGGACATCTTCCGGGTGCTGGCGCGGCTGATGCAGACCGACCTCACCGTCATGATCTCCGGCGAATCCGGCACCGGCAAGGAGCTCGTGGCGCGCGCCCTGCACGACTACGGCAAGCGCAAGGGCGGTCCGTTCGTCGCGATCAACATGGCCGCCATTCCGCGCGACCTGATCGAAAGCGAACTGTTCGGCCACGAAAAGGGGGCCTTCACCGGCGCCTCGGCGCGTTCGGTCGGGCGATTCGAACAGGCCGAGGGCGGGACGCTCTTTCTCGACGAGATTGGCGACATGCCGATGGAGGCCCAGACCCGGCTTCTGCGGGTCCTGCAGCAGGGCGAATATACGACAGTCGGCGGCCGGACGCCGATCAAGACCAACGTCCGCATCGTCGCCGCGACGAACAAGGACCTGCGTTTCGCCATCCAGCAGGGCGCGTTCCGCGAGGACTTGTTCTTCCGGCTCAACGTCGTTCCAATCCGTCTTCCGCCGTTGCGGGAGCGCCCTGAGGACATTCCCGATCTCGTGCGCTCGTTCTTTCAGCGCGGCGCCGCCGAAGGCCTGCCGATGAAGGCGATCGAGCCTGCGGCGATGGAGCGCATGCGGCGTTACTCGTGGCCCGGAAACGTTCGCGAACTCGAGAACCTGACCCGCCGCCTCGCTGCGCTCTATCCTCAGGAGGTCATCGGCGAGGCGCTGATCGAAGCCGAATTGAACGTCGGAGGCTCGCCGTCGCCCGGGCTCGTGGCGCTGTCCGACGACGGGGGCCGCCGCGCCCAGCCTACGGCCGCGCAGACGACGGGGGACGGATTTGACGGAGCGGTCGAGCGCGCGGTCGGCGATCTCTTCCGTTCGTTCGGCGGCGCGAGCCCGCCGGTCGGGCTCTACCATCGGGTCTTGCGCGATCTCGAAGCGCCGCTGATCGCCGCGACCCTGGCCCTCACCCGCGGCAACCAGATCAAGGCGGCCGAAATCCTCGGCCTCAATCGCAACACCCTCCGGAAGAAGATCCGCGACCTCAATCTGCGGGACATGCCGAGCTTCCGCTGATGCCGCCGCCAAATAGTCGTAATTAAGCAACATTGTTGCATGATTGCCACGGGGATGGCATGCCGCGATTCGCGGCTGGCGGGTTCGGGAATTTGACAGGTACGACGACGAATGCGGCGGCGCGCGGGGCGACGCCATTCGACGACAGTGGGCCCACGGCGCGTTTCGGTCCGATCGCGGTCGGAGCCGCCTTTGTCCTTGCGCTGGCGACGTTTCTCGTCTTCGCGGGCTTCACTCCGATCCTGCCGACGGCCACGGTCGTCTCGGCCCTGCTGATCGGCGACGGCCTGGTCGTCTTCACCCTCATTGTTCTCATCGGCATCGAACTCGCGCGGCTGAGGTCGGCGAGGAAGGCTGCGCGCGCCGGCGCCCGTCTGCACAGCCGTTTCGTCGCGCTGTTCTCCCTGGTCGCCGCGATCCCGGCGATCGTCACCGCGGTCGTCGCCACGGTTTCGGTCGAGTGGGCGATCAACCCTCGCTTCATGAGCGACGTCGCCGCCTTCATCAATGAGGCCAACCAGGCGACCCAGCTCTATCGGGAATCCCAGTGCCGGGCGCTGCTGCGCGACGTCGACCTGACGGCCGGAGACATCGCGCGCAGCGCCATGCTGCTTCGCTCCGAGCCCGAGCAGTTCAAGGAGTACTTCAGCTCGCGATCGAAAACGCTCGGTTTCGCCGCCGCGGCGCTGATGAAGGGAGACGGGACGACGGTCGAGGTCGCGGCCGGTTCGAACGACAAGCTGATCGCCAAGCCCGACCCGTCCGACTTCCAGGACGCGGTCAACGGAGAGGCTCTCTGCGGCTTTCTCGGGGTCGGCAACATTTTCGTCGGCATTCGGCCGATCCCCGGGGCCGACGGGGAATTTCTCTATGCGGCGCGGGGGATCGACCCGCTGGCGGCGAAGGTGGCGGAAGACGCCGCGAGCGTGTCCCGCATGTGGGAGCGCTTCGAGGCCCATAGGCACAGCCTCGAACTCGGCTTCGCCACCGTGTTCGTCATGCTTGCGCTCACGATGCTCTTTTCGGCGATCTGGCTGGGGCTCGCCTGGGCGAACCGCCTGGTCGGTCCGATCCGCCGGCTGATCCGCGCGACCGACGAGGTGGCCTCCGGCAACCTCCACGTCCAGGTGCCGACGCGCGCTTCCGACGGGGACCTCGGCCATCTCGGCCAGACCTTCAACAAGATGACGTCCGAACTCGCGCGTCAGCAGACCGGCCTCATCGAGGCCAACGCGCTCAACGACGAGCGGCGCGCCTTCATCGAGGCGGTTCTGTCGGGCGTGCCGGCCGGCGTTCTCGGGGTCGACAACGACGGCGCGATCACCATCTCGAACGCCGCCGCCGAGCGGCTTCTCGGCGGGGAACGGAGTCTCATCGGGCAGCCGCTGGCGTCCGTCCACCACACGATCGCGCTCGTCTGGGAACAGGCGCGTTCGCTTCGGCTGCGCCTCCATCAGGGACAGGCGACCATTCTGCGCGACGGCCGCGAGCGCATTCTCAACATCAGGGTCACCGGCAACCCCGGACGCGACCGCGCCAGCGTCATCACGCTCGACGACATCAGCGATCTCGTCGCCGCGCAGCGCACGGCGGCCTGGGCCGACGTCGCCCGGCGCATCGCCCACGAGATCAAGAATCCGCTGACCCCGATCCAGCTTTCGGCGGAAAGGCTCAAGCGCCGCTACGGCCGGCACATCGCCGAGGGCAAGGACGTCTTCGACCAGTGCACCGACACGATCATCAGGCAGGTCGACGACATCAAGCGCATGGTCGACGAGTTCTCGTCGTTCGCGCGGATGCCCAAGGCGCGGCTGGCGCGCGACGACCTGACCGACTGCGTGCGCCAGGCGCTCTTCCTCATGCGGGTCGGCCGTCCGGACATCGATTTCGAAGAGCGGCTGCCCCAGGAAGCCGTCTTCGCCGATTTTGATCGCCGCCTGATCTCGCAAGCGCTCACGAACGTGCTGAAAAACGCCTCCGAAGGCATTGATGCGCTAGGAGAGCTTCACGACAGGGGAAAAGTGCTGGTGACGCTGGACGCCGACGTCGCCGGCTTTATCGAGATCGTCGTCAGCGACAACGGCATCGGGTTCCCGACCGAAGACCGCCGCCGCCTGACCGAGCCTTACGTAACGACGCGGGCGGAGGGCACGGGGCTCGGACTGCCGATCGTCGTCAAGATCTTCGAGGACCATGGCGGCGGAGTCGATCTGCTCGATGGCATCGTCCGCCCTGACGGCGGACGGGGCGCCATGGTGCTGATGAAACTGCCGGCGCCGCGGATCGAGCGAGGCGGCGCTGAGACCACGAACGAGAAAATCGGATCGTCATGATGGCTGCTGACATTCTCATCGTCGACGATGAAGAGGACATTCGCGAACTCGTCGGCGGCATTCTGGAGGACGAAGGCCACGGCGCGCGCATGGCGCGCAATTCGGACGAGGCGCTGACCGCGATCGAAGCGCGCCGGCCGCAACTCATCCTGCTCGACATCTGGCTTCAGGGCTCGAGGCTGGACGGCCTGCAACTGCTCGAGGCGATCAAGAAGCAGAACCCGACCGTGCCGGTGGTGATGATTTCGGGACACGGCAACATCGAGACGGCCGTGACGGCGATCAAGCTCGGCGCCTACGACTTCATCGAAAAGCCGTTCAAGGCGGACCGTCTGATCCTGATCGCCGAGCGCGCGCTCGAAACGTCGCGCCTGAAGCGCGAAGTCAACGACCTGAAGACCCGCGGCGGCGCGATCACCAAGATGATCGGCTCGTCGGCGGCGGTGGTGAATCTGAGGCGAATCATCGAAAAGCTCGGGCCCGCCAACTCGCGGGTGCTCATTTCCGGCGGCGCCGGCTCGGGCAAGGAGCTCGCCGCCAGGCTCATTCACGATCATTCGAGCCGGGCGCAGGGCCCGTTCGTCGTCATCAACGCGCCGACGATGTCGCCGGAGGGGATGGAAGCCGAGCTGTTCGGCGTCGAGGCGGCGCCCGATCGTCCGCGCCGGATCGGCGCTCTCGAAGAGGCTCATGGCGGCACCCTCTATCTCGACGAGGTCGCCGACATGCCGCGCGAGACGCAGGCGAAAATCCTGCGCGTCCTGGTCGACCAGAACTTCCAGCGGGTCGGCGGCTCCTCGCGCGTTCACGTCGACGTTCGCATCATTTCCTCGACCAGCCGGGATCTCGCCGAGGCGATCACCGAAGGGCGGTTCCGCGAGGACCTGTTTCATCGCCTGTCGGTGGTGCCGATTCGAGTTCCCTCGCTCGCCGAGCGGCGCGAGGACATTCCTGAGCTCGTCCAGTATTTCCTCGAGCTGACCGCGGCCAGCATGGGCGTCGCGCCGCGCCGCGTCGGCGCCGACGCGATGGCGGTTCTGCAGTCGCACGACTGGCCCGGCAACATCCGGCAGCTGCGCAACAATGTCGAACGGCTGATGATTCTCGCGCTCGGCGACCCGAACGCGGAAATCTCGGCCTCGATGCTGCCGGCGGAGGTCGGCGCCCTGGTTCCGACGGTCCCGAGCGGCATCGGCGGCGAGAAACTGTTGAGCCTGCCGTTGCGCGAAGCCCGCGAAGCGTTCGAGCGCGATTACCTCATCGCGCAGATCAGCCGGTTCGGGGGCAACATCTCGCGCACGGCCGAGTTCATCGGCATGGAGCGGTCCGCGCTGCACCGCAAGCTGAAGTCGCTCGGCGTGGAGTGAGTTCTGGAAGGGTGCGCGTCGTCTCGCGCATCTCTGGGCGGCGTGACGCCGCCCCTCCTCTGGGGGGCTTTGAGGGAAGAGCGCCAGTGTCGCGCATCGCATATGTCAACGGCCGCTATGTTCCGCTCGCCAAGGCCGCGGTGTCGATCGACGACCGCGCGTTCACCTTCGGCGACGGCGTCTATGAAGTCTGCGAGGTCAGCGGCGGCGCGCTGATCGAGGAGGGGCGCCACCTCGCCCGCCTCGGGCGTTCGCTTTCCGCGCTCAGCATCGCTTGGCCGATCGGCGAACAGGCGCTCAGGCTCGTCATGCGCGAGATCGTGCGGCTGAACCGAGTGCGCGACGGCCTCCTCTATCTGCAGATCAGCCGCGGCGCGGCCCGCCGCGATCACGGCTTTCCGCCCGAGGGAACGAAACCGGGCCTCGTGGTCGTCGCCCGGCCGCTCGACCCGGCGCTCGGCGCGGCCAGAGCCGCGGCCGGGGTCGCGGTGATCACGCTGCCGGAGCAGCGGTGGGCGCGCCCGGACATCAAGACGCTGCAATTGTTGCCGAACGTGCTGGCGAAACAATCGGCGCGCGAAAAAAGCGCGTTCGAGGCCTGGTTCGTCGACCGCGCCGGATTCGTGACGGAGGGGGCTTCCACGAACGCCTGGATCTTGACCCCGGACGGCGCTCTCGTGACCCGGCAGGCCGACGAGTCGATCCTGCACGGCGTGACCCGCGCGGCCCTGATCGATATCGCCGCCAGGCTTGGTCTTCGCCTCGAGGAGCGGCCGTTCACGCCGGACGAGGCGCAAAAGGCCCGCGAGGCGTTCGTCTCCAGCGCCACCACGATCGCCATGCCCGTCGTCTCGATCGACGGCAAAGCGGTCGGCGTCGGACGCCCGGGAGCGGTGGTTCCTTCGCTTCGGCAGGCGTTCCGGACGTATTCGGAAAAATCGCTAAGACCGCTTTAACATCGTTATTTCGGTTTATCGTGTGCGCGCTCGCGCAACAATGTGGTAACTGTGGTATAAGCCGCTGGCTGGCGTGTCTCCAAAGGCGCGCATGAGGTTTCAATAAGACGGCCGGCAACGGCCCAAACATACGGAAAAAAACCCATGGCAACCGAGAAGGCGCAAAACCTCCAGGACACGTTTCTGAACCACGTACGCAAGTCGAAAACTTCGGTCACCATCTTTCTCGTGAACGGCGTCAAGTTGCAGGGGTTCGTCACCTGGTTCGACAACTTCTGCGTGTTGCTGAGGCGCGACGGCCACTCGCAACTCGTCTACAAGCACGCGATCTCGACCATTATGCCTGCGACCCCGATCACCATGTTCGAGGCGGTGGAGGAGGGGTCCGACGCCCACTGACGAGGCCGCCGGGGACCGCCGCGGCGCGATCGACAACCACGAGCGGGCCGTCGCGTCGGGGACGCGCACCCGAGTCGTCTGCCCCTACCTCGCCCGGGGCCAGCCGGGCGAGCGCGGCGCCTTGCGCAGCCCGGAGGCGCGGCGAGAGGAGGCGGTCGGACTCGCGCGCGCCATCGATCTCGACGTCGTGGGCTCGGAGATCGTATCGCTCAGCGCCATCCGGCCCGCGACCTACCTCGGCAAGGGGAAGGTCGAGGCGATCGCGGCCGAGGCGAAGGCCGAATTCGATCGACCTCGTCGTGATGGACTGCGCCCTGTCGCCGGTCCAGCAGCGCAACCTCGAAAAAGCGTTCGGCTGCAAGGTGATCGACCGGACGGGGCTTATCCTCGAGATTTTCGGCCGCCGCGCGCGCACCGCCGAGGGCGCGCTGCAGGTCGAGCTTGCGCATCTCGCCTATCAGCGGTCCCGCCTCGTCCGCTCATGGACCCATCTCGAGCGGCAGCGCGGCGGCTTCGGCTTCCTCGGCGGCCCCGGCGAAACCCAGATCGAGACCGACCGCCGCCTCATTCAGGAGCGCATGGTCCGCATCGAGCGCGAGCTCGAAGGGGTCAAGCGGACCCGGGCGCTGCACCGGGCGAGCCGCAGCGACGTGCCTTATCCGATCGTCGCGCTGGTCGGATACACGAACGCCGGCAAATCGACCCTGTTCAACCGGCTGACCCGCGCCGACGTGATGGCGGCTGACATGCTGTTCGCCACCCTCGATCCGACCATGCGGCTCATCAGGCTGCCGCATGGCGGGTCGGCGATCCTGTCGGACACCGTCGGCTTCATCTCCGATCTGCCGACCATGCTGATCTCCGCGTTCCGCGCGACCCTCGAAGAGGTTCGAGCCGCCGACGTGATCGTGCACGTGCGCGACATCTCGCACGCCGACAGCGAGGCGCAGAGCGAGGACGTTCAGGCGATCCTCGCCGAACTCGACATCGCCGACCGCGTCGACCGCGTTATCGAGGTTTGGAACAAGCTCGACAGGCTCGGTCCCGAGGAGCGCGCCCAGCTGGCACAGGAGCAGGAAATGCGCGAGTCCGCGCCGCTCGCGGTCTCGGCGCGCACGGGCGAGGGGATCGAACGCCTGCTGGCGGCGATCGAGGACAGGCTCGCGCGTGGGCGGACGCTGCTCGAGCTGACGCTCGACGCCGCCGACGGGCAGGGGCTGCATTGGCTCTACGAGCACGCGGAGGTGATGAGCCGCAGCGACCGGGACGACGGCCTCCACCTCACCGTCCGGGTCGCGCCCGACCAGGTCGAGCGCGTCAAGCGGCGGTTCACCGCTTCGCATTAGGGGCGGAGAAATTCCCTGCAGCAATTGGCAGGGATTTCTTCGGCGAAATCCAAGACGGCCGAGAAGACCTTCGATTCCAGAGCGTTACTGAAGAATTCCCTGCGCAGCCGAGCAAGGAATTTTGCCGCGAGAGCAGGGATTTACGAGCACCGCACTCGCTCGTGACCGGCGAGCATGTGTACGCTCGCCGGCAATGCATTCAGATCTCGCGCCCGGAGCATCGACGGAATAGCGGCCGCCGCCGCGCACCACGAAGAACAGGGCGACGACGCCCCAGAGCAGCGGATATTCGAAACCGCCTTCGGTCCAGAAGAACCCGACCCGGAGATGGACAAAGAGGACCGCGACCGCCATCAGGCCGAAGACCAAACCGGCGACGGCGCGCGTGGCGAGGCCCGCCGCGAGCATCAGCCCGCCGAAGAACGCGATCAAGCCGGCGAGGAGAGCAAGGGAAGGGGGCAGTCCGAGCTTGGCGGCGAAGAATTGGCCGGTCGCCTCGACGCCGTAGCCGCCGAACCAGCCGAACAGCTTCTGTGCGCCGTGCGGCACCAGGAGAAGGCCGGCAGCGATCCGGACCATGGGTTCGGCGAGCGG
>CAVYIZ010000011.1:0-38614 GCA_963768555.1 uncultured Alphaproteobacteria bacterium
ATAAAGGCGAGTTTCCGGCCCTCTCCCCGCATAGGGCACCAATCGACGCCCGCCTCTCGACGGGCTACGCGGGGCGAGGGAGATTAGTTAGGAGCCGCCATGACCCGACGCGCCCGCGACGTTCTGCTCGACATCCTTCGCGACGAGGGGATCACCCATGTGTTCGGCAACCCGGGCTCGACCGAAATGCCGCTGATGGACGCGCTGGTCGACGCGCCCGACATCACGTACGTGCTCGGCCTGCAGGAGGCGACGGCGGTCGGCATGGCGGACGGCTGGGCGCTGGCCTCGGGGCGCGCCGGCTTCGTCAACCTGCATACGATGGGCGGGCTCGGCAACGCGATGGGGGTGCTGGTCGCCTCCAAGGCGAGCGAGCCGCCGCTCGTCGTCACGGCGGGGCAGCAGGACACGCGGCATCTGATGACGGAGCCGTGGCTTTCCGGCGACCTCGTCGCGCTCGCCGCGCCGGTCACGAAATGGGCGAAGGAAATGCGGCGCGGTGAGGACGTCGGCCAAGCGCTGCGGCGCGCCTTCGCCGTCGCGCGCACGCCGCCCTGCGGGCCGGTGTTCCTGTCGCTGCCGATGGATGTTCTCGACCAAGAGGTGAGCGGCAAAACCCCGCCGGCCTCCGCGCCGCCGCGCCTCGGCGCGTCGCCCGACGCCGCGCGCCTCGCCGAGCGGCTCGCCGGCTTCGATCCCGACAGGGTCGTGGTCCTGCTCGGCGACGACCTGCCGGCGGCCGCCTGCACGGGCCTCGTCGCCTTCGCCGAAGCCGGAGGCTTTTCCGTCTGGGGCACGCAGCTCACCTCGCGCGCGGCATTCCCTTCCGCCCATCCCGCATGGGCCGGCGTGATGAAGCCGGACTTCGCCGTCATGCGCCAGCATTTCGAGAGCGCCGAGGCGATCGTGCTGGTCGGCGGACGCGCCTTCGTAGCCTATCCCTATCGCGAGGTGGAGCCCGTGCCTTCGGGCGTCGCGGTCATGCACGTCGCCGACAATCCCGAGGCCTTCGGCCGGGAGCACGCCGCCGACATGGCGCTCGTCGGCGACATCGGCCTGACGCTCGAAGCCGCCGCGAAACGGCTCGACGAGCTCGTCGACCGGCTGAAGGTCGAGGCGCGGCTCGTGGCGCGCGCAGCGCTGAAGCGCGAGGCGCACGAGGCCTTGCGGGCGGAGATTCTCGCCGAGACCGGCGCGCCGCTGTCGCCCGACGCAGCGGTGCTGGCGGCGCTCGACGCGCTGCCGAAGGACGCGCTAATCGCCAACGAATTCGGCCGCGACCTTCGGCCGGGTGCAGGACCTTCTGACGACCCGGCCGGGCCGCTACTTCTTCGCCCGCGGCGGGGTTCTCGGCTGCAGCATGCCGGCCGCCGTCGGCGCGTCGCTCGCCGGTGCGGGGCTCGTCGCCTCGCTCGTCGGCGACGGCGGGGCTCTGTATTCGCCGCAGGCGCTTTGGAGTGCCGCGCATTACGGCGCGCGCGTGATCTTCTTCGTGTTCAACAACCGCCGCTATGGCGTGTTGCAGAACGTCGCCAGGAGCCTCGGCTACGCCAACGCCGGCGCCGGCCGGTTCGTCGGCATGGAGATCGTCGATCCGGCGATCGACTTCCAGGCGCTGTCGGCCTCAATGGGGACGCCCGCGACGCGCGCCGACGGCCGCGAGGCCATCGCCGCGGCCGTCGCCGCCGCCTTGACCCGCGAGGGGCCGAGCTTGATCGAGATTGGCATAGGGTGATCACCCCTCACCCAGCTTTGCTGCGGAAGGTGGCGCGTAGCGACGGATGGGGTGCGGAAAGCAGGGCCGGTACGACGAAGTTTCGCGGTGACGCCCGCGCAATCCAACTCGGGTTGAGGCAGCGGGCCACACCCCGTCCGGCCCTTCGGGCCACCTTCCCCAGCAAAGCTTAGCAAAGCTGGGGAAGGGAAGCGCCCTACGCCGCCAGAAGCTTCGCCTCGATCGAGGGCGGGCGCTTCAGAGTCTGCAGCACCACGCAATAGCGCTCGGTGAGTTTGAGAAGCGTATCGAGCTGATCCTGCGGCGCGTCGGTCTCGAGCTCGAAGGTCAGGCGGATGTCGGAAAAGCCGACGGGCGCGTCTTTCGCGACGCCGAGCGTGCCGCGAAAGTCGAGATCGCCTTCGGCCAGCACGCGGCCCGCGCGCAGTTCGACGCCCAGCGCGGTCGCAACCGCCTTCAGGGTCACCCCGGCGCAGGCGACCAGCGCCTCGAGCAGCATGTCGCCCGAACAGAGTTCTGCGCCGCTGCCGCCGGTCGCGGGATGAAGCCCGGCTGCGGCGATCGCGCGTCCCGTCTCGACCTTGCAGGCGATCGCGGCGGAATCGAGCGCGCCGCTCGCTTTCAAGCGTGATCCGGGCGGCCTGCGGTTCGGCGCGGTAGCGGTCCTTGAGCGGCGCCTGGATCGCCCGCAACTCATCGGCGTTCATGAATGGCTTCCTCCGTTCTCGGCAAGGCGGCGAGGCTCGCACGGGGGCCGGCGTCTGCGCAATGGCGCCTCCGGCCCCTTGTGGCCGCATGCGGGCCGGGCTAGAGCGTTCGGCAATTTGGTCGAATTGGCGACGGCGCGCCTGCGAGGGTAGCGGGAGCAATCGAGATCGGCATGGCGCGACACCCCTCCCGTACCTCCCCCACCATAGGGCGCCGGAAGGACGCCCGTCTTCCGACGGGCTACGGGGGAGGAGATCCCCCTCCATCGAACCGCGCAAGCGGGAATGGTCCGCACCGGCTTCTTCTCCGGCTCCTTCGACCCGATGACCAACGGGCACCTCGACGTGATCGAGCACGCGGCGGCGCTGTGCGACCGGCTGGTGATCGGCGTCGGCTCCAATCCGAACAAGGAGGGCCTCTTCACCATCGAGGAGCGGCTCGACCTGATCCGCGAGGCGGCCGGGCCGATCGTCAAGCAAGCGGGATGCGCGCTCGAGGTCGTGAGCTTTTCCGGGCTCGCGGTCGAGGCGGCGAGGGCGGCAGGGGCGACGCTGATCGTGCGAGGCCTGCGCGACTCGACCGACTTCAACTACGAGATGCAGATGGCCGGCATGAACGGCGCGATGGCGCCGGAGCTGCGCACCGTCTTCCTGCCCTCGTCCTCGCCGGTGAGGCCGATCACCGCGACGCTCGTGCGCCAGATCGCCTCGATGGGCGGCGACGCCTCGCCCTTCGCCCCGCCGAACGTGGTCGCGGCGCTGAAGGCGAAGTTCGCCGGGGCCGCGAAGCCGGCGGGTAGGGGGTCGGATGCCACGCCGGATCGCCGGCTCAATTCTTCATTGAGGAAGCTTAATCCGCCGGCGAAATTCCGGAGAGGCGTCGCGGCGTATAAACTTGTCGCGGACAGCTGTTTCCTGCCGCGGAGCGCGATATGGCCAGGCGGAAACTCAGTCCGAGCGAGATCGTGGAGAGGCTTCGGGTGATCGAAGCGCTCACGGCGGACGGCCACTCCATTGCCGGCGCGATGCGGTTGGCCGGGGTGCTTCCGGTCGAATACGACCAATGGCGAAGCGAATATGCGGGCTTGCTGCGCACGCTCGGCCCGCTGGCGAGCGTGACGCCAAAGACCGCGAGGAGGCCTAGGCCGAGAGGGTAGGGGTAGGGCGCTCGCCCTCCACGCCCGGACAAATCCCTTCTCCCCGCTCGCGGGGAGAAGGTGGCGCGAAGCGGCCGGATGAGGGGCAACGGGGACCTCCGCCATTCAGCGTAGCCCCTCGCCCCGACCCTCTCCCCGCAAAGCGGGGCGAGGGGGCGTCACCCCACGATCTCGTTGCCCGAAAACCACTGGGCGATCTCCTGCGCCGCGGTTTCGGGCGCGTCGGAGCCGTGCACCGAGTTTTCGCCCATCGACAGAGCGAAATCCTTGCGGATCGTGCCGGGATCGGCCTTTTCCGGATTGGTCGCGCCCATCACCGTGCGGTAAAGCTGGATCGCGTCCTCGCCTTCGAGCACCTGCACAACGACCGGCGCGGCGGTCATCATCTCGACCAGCTCGCCGAAGAACGGCCGCTCGCGATGCACGCCGTAGAACGTCTCGGCCTGGGCCTTCGTCATCTGCACGCGCTTCTGCGCGACGATGCGCAGGCCCGCCGCCTCGATCCGCTGATTGACGGCGCCGGTCAGGTTGCGGCGGGTCACGTCGGGCTTGAGGATCGAGAAGGTGCGCTGAACGGCCATGGCGTCGGGTCTCTACAGGATCGCGAGGAGAAAAGCGCGGCGCTTATAGCGGCGGCGCCGGGGCCGGGCAAGGCAAGCGTGCCCGCTCTCCCTTGCGGGAGAGGATTGGAGTGAGGGGTCGGCGCGACCCTCATCCGGCTCTTCGCGCCACCTTCTCCCGCAAGCGGGAGAAGGGAACGCCGTGCGTCAGTCCTTGACGAGAGCGAGCGACCGATCGACGATCTCTCGGTAGGCGTCGGACATCGGCATTTCGAGGTTCTTGACCTGGACGTCGGCCAGAAACGAGCAAAGCGCGTCCCTGCTGTCGCCGGCCTGAATCCGGTCAAGGAGCATCTCCGCGTAAGCGAACAGTTCGCCCTCGTTGCAGTCGGCGGGCAAATCCCAGCAGCTTCGCATGATGTCCAAGATTCCATCGACCAGGCCTGTCTTGTCGGTCATCGCTCGCCTCTGCTCCGCCGTCGCCCGCCTCCGCTCCGCGGCGACAGGGTTCGTTATGAACCGGGCGAAATGACGCCTTTGCGACAGGCCCGCGGCGGAGCTTGCTCCCGAATGAAGTCGTCGATCGCCGCATTGCGCCGTGCGGCTGAGACTGCTCTTGCAAACGCGAAATTCCCGGCGATTCTGAAGCACTCGTCACGGGGCCAATTCCTCGCAACCGAAGGCCAACTTATGCGCGTGCTCGCGATTTCCGGCAGTCTTCGCAAGGGCTCGACCAACACCGCGGCCCTCGTGGCGCTGGCGCGGCTCGCGCCCGAGGGCGCGCGGGTGCTCCTCTATCAGGATCTCGGCAGGTTGCCGCCGTTCAATCCGGACGACGACGTCGAGGGCGGGCCGGTTCCCGCGCCGGTCGAGAATTTGCGGGCGCTCGTCGGGGCGAGCGACGCGATCGTCATCGCCGCGCCCGAATACGCCCACGGTCTGCCGGGAGCGTTCAAGAACGCGCTCGACTGGCTGGTCGCGAGCGAGACCTTCGCCGGCAAGCGGGTGGCGCTGATCAACGCGTCGCCGCGCGCCTTTCACGCGCAGGCGGATTTGCGCGAGATTCTCGCCACCATGGCGGCGCGCCTGGTGCCCGAGGCCTTCGCGACCCTGTCGCTGACCGGCAAGGCGGTCACCGCCGACGACATTTTGGCGGATCCGGCGTCGGCCCGGCGGCTCAAGGAATCGCTCGACGCGCTAACGGCGGCGGTGAGCGAGGAGTAGGCCTCCGCCATTGCGCCCGCCCGCGCTTTCCGCCAAAGGGGGCGCATGCATCACGACCTCGTCCTCATCGTCGACTTCGGCTCCCAGGTCACCCAGCTGATCGCGCGCCGGGTGCGCGAGGCCGGCGTCTATTGCGAAATCCATCCGTTCACCAAGGCGGACGAGGCGTTCGAGCGGCTGAAGCCCAAGGCGGTCATCTTCTCCGGCGGTCCGGCTTCGGTTCCGGAAGCGGGCAGCCCGCGCGCGCCGGAATCGATCTTCGCGAGCGGCGTTCCGATCCTCGCCATCTGCTACGGGCAGCAGACGCTCTGTCAGCAGCTCGGCGGCGCGGTCGAGGGCGGGCATGCGGCGGAGTTCGGCCGGGCCGACGTCGAGATTTTGGAGCGCTGCGCCCTGTTCGAAGGCGTCTGGGAGCCTGGCAAGCTGTATCCGGTGTGGATGAGCCACGGCGACCGGGTGACGCGCCTGCCGCAGGGCTTCCGCGTCTACGCCGTGTCGGAGAACGCGCCCTGCGCCGTCGCGGCCGACGAGAACCGCCGCTATTACACGACCATGTTCCACCCCGAAGTGGTCCACACGCCCGATGGGGCGAAGCTGATCGGCAATTTCCTGCATAAAGTCGCGGGCCTCAGGGGCGACTGGACGATGGCGGCCTTCCGCGGCGAGGAGATCGCGCGCATCCGTGCTCAAGTTCGCGAGGGGCGCGTGATCTGCGGGCTCTCGGGCGGCGTCGACTCGGCGGTCGCCGCCGTGCTGCTCCACGCGGCGGTCGGCGACCAGCTGACCTGCGTCTTCGTCGACCACGGCCTCATGCGCGAGGGCGAGGCGGAGGAGGTAGTCGGCCTCTTCCGCGGCCATTTCAACATCCCGCTCGTCCATGTCGACGCTTCGGACGAATTCATCGGCGCGCTCGAGGGGCTCGACGATCCGGAGGCGAAGCGCAAGACGATCGGACGTTTGTTCATCGATGCCTTCGAGGCCGAGGCGCGCCGCATCGCGACCGACGGCAAGGGCCCGGTCGAGTTCCTCGCGCAGGGCACGCTCTATCCCGACGTGATCGAGAGCGTGTCGTTCACCGGCGGGCCGTCGGTGACGATCAAGAGCCACCACAATGTCGGCGGCCTGCCCGAGCGCATGCACATGAAGCTGGTCGAGCCGTTGCGCGAGCTGTTCAAGGACGAGGTGCGGGCGCTCGGGCCGCGAGCTTGGCCTGCCGGAGCGCTTCGTCGGCCGCCACCCGTTCCCCGGCCCCGGCCTTTCCATCCGCTGCCCCGGCGGGGTGACGCGCGAAAAACTCGCCATTCTGCGCAAGGCCGACGCCATCTATCTCGACGAGATCCGCAAGGCCGGCCTCTACGACAGGATCTGGCAGGCCTTCGCCGTTCTCCTGCCGGTGCGGACCGTCGGCGTGATGGGCGACGGGCGGACCTACGACAGCGTGGTGGCGCTGCGCGCCGTGACCTCGGTCGACGGCATGACCGCCGACTTCTACCCCTACGACATGAGCTTTTTGGCGCGCACCGCGACCCGCATCATCAACGAGGTCAAGGGCGTGAACCGGGTGGTGTACGATGTGACGTCGAAGCCGCCGGGCACGATCGAGTGGGAGTGAGAGCCTCTGCGCTCCGGCGCCATCTGTCAGCTCGCGCGCGAGCGATTTCAAGGAGCTAGGCGCCAAATCCCAAATCCTGCAACTTTCGTAGGCTTTCTTGGCGGAGGGCGCGCGGCGCGCGCGGCGGGGCGCCTTCCGTCGCATCGGCGGGCCGAGCCTTCGGAGGCCAAGCCGTTTCCGGGCGCAAATTCAAGGTTATCAAGCTTTTGCGCCGCGATTTCCGGGCCGATCGCGCGAGTCTCGCGAAGTCTGAAGCCCGAACGTCGCGGACATCTTTTTCGGCTCGGCATGGCGCCTCGCCCCAAGGATCGCTTGACGATAGACGGCCGCCAGCACTCGGAGCTTGTTGGTTTGACGCGGTCGTGCTGTTTGTCCACTGGTTGTTCTCCAATTTTATCAAGTCAATTACACCCAACGTTGCGTCAGCGGCGTCGACGCCATGACCGCCGACTGCTACCCCTACGACATGAGCTTCCTCGCCCGCACGGCGACCCGCATCAGCAACGAGGTCAAGGGCGTGGCGGGGTCAATGGTGCCTGGACTCCCGGTGATACGCACATGGGCAAAGCCTTGAGTCTCAGCATTTTATGTGTATTGTCTCATAAAGGCATGTGCTTCGATCGAGAGATGGCGACCTTTGACCTATGCGGAGTTCCTCGCTGAGTTAAATCAGGCCGCACTGAGCGTGCGGGAGTTCGCCGCGCTCGTGCAAATGCACCCCAACTCAGTGTCGAACTATGCGCGCTCGGGCGAGGTGCCGACCCACCTGGCCGTGATTGCGGCCTTGCTTGCGGAGCTTCGGAGGAACGGCATCGATCATCAGCCGGTCTTTTCGCGCATTCGGATAGCTGCGAAGCGTCCGCGCGGCGGGGCCGAGCGCGGGCGCTTCGGCGGCAACCCGCTAGGGCGGCTGGGGCTCTGACGTGGACCGGCGACCGCTTTCACTCGAACATGTGGCGGCCTGCTTAAGAGAACGACTGCCTCCTTCGACGGGCAGGACCTCGAGCGAAGTATCACGCAGTTGCTGGAGGCCGCGATCGACGATGTCGTGCCGGGAGAGGCACCATACTATGTGCAGCATGGTCCTTATGAGCGCGAGACTATGCTCCCGCCGCCAGCCCAGCCGCCCGCTTATGATCTGGCCTTCGTCTTGAGGGCCGATCCGCGAGTGATGTGGCCGGTCGAAGCAAAAGTCCTAACCTCGACAAAAGCACTGGCAGACTATCTTGCCGACGTGCGTGAGCAATATCTGACGTGCCGCTACGCTCCGTTCTCCGCCTCCGGCGCCATGCTCGGCTACCTCCTCGACGGCAACGCGAACGATGTGCTTGAGAACATCGCTCAGCGCTTGGCTGTCGTCTTCACGGAAACGGCACCGGTCAACCCAAATCGTCCTCATCGAAGTACGGTTCACGACCGAGTCGTTCCGGCAGGAAAGCCATACCCCTCGCCGTTCCGCTGCCACTACATCGTTCTCGGGTTCCATGGTCTCAGACGACATCAGGGTGTTCGGTGACGATACTTTTTCGAGCTACTTTTACGGGACCAGGAGGTCTCGCAGCTTACGGCCCGCTCCTCGCACGTGGATCCGAAACTGACTTTTCGCTCTGCATCGCAATCTGCGAAAGGCGACACATTCGCGGCTACCCCTTGACGTTCGCCTCGCGCGCTCGCACCGTCCCGCGCAACCAAGGACGCGCCCGTGACCCCCCGACCTCCCGTTCCGCCCTTCACCCGCGAAACCGCCATGCAGAAGGTGCGCGCGGCGGAGGATGCGTGGAACACGCGCGATCCTTCGCGCGTGCCGAACGCCTATACGGAGATCAGCCGTTGGCGGAACCGTGACGAGTTCTTTTCCGGCCGCGATGCAATCGCGGCGTTTCTCGAGCGCAAATGGGCGCGGGAGCTCGATTACCGGCTGATCAAGGAACTGTGGGCTTTCGTCGACGACCGCATCGCGGTGCGCTTCGTCTACAAATCGCATGACCCGAGCGGGCAGTGGTGGCGCAGTCACGGCAACGAGAACTGGCTGTTCGACGCCGACGGCTATATGGCCGAGCGTCATGCCAGCATCAACGACGTGCGGATCGCCGAATCCGAGCGCCTGTTCCGCTGGCCACTCGGCCGCCGGCCCGACGACCATCCGGGCCTGACCGAACTGGGGCTGTGAAAGAGGCGAAATCACCCGCATGGGCCGGAGCCGTCGCCGGGTTCGCCCTTTGCTTTCGAGTTCGCAGAGCATCCTGTGGCGTGCGACAACTGGCTCGATGCTCCCAAACGAGTTCGGGTTCAATCGACGCCCATGAGACCGCTCCGCCGCGCACAATTGGTTGAACAAGCCGAACGCGGCGTGCGGTTGGAATGCGGCAACGGAATATCGTGCCGCATATTGTTCCTGCTGCCCGATCTGGCGCGCGTGCTTTTCTTGCGCAACAGCCGTCCGGTTGCCCCGCGCACCTGGATGGTCCCCGGCTACGGTTTTTCGGATGCGCCCTGGGAAGGTCGCGATCGTCTCGACGAGAGTAGCTGGCCGACGTGTGATGTCAGGCAGGCCATCGCCGACGACAGCATCGTCATGGCGACGGAGGCCGTGAGCCTGACGATTGCGCTGGCGCCGTTCGCCCTGACCTGGGCGCTGCCTGACGGCAGGGTATTTGCGCGCGAACGCGCGGCGCACGCGACCGCCTTTGGACGATCGGGCATGCGCCACGCCTTCGCGAGAGGCGAGCGCGACCGCTTCTACGGCCTCGGCGACAAGACCGGCAAACTCGACTTGCACGGACGGCGGCTGCGCACGGCGATGATGGATAGTCTCGGGTTCGACCCGGAGCGCGGCGATCCGCTCTACAAGCACTGGCCCTTCTTGATCGCAAGGGACGGGGAAACCGGCGTCGCCAGCGGGATCTTCTATGACAACATGGCGATCGCGACATTCGATCTCGGTTGCGAGCATGACAACTATTACGGCCCTTACCGGAGCTACGAAGCGCCGGGCGGCGATCTCGACTATTACGTCTTCCCCGGTCCCGAGATCGCCGACGTCACCCGGAAATTCCTCGACCTGACGGGCCGCATCGACTCTGCCGCCGCGATGGAGCCTGGGCTTTGCGCAGACGGCGATGGCGCTCGCCGACAGCGACAACGCGCAGGAGCGGATGGAAGCGTTCATCGCCAGGTGCGGCGCCGAGAAAATCCCGATCAGCGCGTTCCATTTCGGGTCGGGCTACACCTCGATCGGACCCCGGCGTTACGTCTTCACCTGGAACCGCGACAAATATCCCGACCCAAAGGCCCTGCTGCAGAAGTTTCATGCAGCGGGAATGCGCGTCGTCGCCAATCTGAAACCCTGCCTCCTCGACGACCACCCAAGCTATGACGAGGCCAGATCGGCCGGCGTTTTCGTCGTCGGAGAGGACGGCGAGCCCGCGGTTTCGCAATTCTGGGACGGCGAGGGCGCGCATATCGACTTCACCAGCCGCGCCGGCGTCGAGTGGTGGCGGCGAGGATTGCGGGAACACGTACTTGAAAGCGGGATGGACGCCGCCTGGAACGACAACAACGAATTCGGGCTCGCGAACGAGGACGCTGTTTGCGCGGGCTTCGGCGAGCCTATGCCGCTCGATCTCGCACGCCCGCTCCAGCCGCTCCTGATGACGCGCGCCTCCCTCGACGAGCAGCGCCGCTGCGCTCCGCTGGAGCGGCCGTACAGCGTCACCCGCGCGGGCTGCCCCGGGATTCAGCGTTATGCGCAGACGTGGAGCGGCGACAACTCCACGAGCTGGCGCTCGCTGAAGTGGAACCTGCGCACGGGGCTGCAGATGTCGATGTCCGGCATGTTCAACATCGGGCACGACATCGGCGGCTTTTCCGGCCCCGCGCCCGACGCCGAGCTTCTCGTGCGCTGGACGCAGGCGGGATTCCTGCATCCGCGCTTCATCATGAATTCCTGGAAGCCGGACGAGGTCTTCACCTCGCCATGGCTCCATCCCGAGGCCACGCCGGCGATTCGCGAGGCGATCCGTCTGCGCTACCGCCTGATGCCCTATCTCTACAGCCTGATGCATGCGGCGACCGAGGGCGAGCCCGTCTTGCGCCCGACCTTTGTCGCCTTCCCAAGGGATGAGTTTTGCGCCGAGGATAGCGACGACCTGATGCTGGGACCCTTCCTCCTCGCGGCTCCGGTCGTCGCGCCGGGCGAGCGCGCCCGCCGGGCCTATCTGCCCAAGGGGCCAGGCTGTTGGTTCGACTTCTGGACCGAGGAGGCCCTCGCGGCAGGCGCCGAGACGGTGCTCGCGGCGCCGCTCGACCGCCTGCCGCTCGTCGTCCGGGAGGGAGCGATCTTGCCGATGACCGACGCGGGCGACGACTTCTCGCGCCTGCACGACGAGCCGACGCGGGCTGTGAGGATATTTCCGGGGCTGACTGCAGGCAGCAGTCGCTTCGTGCTCTTCGAGGATGACGAAATCAGCGCGCCGGCCAGCGCGACCTGGGTGACGCTCGACTTGGCGTGGACGACTGAGGACATCGCGTTGTCCGTCAGCGTGGATGGCGACTTCCCTCTCCCCTATCGCCAGATCAGGGTCATCCAACGTCAAGCGGATCGGCGACGCATTCGGCTGAACACGGCTGAGGGAGCGCCGAGGCTCGTCTCGGGCGACGGGGGTCCTTCCACCTCTCCGCCCGGACAACGAGTCTCCGAAGCGCCTGGTCCGCCGGAACAAGGCCCAGGTGCGCCCGCCGGGGCGCGAGCTCGGCCTGCCGGGGCACTTCGTCGGCCGCCACCCGTTCCCCGGCCCGAAAAAGCGTCGCGAAAAGTTCAGTGATGGCGGCAAGACTCCATGCGCGGGCGAAGAGGGTGCGTCGCGGCGCGGGTCAAGGTCCACGTCTATCCGCGGCCGTTCGGATCGGCAAATGCGACGGGGCCGCTCCATCGAGCGGCCCCGCTTTTTTTCCGACTGTGCGGCTTGGCTTGGAATACGCGGGCCGGGCCGTGCTCGGCGTTGGCGCGAATCCTATTTGTGGAAGTCGAACATATCCATCAGGTCGCCGATCGCCGGCCGATTGACGGGCACGTAGGATTTGGCGTCCGAGGGGACCGGGTTCGGCAGATTGTCCCGGTTGCGCCCCGTGATCGGGGGCAAGCCCCAGTTCGCCTCGATGAACTTCAACGTCGAGACGTGATCGGTGTACCTGTGATTGATGTGACCGCCGGTGCTGTAGTTCGACACCACGATCATCGGAATGCGGGTGCCGTCGCCGAAGAAGTCGAGTTGCTGCACATAACCGAAGTCGTAGAATCCGCCGCCTTCGTCAAAGGTGATGAAGATTGCGGTGTTATTCCAGAGCGTCGCATTGGCCTTGACCCCGTCGACGATCTTCTTGGCAAAGCCCTCGAACAGGTCCAGCTTCGACGACGCCGGATGTCCGTCGACGAGGCCGCTCGGCTTGACATAGGAGACGGCCGGCAGATCGCCGCTCGCGATGCCGGCGTAGAGATCGCTCGTGTCGTGCAGATGCTGTGTGCGCGAAGTCGGATTGGTCATGATCTCTGTATTATACTGCGCCCAGTTGCAGATGTTGCAGTATTGTTGGGCGGGGTATGTCAGCCCGTAGGGGTCAGAGAGGTAGAGGTTAAACTGATCACCAAAGTACGCCCATGAGATCTTGGTTTCGGAAAGCTCGACGCCGATGTCGCGCACATCGGACGGCGGGATCGTATACACGGTGTTGTTCGTATTGGGGTCTGTGTACGCGTTGGAGCCGTCGCCGAAATAGCCGGGATTGTAGTTGTTGACGAGATAGTAATGCCCGGCCTCGCAGTTCGGATTGATGCTCGGCTTCTGGGCGGCGAGATAGTCCCTGACGGCCGCGACGCCCGGCTGGGAAGGGTTCGAGCAATCGACGTAGGAACCGCCGCCGTAGTTCGCGTTGGGCGCCGTCGCCTTCGGGCTGCCCGAACCGCCGCCGTAGCCGTCCTGGGTATAGAAGTTGTTCGTGCCCTGCATCGGGTTCGGGTTCTCGATTTCCGACAGAGCGGAGGAGTAATTGGGCAGGGGCGTTCCCGGCATGGTGGGATTGACCGGATTGTTCGGCGGCGCGGCAGGATTGCCCGCCCCGTCGCTGAACCAGATCGCATCGCCGGAGCCGAGCATGATGTGGTTGGCGCCGGTGCCGCCGAGGACCGCCTGGTGGTAATTGTCGCTCATCGTGTAGTCGTCCGCGAGCGACTTCAGATAGGGCGCGTCACCCGCCGTCTGGACATTGAAAAAGAACATCGCAGTATACGCGTCGTAAGGCATCGTCGGCGAATGTGTCGTCTGGGTCAATTGGAAGGGGCCGGGCGGCAAATTGCTCGCGTCCTCGCCGTCGTAGTAGACGCGCGCGTCGGGTACGAGTTTGCTGCTGGTGTTGCCGCTGCTGGTCTGGCCGGTGCCGCCGGTGAGCAGATATGAGTAATATGGCGCCGGGGGCGGCGGGAGGCCGTTTTCGTACTTCATCACGGCCGTCACGTTGGCGGGCATATTGCAATCGGTTGCCGGTGGTGTGACGGTGATCCCGAGCAACGCGCAGCCGTAGGGCGTGCTCGGGCCGCCCACCTGGAAGGGAGGCAGCGTCGCATAAGGAGTCTTCGGCGGCGCCAACTGGTAGAGGCCAGAGTCCGAGGCGCTGTACTGCAAGGCCTTCGAATAGTTCGGGCCGGGCGTGCCGTCCGGCTTGACGATCCCTTGGGAAAGCAAATTCCAGACGGTCTCGCCGGCTTTGGGCACGTAGGTGGCGAAGACATTATCGAAGGTGCGATTTTCTCCGATGATGATGATGATGACGTGCTTGATCGGCGTTTTGGTGGCTGCGTCACTGCTGTTGGGGCCGAACGGCGTGGCGTTTGGCGCGGTCTGCGCCATGCCGGACTGGCTGCCAACGAGACCTAAAATCGTTGTTGTTACGACCGCGCCGTAGCGCAGATGCTGCCCGAATGCTCGCTTGTGCATGAACTTCCTCCGAGCTAAAGTAAATCGCCGTTAATCAGAGTTAATGGGCGAGAAATAAGCTAGAGGCGCCAGTGTCGGGCGTCCTTCAGAATTATGTCGCTCGTTCTTTTGTGTGTAATCGGCGGTAGAAGCGGGATTTCAACTGCTTACAGTGTCATCAAGGCGTCTAAGAACTTTCATGCGTCGGCCGTATAGGAAGTGAGCGGCGCAAACTTGGATGTTAAAGAGGCGTCGGGGCTCAGGAATCCCCTCATTTCGAGAACGGCCTGATTTCGGCGCTTTTCGGCCCTCACGTAGAGCGAATGGGGAGCCCTAAGGCCCCGCGTTTGTCGTGGCGCGACCTCTCTCTCGACGATTGCACTTCAGGACTCGTCATACGAGAACTCGCCGCATCAAAATGCCAACCTCCAGTTGCATTTTGGCCCTCGAAAAAATGAGGGGATGGCTGAGGCGTCGGGGAGTAACGGCAAGTGGTCGCGACGGCATATCGAATCGCGCCCGAGGGCGATCAGCGGGCCGGCGCCATACGCGGTCTTGCCTCCGCCCTCGCTCTGGTCGTGCTGTGTCTCGCCTCGAGCGCGAAGGCCGATACGCTAAGCGGCGGAGTGCGCGCTTTTGCGCGTCACGATTACGTCCGCGCCGCGCCGCTGTTGCTCGTCGAGGCCGAACGCGCGTGCCGATTGCAGAAACGTACATCGGTTATATGTACCAGAATGGCCTCGGCGTTCCTCGCGACTACGTTGTCGCAGCCAACTGGCTCAACCAGGCCGCCCAGCAGGGCGCGCCGACGGCGCAATTCCTGCTCGGCCTGCTCTTCGACAAGGGATTCGGCGTGCCACAGGACTGGGTTCAGGCCGAGGTCTGGCTCAACCTCGCCGCGTCGCAAGCCAACGCAAAAGAGCGCGACTATTGGGCGCGCATGCGCGACGCGGTCGCGCAGAAACTGACGCTCGACCAGCTCGCCGAAGCTCAACGCCGCGCCTTTGCCTGGGCGCCGATCGCCATCCGTAGGGAAGGGCCGCTTTCGGCGCGATATTGAATCGCTCAGAGTCTCCTGATCGGAGGCGGCGACGCTAGGAGCCTGTCCGAGTAATCGGTTTTTTGAAGGAAGTATACTATATATGGAACACGCTATTGTTTCGTAGTACTATATGCTGTGTCCGGAGCTCAATTTTTGCATTATTCGGACAGGCTCCTAGCCCGGCCCATGCGCAGCAAGGCGCGAACGTTCGGCAGATTCTTGAGCCGCGAGATCGTCGATTGCGAGCACAATTCCCGATCGGACGGTGACAGATCGAGCAGCGCTGCTCTTGCACGGATCGAGTACGGGCCGGCACTGAAGGCCCCAACCCCGGTCACGTCCGACCTTCGGCAGGAGCCCGGCGCCGGTGACAGACCAGGCAACGGCAGCATAGGATCATTCATGGCGGGGGTGGCCTAACTGAAATCGCGCGAATCGGCTTCGATAACCAAATTCTACATGACATCAGATATTTAAGCTACATCCGCCAACCCGCCGCGCATAATCCAGGCTAGTAGCTGCGCCAGCGCGCCAGAAGCCAGCACAACCAGATCGCAGGAGCGAAGAACGTTCCGAACGGCAATTTGGCCAAAGGGTCTGGGGCGCGGCGCGAGAGAATGACTCGTGACGCGACGACCCGAGCGCAGTCAGGGCCGCGATATCGACCGCGACCGGCAGGCTGATCCAATCGAGCCAGATTCCGGCGACGCCCGCCAGTTTGACGTCGCCGAAGCCGATCCCCTCGCGTCCCCGCAATCGCCGGTAGACGAGACGAAAGGCGAAAAAGAGCGCCGCCGACACGGTCCCGCGGATCAGCGCATCCAGAACCGGCGCCAGCATTTCCTCCCATCGCTCGAAGGAGACATTGACCAGGCCGAGCGCGGCGGCCAGCGCGCTCAGTTCGTCGGGGATCACGAGCCGTCGCGAATCGATGACGGCGACCGCCAACACGATCAGCGCAAGACCGGCGCCCGACAGGGGTGCGATTAAAAGTGATGCGGAGTAAGGTTCGGATTTGGAAACGGATGGGAATTTAACAGATGACGGCCGCTACACTCAGCGACGAGGCGATTTTGGCCAGTCTCAAGGCGCACCCTGGTCTTCGCGATCGATTCGCGTCGATAATTGAGGCGATAGAGAACAGCGAGGGAAACTTCAAGGAGGCCGATGCGGTCGAGGAGCGGATCGTGGAGGAGATGCGGCTGTTGGGGCGGGAGGCGATGCAGGGATGGGCCGAGAACCAGGTCGAAGCGACGGAACGAGAAATTCGTCGACAAGCTCAGATGCATCGCCAAGGTAAAAAAAACTCCGCTGGCATACGAAATTCGGCGAGGTCGCGGTCTTAGAGCCGCAATACCGGTTCGAGAAGAAGCGCGTTCGCCCGTTCATGCGCAGCGCGAAAGTCGTTTCTCGGGGTTGTTCAGGCCCACTACAGCGCGCGATCGTCGACTTCGCCGCGGATCAGCCTTTCGCTCTGGCGCGCGCCAAGTTGCGCGAGCACTACGGCTTCGAGATCGGAGAGAGCACGATCCAGAGGGTTACACTCGGCCATGCCGGAAACATGTTCGAAGCCGGCAAGATCTCGCTAGATTTTCCCGAAGCGCCAGGGCGTCACAAGGACATTGTTGCTGAAACCGATGGCGGCATGATCCCCATCGTGGAGCCGGACGCCCGCCAGAAGGACAAGCGCAAAGGCAAGACGCTGTCGTGGAGAGAAGCCAAGATTTCTCTCGCGCACGCCAAGGGGAGCCGGACGCCAATCTATGCCGGCGCGATCGAGGGCGGTGTCGAAACCGCCGGACGGCAACTTCTCGGATGCGCGGTTCGAGCCGGCTTCGGCGCCGATTCCCGCGTTCACGCGGTCGGGGACGGAGCGGCCTGGATCGTGGGTCAGGTGGAAGCGCAATTCGGCCCACAAGGCGGCTATTTGATTGATTTTTATCATGTTTGCGAATATTTGAGCGCCGCCGTCAAGGCGATTGCGCCAGACGCCGCCGCGAAAGAGGCCTGGATGGAGGCGCAAAAGGAGGCTCTCAAGACAGGGCATTTGGAGAAGACGCTGCAGGCGCTCGCTCGTCACTTGGAGCCCCCGCAGTTGGCCGACGATCAAGCTCCCGTCCGAACTTGCCATCGCTATTTGAGCGGTCGGAAAAACCAACTCGACTATCGTGACGCCTTGGCCAGGGATCTGCCGATCGGCTCCGGAGAGATCGAAAGCGCGCATCGCTATATCGCACAGAAGCGCCTGAAGCTGCCAGGAGCTTGGTGGCGCGTCGAGCGCGCCGACGCCATGCTCGCCCTGCGCGTCACCCGTATCAACGGCGACTGGGACGCCTATTGGAGCAAGCGCGGCCAAAACAGCTCGCCCGCAAATCAAAACCGCCCCTCCCTATCACAAAAATCCGCAGCATGATTGCATCACTTTGGATCGCACCCGCCCGACAGTCCGGCGATCCCTGGCGCCGCGTGCAGGCTCGCCGCGGCGGCGAAGACGCCGGCGGCGCCGACGAGGGATCGCTTGAAAACCTTAGCCCGCGTCGCGCGCGCCGCCTTGCCCCACCCGGCGGCGGCGTGAAACTCACTGCAGCGGCCTTGCGAGGACATTGAGCGCGGCCGGGGTGACGGCCTGCACCTTGCCGCCGCGCATCTTGGCGCGAAGCTCTTCGGCGACCATCGACGCGTCCACTCCGTCCCGGATGATCTGCGGCCGTATGAACATGATGAGTTCGGTTCGCACCTGCGACGTTCCCGTCGTGCCTAATGCCGCGCCAACAAAGGGGATCTGGTTGAGCATCGGTATGCCCTGGCGCGACTTGTCCTGCTCGTCCTGGATCAACCCGGCGAGCAGCACGGTCTGTCCACTGACGACCGAGATCTCGCTGCTGACCTTGCGCTCGGTAATCGTGGGCGTGAGGTTCGGGTTGTTCGTGTTGCCCGGGTTTTGCACGGCGCTGATCTCCTGATCGATGTCGAGCAGGACGGAGCCGTTCGAGTTCACCCGCGGCTGCACATGGAGGATGATGCCCGTGTTCTTGTAATCGACCGTGTTGACGACGGCGTTGTTGGCGCTGAGCACGGTCGCGCTGCCGGTGGAGATCGGGACCTGGTCGCCGACCTCGAGCGTCGCTTCGCCGTTGTCGACAACGACAAGGCGATGGATTGGACAAGATCTTGACTGATCTTCGACAGTGCTCTGAGCGAAGTTATTGATCGCGCGCGCAAAAGCGCGTTGGGACGCGGGCGTGGCACTACAAAACGGAAGCGGCGCGTAAATCAGGCGTCCGGGATCTGGCGCATCGTCGGCGGCAGGGCGATACCGAGGGCGGAGAGCACGTGGCTGGCGCCGGGTCGCGGGGCCGAGCGCAGCAGGAAGCGCTTGCCGTCCTGCTCGACCGCGGTCTCGGTGAGCGAGTCGAGGTCGGCCATCACGGCCGGCCAGGAGGCGGGGCGCCCGTGTCGGCGGCGAGCCGGTCTTCCAGTTCCTTCTTGAGCACGAGCCCGAGGAAGCTGCACGCGATGTGGCCGCGGATCGTTTCGTCCAGCTTGTGGTAGATCGGCCGCGTCTCGAGCAGACTTTTGGTCGTGCGGAAGGTTCGTTCCACGGTCCACAATTGTTTGTAGACAAGCATCGCCTCCAGCGGCGACAGATGGGCGTTGGTGCGCAGCACGAACACGCCGTCGAATTTTTGGTCCTCCTCGATCCTTTCGCGGTCGATGGCGAAGCCGTCGCCCTCCGGATCGACGAGAAAGCGGCGGTATCCCTTGTTGCCGACGAGACTCTTGTCGCCTTTCTTCAGCTGCCGCTCCAGGGCGGCGACGATGGTCGCGCGGTCGGCGGCGTCTTTCGCCATCTGATCGAGGTTGCGGCACACCACGTAGCGCCGCCCGGCGAGCGTGACCGCCTTGGCCTCGTAGTCGACCTCGCGCCTCGACTTCAACAGGACGAAGGGAACGAACGGCGCGGGATCGTCGAGCACGAGCTCGCGCACCAGCTTGTCGGTCCGCTCGCGCACGCCCAACACATAGAGGAGCTTGCGCGCCTCGAGCTCGGCGATCGTCTCGGCGCTGATCATGCCGCGGTCGGCGACGACGCAGACGCGGTTGATGCGGAAGCGCCGCTGCAGGCGGTCGATCGCCGGGATCAGGCTCGTCACGTCGGCGGTGTTCCCGGGCCACATCTCCGTGCACACCGGGCGGCCGTCGCCGTCGAGCAGCACGGCCAGGATCATCTGGTTGAGGTCGGGCCGGTGATCCTTGGAGAAGCCGCGCCTCCCCAGCGTCTGGCCGCCCGCGCCTTCGAAATAGAGGCTGGTGGTGTCCATGAACACGATGTCGAGCGTGGTCAGGAGGTCGCGCCGGGCGGCGAACAGTTCCTCCTCCAGGACGTCCTTCACACAGCGCGGCGAAAATGGCGTCGCGGCCTCCTGCTGGTCTTTTGGGAGTTCGTCGCCGAGCCAGGCCATCGTGCGATAGAGATGATGCAGTTCCAGCCCGTCGACGCCGTCGATGCGGTAGTCTTCGCGCCAGCGGTCGGCGGCGCGGTCCGAGCCGCCGCAAACGAGGCGGTGCGGCACGGTCAGGAACGCCGCGCGCTCCAGCGAGAACTCATGGTTGCGCGCCCTCGCCAGGCGCTCAATCACGCCCCGGCAGCCTGCCTCCTCCCACACCCGCTCGAAGGCGAGCGCCGGACCGACGCGCCTCGTCGCCACGACCGTCGCCTCGCCGCGGTCGAGCGCATCGAGCACGATCGCCTTGTCGGCAAACCGCGCGCCCGAGCGCAGAAGGCGCTCCAGTTGCCCGCTCTCCTGCAGGTCCTCGACCCGCCCGAGCGTCGCGATCACCTGCTGGCGGACCGCCGCGCCCTCGCGCGGGCTCTCGACGATCTGCAGATAAGCGCGACCACCAGAGGTCTTCTTGCGGAAATACATGGCGGAAAGCCTGTCGCCGAACTCGATGTCGGTGCGCACAGAAATCCGCCGCCACTCCCGAAGAATCAAGCGAAATCGACACAAAACGCGGCACTACATTTTCTCGTCCGCGCACCCTCCGCTCAAATCATATCAATAACTTACGCGTCGAATACATGCGTTAACTGTCGAAGATCAGCTTGACGTCGGTCAGGTTGTGCAGCGCGTTGATGACGACGCGCGGGAACACGCCGTTGCCGACGATCACATTGAGGCCGCCGGTCAGCGGCGGCCCGGACGGACTCGAAGAGTAATTGTTCACAAGGCTTGGTATCTGCCCGCTCAGCGTGTTGGAGAGGACGCCGTTGGAGAGAGCGTACTGGACCCCGTAATTGAGCTCTTGGTTCAGCGTCACTTCGGCGAGGGTGACCTCGATTACGACCTGCAGCTTCGGCCGATCCAGCTGATTGAGCGTTCGTTCGATGGTTTTGTATTCCTCGGCGTTTGCGTAGATCAGCACCGAGTTGTTGACCGTATCGGCGGTTATCCGGACGTTGGGCAACTGCGGTCCGCCGGCTCCGCCCTGGCCGAAGCCGAGAGCGCTGAGTTCGGCGTTGAGCGTCGCCACGGGAACCCCGCCGGACTGACCGGCGGCTCCTCGCCCATTGGACCCGGCGCCGGCCCCGCCTGGCGCGGGGTTATTGGAGTCCGGAGGCTTTCCACCGGTGAGACGTTGCGTGGTCGTCAGCGCTTTCACGCCCGACGACGGAGCGATCTCATTCGTCGGGGCCTCTGCGGAGCCGGCGCCGGCAGTGAATATCTGCGTAAGCATTCCGCGATCTGCTGCGCGCGTAACGCACTTTGTAGACTTTGACGCTCGCGCTCGCCTGCGACGGCTCGTCGAGTTCTGGAGATCCACCGGGCTGCGTTCCGCAACAGGTCGGGCTTCGAGGCGACGACGAGAATGGCGTTCAAGCGCCCAACCGCTTCAAACTTCACAAGGCCGTGGCCGAGACCCAATTCGCCCGTGTCCATGATCTTTTCCAGTTCGCCGACGACCGGCTCGGGCGTGCTGTTCTTCACTGGATACATGCCGACTGATTGTCCTTGCAGCCAGTCGACGTCGAAGCTGCGAACCGTGTCGAGCGCGGCCTGACGCTCGCTCCCGGTGCCGAGCACGATCAGGAGCTTGCAGGTTGGATCGGTTCGAATGGCGCCGGGGCGCGAGGCGAAGCCCTCCAACAGCTTCGACAGGGTCGTTCCGGAGACATATTGCACCGGGATGACGGTCATGCCGTATCCGGGCTCCACGCCGCCCTCTGCGCGATCGACCGCGCCGACGCCGCCGTCGTTGGCCGGCACGATTTTATAGCCCGATCCGTCGCGCACCATGTTGAGGTTGTTGGCGTGCAACGCGTTCTCGAGCACGAACAGCATGTCTTTCTTGGCGATCGGCCGCCCGGAGGAGAGGGTGATCGAGCCCTGCGCGTGTGGATCGATGACATAGCTTACGCCGAGGACGTCGCCGAGGACCGATTTGACGACGTTCGCTACAGGAGTATCCTCGAAATTGAGCGTGTAACCCCCTCCTTCCGCCTCAACCTCCATGGAGCCGGGCGCGGGCGTATTGGTCGCCGGCGCCGGCGCCGGCGCCGAGAGCCGAAGAATGAGAAGGGCTTGGGCGAGGCGCCGCCAGTATCGACGGTGCCCGTCGGCTGCGGGTATCGCGGCTGCAGATCGGTGGATCGCATAATGTCGGCGGCGTTTTGCGGCTGGTCGGTGCGCTGCTCGAGGTAGGTCGTGTTGCAGCCCGCGAGCGCAATCAGGCTCGCCGTCGCCAGAACACGCGGGCGATAAGACGCGGGCGAGACTGAACTTTTGGGCCACTCAGTCCCCATACACGATGCACGCTTCACACGTTGAGCGACGCGCGAAAAATCATTAAACTCGATGCCTTGTCAAGGAAGACAAATCCCGAACTTGTCATAAAACCTTTGTAGAAGTCTCATGAAAGATACAAACAGAACTTCTGAAGTATTTGGTTCTTCCGTCGAACTATTGCTCGGCTTCGTCAATCATCTCAATGGGATCCGTTCAGGATCATGGGCCGCGAACGGTAATCTATCTGATCTACCGAATGGCGCAGGCGAACATAAAACGATCCGATCTGTACGAGAGCCTTTCGGCCTCTCTGCTGGTTAATTCGCCGACAAGGTCGCGGAATATTATGGGTATCCGCGGATGTCCCTGCCGGAGCTTATGGCTTCTGCTTCGCTTGTTGAGCGTTTCTCATGACGTTTTTTGCGCGATGCGATGATGTTTCCTTTCGACTGCGGCGAGAGACGTTTCGGCCGCGCCGTCGCCGATCCGACCGACATCGCCGCCCAACGAGGCGCGCAGATCGTGCTTGGCGGCCCGATCCTGGTCTCGGTCGCTTGTTCGAGGATATCGGCGAAGTCTTGTCGGCGCGCCTGGGTCGGGAGGAGGGCTCGGCGGCGACGTCCGTCGGCCAGGCTTCCCGCGGAGGAAAGTGTCGACAGCCTGCGCGACCTCGCCAGCGGCGCGCCATCATCCGCGTCGTCAAGATCTTCTTGAAAAAGCGAACGACCTGCGGGCGAGCGACATTCACATCGAACCCATGCGCAATGCTCTCAATGTGCGCATGCGCGTCGACGGCCTGTTGGGAAGGATGCCGGCGCCGGCGCACGCGCTGCCGCAGGCGCTGATTTCTCGCATCAAAATCCTCGCTGGCCTCAACATTGCCGAGCGGCGGCTGCCGCGGGACTGCGCGGCCCGACTCGAGGTGGCTCCGGCCAGCAGCGTCTGCCAAGTGTCCCGGGTGGCGAAGGCGACGGCGAGGAGCGGCGCCAACGTCGAGACCGATGCCTCCATCAGCCCGGAGATCGCGGCCGCGCGGGCGATGCGAATCGCGATCTCGCCGCGATCGGCGATGAGCAGCTTCGGAAAGGCGCGCGCGACATCGAGACCGGAGAATTCTGCTTTCGGATTCCGACCTCCATCACACGTTCATCTGACCTTGTCCTCGTGCGGTCGATCGCCGCACGAGGACTCGTTCGGCGCAGAATGTACGCGACATTTTTCGACGGGCAGCCCACGCAATTTAGCAAAACGTCATGTCTCCTTCATGCCGAAGACATAACGGCGCGATCTATTGCTTGCCGACAATCACTAAGGTGAGAGGATCCAAGATGTTTGTTTCAAGGTTTTTCAAGTGCACGACCGCGTTGCTCGGGACGTTGGCGATCCTGTCGAGCGCCACGGTTTCGCTGGCGCAAGGCGGCCTCATGAATCCCCTCATTTTAAAAATGGCCTGATTTCGGCACTTTTTGGCTCTTCAACGTGCGATCAAGGGAACGAAAACGCGGCTTTTGGACTGACACGCCCTCATCAGCGATGATCGTGACGCAAAATCCGGTGACGCAAGACTCGCAAGGCGAGTATCTCGGGATCAAGATACGTATCTGAGGTTGCAAATTGGCTGCGACGAAAAATGAGGGGATGGCTGAGAAGGCGGCCCCAGCCAGAACGAGGGGCAGCAGAACCAAGGCTTCAACCAACAAGAGCTGACGCTGCAGGAAAAGGTCGCGCTTCTGCGCCAAAGAGTGAAGTATGTTTTCGTGATTTTCCACGAGAACGAATCCTTCGACCATTTCTTCGGCACTTTCCCGGGCGCGAACGGCCTCTTCACCGCGCCGGAGGGGGTGAAGCCCGCCAACGCGACGCCCAGTTTCGCGCAAAAATACCTCGATACCTCGCTCAACACCGTGACGATCTCCCCATTCCTGATGCCGCAAGCCGTCACCACCTCGGGAGGGAAGGTCGTGCCGATCTATCCCGCCGACGAGATTTCGGTCGATCACAGCCACCAGGGCATGGCGAACAGCCTGGATATCGATCCGACGACCGGCGTCGCGGCGAATGATCGTTACGCGATGGATCAGGAAAGCCTGACGACCAATGGGTCGCAACATCGTAACCTCGAAGGACGCGGCGGCGACCGCAATCTCACTCGCGCAAAAGCAGAAAGCCGAGACGGACATCGGCCATATCGATTGCGACACGATCCCATTCATGTGGCTGTGGGCGAACAACTTCGCGCTGTTCGACAACTTCCATCAGACGATCGTCGGCCCGTCGACCCCGAATGCGATTGCGCTGATCGCCGGCCAGTCCGGTCAGACGCAATGGGCGCTTCACAACAATGAAGGCCCGACGGTAACCTATGCGAACTCGGCCTTCCCGAACCCGCTCGGCGCCAGCTTCGGCTCGAATATCATGCCGACCGACAGCAATGCGTACGTGCCGATTGTCGGCGATCCGGGCCCGTTTCCGGGCTCGAACCTGGACGCGAATAAGGTCAAGCCCCCGTATAACTTCGACGAGAATCCTGCCAACCCGACCCTGAACCTGACCTTCGCCACCCTGCCCCTATCGTTCATGGGTCGGGACATCGAGAAGACCATCGCGTCCGATCCGAACCCCAGCGCGGACCTGCTGGACGTTCAGGACGACATCAAGACCATTGCGTCCGGCGACCCTGCGGTCAGCTGGGGCTGGTATCAGCAGGGCTTCAACGCCAACGATGCGTCTACCCTACGAACCTCAAAATACGGGCACGCCAAACCCGACCAACATCCCGGGCCTGTATACCGGCTATGTGTTGCATCACAACGGCCCACAGTATTTCGGCTATCTCGCCGACAATCCGCAGGTGCTGAACAACAACCTGCACGGCGCCAGGGACTTCTTCCAGGCCGTCGAAGGCCGATGGCTGCCGCGCGACGGCGGCGTGTTCTATCTGCGCGGCGGCTACGACAACAACGACGGGTTGGTTCCGGTCGATCCGACGCCCGCCATCCAGCATGCGTTTCTCGGCAACGACGATCATCCGGCCTACTCGGACCAGCAGATCTCCGAGGCGTTCGCCGCCAAGGCGATCAACGACATCGCCAACAGTCCCTACTGGCCAGAAAGCGCGATCATCATCACCTACGACGAGACCGACGGGTTCTATGATCATGTCTCGCCGGAACGCCGCAGCACGTTCGCCGACGGCTCGCAGCTTGCGGCCGGTCCGCGTATCCCGACAATTCTGATCTCGCCCTATGCAGCGTCCGGCGAGATTTCGCATCAATACAGCGAGCACGGCTCGGTGATCAAATTCATCGACGAACTGTTCGGCCTCGTGCCGCTCGCCTCGCTGCCGGACGAAGTGAAGGGGCGCGAGCTCGGCGCCAAGACACTGGGACAGCCGAACCTTGGTCCTTCCGATGATCCAGACAACGACGTCGGCGACCTGACCGAAGCTTTCGATTATGACATCCTGCGCGGATTCAAGCCGCCGGTTCCTGCCACGCGGGCGTCGATTCCGGCGACGGTGGTCGCAACGCTGCCTCATTTGGCGAAGGCGAATTATTCGCCGAACGGCTACACCAACGGCGCCTGCGAGGCGATCGGCATCCTGCCGACCGATTTCCCGTCACTGGAAGCCTACAAGGCGGGGAAGCCCATCGACCCGTATCCGATTGACGTCAATCCGCGTCCGACCCAATCGCCCGGCATGCCGACCTCCGGAACGTGGACGCCCTGATCCATTTTCGGCTCGAGGCGTCCTGTCGGAGATCACCTTTCGCGAGGATGGAGGTCTTGGCCTCCATTCTCGCTTCCCTTCAGGCTTCGTTGCGATTGTCGATGACTCGCTTTCTTCCGGGCCTCTTCGCCCTTCCAGGCCTCTCGGCCGGCTTTTTGCTGGCGCAGGCCGGCGTCGCGCATGCTCAAACATTGGAGTCTGTCCGCGCCGCTCACCGCATCGAATGCGGTACTGTCCTGGCCGCCGACGACTGGAATGGAGAGGACGTCCACGGCAATCTTTCAGCCCTCGAAGCCGAGATTTGCCGCGCCGTGGCCGTCGCGATCTTCGGCGACGCGGACAGCCTGACGATGAAGGCGTTTCCAGCCGAGCCGGAGGCGTTGAGCGCGCTCGAGGCGGGCAAGATCCAGCTCGCGATCGGCGTCTCGCCTTCGGCTTCGACCGCAGTCCATTACGGCATCGGGTTCGGACCGCCGATCTTCTACGACTCCCAGCGTGTCATGGTGTCGAAGCTGAGCGGCATCACCGAACTGGCGGGCTTGCGCGACAAGCTCATCTGCGCCCTCGACATGAGCCCGCCTGAGCGCGCGCTGCGCGACGAAATGACCGCGCGAGGCGTTCCTTACGCGCTGATGACGCACTCGGAACAGGGCGAGATGGATGCGGCCGTGGCTGTCCGCCGGTGCGAGGCGGGCACGGCGATGGAGTCGCGGCTCGCCGAGTCGCGCGCCAACTTTCATGCGCTGACCAGCGATTTTGTGTTCCTGCCGGATCGGTTCGGGCTGAGCCCGATTGTCCCCGCCTATCGCTATGGGGATCAGAAGTTCGGCCTGGCGGTCGACTGGACGGTCAGCGCGCTGATCGGGGCGGAAGCGTTGGGGATCACGCAGGCCAACGTGTCGGCGGCGCTGAAACGGGAAGACATGCGAGCCGAGCAATTGCTCGGGCACGACTTCGCGACGGCTCAGGCGCTTGGGCTGGCGCACGACTGGGCCGCCAAAGTGATCGCTGCGACAGGCAATTATGGCGAGATCTTCCAACGCACGACGGGCGGGCCCTACCATCTGGATCGGGGTCTCAATGCGCTTTGGACCGAAGGCGGGCTCATGCGACCCCTGCCGATGAGATGACGCGGGCGCCGACGGACTCCGTCGGCGGCGCTCCGGTTCGTTGCAGCCGCGGTGGAAAACTCGGGCTTGTCAAAAGCGCAAGTCGGCGCAGTCAAGGCCGATGATTGAACGGTCTGATGTTGAGTTCGTGAGGCCGGCTCGGACGCCGTCCGCGCAGTTTTGGTCGCGCCGAAGCGATCTCAAAGCGTTAGGCGCAAGAACTGTACCTTTTGGGCGTCCGGGAGCGGAGGCGCCGTTGAGGCCAGCCGGGGTTGTGTCGCGCGGCCGGAAGCTGAAGCGGAGCGAAATGGCTTATATACTAATATTATTTGTAGTATATCGAAACTTTCAGCAACGTTCGAGACCTTCAAGGTCATGAAAAGACGTTTTCTCAAGGCGACCGTCATCCGTCGATGATTGTCGTGTTCATCATCGGGTTTGTTCTCGCATAGCTCTCGTCTGTTCAGACATGGCGGCAATCCGCTCGCCCAACAGAGCGCGCCGAGCCGCATGGGTGCGTTTGCGGCGATGTCCCGTGCGGCGTCGACCCGACAGCAAAAAATGATCGGAGACGAGGCGACGCCCGCGGCCGCACAGCCCAAAGGCCCGTGTGAGCCCGCGCAAAACTTCGGCTTCTCGGTCCGTCGGCGAGCCCGACGGCCCTCGGGCCGCCACTCTCTTGCGGCATGATCCCGGACACGAAAGCCTTTCGCTGGAGTTCCGATGACCACCCATCCGCGCAATCTCCCCTCGATCGAGCCGACCAAGCTCGAGCGGCTCGCCGAGACGGCGGTCAAGGTCGGGTTGCGGCTTCAGCCGGGCCAGGACCTCTTCCTCACGGCGCCGGTCGCGGCGCTCCCTTTGGCGCGGCGGATCGCGGAGCAGGCCTACAAGGCGGGCGGGGGCCTCGTGACGCCGATCCTCTCCGACGAGGAGCTGACGCTCGCCCAATTCCGCCTCGCGTCCGACGGGAGTTTCGACCGCGCGCCCGGCTGGCTCTATGAGGGCGTCGCCAAGGCCTTCGCCGCAAATACCGCCCGGCTCGCGATCGTCGGCGAAGACCCGATGCTGCTCGCCGGCGAAGACGCGGCCAAAGTCGCGCGCGCCAACAAGGCCAACTCCATCGCCTATCAGCCCGCCCTGGAAAAAATCGCCGGCTTCGACATCAATTGGAACATCGTGGCCTGTCCGACCCCCTCCTGGGCGAAGCGGGTCTTTCCCGGCGAGGAGGAGGACGTCGCCGTCGGCAAGCTGGCGGAGGCGATCTTCGCGGCCTCGCGCGTCGACAACGACGATCCGATCGCGGCGTGGAGCGCGCACAACGCGGTCTTGAGGCGCCGGACGGAATGGCTGAACGGCAAGCGATTTCACGCCCTGCATTATTCGGGCCCGGGCACGGATCTGACCATCGGGCTCGCCGAGGGCCACGCGTGGGAGGGCGGCGCCGTGACGGCGAAGAACGGAGTGACCTGCAACCCGAACATCCCGACCGAGGAAGTCTTCACGACGCCGCATGCGCGGCGGGTCGAGGGCCATGTCGTCAGCACCAAGCCTCTGTCCTATCAGGGCTCGCTGATCGACGGCATCGCGGTCAGGTTCGAGGCGGGGCGCATCGTCGAGGCGAAGGCCGCGCGCGGCGAGGAGGTCTTGAGACAAGTGCTCGACACTGACGACGGCGCCGGGCGGCTCGGCGAGGTCGCGCTCGTGCCGAACTCCTCGCCGATCTCGCAAAGCGGCCTGATGTTCTTCAACACGCTGTTCGACGAGAACGCCGCCTGTCACATCGCGATCGGCCAATGCTATTCCAAATGCTTCGTCGACGGCGACACGCTCACGCCCCAGGAGATCGCGGCGCGGGGCGGCAACAAGAGCATGATCCATATCGACTGGATGATCGGCTCGGACCGGATCGACATCGACGGTCTCGACGCCGCCGGCGCCCGCACGCCGATCATGCGCAAGGGCGAATGGGCTTGAACGGGCTCGCCTGAACGTTTCAGCAAGGCGCTATGATCACTGTTCAGCGCGCCGCTTCCTCAAGAGCGGTTTGCACCATGGCGCGCGGGTAGCCTCCGTCCAATTGTTGCGTCACTCGGAGTGTCAGCGCTTTGGTATCTGACGTGCTCGATGAATGCGCGCAGTTTGGGCAAGACCTGACGTCTGCTTGGGTAGTACAGAAAAACCCCTGGCGTTGTGACGGCGAAAGGCGTCAGTAACGCTTGCAATCGGCCGGCGGCAATCGGCGCCTTGGCGAGCGGGCCGGGGACCTGCGCAAGTCCCACGCCTTGGACGGCCGCGCCGAGGAGCGTCGTGTAGTCGTGCGCGACCAGCGGCCCTGAGACGATTGCCTCGACCGTCTTGTTGCCGTCGACGAATGGCCAGGGCGCGATCGACCCATTCGAGCGGCGCATGCGCAGGCATGCGTGGCCGCGCAGATCGTCGATACGCTCCGGCCGCTTCCGTCGGCGTAGATAATCGGGACTGCCGACGACCACGAGCGGGAACGGCGGCGTCAGCCGCACTGCGACCATGTCGGCGGCGACGAACTGGCCCAGCCGGATACCGGCGTCGAACCCATCGGCCGCGAGGTCGACCAGTTCCTCGCTTGCGGCGATCTCCACCTCGACCTCGGGATAGGCCCGGCAGAAAGAGGCGATCACCGGCTCCAAGATCAGCGGGACGACGGCTCGGGGAACGGAGAGGCGCAAAAGTCCGGCTGGACGTTGCCCGAGTTCACGCGCGACCTCGCTTGCTGCAACGAGCTCCGCGAAGGCGGGCTTCGCGCGCGAAAGGAATCGTTCGCCGGCTTCCGTCAGACCGACGCTGCGCGTTGTGCGGATGAAGAGCGCGGCGCCGACGCGCGCCTCGACTGCGCGGACCGCCTGGCTAATGGCCGATGGAGTCACCCCGAGCTCCGCGGCCGCTCTGCGAAAACTGCGGTGCTGGGCAACGGTCAGGAACGCCTCCACGCCTTCGAGCGCGCCGTGCCTGACTGTGAAGTTCTGCTTCATAGGCCGTCTACATTATCGCGAATAGTCGCGCGCTGGAAGCGATCCTACATGTGGCTTGCAAACCTGCCGCCGCGCCCATGCGACGGCAACAGCCTGAATCCTGAGCGGAGCCCGAAATGAACGACATCCTTGACGGCGTGCGCGACCACTACCGGGCGACCGGCCTGACCGAGCGGCTGAAGTCGGCGCTCACGGCCCTCGGGCCGGAGGATCGGCGGCTCACGCCCCAGCAGCTGGGCGCCCTCGACCAGTTTCACACCCGCGGGCTCGCGGCGACCGCCGAGCTTGCCAAGCTCGCAGGGATTACCGCCGACATGTCGGTTCTGGATGTCGGCTCGGGCGTCGGCGGGCCGGCGCGCTTTCTGGCTGCGACCTATGGTTGCCGGGTTATGGGCGTCGACCTCAGCGAGCCATTCGTGGACGCCGCGCGCTATCTCACCGAGCGCACGGGGCAGAGCGGGCAGGTGACGTTCCAGACCGCCAATGCGGTCGAGCTTCCATTTGACGACGGCCGCTTCGACGTCGTGTTGCTGCAGCATGTGGCGATGAATATCTCCGACCGGGCGCGGCTCTACCGCGAGATTCGGCGCGTGCTGAAGTCAGGCGCCAGGCTTGCGACCTTCGACGTCGTATCGAGCGGCGGCGAGCCGCACTATCCGCTCCCCTGGGCGCGAGCGTCGGCAACGAGCTTTCTCTTGACAGCCGCCGCGACGCGCCAAGCGATCGAACCGGCCGGTTTCCGAACGCTGGCATGGCAAGACGACACGGAGACCGCCAAGGCCTGGATCGCCAAGCTGCGCGCGTCAGGGCCGCCGCCTTCGCCAAATCTCGGCGTCGTGATGGGGCCTGATTTCGCGCAGCTTTCCGCGAACTTGGGACGAAGCCTCATGGAAGGCCGGCTCGGCGTCCTGACCGCCGTGTTCGAGGCCGCGTGAATTAGCACCTCATAGGAGACGACATGTCGCCGGCAACCGTCTTCCAGTTGCATCTCGTTTTAGGTTACGTCCCGTGGCTGCTCTGCTTCGGCGCATACGTCTGGCCTAGGCTCAAAACGATGGACCGGGTCGAAGCGCAACGCGCCATCGCCACGCTGCACAGCTTCCGCGTCTTCGGGCTCGTCTTCATTGTTCCCGGCGTCGTCGGCGCCAATCTGCCCGCCGGCTTCGCGACATTCGCCGCTTACGGCGACTTCGCAACGGGCTTGCTCGCCGTCCTCGCGCTTCTCACCGTAAGGACGCGCCCGCTCTTCTGGCTATTCGTCATCGCCTTCAATGTCGTGGGGGCAGGAGACATCATCATCGACTATTATCACGGCGCCCAGTTCGGCCTTCCGGCGCTGGCGGGGCAGTTGGCCGCCGCCTACGCGATCCCGATCATCTACGTGCCCATATTGATGATCACACACTTCGCCGCTTTCTATTTGCTGGCGCGCCCTCAGCCCAAGGCGGCTCGCGCCCTCGCCGGCGATGCAGCTGCATCTTAAGATCCGGATCGCGCCGGAGGACATCGCGGCGCGGGGCGGCGCCAAGGGCATGGTCCACATCGACTGGATGATCGGCTCGGACCGGATCGACATCGACGGCCTCGACCCCGCCGGCGGCCGCACGCCGATCATGCGCAAGGGCGAATGGGCTTGAAGGGGGCGGCGCGACGACGGACTTCCACCCTTGCGACATGAGCTACCTGGCGCGACCGCCACGCGCATCATCAACGAGGTCAAGGGCGTGAATCGCGTCGCGTGCGACGTGACGGGCAAGCCGGCGGGCGCGATCGAGTGGGAATGAGGGAGGATACTGTTAGAGTAAAGTGGGACGGCGCAGCATGTTAGGGGCGATGTTGTCGCGGCAATAGTGGTCGATAGTTCTCGTATACGCTTTCCTTCAGAACGGCACGGCGACCAGACGGTTGCCGTGCCAAAGATCGGAGATGCCCAAACAATAGACGCCGGCCCATCGACGAGATAGACCACGCCTATGGTTATGACACGACCGGCATTCGGATATCTCAACCGGCCCAGGCGTGAGCCTGAAACGGCGCTTCCAGGGGCGTTTTCGTTACGCTTCCGGTATAGTTCGTAATCGTAGACGCGGCGACGATGGCGATGACCTCGAGGGCGTGATCCTTGCCGAAGCCGGCCGCGATGAATTGATCGACATCCTTATCGTCAAGACGCCCGCGCTTTTCGATCAAGGTTCTTGCCAGAGCCGACAGCGCGGCGAGCTTGCTGTCCTTGGGCAGGCGACCCTCGCGAATGGCCTGCACATCCGCCGGGTCCAGCCCCTCCTTGAGGGCCAGAGCCGTGTGGAACGCGACGGCCCAGGCGCATGCGTTGGTGACCGCGTCGGTGAGGAGCACGGTCTGGACCTGCGCTTCCGTGAAGCTGCCGCCATGCACATTCCCGAACAGACCAACGAGGCTGTTGATCAGAACCGGAGACGTCGCCATCGCACCGGCGATGTTCGGGATCATGCCGAATGCCGACTGCAATTGCCGCAGCGCCGGCTTCGAACGTTCGGGGGCGGAGTTAATTGTGTGAATCGGAAAGTTTATCATGTAAGTCACTCTTTATTGAGGTTGATAGAGTTGCGTAAGGTCAACCAACCACTCGCGGCCCATGGCGAAGATCCGGCGATCGGTTTCGTCGCACATCGCTTGTCGCCATCCGCAAGATTGGTCTTCGTGAAACCTATGTAGGCCGTCCAGCCTGGGCGGAATTGCCAATAGTCCCTCGTTTGCCGCCAAACGGCTCTTCTGTTGTTGAACTCATTGTCCGGCTACGGCGGGAATCGCGATGCCAAGCTTGGCGGCGACGCGCCGCGCCGTCTGTTCCCGCCGCGCCGTGACATCCCGCACGGATTGTCGCGCTTGCGCCAATATCGCCGCAGGTGCGGTTTCGGGCGTGCCGGCGCTGAAGGGCGGCTCCGGCGCATAGGCCATATGAAGCTGGATCGCCTGCGCCGCTTCGTCGCCGCGCAGCTCGGCCGCAAGACGCAAGGCGCCATCGATCCCAGCCGTGACGCCGGCCGCGGAGACCCAGGCGCCGTCGACGACCACCCGTTCATTGACAGGGATCGCGCCGAAGAACGGCAGCAGGTGAAACGACGCCCAGTGCGTCGTCGCCCGGCGTCCTTTGAGGAGGCCGGCCGCGCCACACAGCAAGGCGCCCGTGCACACCGAGAAAATGCTGCACGCGCCCGCCGCCTGTTGGCGAATCCAAGCGAGCACCTCGGCGTCTTCCATCAAGGCTTCCTGGCCGAAGCCGCCAGGCACGTGAAGAACATCCAGTGGCGGGGCATCGGCCAGCGTCGCATCAGGCGTCAGCCACAATCCTTTCAGATCGCGAACAGGCGCGGCCGTCTTGCCATAGATCCGATAGGTCGAGTTCGGTATGCGCGACAGCACCTCGAACGGTCCAGTCAGATCGATCTGATCCACTCCCTCGAACAGGAGGGAGCCGATGCGCAAGTGGATGTCCCGCGGGATCATGTGCAGCTCCGGGTCGAAGGTCGGCGATAGACAAGGCGAACCTACCCGAGCATGGTCAGGCGGACATGCCAAAATCCCCTCGCTTCGCGCCAAACGGGGTCCGTGTGATCGACGTGCTCACCTATCCGGCGGTGCAATTGCTCGACGTCACGGGGCCGATTTAAGTATTCGCCTCCGCTAACGATTTCGTCGCCGGCGCCGGAGGAGTGCGGCCCTACGCGCTCAGGGTCGTGTCGCAGGGCGGCCAGGGCGTTACCGCTTCGGCCGGGGTGGCACTCGCATCGGGGCCGCTCACGCCGATCGAAGAGTTGCTGGATACCCTCCTGGTCGCAGGCGGAGAGGGGGCCGAAGCGGCGGCTGACAACCACGTGCTGGTCGATTGGGTGCGGGAGCGAGCGACGCAGGCGCGTCGCGTCGCCTCCGTCTGCACCGGCGCGTTCCTGCTCGCTGCCGCAGGCTTGCTAGATGGGCGACGCGCGGCGACCCACTGGATGTACTGCGCCGAGCTTGCCCAGCGCTTCCCGGCCGTGCGTGTCGAGCCCGATCCGATCTTCGTGCGTGACGGTGCGGTTTGGACCTCGGCGGGTGTGACGGCCGGGATCGACCTGGCGCTGGCGCTCGTGGAAGAAGACCTTGGCCGGGCCGCGGCGCTCGCGGTGGCGCGCTATCTTGTCGTCTTTCTCAAGCGGCCGGGCGGACAGGCACAATTCAGCGCCGCCTTGGCCTTGCAAGCGGCAGAGGACAAATTTGGCGCGCTCCACGCCTGGATCAGCGGGCATCTGGCCGACGATCTCTCGCTGTCGGTCCTCGCCGACCAAGCGGCTATGAGCGAGCGTAGTTTCAGCCGGCACTATGCCGAGGCAACCGGACAGACGCCGGCCCGTGCGATTGAGCGGCTGAGGGTGGAAGCGGCGCGACGTCTGCTGTCGGAGACACGTTTGCCGGTCAAGCGGATCTCGCAGCGTTGCGGCTTCGGCTCGGAGGAAACGATGCGCCGCAGCTTCCTGCGCCTGCTCGCCGTCACGCCGCAAGATTACCGTGATCGGTTCAGGTTTTGAATCTCGCCGTTTGGATCATGACGGACGCTCCATTCATCATGGCTGACGGTCTTTTTTTCCGAGGCTGGCGACGCCGCCCGTGCCAGAGGGTCCGTAAATCGACCAATCGATACCGATAGTCGGTGAAACCAAGCCGATTCCGAATTCGGCGAGATTCTCCTTTGAAATCAAAAGCGCAAATTTCCGGCGGATTGGGCGCACGGTGTTTGAGCGTACGCGGAAAAAATTTGCTTTGCTAAATCAGCGCGTTACCATCGCTCGGAACAATCGAGTGGAAGTGACCAGCCGCCCGCCGGGCACGGCGCGCACGGCGCCCCGTTCTGGATGGCTATCGCAGCGTCGAGCTGCAGTCTCCCTTGGCGCCGCTTCGTGCGCCCTTGTCCTGCTCGAGCAGGCTGTGGATGAGGCCGTCCGCAAGAATTGGCGCAGCTGGCCGATGGCCCGACCCACGATACATGACGGATAGAGGCTGCGAACGACGGCTCCGCGCGCGCCGAACCGCGTCTGGCGACGGCGTGATCGTTCTTGTCGCAACCTGAGCGGACCGCGTGCGCGTTCTGCGTTCGTGTCTGCCTTGTCCGCCGCGCGTGTCTTGTCTCAGCGACTTGGGGCGCCGATGAACGTCGAAAAATTTTGCGGGTTGCTCAAAAGCGTTCGAGGTGCAGTTCAAGCGTTCAAGAGCCGAGTTGGGTAGCCGTCGCCGGCTGTCGAGAGAGCAGCCGAAGGCGCCCAGCGCGCGCGCCAGGCGCGGCGAGCGATCGAACGCAACGCAATGTCAACCGGCTGACGCGCTGGTGCTAGATGTTGACGGACCGTGTCCGCCGGGGTTTCGGACAGCGACGTCGTCGCGCCTTGACCGGGGCCGATCCATCCGGCATCGGACCATAGCCCTCTTCCCAGTGGCGAGTGGTGGGGCGGTCGTCGACTCTGCTGGAGCGGACGGGAATGGACTGGTATCTCTGGCTCAAGGCCCTTCACATCATTGCCGTCATCGCCTGGATGGCGGGGATGCTTTATCTGCCGAGGCTCTTTGTCTATCACGCCGAGGCGGCGAAACTTTCTGCAACGTCCGAGACCTTCAAGGTCATGGAAAGACGGCTTATCAAGGCGATCATCAATCCGTCGATGATCGTCGTGTTCGTCAGCGGGTTTCTTCTCGCCTACATCACTGGATATTGGCGGGATCCCTGGCTGCAGATTAAATTCGCGCTGGTCCTCGGACTGGCAGCCCTCCACGGCTATTTTGGCCGACAGGTGAAATTCTTCGCCAAAGATGAAAATCGTCGATCCTCGCGTTTCTTTCGCATCCTCAACGAGGTCCCGACTGTTCTGATGGTTTTGATTGTGATTTTGGTGGTGCTAAAACCGTTTTAGCGCTCTTGCGATACGCGGATGTCCATTAAGTCGGGGCCCTATTCAGGGACCCGCCCGAACCTCACCACGTGTAAATTAAACTTTTGGCGCCCTCGATATTCGCGTCCCGACTTCTGGCGGATCCGGCCTCAGATAAACTATTAGGCAACAGACGCAAATTCCAAGCCCGATCGACGGATAGTACAGTGCTACAACGGCAGCCGCCCCGAAGAGGCATAAAGTCGTCATCGATCGGAAGCGCATAATTTTACGCACACTTGCGGAAACCTCATCAACTGGAGTTCGATCGATAAGTTCCCAGATTAGGCCGATGTAAGTTGCGTTTACGAGGAAAAAGACTGCCCCATAGAAAGCAACTGGTTGCGGCGCCAATTCACTCACGGCCATCCAAGCCGTAGAGAGCGGAAGCAGTGACATGGAAAACAGATGTGCGAAGTTGAACCACAGCAGACGATGGGTAGCCTCGCGAGCATAGCGCATGAGATAATGATGATTGGTCCAGACAATGGCGATGAATAGATAGCTTACCGCATAGCTCAGCCAGGTAGGCCAGAGCAACAGAAGCGCTTTGAAAGTAGGAGAGTCAGGTGGCCGCAGGTCCAAGACCAGCACTGTAATAAGGACGGCAAACACGCCGTCAGAGAACGCGCCCAGTCGTTCGGGCGTTGCTTTGCGGAGCAGGGCCATGTGTTTCCTCGTAGGTTTGGGGGTCGAATGACTCCCTCAACAGATTGCCAATTCAATCGTTACAGGGTGAACTCGACCTCCTTGCAGTGTCGTGCATGCGCAGAACCCAGAAAAAATCGTCAAAACGAGCGCGCCGCAATTCGATCTCGGCATTGCCAGCGCACTCAATGTTGATGCGCCTCGAGCCTATGCCGATGCGCGGCCTGCTTCGCGCGAGTCCCACATATTGCTATGCTGCACCATTTGCCATGTTGCACCATCGCCGCGCCGGCGCTCGCGTCTGATCAGCAAAAAAGAATCGTGCAGCGGGTCCCCACAGGCCTTCACGTGGGAAAAATCTTCCGTGCAGATAAGACTGCCAGGGCTTCTCCAGTGCGCCCCAGGTGAGCCCGCAAGGCAGTAGCGCAGAGATGCTCATCTTAAATTCATCGCCATGGCGATGAACATGAAACGGGCGCACGCGTTGATGCGGGAGGCATGCGGCCGACCGACGGAAGCCCGCGCCCCAACGACAGAGAAACCGGAGGGTCCTCATGTCACAGCCCGAACAATTCGACGTTCTGATCCTCGGCAGTGGAACGGCAGGGAAGCTGATGGCCTGGCATATGGCGGGATCGGGACGGCGGACCGCCGTCGTGGAGCGCAGGTGGGTCGGGGGCTCCTGTCCCAACATCGCATGCATGCCCAGCAAGAATGAGATTCGAAGCGCCGAGGTCGCGCATCTGGCGCGCCACGCCGCGGAATTCGGCGCGATGACCGGCCCCGTCAGGGTCGACATGGCGATTGTTCGCCGGCGCAAGCGCGACATGGTCGAAGCGCAGGTCGCCAAGCATTTGCAGAACTACAAGAAGAGCAGCGCCGAATTGATCATGGGGTCCGGGCGGTTTCGTCGCGCCGAAAACGCTCGAGGTGAGCCTGAACGACGGAGGGACGCGCACGCTGGCGGGCGGCCAGGTGTTTCTCGACCTCGGAACGCACGCAGCGATTCCCGAGCGTTCCCGGCCTCGAGGCCGCGAGACCGCTGACCCATATCGAGGTTTTGGAGCTCGACACTCTGCCGGCGCATCTGATCGTGATCGGCGGCGGCTATGCCGGCCTCGAACTGGCGCAGGCTTACCGCCGTTTCGGCAGCGACGTGACGGTCATCGAGTCCGGGCCTCAGCTCATGGGAAGGGAGGATTTCGACGTCTCGCAGGAGATGCGGCGGATTCTCAGCGACGAAGGCATCCGGGTTTTTGTCGCGGCCGAGCTTTTCCGTGTGCGCGGCAAGTCCGGAGAGAGGGTCAGCCTCGACGTTCGCACGAGCTCCGGCGAGCAAACCATCGAGGGCAGCGACATCCTCGTCGCGGCGGGGCGCATGCCGAACACGGCCGGGATCGGCCTCGCCGAGGCCGGCGTCGAGCTGGACGGCCGCGGTTTCATTCGCGTCAACGAGCGGCTGGAGACGAGCGCGGCGGACGTCTGGGCGCTCGGCGAATGCGCCGGCAGCCCGATGTTCACCCACATATCCGAGGACGACTTTCGCATCGTCAGCGACAATCTGGCCGGAGGGCGGCGGAGCACGCGCGACCGGCTGGTTCCATACTGCATGTTCACCGATCCGCCGCTCGCGCATGTCGGATTGAGCGAAGGCGAAGCGGAACGTCAAGGAATCATCGCGCGCGTCGCCAGGCTCCCGACGAGCGCCGTGCTGCGGGCGCAGGCGACCGGCGAGAAGCAGGGTATCATGAAGGCGCTCGTCGGAGACAGCGACGACCGCATTCTCGGCTTCACCATGATCGGCGCCGAGGCGGGCGAGGTCATGGCCGTGGTGCAGATGGCGATGCTGGCGGACTTGCCCTACACGCGGCTCCGCGACGCCGTCCTCGCGCATCCGACCATGGCGGAGGGACTGGGCTTCCTGTTCTGCGAACGTGCCGCCTCGGTCCCAGTGACATTCTCTATCGATGTGCATGGGGTGACCAATCGCTGTCGCTACCGCCACCCGTTATTCCAAAATGCCGCCTCCCGGCGCTTTCTCGTCCTTGGCGCTTCTGATCGCTCGTTCGAGATAATCGCTGAAGACGCGCGCCTTCTGCGAGGGGCGGCGGCCGGCGGGGAAGACGACGAACGCGGCGATGGGATCGAGCCGATACTCGGCCAGAAGCTCGACCAGCGCGCCGGAAGCGAGTTCGTCCCCGCACATCCAGAGCGACGAAATCGCGATGCCGAGACCGGCTGTCGCACAGGCGACGAGCCCCGCGCCTGAGCCGGTTCGGACGCGGGGATCGACGGACTGGGTCTCGGTCGCGGTCCCTCGACGCGCAACCAAGCTCTGCCCGCCGGGATCGGGGGGACCGGCGATGAGATCGTGATGGACGAGATCG
>CAVYIZ010000012.1:0-31378 GCA_963768555.1 uncultured Alphaproteobacteria bacterium
ACTCTGAATCGCACCCTCACGAATCCCCTCATTTTCATCGACTTGAAATTGTCTGAATTGGCGAGTCACCGCGTGGCGAGGTCACGAATCAGCCGGGCGGGGGCTCATGCGCAAGTCGATCGAGCGGATGGAATTGGTTCATGATTTTGTGAAGCGCGCGTTTTCGGGGAGCCTGCACGCCAAGCGGATTTTTCGCTGGCCAATGGGACGCTGGGGGTTCTGACGGGGGCGTCGTTGGCCGTTTCGGTGATCGGGCATGCGCTGGCGCAAGCGCGCGGTCTGATGGACAGACACGCGATCAAACAGGTCGATCGCCTGCTGAGCAACGCCGGGATCGTGGTATGGGACCTGTTCGCGCCATGGGCGCGCGAGGTCGTGGGCCAGCGCAAGGCGATCGTCGTGGCGATGGATTGGACCGATTTCGACGCCGACAATCAGGCCACGCTCGCTTTGAGCCTGATCACGCGCCACGGCCGGGCGACGCCGCTCTTGTGGCTGACGGTCGACAAGGACGAACTGAAGGACCAGCGCAACGACTTCGAAGACCTCTGCCTGACGCATTTGAAGGCGATCCTGCCCGAGGGCGTGACGGTGACGATCCTGGCCGATCGCGGCTTCGGCGACGTCAAACTGTTCGAATTCCTCGAAAGCCTCGGCTTCGGCTACGTCATCCGCTTTCGCGGCAACGTTCATGTGACCGCGGCGGACGGTGAGACGCGCCTGGCCGCCGACTGGGTCGGCAAGAAAGGGCGCGCCTGCCTTCTGCGCGGCGCCGAACTCACCGCCGCCCGCCACAAGGTCGGCGCGGCGGTCTGCGTCCACGCCAAGGGGATGAAGGAGGCTTGGCATCTGGCCGCCAGCGATGCGACCGCGAGCGCCTCCCAGATCGTCAACCTCTACGCCAAACGGTGGACGATCGAGCCGGGGTTCCGCGACACCAAGGATTTGCGGTTCGGCATGGGCCTGAGCGTCCTGCGCATCGCCGATCCGCAACGGCGCGACCGTCTGCTGCTGCTCAACGCCTTGGCGATCCTCCTGCTGACGCTGCTCGGCGCCGCCGGCGAAAGCCTCGGCATGGACCGATCGCTCAGAACCAGCACGGTCAAACGCCGCGTCCATTCGCTGTTCCGCCAGGGCTGCCTGCTCTACGATCTCATCCCCAACATGCCCGAGCAACGCTTAAGACCGCTCGTCGAAAAATACGAAGAATTCCTAAACCGAAAGAACGCTTCACACAAAGTCGGCCCCGCCTGCTCAGGAATCCCCTCATTTCGAGAACGGCCTGATTTCGGCGCTTTTCGGCCCTCACGTAGAGCGAATGGGAGCCCTAAGGCCCCGCATTTGTCGTGGCGCGACCTCTCTCTCGACGATTGCGAGACCCGAACTCGCACTTCAGGACTTGTCATACGAGACTCGCCGCATCAAAATGCCAACCTCCAGTTGCATTTTGGCCCTCGAAAAAATGAGGGGATGGCTGAGGGCGACCTCAGGAATCCCCTCATTTCGAGAACGGCCTGATTTCGGCGCTTTTCAGCCCTCACGTAGAGCGAATGGGGAGCCCTAAGGCCCCGCATTTGTCGTGGCGCGACCTCTCTCTCGACGATTGCGAGCCCGAACTTGCACTTCAGGAACTCGTCATACGAGAATTCGCCGCATCAAAATGCCAACCTCCAGTTGCATTTTGGCCCTCGAAAAAATGAGGGGATGGCTGAGGAAGTCGACCGGACAATTTCCCTGCGCGGTCGCTGTGGCGAGCGCGTCAGCCGTAATGAAGACTCCGGCACTTATATCCGGCCGCTTAACACCAGCTGCCATGCACCAATCTGAAAATTTTTTATTTTCTTGTTCGTACGAAAAACCGATCCAAAGGAGTCGTGGCAGATCGGCGTTTGGACGAATTGGTCGAATTCTAGTTCTCTTTCGTCCGTATTGGGTGACATCCTCATCTACAAGGAAGCTTAGCTCTCGCGCGCCGGCTCCAAAATTCCCCTGGTTCTGAATGGCGATTACGGAGACAGTGCATTCCCTTGAGCGCGACTTCGCCGGTGGCGGCACCCTCGCAAAATTGAATGCGCTTCTCCATATCCGTGAACAGTAGCCGGTCGGGCGCGAGCAGCACGATAATATTCCGTGACCCATTCCGCCAGCGGCCGTCTCACGATTGTAACTTTGGGCCGGCTCGCCGCACTGCCGGAGGGGAGCTTGTCCAACCCATCCGTTGCTCTCGTCCCGCGCCCCACGCGAAAGCCGGGGACAAATCCGCCGAGCCCTTGGCTTTCGGCCGCTCCCGCCGCCAAAATGTTGCTTCCCCGCGGATCCCCACGCCCACGAAATTCCCGACCGCCTTTCTCGACGAGATCCGGGCCCGGCTGCCGGTGTCGGAGGTCGCGGCCCGGCGGGTCAAGTTGCGCAAGCAGGGGCGGGAATGGGCGGGCTTGTCGCCCTTCAACGCCGAAAAGACGCCCTCGTTCTTGGTCAACGACCAGAAGGGCTTCTTCTACGACTTCTCGTCCGGCAAGCATGGCGACATCTTCGACTTCGTCAGCGAAAGGGAGGCCTGGTCTTTCCCCCGGCGACGTGGGCCTGCGCTCGATCTTGGCGATGGCGCAGGAGGTCGGCATGGAGGTCGTCTCCGAATGGGCGGAGACGGAATTGGACGCAGTCGAGCTCGCGGAGATCGGCCGCCAGTTCGCGCGCAAGGAGCCGCATTCGACCGCGCGGCGCCCGGCCTAAGCTAGAGAGCGAGGGCAGCGTTTGCCGGCTTGTTTCAGCGGATCACCTCCACCTTCACCCCCACGTCGTCCGCAATCAGCGCCCATTGCCGATCGGTGGTCAGCGCGGGGGCGCGCAGACGCCGGCAGAGCGCGAGGCAGAAGCGATCGCCCAGCGACAGCCCGGCGCGATCCGTCAGGGCGCGCATCAAGCCGGCGTCGATCGCCATTTCCTCGTCGGCGGGAACAACGGTGCACGCGAGCGCCAGAAGGACCGCGCGGACCCGTTCCGGGCTGTTGCCCCGCCGCGCGAGTCCGCCCACCACTTCAGCGAAGTTGACTGCGGAGACAACGGCGGAGTCGAGCGCCGCTGCGACGCGATCTGCGCCCGGCTCTCCATTCAATCCCGCCAGAAGTGCAGACGCGTCGAGGACATATCTCATTTCTCGCCATCAAAGGCGCGGTGACGCTCGGAAACGAGTTCGTCCGAGCGCATTGGCGGATGGGGCAATTTCCGAGCGAGCGCCTGCGCAGAGGCCAGCCGTGCTGCGCCGCCCTGTGAAAGAGCCGGCGGGATGGCGCGACGGTAGATCGTCCCACGCGAAAAGAAATTGCCGGCCGCCACCCGCCCCTTCCGATCAGGGCGCCAGCCTCGCGGCGCAAGCACCTCCTTCACCCAGCGGCCCACCAACTTCTTCTGTTCGTCGTCGAGCGACCCGACGCGCGCTTCGATGTCTTTGCCGATCGCCTCTACGGCCGGGCGGTCCGAAGCGGACTTGGTCTCCATGCGCAGAATCATCTCTTCGGAATTCAGAATCGGACCGATAAGGGCGCCAAGCGGAGACGTCCTGAATTGATCCAACGACACTGCAACTGCTCCTTTTGTCCTCTGATTAAGAGGACATACGAGAGGACATTCGCTTCGTTGTCAATTGGTGGGTCAGGAGAAAACTGCGATCCCGCCGCCCACCCGCTTGTGAAAGTAGGGGACATCTCGCCCACCCTCTTGCCAAAACTCGGAAAGGGGCGAAGCTCGTCGCATGAAATTTTCGACCGCCTTTCTCGACGAGATCCGGGCCCGGCTGCCGGTGTCGGAGGTCGTGGGGCGGCGGGTCAAGTTGCGCAAGCAGGGACGGGAATGGGCGGGCCTCTCGCCGTTCAACGCCGAAAAGACGCCCTCGTTCTTCGTCAACGACCAGAAGGGCTTCTTTCACGACTTCTCGTCCGGCAAGCACGGCGACATTTTTACCTTCGTCAGCGAGACGGAGGGTTTGAGCTTCCCCGAGGCGGTCGAGCGGCTGGCCGGGATGGCGGGCGTGCCGATGCCGCGGCAGACCGATGAAGAGGCCGAGCAGGAGAAGAAGCGGGCGAGCCTTCTCGACGTGCTGGCGATGGCCGCGCGCGTGTTCGAGGCCAATCTGCAGAAGCCGGTCGGCGCCAAGGCGCGCGGATATCTTTCCGACCGCGGTCTCGGACCCGCCGTGCAGCAGCGCTTCTCGCTCGGCTTCTCCTCGCCCGAGCGGTTCGCCTTGCGCGACGCGCTGGCGGAGAAGGGGGTCGGCGTCGACCAGATGATCGAGGCGGGGCTCCTCATCCACGGCGAGGGGATCGCCGTCCCCTACGACCGGTTCCGCGACCGGGTGATGTTTCCGATCCACGACCGGGCCGGCAGAATCGTCGCCTTCGGCGGCCGCGCGCTGGACCCGGGCGCCAAGGCGAAATACCTCAATTCGCCGGAGACGGCGCTCTTCCACAAAGGCGCGCTGCTTTTCAATCATCACCGCGCGAGAAAGCCTGCGCACGACCGCGGCGCGCTCATCGTCGTGGAAGGCTATGTCGATGCGATCGCCTTGAGCGAGGCCAGCTTTCCCAACGTCGTCGCGCCGCTCGGCACGGCGCTGACGGCGGATCAGTGCGCGCTCATCTGGGCGATGGCGAACGAGCCCATCCTCTGTTTCGACGGCGACAGCGCCGGCCGTAAGGCGGCCTTTCGGGCGATCGAGACCGCCCTGCCCCTGATCGGCGCCGGCAAGAGTTTTCGGTTCGCGCTGCTGCCCGAAGGCCAGGACCCGGACGACCTTGTCCGCGCGAGCGGCCCGGAGGCGATGGCCGAGGTCCTGAAGGGCGCGTGGCCGTTCGCCGACATGCTTTTCGCCCATGAGAGCGGGGATCAGCGGTTCGACACGCCCGAGAGCCGGGCCGCGCTCGAGCGGCGGCTCGCCGACGCCGTCGCGACGATCGCCGACGAAACCTTGCGCAAGCACTATCAGGCCGACATGAAGCGCCGGCTGGTTCAGCTGTTCGGCGAAGAGCAGCCCGCTCCGGCCCGGCGCGAAGGCGGCGCGAGGCCGCCGTATTCGCAGAGGCGGGCGGCCCAACAATTTCCGCCCCGCGGCCCCCGGCTCGGGCTCGCCGAGCAGCCCTTGCCGCCGCAGGCCAGACTCGCCCGCAAGGCGCCCGACCCGCCGCGCGAGATCACCATCCTGGCGATCGCGCTCGGCCATCCGGCGCTGCTCGAGACGCACTGGGAGGAGCTTGCGACGCTCGATTTCTCGAGCGCAAGGCTCGCCGCATTCCGGGATGCGCTCGCCTCGGCTCCGCCGGAGGCGCTCATGTCTCCGGAGGCGCTCGCCGAAGCGCTGAACGCGGCGGGACGCGGGGAGGAACGCGACCGCATCCTCGCTCAGGCCGCAAAAATGCCGAACTGGTGGTGCTTGCGAGCCGAAGCGGCGCCTGCCGACGCCGAGCATGTGCTGAGGCAGAGCCTGGCCTTGCATCGGCGGGCGGGCGCGTTAAATAAGGAGCTGAAACTCGCAGAGCGGTCGCTGGCTGCCGAGCCAAACGAGCAGAATTTCGCCCGATTGCTGGACATCAAATCCCATGTAGCCGATCTCGCGCATGCGGAAGCGGCAATCGACGGTTTTGGCGAACAGTCAGGACGGACCTCTTCGACGATCTGACGGGAACGCGAGGAACCAAGGCGGGCGAGGTTTGAGGGGGCCCCCGACATTGAGAGAGACTTCGGCCTCGCCCCTTTGCCCGGCGAGCCCCGACGAACTTTGAACCGGCCATCGCGGCCTTCCGCGGCGGCCCACCGGCGTAACTGAATTCGGAGACTTCCATGGCGAAGAAGGACGAGGCGAAGGCCGAAGGCGAAACCGCAGCCGCAGCCGCCGAAACCGTCGACAGCCCCCTTCTCGATCTGAGCGACGCGGCCGTCAAGCGGATGCTGAAAGTCGCCAAGAAGCGCGGATGGGTGACGCAAGAGGAATTGAACGCGGTGCTGCCGTCCGAGGAGATTTCCTCCGATCAGATCGAGGACATGAACGCGATGCTCAGCGAGATGGGCATCAACGTCGTCGACAGCGAGGACGCCGAGGAGGCTGAGAAGGAGGGCGCCGCCGAGGGCGCCGACGAGGAAGAGGCCGAGGGCGGCGAGGTCGTCGAGACGAGCCGCTCGACGGCGGTGGTCGCCCGCACCTCCGAGCCGGCCGAGCGCACCGACGATCCGGTGCGAATGTATCTGCGCGAGATGGGCTCGGTGGAGTTGCTTTCGCGCGAGGGCGAGATCGCCATCGCCAAGCGCATCGAGGCGGGCCGCGAGGCGATGATCGCGGGCTTGTGCGAAAGCCCGCTCACCTTCCAGGCGATCATCATCTGGCGGGACGAGCTCAACGAAGGCAAGATCCTGCTGCGCGACATCATCGATCTCGAGGCGTCCTACACCGGACCCGACGGCAAGAAGCCGCCGAAGACCGATTACACCGCGCCCGGCGCTCCGCCGGCGCCCAATCCCGTTCGCGACCGGATCGCTCCCGCGACCGCGCCGGCGGCTCCGCCCGAGGGCTTCGAGGGCGAGGGCGAGGGCGGAGTTCCGGCGGAAGGCTTCGACGACGAGGATGATCTCGAGAATTCGGTGTCGCTCTCGGCCATGGAGGCCGACCTCAAGCCAAAAGTGCTCGAGACCTTCGACCGGATCGCCGACGCCTACAAGAAGCTGCGCCGCCTTCAGGACCAGAACGTCGAGAACAAGCTGAGGAGCGAGTCGCTCTCGCCCGCGCAGGAGCGCAAGTACAAGGCGCTGAAGAAGGAGATCGTGACCGACGTCAAGTCGCTGTCGCTCAACCAGAACCGCATCGACGCCCTGGTCGAGCAGCTCTACGACATCAACAAGCGCCTGATCGGGCTCGACGTGCGCCTCATGCGGATGGCGGAGGCGCACCGGGTCAGCCGCGAAGACTTTCTGAGAAACTACCAGAACTCGGAACTGGATCCGAAGTGGCTCCTGCGCGTCGCCAGGCTGACGACGCGCGGCTGGAAGGAATGGGTCGCCGTCGACAAGAACGCGATCAAGGACATCCGGGCCGAGATTCAGTCGCTCGCGACCGAGACGGGACTGGAGATCCAGGAATTCCGCAAGCTCGTCCAGATGGTGCAGAAGGGCGAGCGCGAGGCGCGGCAGGCGAAGAAGGAAATGGTCGAGGCGAACCTGCGCCTCGTCATCTCGATCGCCAAGAAATACACCAACCGCGGCCTGCAGTTCCTCGACCTCATCCAGGAAGGCAACATCGGCCTGATGAAGGCGGTCGACAAGTTCGAGTACCGCCGCGGCTACAAGTTCTCGACCTACGCCACCTGGTGGATCCGCCAGGCGATCACCCGCTCGATCGCCGATCAGGCGCGCACGATCCGCATTCCGGTCCACATGATCGAGACAATCAACAAGATCGTGCGCACCTCGCGCCAGATGCTGCACGAGATCGGCCGCGAGCCGACGCCGGAGGAGCTCGGCGAAAAGCTGGCGATGCCGCTCGAGAAGGTGCGCAAGGTCTTGAAAATCGCCAAGGAGCCGATCAGCCTCGAGACGCCGATCGGCGACGAGGAGGACAGCCATCTCGGCGACTTCATCGAGGACAAGAACGCGGTCCTGCCGATCGACGCGGCGATCCAGTCGAACCTGCGCGAGACGACGACCCGCGTGCTCGCGTCCCTCACACCGCGCGAGGAGCGGGTGTTGCGCATGCGCTTCGGCATCGGCATGAACACCGACCACACGCTGGAAGAAGTCGGCCAGCAGTTCTCGGTGACCCGCGAGCGCATCCGCCAGATCGAGGCCAAGGCGCTTCGCAAGCTCAAGCACCCGAGCCGGAGCCGGAAGCTGAGGAGCTTCTTGGACAATTGAGGCGCTCGCCGCGATCACCGACGATTTTCCTCTTCTTCGGCATCGTCGAAAAAATGTATCGGCGGGACCGCCCGCCGGCCCATGTCCATGCCTATCATCAAGGATTCGGGAGGCTATCCGCCTCGCGGCGCAGCCCCACTGGCGCGTGACGGAATTGGGCAGAGGCGCGACGAATCGCCGGCCGATTCTTGAACAAGCCAGGCTTGCAATGCCGGCGAGAGCGGCATCTTTAAATCAGACTCGGAGTGGACAACCCTTGACAGGGCAGGGACGACCGTGTCCCTTTGCAATTCACGGAAGCGTGGATCGTCGACCTCGGACCTAACCAATCGACTGGCAGTCTGTCCGCTTTCTCCAAATGGAAATCGCAGGATGAACTTCTGCCGCCGGTTCCGATTCGACCAAGGGCCCTAAGACCCGGCCTTGTCGGCTTGCTCGCCAAAGCGGGGCGCTCCTGAACGACAAAGGAATTATCGCGGCGTCCGGCAGTCGACACTCCTGGAATGGCTGAAGAACAACGACCAGGAACGGTTTCACCGCCCTGTCTCAGACCCTCGACCCGGAAACGCTGGAACTCGTCATTCGCGCTTACGAAGAAGCCTGCGCCAATTGCATCGTTCGATACGAGGGATACGTCTTCACCTGTCTGGGGGACGGCGTCGTCGCCTTCTTTGGATTTCCACTCGCTCACGAAGGCGAAGCGGCGCGCGCGATCCGGGCCGGGCTCGACATTTTCGAGGCGATGGCCTCGCTTCGGCTTCCGATTTCGCTGCGGCTCTGGGTGCGCATCGGCATCGCCACCGGTATCGTGGTAAGTTTCGAGGGGCGAGCGCAATGCGGTAGGGGACACGATGAATCTCGCCTCCCGGCTCAGAGATCGCAGAGCCGGGGTCCTTGATCGTCAGCGAGCGAACGCGCCGGCTGGCGGGCGGCGAGTTCGTGTATCAGGACCTCGGAGCCAAGGAGTTGGGCGTCAGCGGCCTGCCGAGGGTCTATCGCGTCGTCGGCGTCAGCGAAGCGGAAAGCCGGTTCGAGGCGGCGACGCAGCGCGGTCTGACGACGATGGTCGGGCGCCGGGAGGAAATCGGAGCGCTTTTGGCGCGTGGCGCGGGGTCAGGGAAACCGGCTCCGGCCGCATCGTCGTCCTTCAGGGCGAAGCGCAATTCGGCAAGAGCCGAATTCGTCAACGCGGTCCGGATGCTGCTGTTCTAGTGCTCGCCCTTCTTCGTCAACAGCGCATTCTATCCTGTTCGGGCTTCGATCGAACGGGCCGCCGGACTCGCGCGGGACGACGACCCAGGCGCGCGGCTCGACAAACTCGAGCGGCTTTTCGTCGAGCGGCTCGGGGCGCCGAGGGACGACATGCGGCTCGTCGCAGCGGTGCTCGGCATCCCTTATGAGGCGCGCTACGGAGCGATCTCGCTTTCGCCCAAAGTCGCCAAGGAAAACACAATGCGAGCGCTGGTCGACCTCGTGCGCGTAGAGTGCCGCGAGGGGCCGATCCTCGTTCTTGTCGAGGACGTCCACTGGGCGGATCCCACGACTTTCGATTTCCTTCGACGTCTGGTGGACGGGTTCGCGGAGATCCCGGCGCTCCTGGTGATAACGGCGCGGCCCAAGTTCCGTTCGCCCTGGAGAGGGCGTCCGCAGGCGACCACGATCGACTTGGCGAAGCTCACCGCCGAGGAGAGCCGCATCATCGTTTCGCGTCTGACCGGCGGGAAGCCGCTGCCGCCGGGGCTCGAGGCTCAAATTGTCGCCCAGGCGGCGGCCGCATAAGGCGGACTCCCGAACCCGGACTTGCAGGCCGCCTGCGCCAAGGCTAGTTAGGCCACGCTTGTCAAGGGAAGGCCGCCGATGAAAAAAGTCTACGCTACCGCGGACGAGGCGCTCGCCGGCGCCGTCAAGGATGGCATGATGGTCATGGCCGGCGGCTTCGGGCTCTGCGGCATTCCCGAGACGCTGATCGAGGCGCTGCGCAAGACGGGCGTGAAGGACCTGACCGTCGTCTCCAACAACGCCGGCGTCGACGGCGTCGGGCTCGGCGTCCTGCTCGAGACCGGCCAGATCAGGAAGATGATTTCGAGCTACGTCGGCGAAAACAAGATTTTCGCCAACCTCTATCTGTTGGGCAAACTCGAGCTCGAGTTCAACCCGCAAGGCACGATGGCGGAGCGCATTCGCGCCGGCGGGGCGGGGATCCCAGCCTTCTTCACCCGCACCGGAGTGGGCACGATCGTCGCCGAAGGCAAGGAAGTCCGAGACTTCAACAACGAAGCCTATCTCATGGAGACGGGCCTCGTCGCCGACCTCTCCCTCGTCCACGCATGGATGGGCGACACGGAAGGCAACCTCGTCTACCGGAAGACCGCGCGCAACTTCAATCCGATGATGGCGACCGCAGGCAAGCTGACGATCGCCGAGGTCGAACACCTCGTCCAGCCGGGCGATATCGAGGCCGATCACATCGTCACTCCCGGCATTTTCGTGCACCGCATCGTCCATGTCCCCAACGCCGTCAAGCACATCGAGCAGCGCACGACCCGCAAACGCCACGCATCCTGAAGATCGAGGAGGCCCCCATGCCATGGACCCGCGACCAAATGGCGGCGCGCGCCGCCAAGGAGCTGAAGGACGGCTTCTACGTCAATCTCGGCATCGGCATTCCGACGCTGGTGTCCAATCACATTCCCAAGGGCGTCCACGTGCAGCTGCAGAGCGAGAACGGCATGCTCGGCATGGGTCCCTTCCCCTACGAGGGCGAGGAAGACCCGGACCTGATCAACGCCGGCAAGCAGACCGTGACGCAGCTCCCGACGACGAGCTTCTTCTCCAGCGCCGATTCCTTCGCCATGATTCGCGGCGGCCACATCGACCTCGCCATCCTCGGCGCGATGCAGGTCTCCGAGAACGGCGACCTCGCCAACTGGATGATCCCCGGCAAGATGGTCAAGGGCATGGGCGGCGCGATGGATCTCGTCGCCGGCGTCAAGCGCATCGTCGTGGTGATGGAGCATGCGGCCAAGGACGGGCCGAAGCTCCTGCATCACTGCACGCTGCCGCTGACCGGCGCGAAGGTCGTCGACCTCGTCATCACCGACCTCGGCGCGTTCTCGATCGACAAGCACGGCTATCGCGGCATGGCGCTCATCGAACTGGCCCCCGGCGTCACGCTCGACGAAATCGCCGCCAAGACCGAAGCGAGCTATCGGGTGGCGCTGCACTGAAGGCGCTTGGGCGCGGGGCCGCTTCTTCTGCGCGGCCGAGCAGAATATTGGCGCGAAAGCAGGCAAAGGTCGGGGCGCCTGACAGCCCCGGATTACCTCGTCGAATCGATGGCGCAACGGAAGGCCGCGAGGCGACGACGGGGGCGAAACCCGCCGCCGCGACCCGCGGGAACGCGCTATTTCTTGACCAGGGGGCAGGCCGAGTCAGCGAGCTTGCCGAACGCTTCCGCGCCGCTCATCGTTTTCAGAAGTTTGTAATAGTCCCACGGGCCCTTCGACTCCGACGGCTTCTTCACTTCCATGATGTACATGTCGTGCTCGAGCAACCCGTCGGGGCGGATCGTGGCGTTCTGAACGAAGTCGTCGCTGATCTTCATCTTGTGCAGTTCGTCCATCACCTTATCGGCGTCCGTGGTCCCGGCGGCCTTGACGGCCTTGAGATAGGTCAGCGTCGCGGAATAGAACGCGGCCTGGGGGAACGTCGGCTCCTTCTTAATCTTGTCGTAGAAGCGCTTGGCGAAATCGCGCGTCCGGTCGTCGAGGTCCCAGTACCAGGCGGTCGTCAGCACGAGGCCCTGGGCGATGTCGAGGCCCATGGCGTGAACGTCCGTCAGGAACACGAGCAAGGCCGCCGGCCGCATTGTCTTGGTGAGACCGAATTCGGCCGCCGCCTTCAAGGAATTTGACGTGTCGGTGCCGGCGTTGGCGAGGCCGAGCACCTGCGCGCCCGAACCCTGCGCCTGCAAGAGATAGGAAGCGAAATCGGAGGTGCCGAGCGGCACGCGCACGTCGCCGACCACGCTGCCGCCGTTCGCCTTCACGACGCTGGCCGCTCCGTTCTCGAGTTGCGTGCCGAAGGCGTAGTCCGCGGTGAGGAAGAACCAGCTCTTGCCACCCTGTTCGAGGATCGTCTTCGCCGTGCCGTTGGCGAGCGCCGTCGTGTCGTATCCGTAATGGACCGTGTAGGGCGTGCAGTCCTTGCCGGTCAGCGAGGCGCCGGCGGCCCCGATGGCGAAGAACGGGATGTGCTTTTCCTTGTCGGCTGAGCTCATGGCGAGGCTGACGCCGGTGTTGGAGCCGCCGAGCAGCATGGTGAGCCCGGCCGTGTCGGCCCATTCGCGGAACTTTTGCTGGCCGATATCGGGCTTGTTCTGGTGATCGGCGGTGAGAAGGTCGATCGGCTGGCCCAGGACCGTGCCGCCGAAATCGGCGATGGCCATCTTGATCGCCTCGATGCCCCCCGCGCCCAGGACGTCGGCATACGGCCCCGACATATCGTCGATGTCGCCGATGACGACCTTGTTCGGCGCCGCTTGCGCGGCCTCTGCCGCCAGCAGCGCGCAAAGCGCGCCCGCCAGCCTCAGCATGTGTTTGAATCGACCCATGGCTCTTTCCTCCCTGTTCGGCGCCGAACCACCGGCTGAACCGAAATAAGCCCCGACCGTCCGGATTTTGCTTGCCGCGACGCCGCAAAGCAAGCGCCGCGGGCGAGGCGCGCTTGGCCGGCCGAAGAACGGCGTCTTATAAGGACTTCATGAAAGGAAATATTTCGCGAAAGAAGAGGGCGGCGCTGGCGGAAGCCGTCTTCGAGCGGCTGGCGGCGGCCAACCCGGAGCCGCGCGGAGAACTCGAATACGTCAATCCGTACACGCTTTTGGTGGCCGTGGTGCTGTCGGCGCAAGCAACCGACGCCGGAGTCAACAAGGCGACGAAAGCGCTTTTTGCGATCGCCGACACGCCGAAAAAGATGGTCGCGCTCGGCGAAGAGGGGCTCGCCGAGCGGATCAAGACGATCGGCCTCTATCGCGCCAAGGCGCGGCACGTCATCGCACTGTCGCGGACGATCCTCGACGAGTACGGAGGGCAGACGCCGAAGGACCGCGCCGCCCTCGAGTCGCTGCCCGGCGTCGGGCGGAAGACGGCGAATGTCGTCTTGAACACGGCGTTCGGCGAGCCGACCGTCGCGGTGGACACGCATGTGTTTCGCGTGGCCAACCGGCTCGGCATCGCCCCGGGAAAGACGCCGCGCGAGGTCGAGGACGAGCTCATGGAGGTCATTCCCGAGCGGTTCCTGCGTCACGCGCATCACTGGCTGATCCTGCACGGGCGCTACATCTGCAAGGCGAGAGCGCCGCTATGCCCCTCGTGCATCCTCAACGACCTGTGCCTGTACGACCATAAGACGCCGGCGGTGTGATTGGCGGGCGCCCTTCCGGGCGATGGTCGCTTGAAATCGTTGGCGAGAAGGGTGATCGTGGTTCCGTTCGCCCGCTCGAGCTTGATGCGGCGCGGGCGGACCGGGAGTTTGGAGTTGCCCTTGCTGGAGAGAGCGACCTCCTCGTCGGCGAGCACGGTAAAGCATGCGCCGCGACCAATTGAATCATCCGCCCAACTTCCCCGGACAGCCCTGCCGCTCGCGGGAGAAGTTGGCGCGAAGCGCCGGATGAAAGCTACGCGACATGGCGCAGAAGCCATTCAGCGTGGCGGCCTACACAAATTTGACCGCCCAAACAGCATCCGATGACTGCATTTATTTGCGTTCGAAGCATGCGGACTTGCAAAAGCCCGTTGAAAAACGCAGCGAACGCGAATATGACAGGCTTTCGCCCGTCAACGTGCGTGTCTCGTGGTATCGGATCGCCTGATCCGGCTCGCCGCAGCGGTTTGAAGCGGTCGGTACTGCCTTCTACACGCAAGGTCTTTTCCACTAGGTTGATGACTTGACGCCCTTCGAGGCGAAAGTCCGAGCTAAAGGTCCGCCAATGCGGGAAATGAAACTCAAAGTTTTGAAACAGAAATCTCCAACTGAGCTTTTGGCTTTTGCAGAGGAGAATGACGTTGAAAATGCGTCGATTATGCGCAAGCAGGAGTTAATGTTTGCCATCCTTAAGCAATTGGCAAGTGTCGACGTTCAAATCATCGGCGAAGGCGTGGTTGAAATCTTGCAGGACGGGTTTGCATTCCTCCGTTCGGCGGATGCAAATTACCTTCCAGGACCCGACGACATCTATGTATCGCCATCCCAGATAAGACGACTGGGACTGCGTACCGGCGACACAGTCGAGGGTGTGATACGCAGCCCGAAGGAAGGCGAACGGTATTTCGCGCTGTTGAAATGCAACGCAATCAATTTCGAGGACCCGGAGAAAACGCGTCACAAGGTGCATTTCGACAATCTGACTCCGCTCTATCCGAACGAGCGCCTTCGACTTGAGGTCGAGGATCCGTCCCGCAAGGATTTGTCGGCTCGAGTCATCGACATTGTCGCGCCTATCGGCAAGGGCCAGCGAGCGTTGATTGTGGCGCCTCCGCGCACAGGAAAAACTGTCTTGCTGCAAAATATCGCTCAATCAGTCACGGCTAACCATCCGGAATGCTATTTGATCGTCCTGCTGATCGATGAACGCCCGGAGGAAGTGACCGACATGCAGCGGTCGGTGAAGGGCGAAGTCGTTTCGTCGACTTTTGACGAACCGGCTGTTCGGCACGTTCAAGTGGCGGAGATGGTGATCGAAAAAGCCAAGCGGCTTGTCGAGCATGGACGGGACGTGCTCATTCTTCTCGACTCGATCACGCGATTGGGGCGCGCCTATAACACGGTCGTGCCGTCGTCGGGCAAAGTGCTGACCGGCGGCGTCGACGCGAACGCCTTACAACGGCCGAAGCGGTTTTTCGGTGCCGCTCGCAACATCGAAGAGGGCGGTTCGCTAACGATCATCGCCACTGCATTGATCGATACCGGATCACGCATGGACGAGGTCATTTTCGAAGAGTTCAAAGGAACCGGCAATTCGGAAATCATCCTTGACCGGAAGGTCGCAGACAAGCGAACCTTCCCTTCAATGGACATCACGCGTTCCGGCACGCGCAAAGAGGAACTGCTCGTGCCCCCGGACATCCTCAAGAAGATGTACGTTTTGCGTCGGATTCTCAATCCGATGGGTACGGTCGACGCAATCGAGTTCCTTCTCGGCAAACTGCGCGAAACAAAGACGAACGCGGGGTTCTTCGAGTTGATGAACACCTGATCAGGGCTATGCAATACGATCGAGGCGGCTTTCGGCGGCCGGAGACGAAAAGAGGAGAGAGTCTTGCCGTGTCCGAGTTCGCCGAAATCCACGCTTGCTGAATTGCGGGTCCAGATTGATCAAATCGACAAGACCATGCATGACTTGTTGATCGAACGCGGGAGCGTTATCGACCGCCTCATCGAAATCAAAGCGCGCCACGGAGGCGGTTCGGCGTTTCGACCGGCACGCGAGGCTTCGATGATGCAGGCGATCATCGAACGCCACCGCGGCCGCCTGCCCGTCGACACAGTCGAAGCTGTCTGGCGAATCATCATTTCGACTTTCACCTATGTCCAGGCCCCGTACAGCGTCCATATCGACGTATCGCATGGCGATGCGGCAATGCGCGATTCGGCGCGGTTCCATTTCGGCTTCACCGTTCCATGCGTGTTGCACCAAAGTCCCCACGAAGTCATAGGCGCGGTCGCCGGATCCGCCGGCGATCTCGGGATGTTCGCTCTCGAGGGCAGCCCGGGCACGGGGGCCTGGTGGACGGCCCTCGCTGCGGCCGACGCGCCTAAGGTAATCGCCCGATTGCCATTTGTGGAGCGGCCGGATCATCCCGCTGGGATGCCTGTTTTTGTCGTGTCCAATCCTCTGGCTGAGGGCAGTGCGCGCGACATTGTTTTGGAGTCGGTCAGGCTCGACCGCTGGCGGTCTGATTTTCCGCGGGTCTTGCGGACCATCGGCGCAGAGGTCATCGGCTCTGCCGCCGATGTAGTGGGCCTAGCCTTGCTGATCGCACGGCCTGGGACGATCGCTGCAGACGCAGTCAGCGCGACGTTGCGCTCGGTTGGGGGCGACGACGTGCGGAGCGCGGAGGTGGGAGCGCACGCAAAGCGCGTCGAGGCGCCGCGTCAGAATGGTATGACGGCATGACAGCAACGACATTGATCCGTCCCGAGCCTCGGCCGGAAATTCTGGCGATTGAGGCTTATGGTCTCGGCAAGAGCTCGGTCGCCGGCGTCGCCAAAATTCATAAGTTGTCATCGAATGAATCGCCGCTCGGCCCGTCGCAGAAAGCGAACGAGGCCTCTCGAGCGAGCGCCCGCGGATTGGCGCAATATCCAGACGTTTCTGCCACGGCGCTGCGGGAGGCGATCGGGCGCCGATTGGGGCTCGAACCGTCCCGGATCATCTGCGGCAACGTGACTGATGCCGCCTACGCCGAATACGTGACGCGGAACGACTATGCATCCGGACTCGAACTCGCCGCGACCAGCGAAAACGTTGTTGTCACGCGCACGTTTTCGAAGATCCACGGGTTGGCGAATTTGCGCATCGGATGGGCTTTTGGACCGAAGCACGTGCTGGACGCCCTCAACCGCGTGAGAGGGCCGTTCCATCTCAACGGTCAGGCGATCGCGATAGGGGCCGCGAGCTTGGCGGACACGGCGCACATTGAAGCGGCGATCGAGCACAACAAACGATGGCTGCGGTGGCCCGCCGCTTCGATTTCCGCTCTCGGGGTTGAGGTGACGCCGAGCGTCGGCAACTTCCTTCTTTTCGGGTTCAACGATGCGGCCGCCGGACGATCGGCTGCAAGCGCCGACGTTTTCTTGAGCGCACATGATTTCATTCTGCGCTCGGTCAGAGCCTACGGGCTGCCAAAATTGTCGGCGTCTGACGGTTGGGAGCGAAGAGGCCAACCGCGGCGTCGTCGCCGCGTTGGCCGAGTTCATACATGCCGAACGTGGCTGAGCGAGTGAGGCCGCCGCTCGACAAGCCGATATTCGACGAGTTGGCGATCATCGGCGTTGGGCTCATCGGCTCGTCGATTGCGCGAGGGGCCCGATCGCGGAAGGCCGCTGGGCGCATCGTGCTCGCCGATCATTCAGGAGAGACGTTGGCGCGCGCGCAGGCCCTTGCGCTCGGCGACAAGTCGACGAGCGATTTGGCGAACGCGGTCAGCAATGCGGATTGCGTCATTCTCTGCGCGCCAGTCGGCGCCAACGAAAGCATAGGTCGTGCGATCGCGTCGTCCTTGAAGCAAGGCGCGATCGTATCCGACGTCGGTTCGGTCAAGGGAGCGGTCATTGCCACTCTGGCGCCGGTTCTTCCTCGACACGCACATTTCATCCCGGGCCACCCGGTGGCGGGGACAGAACAGTCCGGCCCGGATGCCGGGTTCGCCTCTCTTTTTGTCAATCGCTGGTGTATTTTGACGCCACCCGAAGGCGCTGACCCGGCCGCAGAAGGGAAGATGCGCGCCTTTTGGGAGGCGCTTGGTTCGAACGTCGAGATCATGAGCGCCGGCCACCATGACTTGGTGCTGGCGATCACGAGCCATGTGCCGCATCTGATCGCATATAACATTGTCGGCACCGCCGCCGACCTCGAGGAGGTAACGCGGTCCGAGGTCATCAAATTTTCCGCTGGGGGCTTTCGCGACTTCACTCGGATAGCGGCCTCCGATCCAACGATGTGGCGAGATGTGTTTCTTCACAACAAGGATGCTGTGCTGGAGATGCTTGGACGGTTCAATGAGGACCTGACAGCGCTACAGCGAATGATCCGCCGCGAGGACGGGGACGGCTTGTTCGCCTTGTTCACGCGCACGCGAGCCGTTCGGCTCGGCATCGTCGCTCAGGGGCAGGAGACAGCGGCGCCCGACTTTGGTCGCCATCTCAGCGACCAAACCGAGCCAAGCTCGTGATGTCATCTGCGAGCGGGTGATTATGTGTGCGCGTTAGGGCTCGCGGATCTGGTAGACAAGATCAACCCACGCTTATACGGTTGCCTGACATGGGGCGCGGAATTGGCCTAGCCTGCCAATCGTGCAGACAGCGTTATTGGTTCTCAGTCTTCTTTTCGCGCTCATAGTCGCGACGTTCGCTGTCATGACACAAGTCACACACGATCAACAGGTTGCAAACTTCGCGAGCTACTTTCGTGATGCCGGCTGGATGTGGGCGGCACAGTGGGTTCAACAGCAACCTAATGTTGTACTGTAAGCAATGGTTGGCTGCGCAATTATCGCAGTTATCTGTTCTATATCGATCGCTGCGATTCCTTTTGTTGTCTCTTATAGCAAACGTCGCCATCGGGCGAGGGTGACCACGGCACTAATCGACGTGTTTAGACAGACCCAGATTATCTAAGAAGATAGCGTTGTACATGGCACATTCAACAATAACGATGCTTTTAGGAACGCGATTAATAATCATGCCTTGTGGCTCCAGAGCAAATTGTCTGGTCTGATATTGCCACTAGAAATAGAAGTGGTGCTTAATGGCCCACAAGGGCCGAGGCTTTGGCTTAGCGGTGGAAGCGATCGCGACTATCGTAGCCTGCAAAATTATATCTTCTATCTGCAGGATCGGCTGTCGTCCGTAATGAGGCGATATGGAGAGTTATCATGATGACTCCTCAAGAAAGGTTGACGCGTATGCGAGAATCATTTGAGAAAGACAAAAGCGTACTCGTTCAAGATTACAAATATTTCATCTCGTCTGTTAAGCCGCATGTATCCATTCCCCTGAGTAAAGCTGCGCGTATGTCGGAGGGACAGAATGAGCGGCAATCCCGAGAACAGAGTGAAACGCGGTCATTGGATAGAACCGGCGATTGAAGCGGAATACATATTCATTGAGGTAGGCTTGCAGATGTTTTGGCTCGATACGCCCATGATGGGTTCCCTTGATCCAAGTTTTCAGGTTGCTGAAAACGAGGTGGATCATCGGCAGGTGAGCCTCCGCCTTATTCGGGTCACCGCCAAGTTTCAACGCCTCATGGCGCAGGGGAATCGCATTTGAAAAAGCTTGAGGAAATGTCCGGGACTTGCGCGTGTGGGGCTTGATGGATTCTACCCGGGGGCATGCAAATCATGCTTCGGGAGACGATTTTGGAGGAGTTTGCGACCTGCTGGGAAGAGTTGGAAGACCCTCGAAGTGGGAACGCCGCTCTTCACGATTTCCATGAACTCTTGATCATCGCGTTTTGCGCGGTTCTGTGCGGTGGTCAGGGCGCCGTCGACATGGCGTTGTTTGCGAAGTCGAAGGAACCCTATTTGCGCGGTTTCCTCAAACTCGCCAACGGATTGCCCAGCCACGACACCTTCAGCCGGCTGTTTCGCCGACTTGATCCGGATCAGTTCCGAGCCGTGTTTCAGCGCTTCATGACGAAGTTTTCGACGCAATGTCAGGGTGTTATCGCGATAGACGGCAAAGTGTTGCGCCGTTCGTTCGACAAAGCCAGCGGCAAGTCGCCCCTGCACATGGTCAGCGCTTGGGGTTGCGAGCAACGCTTGGTGATGGCGCAAATCGCCACCGACGTGAAGTCGAACGAGATCACGGCCGTGCCAAAGCTGCTGGAAATGCTGTCGCTGAAAGGGACGATCGTAACCGTCGACGCGCTCAATTGCCAACGCTCGATCGCGGAACAGATCGTGAAACAGGGCGGCGACTATGCGTTGGCGTTGAAGGGAAACCAGGCAAATCTGTCCGACGACGTGCGCCTGTATCTCGACGATCCCGCATGCGAGGCCGCTGTGTCCAAACCAGATGTCGACGCCGATCATGGCCGCATCGAGACGCGAACGGCTACGGTCTCGACCGATATCGACTGGTTGCAGGAAAGCCACCAATGGCCCGGGCTGGCCGCCATCGGCAAAGTCGTGCGGATCCGCGCAACGCCCGAGAAAACAACAACGGAAACAGCCTACTATCTGCTCAGCGTCGTCTCATAGCGAGTGAGACCAAGCTGGCGTTGAAATTGGACGGCGGACTGTCCGGGGCTTTCCGTAGTCATGAGGTATGCTCCCCAGAACCACGTCGAAAGCGGCGTATGGCTCGATTGCATGACAGTGCCGGCTGTCAAAGATGTGTTGGCTTTGCATTTCCGGCAGCGCAGTACCACCGACGAACGAGTCGGGAAACGATAGGGTTCTCCGGTAGCTCCGCACTTCGGGCACGTAAAACCGTCAGGCCAACGAACGGATTTCAAGATATCGCGCGCAAGCCGCATCATCGGGAAACACCCGCTGAAACTCGGGAAGGGAAGTTGGGAAGCCGCGCTTGTCCCTGCCCTTATATATACATATATATATATATATATGTAGCATCTTATGCGGTTTGTCAAGAAACCGGATAAGCATGCGTGAGGCCATGGCGGGCTTCGCGGCGGCGCTATCGGCGCCTTTGATGGCGGCTTACGACTTCGGACGCTTCCGCCGAGTGGCCGACATCGGCGGGGGAACGGGTCGCCTCTTGGTCGACATCCTTGCCGCGCATCCCCGCGCTCGCGGGATTCTGTTCGACCTGCCCCATGTTGTGGCGGACGCGACGGCGCTTCTCGAGCCGGCTGGAGTTGAGTCGCGCTGCGAAGTGGTGGGAGGAAACTTCTTCGATGGCGTGCCGACGGGCGCGGACGCCTATGTCCTGCGCGCGATTTTGCACGACTGGGACGACGAGCGCTCGATCGCGATCCTCAAGAATGTCCGCAAGGCGATGGCCGAGCACGCGGTTCTGTTGATCGTAGAGCGAGTGCTGTCGGAAAGAGCGCAGGAAGGCGTCGCAGCAAATTCCTACCTTCTCGACCTTGAAATGCTTGTCAACACGCCGGGAGGCCGTGAACGCACCGAGTCCGAGTTCCAGGCCGTGCTCAGCGCCGCTGGGTCTGGTGCCGCTCGGGTCATTCCGACCGCGACGGCGACCGGTGTCATTGAGGCGCGTCCCAAGCCGGGCGACGCCATTCGGAATGAACGCATCCGCCCCTCATGAATCGATCCCACTCGGCTTACGGCCGACCGTCCGCTTCGGTGAAGGGTTTCGGACGCCGGCCCTTTGCAGGACGGTGGGGCGAGGTGCGGGGCCGGCGTTCGAAAGCCTCCCAAGGAGGAGACCGCGGGGAGGAAGGGGGCTGGTTGATCGGGCGCGACCTATGGGGATTTGAAGGTCGCGGATGGAGCGCTGTTGGGGGTTCCGGGTCCGGCGGGATGCGATTCTTGTCGGCGGGAACCAAGACGACGAGCGTTTTCGAGGGCGAGCATGCGAGCGGCGGGTGTGAGCGCTGCGCTTGGAGAAGGACTGCCGACCTTGCGGGGACATCGCCTTGCTGCTCCGGCGCGCGGCTGGAGGCGAGGAGAAGCGGCGTTGCGAGGGGGACAGCGCGGCGATGATCATGAGGTGTCGATCCTGATCCGGCCCGGCGGTGGCGGTCGCGCAGGGCGGACGCCTTCGAAGGTTTCGATGATGATCATCCGGCCGCCGCAACACGGGCATCGGCACGCTGGGGAAGGTGTTTCGGTGTCGCGGTCTGCCTCGGCGGGCGAGACCTCGGGGGCGGCGAGCAACTGGCGGGCGCGCTCGATGCTGCGGGCTCGGACGGCGCTGGCGAAGAGGCCGTAGTGGCGGATGCGGTGGAAGCCGGCCGGCAGGACGTGCATGAGAAAGCGGCGGATGAACTCGGCGGCGTCGAGCGTCATGGTCTTGAGCCGGTCGCGGCCTTTGATCCGGTAGTCCTTCCATTTGAAGGTCACGCCCGCGTCGTCGAGCGCGATGAGCCGGGAGTTGGAGATCGCGACGCGGTGGGTATAGCGCGCGAGATAGGCGAGGACAGCCTGCGGTCCGGCGAAGGGTCTTTTGGCGAAGACCACCCATTCGGAGCGACGCAGAGGCGCAAGCGCGGCGTCAAAGGCGCCTCTTGCGGAGAGCAGGGCGAGATCGCCGAAGAAGGTCAGGCGGCCGGCGTCATACAGGGCTGCGAGCCCTTCGAGGAAGAGGCGGCGGAACAGGCGCGACAGCACGCGCACGGACAGGAAGAAGCCGGGCCTGCAGGCGATCCAGCGCGTCCCGTCCGGCGACAGGCCGCCGCCGGGAACGATGACGTGGACGTGTGGATGATGGGTCAGCGCCGAGCCCCAGGTGTGCAGCACGGCGGTGAGGCCGATGCGCGCGCCCAGATGCTTCGGGTCGGCGGCGATCGTGGTCAGCGTCTCGGCGGCAGTCCTGAACAAGAGGTCGTAGGCCGCGGCCTTGTTGTGGAACGCGATTGCGCCGATCGCCGCCGGCAGGGTGAAGACGACGTGATAGTAGGGAACCGGCAGCAGCTCCGCCTCGCGCTCGGCGAGCCATTGCCGCGCCGACGCAGCCTGACACTTCGGGCAATGCCGGTTGCGGCAGGAGTTGTAGGCGACGCACGTGTGCGCGCAATCCTCGCAACGCTCGACGTGGCCGCCGAGCGCGGCGGTGCGACAGGTCTCGATCGCCGACATGACCTTCAAGGGGCCGAGGCCGACATGGCCGGCGTTGGCTGTGCGCCACGCCGGGCCATGGGCGCGGAAGACGTCGGCGACCTCCAGGCGAGGCCGCGCCATGGGCCGTCAGGCGGGGGCGGTCGTCTCGCAATGTTGAGGCCGAGCCGCTCCAGGGGACTCGTGACGTCGCGGATCGTGTTGACGGCGACGCGCGTATAGAGCGCCGTGGTTTCGAGCTTGGCGTGTCCGAGCAGGACCTGGATCACGCGGATGTCGACGTTCTGTTCGAGCAGGTGCGTGGCGAAGCTATGCCGCAGCGTATGAGGCGACACGCGCTTCTTGATTCCCGCGGCCCGCGCCGCGGCGTGGACGGCGCGGCCGAGCTGGCGGGCCGTCATTGGATTGACAGGGTTCTGACCAGGAAACAGCCAAGCCTGCGGCCGCGCCGCCCGCCACCACTGGCGCAGCAGTTCGAGCAGTTGGGGCGAGAGCATGACGTACCGATCTCTCTGTCCCTTGCCTTGCTCGACCCGCAGCGTCATGCGCTGGCTATCGATGTCGGACACTTTCAGGGCCACGACCTCGGACACGCGCAGGCCCGCCCCGTAGGCGACGCTGAGCGCGGCCCTGTACTTGACGCCGGGCGCCGCTTCGAGAAGGCGCGCCACCTCCTCCTGGCTCAGCACGACCGGCGCCTTGCGCGGCTCCTGCACGGTCGTCAGATGGTGGACCAGGTCCGGCCGTTCGAGCGTCACCTTGAAGAAGAACCGCAGCGCGGCGACGGCGGCGTTGATGCTCGGCGCGGCGACCCGGTCCTTGGCCATCTGTAGTTGGAATAGGCGAACGTCCTCGCTCGTGGCGGCGTCCGGGGAGCGGCCGAGGAAGGCCGCGAAAATTCTCACGTGCCGAACGTAGTCCCTCTGGGTGTCTTCGGTGAACCGGCGCGCCGCCATGTCGTCGATCATGCGCTGGCGCAACGGGCTGATGGGCTTGTCGGACATCGCGAAAGCTCCTGTCTCGCATGGGGTTGTGAACCCCACGATTTTGAGACAGGTCCGGGACTTCGCCTTCGTCTTCAGCCCATGGCGCGCTCCCCGGGCCGCTCGCCGCTGCTACCGCGCGAGCGGTTTAGTCCTCGGGTCGATTGCGGCCGGCCCTGGCCCCCACGATCGGAGAGGTCTCTGAAGGGCGGAGTGCTGCCCTACAGGGTTCGTAGGGAGGGGTAGGAACCGCCCAGGCCAGACGTCGTTCCAATCGGAGCGGACGTTCAGCCGGACGCCAGCGCGGTTATGGCGTCGCGTTGGGCGGCCCAGGCGAGGAGCACATCGAGCGCCGGACATGGGGCCGGTCCCCAATCGGTTAGGCCAAATCCGACTTCAGCGGCGCCTGATTGTCAATCGAGCTCGGGAACGCGACGGACCATAGTCGTGGCGGCTCGGCAGGCGCGGGAATCGCGCGCTCAGCGCCGCTCACGAAGCGACGACGGGCTGCCTTTTTGGGGCGCCGTGCGTATGCGGGATTTTATCGGCGAAGACCGCGACGAAATCATCGTTCTCAGTCCCATCGATCGACGAAACTCGCGTCGCGTCGTCGACATGGTTCGCGCTTGAAGGATCGGCTTCGACACGCCTCTTGATCCTGTGGTAGCGCAGCCCAAGGCTCAGCCATCGCGCCACCACCGTGACGAATTCGACCGCTCGAAGAGGGTAGAACACGAACGGATTGACGATCGGCATCCCATGCCGGCGCTGGGTCCTCACTTTGCGCCGGAGCACGCCGCATTGCAGCGGGTGAACGCCCTCGATGCGCGACGCTGCGGAGAAGACCGCCATGACGTCGGCGATCTTGCGCGTCTTGATGCCGCTGGCGACGGCCCGCCGCAGCACCGTCTCGACATGGGCGTCCGTGTAATAGCGGGCCCAAGCGTCGCGATAGACCCGCCTCCAGGCGTCATCCGACATCTGTGCATGGGCGGTGCAGACGTGCTCCAGATCATAATTGTTCATGTCCGGGTCCATGGGGACCCCTTTGAGGTAAAGGTTCTTGTGATCCTCGGAGCCGGGGAGCGGCGTCAGGAAAAAGAATTCGAGTATGTCGAGCGGCAATTCTTTCTTGATGATCTCGATGTCGCGGGCGATGGTCTCCGGCGTGTCGGTGGGAAAACCAAGGATATAGCCCGCCCAGGTCATCACCTTGACCCGCCGCCAGGCCTGCAGCATGACGCGATATTCCCAGATCTTGTTCTGCCGTTTCTTGGCGCCTTGGAGCGATTCGGGATTGATGTTCTCGAGCCCGATGAAGACCGCGTTGCAGCCGGCGCGCGCCGCCTTCTCGATGAAGTTCGGAATCTTATGGCACAACGTGTCGACTTGCAGGATCAGCTTGATCCTGAAGCCCTGGTTCTCCCGCAAATCGATCAGGCGGTCGAGAATTGGCTCCCAATTCCGGTTCCTTGCGAAATTGTCGTCGGTGACGAAATAGTGGGATATGCGTTGAGGGGCGTGGGCGCGCACGATCGCTTCGACGTCATCGGCGGTCCGATAGCGCGATCTACGGCCCTGGACATTGATGATCGTGCAGAAGCTGCATTGGAAGGGGCAGCCGCGGCCAGCGTCGAAGCTCGCGTAATGGCCCACGACCCGCGTCACCACGTGGCGCGGCAACGCGGGTATCGCGGCCGCCTCCATGTTGGGCATGTCATGCAGGTAATTGTAAACCGGTTTCGCCCGATCGGCGGCGATGTCGCGGAGCAGGTCGGCCATCCGCCCCTCGGCCTCGCCCGCGAAAAGGATCACGCCCAGCGCCTGCGCCTCCTTCAAATCCGGCGGCAGTTCCGGAAGCATCGATATGCAGCCCGAGACATGGAATCCGCCGATCACCACGGGCACGCTTGCCGCCCGGAACTCGCGCGCGAGATCAAGAGCGCGGGGAAACTGGTTCGACTGAACCCCGACCAACCCGACAAAGCCGGTGCCCGCAGCCTTTATCCGCCGGGCCGCCGCCCGCACGTCGATGACCGTGTTGCACTCGTCATAGGCTTCGATCTCGATGTCGACGTCGGGGCCGAGAGCCTGCTCCCCGGCGCAGCTGGCCAAGAGCCCGTAGACGCTGGCAAGGCTGTTCGAAGGGATGGTGGAGAGGCGCCATTGGATCACATAGCCATCGTCGTCATAGTGCGACGGCTTGACGAGAATGATCCTGAACGTCCGCTTTCCCATTCGCGCGCCCTGTTCTAGCGCGCGAATGGCGCCGATCCGTTCGGCCCCCCCCAATGCGCGCATGCAAAAACAATCCGAGGCTGCTCCCGGCCCTTGGGAGCCTGACCGGCATACTACCTGTTTTGATCGGGCGGTCCAGGACCGATCCCAAACCGCGACCAGAGTTCATGCGCCGCGCGAAGCCCGGGCCTGACGCAAGGCGCGCTCCTCGGGGATCGAACCCGCCGCCGCGCTCGAATCCTGGGATCGATCGCCCTGGCCAAACGAATTTGGATCGGCGACGTCGGCCGTGTAATTTTGGCCGCCGGTGCGAACGACAGCTTGGGGTCGAACTGGCGTGTTCCCAGCTTGTTTCAGGGACGGTCGCTCGTGGCGCATCCGGCCCGTCGTCGGACCGAACTTAAACGGCAGCAGTGGGCGGATTGCGGGCGTTCCCATTCCTCGCTGCTTGACCACCAATAAGGCTTACGGCCAAGCGTCTCGGGTCACCCTCGCTATCTCTCGAATGAGCTCGGCGCGGACTTTGTTGCGTTCATCGCCTTCTAGTCCCTCACAAATGCTGTTCGCGAGGAGGTACCGCTGCAGTGTCTCTAGCCTGCTGTGGAAGTCGCCGAGCTGAACCGTGGTCTTGCCGTACAGAAAGAATACGATCCCAGCTACAACCTCAACCACGGCTCCCGATACCGCTGGAATGACGGCAGCGACCGCATTGCCGGTCCAAAGCGCAAACCAGGCGGCAGCCATAAAAAAGATTAACCCAGCCCCAGCCCCGATCAATGCCCAGTTAAAACTTCGGCGTGACTCAGCAATGGCCACTTGATGGTAGCCAGCCATAAGCTCAAGTTGGGAGGCCGCGATCTCCTGCACATTGCTTGGCTTGGCCTTTGACAGTCTATGTATTAAGTCTGATATACTAATGGTACCGCCAACATTAATGTTTTTAGCTACTAACCGTACTGGTTCCTCCTTTCTTAAGGTTATAGTTTCGCCTACTTTTACATGGTCGTTGTCGCTTGCCGACATGACACCCTCACCAATGTGCGGCCTTCGTAGCGTTCCTCTCAAAACCCCTCGTTTTTGGTGGCAAAAGTCGGTGAGCAGAATTCTTGCAGACCGTGCGGAAACTCTCTGTATGGTCGCGCGGAGAGCGGTTTTTCGTGATTTTTTCTGCTCTGCGCGGCTATAGGCCTGAAATTTGAGCGTCGACTGAGTTGGCGAGGAGTTTTCGCACGGTCTGCTTGATTTATGCACCGCCCACAACTCGCGAAGCTGCGGGTTTTTGAGGGGCAGGACGGGGCAGGAACCAAAGTTTTAGTCTCCGCGATAGAAGATCAAGCATAAATTAACCATAGCTGATAGAATAGGAAATCAAGACTGCAATTCTCCTAGTATTTATCGTTGGTGTAGACATTTCCGAAAATAAATGACTTATTTTATTTCGAAAATAAGAAACATACTGTGTCGACCGCCAAATCATTACAGATGCAATTAGCATGACGAAAGCGCCACAAACTAATGTTATTTGCGCAAGCCCTGAGCGACGATCTTTAATTAATCCAAACCAACTTGCTAAAACCGCTATTTCTACTACAGGAATGAACGATATATACCTAAAAAATATCTCCTTTTGCTTCATCCACATATCAGCGAACAGCTTGTCTTCGTCAGTGACAGCCATGCCCCCTCCGAGTTGAGCGTGACGATGCCGCATCAACATGGGAAGCGTCAAATCGTGGAGAATGAAGGGAGCGTTACGGCTCAAAAGCGAGGTGCAGATTTCTTGCAGACCGTGCGAAAACTGCTTGCGCTGACGGCTTTGCTCTTTTGACAGGTCTGAACTGCTTTAAAATCAGGGCTTGGCGCGACACGTCAAAAGTCTTGCAGACTGTGCGAAAGGACTTTTGCACGCTGTCACAAACGCCTTATGAGAGGCGGTAATCGAGAATGAGTTATGAGAGATGCTTTGGCGGGTTCGCGGGTCACAACTTCGAACCGGCGGCTATGGGCGGACCCCGCCCGTTCGAAATCCGATTGTCGAACGGCCGGACTCCGCCCGAAGCAGGCCTTGATCGAGGCAGCAGAGCGTCGCGAAGGGCGGAGTGCGGACCTTAACGCGCCGCGCCCGTGTTGTCGGCGAACCTGCTTTATGGAAATTCGCCTTCGACGCGAAGGTCATTCTGACCCTCCACCTCAGTAACAGCGATTAGATTGCGCAACCCGTCGACGTAGCGTTGAATCTCCGGCGTCGATGGCTTTCCCTTAGCCAGAAGTTCATGAACGATGCTCTGAACCGTTTGAACAATGGCCTTGGCGTTGTCTGCGCGAAACAATGCGAAGCGCCACTCGACACCAACTTGCAACTCAGGATGCAGAACCGGGGCTGCGACATTACCCGATGGATGGATGGCCATGTCGCGACCCTTGAATATCTCTTTTAGATTTTGCCGGAGATGAACGCAATCTCTCGGAACGATAGAAAAAGCCCTGCGAAGCACTTCAACGATCTGCTTATATCTAGCAGTTCTGTTTTCCCGCCAAACTTTGATCGTCTCTTGTGGAATGTTCGTCTTGTCTCTTAGTGCGGCATAAAAGGGAATCTATCGCAATCGCTGCGGCCATAATAGCTTGCATTGAAAACTCAAATTCTGCCTCCATACTCGCGGCTCTCGCGTCTTGGTCGTCGGCGTTCCAAGCTGCGATGCGAGTGCGCTTCCGCTCCTCAGCATCGGACAGGTGGCGAGAGGCGAGCTCTAGCCATGTCGGACAAACGTCATAATGAACGTGTATTGTTAAGTTTCCAGAAGGCTTTCCATCGTCACCAATGGATAGGCTGAACCCGCCCGCCGGGATGGCGAAGGTCATTCCTCGCTTTACGAACACGCCGCTCATACTGGCCTCGTCAGCCGGAAAATTTCGCACGGTCTGCTTGATTTCCGCATCGGCGGCAATGGGTCGATAGCAGGACTCGCTCGGCAACAAAATCGTCCTGCGGTTGATCGCGGAACTGCGACCGCCGCCCGGCGTATCGCGCGCGGGCGGATGCCAGAGCGTCTTCCTTGCCAAACTCCGCTGCGCCTTTCACGCCAACAGGAAATGGCTAGCGTCAAAATGCAGTTGGCTGGGAAGAACGCCGGTCAGGGTAATCGTGTCCGCCGGATGGTTAGGGTCAGTGATGACGGTGTTCGATCCGGACTGGTGGGTATCGGCTTGGACTGCGGCCAGGTTCGCAAATTCAGATTTATCAAGCTGAATCTTGTCATTGGACGCGTGGAAGTTTGCGATGTTGTTCGCCCCAAACTGGCCCGTAAACACGAATGTGTCTGGGCCATTTCCTCCAAGCAGGCGTTCGTTCGGCGCGCCATAGAAGGTATCCGGGCCGCTGCCCGCCTTGAGCGTGGCCCCGGCTGCGCCATAAATGGTTGTTGGTCCATTCCCGGCCTGAATGACGTCCCCGGCACCCGCAGAGAATCACGTGGGGCCCGTTACCAGCGGAGAAGGTGACGTTCTGGGTCTGGCTGGCGTCGATCACTGTCGGGCCGTTTCCACCGATCGTGCCTAGATTGCCTGTCGAACTCGATGGTAAGGTAATGAAGTTCGCGTTGGCAGGGACGGCTACTGCGGTTACGAGCGTGCCGCCAGAGATGTCCTCCGAAACCCAGAAAGTCGTCGTATCAGGCGTGGTTAGCATGAAGATTTCACTCGCAGTGCCGTTGCTGACTGTGAGCTGCGAGCCGGACACGGTCGCTGTGGACCCGGTTGCAAAGCCCAAGCCCGTCAGGTCGATGGTGTCGCCACCCATAATATTAACCAGCGGCGTTGCGAAGGACATCGCGCCTGACACCGACTGGTCGATTTCTAGAGTGCCGATGCCCGCGAAGGTAATCACGCCGCTGGTGATGGCCCCAGCCTGCAGGTCCAAGAGTCCACGGCTTATAGTCGTATTAGTTGCGGTGCCGCCGCTTGCGACTACTTCGTCGCCGCCGTTGATGGTCGTGTCGGTCGCCATGCCGGGGGAGTTGAGGTTGGAGTAGACGTACTGCTCGCCCCCGTTGATGGTCGTGTTCGTCGCCGTGCCATAGACGCTCTGATAGCCGCCGTCGATGGTCGTGCCGGTCGCCGTGCCTCCGACGGCCTGATAGCCGTAAAGGTTGATGGTCGTGCCAATCGCCGTGCCGCTGACGACTTGCTGGCCGAAGCTGTTGATGGTCGTATCTATCGCCGTGCCGCCGCCCAAGACTACTACTACGCCGGTGTTGTTGATGGCGGTGCCAGTCGCCGTGCCGCCGAGTTCGACGACCTGGAAGCCGCCATCGGTCGTGTCGATCGCGGTGCCGTAGTCGTATTGCACGCCGCCGTTCATGATCGTGTCTGTCACCGTGCCAAAGACCCACTGGTAACAGCCAGCTTTCATGGTCGTGTCGGTCGCCGTGCTGCCGTTGTTGACCTGCTGCGAGCCGTAGTTGATTGTCGTGCCGGTCGCCGTGCCGCCGAGGTCGACGAGCTGGAAGCCTTGGTTTGTAATGGTCGTGTCGGCCGCCGTGCCGCCGTCGACGACCTGGAAGCCGCCATCGGTCGTGTCGATCGCGGTGCCGTAGACATCCTGTTCATCTCCACTGTTGATGACTACGCCGGTGACAGTCTGGCCAACCGGTACTGTGGTGGTGGTCATGTCAGAACTCCTGAGCGTCCGTTCCGAGAATAGCCCAATCTCGGTATTGCCGGGGCGGTCTGAACCAGAGAATCCTTCAAGCTCATAGGGGTCATCGCAGAATCTTCCCAAAATTGTACGTTAAGGCCGTCTCAATTGGCCTGTTATCCTTCGCTAGCGCCGGTGCCGCCTGTCTCTCAAAACCTTCCCGTAGCTCCAAAGCGCCCGGTCGACGATGCGATAGGATAGGCCGGATTTTTTTACGATTGCCCTTACAGCGTCGCAGTAGGCGTTCCAGAACTGAAAGTTGTAATTTGTACGCCTTTCGAGGCCAAAAGCGGCAAGCGCATTAACATCCACAATTGGAACGTCTTCGCAGACCAAATGCAGGATTGCTGACGCCACTGGATAATTCACCCCGCTCAACTTTATGAGGCGCTCGATCTTAACACGAGCATCAGTTGAAGCGAATGCGGTTCTGGTCGCAGACTTAATCTTACCGTTAGAGTTAGCTTCATACCATTTCTTTGGTCGTGGTGATTTCCACCTAGTGACTTTCAGAAAGTCACCTCTGGTCATATATCCGCGTTTTTTCGCTATACGAGCGGCGGTCTGGACGCGACACTCCTCTTCCATCTTGGAATTCTGCGCGTAGCTTGCCGCCCATTTTTCTATATCGGCGACAGGAAATAGAAGTTTGAATTTGGGAGATGGCATATTCACTGGTTGAGCGCGGGTCTGATTGATTTCCGTCGAGCGTTGCTCGCAATTTGCATCGATATGTCGCGTCAGGCAACCACGCGTCAGGTGCCGACCTGTGCCGACCCGAAAGTGCACGCAGACATTTCCGGCTGCTTCTCTCAAAACGGTTTTCGCCCTAAAATCGTTGGTGCGAATGTCTTGCAGACCGTGCGAAAACTCGATCCGAGGCTCCGTATGGTCCCGCGGAGAGCGGTTTTTCGTGATTTTTCTCGCTCTGCGCGACTGTAGGCCTCAAAATTCGGGCGGCGCTTAAGACGCGGCCGAGTTTTCGCACGGTCTGCTTGATTTCTGCGCCGCATCGACCGTCCGCTTCGGGTCAATTCCGGCCGTCTGGGTGGCCGACCCAGCCGGGTACCCAGTGTCGA
>CAVYIZ010000013.1:0-49989 GCA_963768555.1 uncultured Alphaproteobacteria bacterium
GCGGCGTTCGCCTGTCGCGCGGCGGCGCGCGGACCCCTCTCGACAAGCCGAGCCGTCCGGTGCGTTTCGGCGACGTCTTGACCTTCGCGCAAGGGACGCGCTGGCTCGCGGTCAAGGTCGAGGCGCTCGGCGTGCGCCGGGGCCCGGCGCCCGAGGCGCGAATGCTTTATAGTGTTATGGACGCGCCGGGCGGCTAATCCAAACTCCGGCCGTCCAACGCGAGATCAGCGCGCGGCCGGCGCGGCGCCGTCTCTCGCCCGGCGAACTCGATGCGGCATCGACGCCCGCTCGCTGCGACCCCGGTCGGCACTTGTCGCTGTTCATGGGCCGAAAGACGGTTGCCGCCTGGCGGGAGATCGGGCACTGGCTCGCGGAGCCAGAGCGGGCGAGGGCGCCCGCGACCGCCGTCAGGCGAGAGCGAAGGCGCCGGCTGGACCAAGGCGCAAGGGAGCCGCCCCAAAGTCGGGCGCGTTCGGTCAACCGGCGGTCGAGCGGAACTCGCCCGTGACGCGCGCGCCGACGCAGGCGAAGAACGGCAAAAGGGACGTCGCGCGAGCTTCGGCTTTGATCAAGTTGCGTCCGGCGCGACACGGGCGCGGGATCGTGACGCTGCGGGTTGACTTGACAGACCATCTCGCTTCACGCGATTCTCGTTTTCCAGACGCGGGGTGGCCCCTTAATGCGGGCTTTGGACGCCCCTCGCGCCTGACCCAGCGGAGCGTCCAAACGCCGGATGAACAAACCCGTATCCAATCCCACTCAGCCCTATCGCAGTCTGATCGCCGGCTACACCGATGCGATCCGCGCGAGCGATTTCAAGGCGAACATCGCGTTTTTGTTCGTCGAGTTCATGATGGGTCCGATCCTCTGGAACTACGCGAGCCTTCCACGTTATCTGCCGGTCCAGCTCGTCCTGCTGCCGTTCCTGATCGTCTACTTTTGCTGTTTCATGGTGCTCCTTCCCCGCTATCCCAAGCTCGGCGCCAAGAACTTCCTCGTCGCACGCGGGCTTACGCCTGATGATTTCGCGAACGTCGCCCAGACCGAGGACGACATCGAACAGCTGAAGTTGCGCTGCGCGGTGCTGTCGAACATTCTCTGGTGGAAGACGCAGTGTATCCGCACCGGTTTCCTCGTGGCGATCGTCTGCGTCGTTCTGACCATCTTTTTGCTTCTTTACATCTGCTATGCGTGATGCCGGGCCTCGCGCCGCGTCGAGAGCGTTTAATGGCCAAAGACAAGAACGCGCAGCTGCGTGATCTCATTGCCGGCTACAGCGACTCGATCCGCCTCAGCGATATCAAGGCGATGATCGCGGTCTTGTTCGTGGCGATCATGATGGGAACGGTTCTCCAGTTCCGCGAGCAATATCCGTGGTATCTGAGCGTGCCCGTCTTGCTGATCCCGTTCACGATCATCTTTCTTAACCTGCTGATCTCGGTTTATCCTCGATATCCCCGCGCCGGGCGGGGACGCTTCCCGATCTGGCGAAATCCGGATCCGGAAAATTTCGATTTCATCGCCGACACCGGGGCCGACCTCGAGGACCTGCCCGCGCGATGCGCGCTTTTTTCGCGCATCTTGTGGTGGAAGAACGTCACGTTGCAGACGGCTTATGTCCTCTCGATGGCCTGCTTCGTGGCGGCCGCGATTTTGCTGTTCGTCGCACGGCTCTGAGCGTCGCCTTGTGAAACCGTGAAGCTCGTTTCTGTTTCTTTGCAAAGCCGACTGCAAAAGCACTTCGGCCTCGAGGAGGCGGTGGCGCGAACGACGCGCCGCAGCCGTTGGGCCGGCGGCCGCGATGGAGACCTGGATGAGCGAAGCGGATCTGTACGGGACGCGAGACGCGCGCGTGGCGCCGTACAATCTGCGCGAAGGCCGCGCGCATGAGACGCTCCTGGAGGTCGCCGCAGTCGGGATCTGCGGCAGCGACCTCCATTACTACAAGGACGGGGGCATCGGCTCAGCCCAAATCCGCGCTCCGTTCGTCCCGGGACACGAGTTCGGCGGCACGCTCTGCGAGGACGCCCCCGAACTCGGCCTGAAGCGCGGCGCGCTTGTCGCCGTCGATCCGAACGGATCCTGCGGCCGGTGCGAATGGTGCCTCGCGGGGCATCGCAATCTTTGCCCGAGGGTCGAGTTCATCGGCGCCCCGCCGTTCGACGGCGCGATGACGAAGCAGATTTGGGTTCCGAAATCGCAGGTCGTGCCGCTGCCGGAGAGCCTAGGCGCGCTCGAGGCGGCGATGCTCGAGCCGCTCGGCGTCGCGATCCATGCGGTCGATCTCGCCAAGCCCCGCCTGCTCGAGCGCGTGGCGCTGCTCGGCGCAGGCCCGATCGGCTTATTGATCCTGCAGGCGCTCAAGGTCGCGGGCGCGGGCGGCGTCCACGTCGTCGAACCGCTCGAACATCGCCGCGCCGCCGCGCTCGAGCTCGGCGCCGAGACCGCGGTCGCGACGGTCGAAGATTTCGTCCGCGGCGACGGCAGGGACGGCTGTCCGCTGGTGGTCGAGGCGACCAACAGCCCACACGGCTTCCGCGACGCGGTGCTGGCCTCGCGGATCGGCGGGAGGGTGGTCCTGGCCGGCATTCCGGACGGGGACACTTATACGTTGCCCGCTGCGGACGCCCGTCGGCGCGGTCTCACGCTCAAGTTCGTCCGGCGGATGGGCGACGACTATCCGCGCGCCATCCGTCTCGTCTCGTCGGGACAGGTGAATGTGAATGCGGTGGTGACGCACCGCGAGGGCCTGAAGAAGGCCCCGGAGCTGTTCGAGAACCTCGCGGAGAGCCGTCCGGGCTACCTGAAAGTGCTGCTCTATCCGAACGGAGAGAGCGGGGGCCGCGCGTGAGGGTGGCGGGCCCTGCAATTTCTCCAGACTTGCGACCCGCTCGGCGTCGCCGCGAGCCTCGGCCTCCTTCGCCCGTTGAGCCGGCGGCGGAGAGGCCGCGTGCTCCACGCCCTCGCAGCAGATGTTGGGGCTTGGACGCGTTCGGGGCCATACCATTTCCCGCGCAGATTTAATAGTTTCAGGCCGTTGCGGCGCCATTTCCCGGTTTCCCGGCTGGCGGCCTCCTCTGGCTCGGGTGAGGGCGTCCGCCTGAAAGCCGCGTTGGCCTCAAGCCGGGCGCCCATGCCATCAGGCGGACGCCCCAAAACTTCCAAGACGCGTCAGGCGCGTTTCCAAGACGCGTCCCAGAGCTCAAAAAGGGAAGAAAATCGCTTCCAATTCCTTCCATCTTTGACGCCGAATTGGGACTTATCAAAAGCTTATCAGCGACTTTGGGGGAGAAATTTTTTTCCAGGCCCGGTCGACCCGCTGCGGCCCGACCGCTCGGTTGCAACCTGCGCTGCGCGGAACGGCTTCAACGGAACCGGACATTGGCCTTCTCCTTGAGGACGGCGTTCAGAACAAACGTAGAACACATACCGCAACTTTTGTCAAGAAATTGTCGGTGCTTCTTTAAGGCGGGAGAATAGCGGCCGGTTTCCAGTGCGATCCCCAGCGGCGAAGGGGTAGGGCCGCGCGCTCGTAGCGTTGGCTGGGGCGGGAGGGAAGCACGCCGAGCGCAAGGCTCTGGTCGAGGACAACCCGTGGCGGGGACAATTCTTGCCCGAAACCTCCTCCACCGCCCGAGGAGCCCGCAAGCGGCCCCTGACGGACGCCGAGGTGGCCGCGCTGGTGACCTCCGAACACGCCTCTCCGTTGCTTCGGGACGCCATAACCGTCCTCGCCCTGGAGAACTGAGGAGCTTGCCCGGATGAAGGTGGGAGACCTCCGCGACCTCACCGGCCCCTTGCCCTATGTCGCCCTCAAAGGAACCAAGACGTCAGCCGCCCGCCGGGACGTTCCCATCCACCCCGAGGCCCTCCCGATCATCCTGCGGCGGGTCGAGGGCAGGGAGGCGGACGCCTTCCTACTGGACGAACTCAGGACCCCCCTGAGGGCTCGCGATGGAACGCGGACAGCCGCTCACGAAGGAGTTCGGGCGACTGCGAAAGAGGCTCGGGATTGACGAGCGGGAGGACGGTGCGAGACAGGCCAACGTCGATTTGCACAGCCTGCGCCGCTGGTTCATTTCCAAGGCTAGGGATGCCATCAACGAGGGGGCAACGGGCTTCACGATGTACACAGTGGCGGAGGTGGTGGGGCATCAGAAGGACGATTTGGGGCTGGCCATGACGAGCCAATACGCCGGACAGGAGACGCGGGCCGCCAAGGCCGCTTGTGTCCGGGCCGTGAGACTGCCATCTCGCGTTAATGTCCAAGGCCTATAGAACATACCTCCGCAAAACCTGGCTTGGGGGCGCGATGAATGAAGAAAGCACTCCGGCATTCCCACTGACCTCTCCCGCGTTCCTCTCGCAAGCTGGCGTGCTCCCACTCCGCAAAGGACCGGTGCGTTTCGCGGTTGGCCCACCCAATGGCCTGACGTCCAACTCGTGGAGTCTCTGGGCTAACCGCAAGGGAGACATCTACATCGCTTGTCGGGATAATTTCAAAGAGGCCAAAGTCAGCTTGCACCCGTCCGGTAGGTGGCGGATGGGCTTCACAACGGAGGCGTTGGCCAAGAACCCGAACATAGTCCCATTGGAGGGAAATCGAGCATGGGAAGTTTGGGATCAGCCGCCGCCCCAACTCCCCAACGTCACCATCGCGTTTCGGCTGTTCTTCCCAACGTCAGAACTCGCGGTTCGTCTGGAGCAACGCCAGCCTGACCAATGGCGCGAAGTGGTTTTCATCGAACCCGCGCCACCGGGCAACGGAAAGCTGACCGCACTGACCTTGTTCGTGACAAACGGCGATGTCGAACCAAAGCACGACTTTGAACCGAGCTTTCGCCTTGCCTCGCTTGCAATCGGCCACGACATGCACGCGCAGTTAGTTGCTCATGGCGAGCCGGAGGGAAACATACCCAAAATCATCGAAAGGACCGCAGAACACGCTCAACTCAAAGTTCGCGGTTCCGGGCAGGAAATGCCGGCAGAGGCTTACATGTACGTGCTGGGACGCATGGATGACGGCTCGCGCTATCTGGTCGGCGCTCGTGCCAGTCGGGGAGGAAGGGCCGACCCCTGAATAACCGCACGATGCGCTCACGGGGCCGGTGGACGCCCTGAAACGCCAAGCTACGGGGCGTGTTCGGGCGGGTTTTGCCGGACCATAGGAACGGGCGGGTTTACTTCCGGTGGCTTGATGGGTCCGAGAGTGGCGCGTCGCTCGTAGAACACGAGAGACCCACCGGTCCCACCAACTGTCGAACAGCAGGACCATTGCTGATCGCGACGCGCTCTACCGCCTCAATAGCGGTGCGGCTGGTATGACCCAGTTCCGCTAACGCCTTTTCCGCCACTGCCATTGCGCGATCCGCTGCGTCCTCCTTCCTTGCTACCTTCGCAATCACGTAGTTCGAGATCGCTTCGACCGCTCGTTTGCTGGCGTCCATCATTACGTCGCCGAAAGTGGGCAGGAGTGGCAACACCACGGCTGCAACAGGTGCGAAGTCAACGGTAATCTCAAATGAACCCGCGCGAAGAGCGGAGGCCAGCACCCGCACAGCAAACGTCGGTGACTTCTTGGCATATTGTCCCGTTGCAACGACGTTGGCTGACGCACCGAGCAGCTTCGCTGCCCCTTGGATCGATTGTCCCAACAGCCCTAAATCGATCTGGTGACTATTTGCGTCCTCACCCCTGTAAGAAATCACAACTGATGGAATACTAATGGACATCAACCGCCCCCCCCGGAGCAACATTGCCGATTGCGCGGCATCAAACAATAGGCGTGTCGCCTCACTGAGCGATTTTCTGGCGCAAAAATGCCTCGTACAGGGCCTTATGGGTTCCCCGGTAGGCCGTCTACGGGGCCACGTCACTACCGGAAACGGCCGCCGCAGGGCCGCCATCAATGCCTTTTTAGGCGTCACCTTAGGGGCCAAATCTTGCGGTTCTTCAGAAAGCTGTCGTCGATCCTATAGGTCCGAAAATACTCCCAGACCCCAAAGAACTCCTCGATCTTGTGCGCGTAGCATGCCTCGGAGGCCAATTGCGAAAATACCTCGGCAAGCCACCGTACAAGGGTGAGTGCGTGATAGCGTCCATATCGCTGCACATAATCGGTCTTCCCGGTGCGGATCGACGATGACAGCACATCTTGCATCGTATCTCCGGTCTCGCTGACATTCAGCGCGATCGCGGGTGATAGCATCTGTTCAACGATTTTCCCTTTGGCCTCAGTCCAGTCTTCCGCCTCCTTACCGTAGTAACACTCCTTCAAGATCAGTTCCGCGACCTCATGCCACCATTTCTGGATCGGCTCTTCCGAGCCAAGGTTTGGGTCGCCAAGCGTGTCGAAGTTCGCGTAACGTCCTCTATTAGCATCAGCAAAGGCATCAAGGCACTCGATGATCTTCGCACTGATCCCAGTGGTGGGGCGCGTGTAGCTGAGGTTTAGCTCGTGTTTATGAGCAATCTGATCGACTGCATTTGTCAGACGTACTAGGTTGTGTCCGTAGTTGGAGACAATTTTTTGCTTTGGTAATTGACTACTGTTTGAAATAGCGTAATCGGCAACCACTATGAGCTTGGCGAGACGTTCAAGTCCGGTTGATAGACCGAAAAAGGCAATGTAGTATTCTCCAATCTCGGCATAGTTGGCCCGACCCAAGGCGGTGACGCCTGAACCAAGCAGATGCCGGATTAGCGCAGCCTCGCGCAGGAGGGCGTGCCTTTCGGGACTACTAAAAGGATTTCTTTCTCCCGACACCTACGTAAAATCCCCCGCATTTCGTCGGTATGATAAGACGCGACTGGCATGCTGTGGCAGGCCCCACCCCTCGATGGGGCACCAAATGGCGCACCGTTTGGGGCACTTTGGGGCCCTTAACCCTGTCTAAGTCATTGGTATTACTAAAGGACTGGCTGGGGCGGGAGGATTCGAACCTCCGCATGGCGGAATCAAAATCCGCTGCCTTACCGCTTGGCGACGCCCCAATTGGCCGAACGACGTGGTCCGGACCAAGAGCGGGCGGACAATAGTTCGCGCTCAGGCGCGCCGCAATGGTTGCGCGGGTTTTTGTCGCGGGCGGCGTCATGGAGGCGCTTGCGCGTGTTGCCTTTGGGGCAATTGGCGACGGCGCCGCTGCGCCCCCGCCCCCCTTGTGGGGGCGGGCCGGGGTGGGGGGTCGCGCGGACGGATCAGCGTTTCTCCGCGGGCCTCAGCCATCGACGGAAGGCGAGCGGAGCGGAAGCAATCGAGATCGGCATGGCGCGACCCCCCTCCCGGCCTCCCCCACGAGGGGGGAGGAGATCCGCCAGTCTCACAGAACCTTCGCGCAGCGCCGCGAGATCGGCGTTCGCGCCGCAGACGAGGACGCCGACGCGCTCTTTCCTTTCCGGCCGATAGGCGCCGCTCGTCGAGCGCGGCGAAGGCCGCCGCGCCGCCCGGCTCGGCGACGATCGAGACGTCGCGCCAGAGGCGGCGTTGCGCCTCGACGATGGCCGCGTCCGGAACAAGCGCGACCTCCGCGACGAATTTGCGCGCGATGGCGAAGTTGAGGTCGCCGACTCGTTTTGCCCCGAGCGAATTTGCGGCGATCGAATTGACGGAGACGTCGACCGGGCGGCCGGCCGCGAAAGCAGCGTCCATCGCGCGCGAAAACTCCGGCTCGACGCCGACCACCTTGACCCGCCCGGCGAACCAGGCGGCGACGCCGGCGATCAGCCCTCCGCCGCCGACTGCGACAAGCACCGTGTCGAGCCCCGGCAGGGCGAGACGCGCGAGATCCTCCTCCCATTCGAGGGCGACCGTGCCGGCCCCGGCGATCGTCTCGGGCGCGTCGTAGGGATGGATTTTAGCGCCCCGCTCTCCGCGACCCAGGCGTCGCAAAAATCCTGCGCCTCGGCGTAGGATCGGCCTCCAATGACCGCCTCGGCGCCGTGAGCTTGGATCTTTGCGATCTTGGCGGGGGTCGCGATCTCCGGCACGAACACCCGCGCTCTGACGCCGAGCCTTTCCGCTGCGTAAGCGACCGCCGCGCCGTGGTTGCCGCCGGAAGCGGTCGCGCAGCCTGCGGCCGGGGCGGGGCGGGTCAAGAGGTTGTGGAACGCGCCGCGCGCCTTGAACGAGCCGCTCGTGCTGGAGGCATTCGAGCTTCAGCGAAACGGGCGGCGCTCCGGCGATCGGAGAGGGCGTCTCGAGGATCGGCGTGCGGCGGATATGTTTGGCGATCCGCGCGCGGGCCGCGCGAATGTCGGCGGCCGTCACGGCCTCTTCCGCAGGGCGGCTTTCACGCTTGATCGAGTCCGAGCTCACGTTGCGCCTTTCTCGGCAGCGCCGCGACGATCGAGGGCGTAGCTTCGACGCAGATAGTCCATGAGCTCCGCGTCGCCGAGCGTCCGGCGGTCGATACGTTGGACCCAGGTCAGGCCGCGCGAGGCCAGATAGGGCGCAGGACGGAGGCCCGGCAAGTCCTTCAGCACGGCGAAGCTCGTTTCCGAGCATTTGAAGGTCACCGCAAACTCGTCGGATTCCGACCATCCGCCGATCGCGAACACCTTGCCCCCGACTTTCCATACGCTCGCGTCGCCCCATTGGACGACATGCGTCGCTTGAGGAAGGCCGGCGCAGAACGCGTCGTACTCTTCGCGGGTCATGGGCCGCCCTCATCCGGCGCTTCGCGCCACCTTCTCCCGCAAGCGGGAGAAGGAAACGCGCCCCCTCTTCCGCTTGCGGGAGAGGGCCGGGGTGAGGGTTACGCTCCGCCCGCCGTCAGAGTTTCATCGAGTCCCGGAGTTCGCGCAGGCGGTCGAGTTTCTCCTGCGCCTGGCGCTTCTGGTCCTCGCTGGCGTCGGCGAGGTCCTCCTCCGCGTTCTTGATCTCCTGATCGAGTTTGGCGGCGCTCAGGTCCTCGAAAGGGATTGCGGTCTCCGCAAGCAGAATCAAGCCGAGCGGATTGACCTCGGCGAAGCCGCCGCGGACGAAGACGCGGTGGCGCCTGCCGGCCGCGTCCTCGATGGCGACGACGCCGGGCCGCACCGAAGACACCGTCGGCGCATGGTCCGTCAGCACCTGAAAGTCGCCTTCGTCGCCCGGCACGACCACCGATTGCGCCGGTCCGCTGAACAGCACCCTGTCGGGCGACACGAGTTCGAAGGGAAATGCGGCCATGGGCTAAACCTCGGCTTCCGTCTGGTCAGGCGGCTTCCGCCGCGAGCTTCTTCGCCTTCTCGACCGCCTGCTCGATCGTGCCGACCATGTAGAAGGCCGCCTCGGGCAGATTGTCGTACTTGCCCTCGACGATGCCCTTGAAGCCCTTGACGGTGTCCTCGATCTTGACCTGCACGCCGGGCGTCCCCGTGAACACGGCCGCGACGTCGAACGGCTGCGACAGGAAGCGCTCGATCTTGCGGGCGCGGGCGACGATCTGCTTGTCCTCTTCCGAGAGCTCGTCCATTCCGAGGATCGCGATGATGTCCTGCAACGCCTTGTAGCGCTGCAGCACCTGCTGCACCTGACGGGCGACGTTATAGTGCTCCTCGCCGACGACGGCGGCGGTCAGCATGCGCGAGGTCGAGTTCGAGCGGGTCGACCGCCGGATAGATGCCCTTCTCCGAGATCGCGCGCGAGAGCACGGTCGTCGCGTCGAGGTGGGCGAAGGAGGTCGCCGGGGCCGGGTCGGTCAGGTCGTCGGCGGGCACGTAGATCGCCTGCACCGAGGTGATCGAGCCCTTGGTCGTGGTGGTGATGCGCTCCTGCAAGGCGCCCATGTCGGTGGCGAGCGTCGGCTGGTAGCCGACCGCGGAGGGGATGCGGCCGAGCAGCGCCGACACTTCCGAGCCCGCCTGGGTGAAGCGGAAGATGTTGTCGATGAAGAGCAGCACGTCCTGCCCCTGGTCGCGGAAATACTCGGCGACAGTGACGCCGGTCAGGCCGACGCGCGCGCGCGCGCCCGGCGGCTCGTTCATCTGGCCGAACACGAGGGCGCATTTCGACTTCACGTTCGGATCGGGATGATGCGGGTCGGCGTTGACCTTCGATTCGATGAACTCGTGATAGAGGTCGTTGCCCTCGCGGGTGCGCTCGCCGACGCCGGCGAACACCGAATTGCCGCCGTGCGTCTTGGCGACGTTGTTGATCAGCTCCTGAATGAGCACCGTCTTGCCGACGCCCGCGCCGCCGAACAGGCCGATCTTGCCGCCCTTGGCGTAGGGGGCGAGCAGGTCGACGACCTTGATGCCGGTGATGAGAATCTGCGCTTCCGTCGACTGCTCGACATATTCCGGCGTCGGCTGATGGATCGCGCGGCGGCCTTCCATCTGGATCGGGCCGGCTTCGTCGACAGGGTCGCCGACCACGTTCATGATGCGCCCGAGCGTGCCCTCGCCGACCGGAACCGAGATCGGGCCGCCGGTGTCGACCACTTCCTGGCCGCGAACGAGGCCCTCGGAGATATCCATCGCGATGCAGCGCACGGTGTTCTCGCCGAGATGCTGGGCGACCTCGAGCACCAGGCGGTTGCCGTTGTTGTCGGTTTCGAGCGCGTTGAGAATCGGCGGCAGGTAGCTGTCGAACTTCACGTCGACGACGGCGCCGATCACCTGGGTGACCCGGCCGGTTGCATTCGCGGTATTCGCCATTTTGACGTCCTCGTTCAATCTTCAGGGTCGCGGCGGGGCGACGGGTTGGGTCAAAGCGCCTCGGCGCCGGAGATGATTTCGATGAGTTCCTTGGTGATCATCGCCTGGCGGGTGCGGTTGTAGCGAAGGGTGTATTTCTTCACCATGTCGCCGGCGTTGCGCGTGGCGTTGTCCATCGCGCTCATCTGAGCGCCGAAGAACGAGGCGGCGTTCTCCAGAAGCGCGCGATAGATGCGCACGGTCAGCGCCTGCGGCAGGAGCTGGGTCAGGATTTCGCCTTCGTCCGGCTCGTATTCGTACGAGGGCGCTTTCTCGTTCTTCTCGCCGAGCTCCGGCGGAATGAGCTGCTGGGCGGTCGGGATCTGCGAGATGACCGACCTGAAGCGCGAGAAAAAGAGCGTGCAGACGTCGAACTCGGCGCTGTCGAACAGCGCGATGACCTTCTCGGCGATCGGGCGGGCGGTCTCATAGGTGATCGAGCGCACGGCGCGCAGATCGATCAACTCCAGAATCTGCTTCTCGTGCGTGCGGCGCAGCTGGTCGTAACCCTTCTTGCCGACGCAGAGGATCTTGACCGACTTCCCCTCGGCCGCGAGCGCGTTGGCTTTCTCGCGCGCCAGGCGCACGATCGCCGTGTTGAACGCCCCGCACAGGCCGCGCTCGCCGGTGCAGACGAGCGAGGAGATGGGTCTGGCTCGAGCCGGAGCCGACGAGCAGACGCGGGGCCTGGCCTTCCTTGGCCGCGCCGCCGAGATTGGTCAGCACCGCCTCGACCCGCTCGGCGTAGGGGCGGGCGGCTTCGACCGCCGCCTGGGCGCGGCGAAGCTTCGACACGGCGACCATCTGCATCGCCTTGGTGATCTTCTGCGTCGACTTGACGGAGGCGATCCGGTTTCTGAGGTCCTTGAGCGACGGCATCGCTTGGCGTCTCCGCCCCGCGCTTCATTTCGAGCGCGGGGTCCGGTTAGTGGGAGAAAGGATCAGGCGAAGCTGGCGGCGAACAATTCGACCGCCGACTTGAGCTTGGCTTCGACGTCGGGGGTCAGATCGTTGGTCGAGCGGATCGCCTCCAAAATGTCGGCGTGCTTCGAGCGGAGAAAAGCGAGCAGCCCGTCCTCGAACGGACGAACCTGGTTCAAGGCCAGCTTGTCGAGATAGCCGTTGACGCCGGCGTAAATGACGCAGACCTGCTCCTCCATCTTGAGCGGCGAGAACTGCGGCTGCTTCAAGAGCTCGGTCAGGCGCGCGCCGCGGTTGAGCAGGCGCTGGGTCACCGCGTCGAGGTCGGAGCCGAACTGGGCGAAGGCCGCCATCTCGCGATATTGCGCAAGCTCGCCCTTGATCTTGCCGGCGACCTTCTTCGTCGCCTTGGTCTGCGCCGAGGAGCCGACGCGCGACACCGAGAGGCCGACGTTCACCGCCGGGCGGACGCCCTGATAGAAAAGATCGGTCTCGAGGAAGATCTGGCCGTCGGTGATCGAGATCACGTTGGTCGGGATGTAGGCCGAGACGTCGTTGGCCTGCGTCTCGATGATCGGGAGCGCGGTCAGCGAACCGGAGCCGTTGTCCTTGTTGAGCTTGGCGGCGCGCTCGAGCAGGCGGGAATGGAGATAGAAGACGTCGCCCGGATAGGCTTCGCGGCCAGGCGGCCGGCGCAGCAGGAGCGACATCTGGCGGTATGCGACGGCCTGCTTGCTGAGGTCGTCATAGATGATGACCGCGTGCATGCCGTTGTCGCGGAAATATTCGCCCATGGCGCAGCCGGAGAAGGGGGCGAGGTATTGCATCGGCGCCGGGTCGGAAGCGGTGGCGGCGACGATGATCGAATATTCGAGCGCGCCGTTCTCCTCGAGGACCTTGACGAACTGGGCGACGGTCGAGCGCTTCTGGCCGACCGCGACGTAGACGCAGTAGAGCTTGCGGTTCTCGTCGTCGCCCTGGTTCAGCGGCTTCTGGTTGAGGATCGTGTCGAGCGCGATCGCGGTCTTGCCGGTCTGACGGTCGCCGATGATGAGCTCGCGCTGGCCGCGTCCGATCGGGATCATGGCGTCGATCGCCTTGAGGCCGGTCGCCATCGGCTCGCTGACCGACTTGCGCGGAATGATGCCGGGCGCCTTCACGTCGACGCGGGCGCGGCGGGCGGCGTGGATCGGCCCCTTGCCGTCGATCGGGTTGCCGAGGGCGTCGACGACGCGGCCGAGGAGCTCCTTGCCGACCGGAACGTCGACGATCGCGCCGGTGCGCTTGACCGTCTGGCCTTCCTTGATCTCGCGGTCGGCGCCGAAAATGACGATGCCGACGTTGTCCGTCTCGAGGTTCAGCGCCATGCCGCGGGTGCCGTTCTCGAACTCGACCATCTCGCCGGCCTCGACCTTGTCGAGGCCGTAAGCGCGCGCGATGCCGTCGCCGACGCTCAGCACCTGGCCGACTTCGGTCACCTCGGCCTCGGCGCCGAAATTGGCGATCTGGCTCTTGAGAATCGAAGAAATTTCTGCGGCGCGGATGTCCATCAGCCGACCTCTTTCATGGCTAGGCGAATTGCGTTGAGCTTGGTCTTGAGCGAGCCGTCGACCATGCGCGAGCCGAGCTTGACGATCAGGCCGCCGATGATCGAGGGGTCGAGCTTGACGTCGAGATCGACTTCCCGGCCGCCCGAGGCGGCCTTCAGCTGGTCTTTGAGCGCCGCGAGGTTCGCGTCGGAAAGCGCGATTGCGGTGGTGACCTCGGCGTGCGTCACGCCGCGGCTCGCGTCGTAGAGCTTGCGATAGTCCGCGATCATCGCCCGGATGAAGAACAGGCGACGCTTGACCGTGACGAGGCGGACGAAATTGGCGGCGATGCCGCCTATGCCTTCCCTGTCGAGAAGGGCGTTCAGCGCCTTGAGCTGGTCGGCGGCGGAGAAAACGGGGCTGCGGACCAGCCTCTCGAGATCGGGGCTTGCGGCGATGAGCGCGTCGAGCTTCGCCAGAGACTGGGCGACTGGCTCCGTCTGACGATCGTCCCGGGCGAGCGAAAAGAGGGCGGAGGCGTAACGGCCGGCGACGCCGGAAACGAGGGTCTCGTCTTGTGCCAAAGCTCGTAACCTCAAAGGCGCCGAAAGCATGCGGCGAAGCCTCTCGACCTCGCCAACCCCCCGGAATTCGTGATGATTCCGCTTCGCGGAATTGACCGCGGGAGCCGGTCCGACCCCAAAGGCGGGCGTTGCCTAACATAGGACTTTTCGAGGCGCAACCCGTGAAACCGCCGGAATCCGGGGACCTCGACCAAAGGCGAAAAGTCGCTTCCGGAGGCGTCAGGCGCGGGTCGAACTCCAGCCGGTCGAAGGGAGCAGGCTCGCCGTCCTTACGGCCGCCAAACTTCGAGCATGATATCGCGATCGCCGCCTGTCCACAGAGGCGAAGTCCGTCGCCTCCCCCTGCCGCGGTTTCCCGAGGAGGGCATTGTCACGGGCGCGCCTGGAAGCACGAGATGTTCCCTCCCGAGGAGCTTTGGCTGCGCTTCGCCGCGCGGGCGGTGCGCAAGTATCCGCAAGCCGGCGACATCTCCTGCCGCAGGGCGCTCTCCGTGCACCGCGGCACGGCGCATGACTCCCCGGTCGCCCGCCCGATGATGGTGCTCGGCGTCGACGCGCCGGGGGCCGGCCACGACAAGCTGCACGACCTGATGGTCACACAGGACTACTACGACGCCCTGCCGCCGGTCGTGCGCGATCGCCTCGTCTGCCGGGTGGTCGACAAGCTTGCGCCGGTGACCCAGAAGCACGACATCGAGGGCCTGGCGATGGGCGTCCCGTGAAGGTTCGCGGCGGTTCCCTTCCCCGCCGCTCCCTGCTAATCCCCCGGCCATGACCGCCCATCCGATCGAAAACATCCGCAACTTCGCGATCATCGCCCATATCGACCACGGCAAGTCGACGCTCGCCGACCGGCTCATCCAGCTGACGGGGACGATGGCCGAGCGCGAGATGGTCGAGCAGGTGCTCGATTCGATGGACATCGAGCGCGAGCGCGGCATCACCATCAAGGCCAACACCGTCCGGCTCGAATACCGCGCCAAGGACGGCAAGACCTACATTCTCAACCTCATGGACACGCCCGGCCACGTCGACTTCGCCTACGAGGTGTCGCGCTCGCTCGCCGCCTGCGAAGGGTCGCTTCTGGTCGTCGACGCGAGCCAGGGGGTCGAGGCGCAGACGCTCGCCAACGTCTATCACGCGCTCGACGCGGGCCATGAGATCGTGCCGGTCCTGAACAAGATCGACCTGCCGGCGGCCGAGCCCGACCGGATCAAGGAGCAGATCGAGGACGTCATCGGCCTCGACGCGTCGCAGGCGGTGCCGATCTCGGCCAAGACCGGCCTCAACGTCGACCTCGTGCTCGAGGCGATCGTCCACCGCCTGCCGCCGCCGAAGGGCGACGAGACGGCGCCGCTCAAGGCGCTGCTCGTCGATTCCTGGTACGACGCCTATCTCGGCGTCGTCGTGCTGGTGCGGGTGATCGACGGCTTCTTCAGGAAGGGCATGCGCATCCGCATGATGGGGTCGGGCGCGGCCTACGAGGTCGACCGGATCGGGGTGTTCCGGCCCAAGATGGCGGAGACCGACACGCTCGGCCCGGGCGAGATCGGCTACATCACCGCCCAGATCAAGCAGGTGGCCGACACCCGCGTCGGCGACACGATCACCGACGACCGCCGGCCGACGGCCGAGGCGCTGCCGGGCTTCAAGCCGGCCCAGCCGGTCGTCTTCTGCGGCCTCTTCCCGACCGACGCGGCCGACTTCGAGGCCTTGCGCGCCGCGATGGGCAGGCTCCGCCTCAACGACGCGAGCTTCTCCTACGAGATGGAGACTTCCGCCGCGCTCGGCTTCGGCTTCCGCTGCGGCTTTCTCGGGCTCCTGCACCTCGAGATCATCCAGGAGCGGCTCGAGCGGGAATTCAACCTCGACCTGATCGCGACCGCGCCCTCGGTCATCTACAAGATCGCGCTGACCGACAAGACCGAGATCGAGCTGCACAACCCGGCCGACATGCCGGACCCGGTCAAGATCGCAGAAATCCGGGAGCCGTGGATCAAGGCGACGATCCTGACCCCCGACGACTATCTCGGCGCGATCCTGAAGCTCTGTCAGGACCGGCGCGGCAATCAGCTCGACCTCAACTATGTCGGCAAGCGCGCCATGGTCGTCTACGAGCTGCCGCTCAACGAAGTCGTGTTCGACTTCTACGATCGCCTGAAGTCGATCTCCAAGGGCTACGCCTCGTTCGACTATTCGCTCGCCGACTACCGGCCGGGCGACCTCGTGAAAATGTCGATCCTGGTCAACGGCGAGCCGGTCGACGCGCTCTCGATGCTGGTCCACCGCGACCGGGCCGAGTCGCGCGGCCGGGCGATGGTCGAGAAGCTGAAGGACCTGATCCCGCCGCACATGTTCCAGATCCCGGTCCAGGCGGCGATCGGCAGCAAGATCATCGCCCGCGAGACGATCCGGGCCTTGCGCAAGGACGTCACCGCCAAATGCTACGGCGGCGACGCCACCCGCAAGCGCAAGCTGCTCGAGAAGCAGAAGGCGGGCAAGAAGAAGATGCGCCAGTTCGGCAAGGTCGAGATCCCGCAGGAGGCGTTCATCGCGGCGCTGAAGATGGACAGCTGAGGCAAGGCCGGTCGCCTGTCGGTTTTGGTCGCGACGGCTCAGGAGGCGATGAGCGAAGAACTGGAGCGCAAGGAAAACTTGACGATTTCTTCTGTTGGGTGTGTCTGGGGCGCTTTAGCCCGGACGCGATTCTCCCTGTTACATCCTGCAAACGGGCAGGATCGTTCCCTCCGAGCCCGGGTTTCGCAGAAAACCGCTTTGTTCCAAGCGCTTGTGCGGAGATGCTCGTGCGGCCTAAGAGCAAATAACAGGGAGATCTATCTCCCTGTTACGCGCCATAACGGGCCGAGCAACAGGGAAGAGAGGGCGAATCGGGAAACCGGCGTCGCGGGTCCCGCCAGAGCGCGAGCTTCAATAGTTTTCTAAACTATTGCTAGGGCGGCCCGGGCGATGGGGTCTCGACCGGCGCTTCGCTGTCAGAACTTGATATCCGTCCCGCCTGAAACTAAGTTCGCAGGACTAAATCAGGGTATGGCCAATGCGCACCGTCAACATCCACGAGGCCAAGACCCACCTCTCGCGGCTTGTCGACGCCGCCGCGAAGGGGGAGCCGTTCATCATCGCCAAGGCGGGCAAGCCCCTGGTCAAGGTCGTCCCGTCGACGCTCCGGCGGCGCCTCGGCGTTTAGGCTTCATGCGGGGGCAGTTTACCGTGCCCGACGATTTCGACACGATGGTTCAGGACGAAATCGAAAAGATGTTCTACGGCGACGAATGAGGCTCCTGCTCGACACCCATATTGTGCTTTGGGGCGCGGTCGAGCCGGAACGGCTTTCCAAGTCGGCGAGCTCTCTCATCGAGGACCCGGAGAACGAAATCGCATTCAGCGCCGTGAGCCTCTGGGAAGTCGCCATCAAGACCGGTCGCGGCCGCGCTGATTTTCGAATCGATCCGGGACTTCTTCGCCGAAACCTGTTCGACAACGGCTACAGCGAGCTCGCGGTCACCGGCGCGCATGCGGCCGCGCTCGTGAGCCTGCCGCCCCTCCACAAGGACCCCTTCGACCGCATGCTCGTCGCCCAGGCGACAGTCGAGGGCGTGACCCTTTTGACCGCCGATCCGGCGGTGGCGAAATATCCGGGGCCGATCCGGCTCGTGCGACCCGATCCGAGGATGGCGAGGCGGTCGGGGCAAGGTCACAGTGCGGCGCGGCCGTGCAATGGCGTCTTGACTTGCGGAAATGCGCGCGCAACGTCGACTTGATACGGACACCGCGCGAATGCCGACCGAGCCCAAGAAGCCGCTGATCGTCATCAGCTACGCCCATGCCGACGAGCCGGAGCAGCCGGCCGAGGGCGAGGTCAAGTGGCTGTCGTTCGTGACCGGCTACCTGCGGCCGGCGATCAAGCAGGGCGCGGTCGAGCTGTGGATCGACCAGCTCGATACCCGGCGGGGCCGACTGGGGGCGGGAGATCGAGCAGAAGCTCCGGGCCTGCGACATCTTCATCCTGCTCGTCTCGCGCCATTCCCTGTCGTCCGACTATGTCGTCGACGAGGAGATCGCGATCATCCGCGAGCGGCAGGCGAACGACGAGGCCGTCCATTTCTATCCGCTCGTCCTGACGCCGACGCCGAAGATCGCGCTCGATCGCGTGCGCGACAAGAACCTCCGCCCGCGCGACGGAAAGCCGTTTTCCGACTATTCGCTCAACGATCGCTATCGCCATATGTCGGAGGCGGCGGACGATATCGCGGAGATCGCCGAGGAGATTGCGGAGAGGAGGAGCAGGCCGGCACTCGCGCCTTCGCCGCCAAGCGCAGAGACTTGGCCGCCGTGGCTCCAGGAGAGACGCGTCATCATCGCTCATGTTAGGGCGAAGGACGGCTCCAGGGCCTCGATTGAGATACCAGAACCGATTGTCGTTCGAGGCGGTCGGGCGGTTCCGGAGATCAAAGACAGAGATTCGCTTAAGTCCTGGCTCGAGGGGCAAAGCCGCGAGGTCGCAATCGCAATCGGCGTGCGGGCGGGGCTGCGCATGGCACCACTCGTGGCTCAACCGATGCCGATACGGCCGAGCGCGCAGAAGGACTCCTTGTTCTCGAATTTGGCAAGCGCCGTCTTTCGAACAAGCGCATTGGCGCGGGTCGCGACCAAATATCCGACCCACGCTGACGAGTTGCGTGCAGCCACCCTCGCAGCCGACGCCGCGGCCCTCGCCGCCGCTGCCGCCTTCACCGCCGGCGCCGCCACCTTCGGTGCCGCCGCCGTGGCCTTTGCCACCGACATCGACACGGTCGCCCTCGTCACAGCCGCCGCCAGCACCGCCGCCCACGCCCACGCCGCCGTTTGGATCGAAATTCGCCTCGATGCGTCGGCGCTGCAAGAGCTAGGCGGAGCTTCCTCTTTCGTTAAACGCATGTCTTTGACCTGACGGGATAAGTTCCTGTCAGCGGGGGTCTCTACTGGGTACGGGCGACGCCGAGGAGGTCGAAGGCCTTTTTCTGGATGGGGGTGGGCCGTGCAGTGATGGTGAAGGGATGGTCTGGCGCGATGGCGGTGGCGACGGTGTTTCGGGTGAGGGTCGCGAGGTCGGCGAGGAGGGTCTGGAAGCTATGGACGGGGAGACCGTCCTCGGTCCGGCCGGTGGTCTGCTTGGTGACGGCGGCGGGGGAGCGTTGCGCCTTGGCGACCACGCTGGCGCGGAGCGCCTCGGCGGCTTGCTTGTCGGCATCGTCGTAGAGCATGGGCGCCAGGCGCTGGCGCATGTGCCATTCGAGATAATAGCCGAGCATGCAGAGGAAGACATGGGCGCGCACCCGGTCGGGGAGCCAGTGATAGACCGGCCGGACGCGGAGATCGACGGTCTTGAGCGAGCGGATCGCGTGCTCCACGAGGCTCAAGGATTTGTAGCTGCGGACCGTGGCGGCGTCGTCGAGCGCCGTTGCGGGCAGGCTGGTGCGCACGGCGTACAGGCCGTCGAGCGCCGCCTCGGCGGCAATCTCGGCGGTCTTGCGGGCGAAGGTGAAGGTCGTGTCGGTGATCTCGAGGGCGAAGTGCTTGGCCATCTTGTGCTTGTCGCGGACGGCGCCGACCGCCATGCCGATCTCCGCCTTGCCCCGGAGCGGGGCGCGCGTGCGGGCGACGCCGGTTGCAATGCGGGCAAGCTCGCGCTCGGTGGCGGCCAGCAGATCCTCGCGCTTGCGGGCGCGCTCGGCGGCGAGCGCCGCATTGCGGCACAGGATCAGGCGCTCGCCCGGGAAATCCGGTGAGGTGATCGCCGCCATGTCGCGCTCGTCGAACAGCGACATCTGGAAGGCGCCGCCCTCGAGCAGGCCGCGGATCGCCGGGGCGCGCAGCGCGGTGATCCAGTCGAGCCCGGCCGGCTTGATATCCTCGGTGATCCGGGCCTCGGTGATCATGCCCCGGTCGCCGACCAGGACGACATGGTCGAGGCCGAAGCGCTGCTTCAGCTTGGCGACCTGGTTGCCGAGCGTCGCGGGGTCGCCGGTCGAGCCCTCGAACACCTCGATGGCGATCGGACAGCCATCGGACGCGCAGAGCAGGCCATAGACGATCTGCAGCTTGCCCTTCTTGCCGTCGCGATTGTAGCCGAACTGGGCGAGCGGGCGGCAGCGGCCTTCCATGTAGCTCGACGTCACATCGTAGAGCACCAGCGTGCCGGCGGTGAGATGGCGGCGGGCCAGCGCCGTCTCGATATCTTTCTGCCGGACCGCCAGCCAGTCGAGGGCGCGGTAGAGCTCCTCCTCGTCGACCGCGCCGAGGCCGAGCTCGGCGCCGAGGCTGGAGGCCGCGGAGTCCGGCGAGAGCGCGCGGGCGGCCGCGAGCTTCGAGCCGGGGTCGAGGACCCGGCTGACCGTGAGCGCCAGCACGAGATCCCGGCAGCGGTCGCCCGCGGGTCCGATGAGCCGGTCGAGACCGATCTTGCGCGCCGTGCCGAGGGCTGCCCCAACATGGCCGTGCGGCAGGGAACGGAGGATCGCGATAGCCTCCTGGTCGGCCGGGATGACCACGCCGCCCTTCAACAGCGCCTTGAAGCCTGCGATCCGCTCGCGCGGCCAGTCGGACAGGTTCAGCAGCGTGCGCTTCTTGACCTTGCCGCCCTCGCGGTAGCTCTCGCGCAGGAGGATCGCCGGGGGCGAGTCGCGGTTCCGGACCAATTCGATGTACATGGCCTCATCATAGGCAGTAACTCCACAAATATCAACAAATAAGTATAATTTTACATGGCTACATCTTGGGCATCGCGAACCCCGCTTCTGCTGAAATTTCAATCACTTCATCACGTAGGAAAGAGGAAGCTCCGGTTAGGCGTGTACGGGTTGGCGGACTTGCGGCTCTGGTCGAACGGCCGCCCAGATTGGCGAAGGACGCCTGGGAAGACATGAAGGCGGCACTCCAGGGATGAAGGGTGGGACGTCTGGGTCGACTGGTACGAGGATCTCTTGCGCGGAGGTTCGCGCGGCGAGAGCTTATGAGCTCGTTTTCGCCAGCGTGCCGTTGGAGGTCTGGGATCGGGGGCCGGCGGCGGCGAACGCATGGATCAAGGCGCATCTGCCGAAGGCGCCCGAGGCCGCGCGGCCGGCCGAGCTGCCCGCTCCGCTGCCAGACGTCGACGCGCCGTTCGTCTATGGCTGGACCGCCTCGCAACGGGTCGCGGTCGTCGCCGGCGCGCAGAACCTGCCGTTCTATCCGCATTTTTCCAGCGAGGAGGATCATCGCCGCGCGCTTGAAGCCTGCCGCGTCGGCGGCGAGCGCCTGCTGAAGGCGCTGCGCGGCGGCCGCTACAACGCCCGGCCCGAATACGGCGAGGCGCTCGAATATTATCTCGACGACCTGCCGAAGACGGCGGGCGCGGGCAACATTCTGCTCGCCTACGATCAGGTCCGCATTCTGCACGCGATGTTCCTGGCCGACGCGGCCATGCTGCCGGAGGGCTTCGCCAGCCGGCTGAAGAGCGTCATCGCCAACCAGTTTGCGCTGAACGCGTTCTACGACCTCGTGCAGCGGCACAACGAGGCGGTCAGCGCCGGGAACTGGACGCGGCCGTTCCCGCTGGACGCGGCGAAGAATTTCTTCGGCGCGGTCGAAGACAACACGCCGCGCTCGTTCGAGCCGCAGGTCGAGCAGGGGCTGCGCCAGGTCGAGCAGGCCGAGCCGCCGCCCGCCGCGCGCGCCGAACGGGAGCCCGCGCCCTCGCCGTCATCCAGCCGCCGCCGCTGCCGCCCGGGACCCCCGACGCGCAGAACCTCGTGGCGGCGGCAGATGACGACGGCGGCGAACGCTTTGTGGGGGACGTTTCTCCAGGGCCGGGACATGCCGGTGGCGCAGGACGAATGGCGCGCGGCGGCGGAAGAGCTCGGCGCGCATGTCCGGCCGATCATCGAGTTCCTGAGCGCGCAGGAGGAACAGAAAGCGTAGAGTCGCGCATAGTCTCGCTCGAAGCGACGCCGACCCCTTCTCCCGCCTGCGGGAGAAGGTGGCCGCGCCGAAGGCGCGGCCGGATGAGGGTCTGCGAGCCCGCCGCGATCGTGATCCTTGCCCTCACCCCGATCCTCACCCGCAGGCGGGAGAGGGGGCGCGCGGCAGCCTCGGCTTGGTCACGGCGTACGGGCGACGCCGAGCGCTCGGGCGAGGTCCGCGCCGCTCATGCCGGTATTGTAGACAGGCGTCCCCGGATCAAATGAGCGCGCGGCGGTGAGCGGCCCGGCGAGGACCGGCTCGAACCCCGCGTCCCTGACCAGACGCGCGGCCAGATCGAGCGCCGCGGAATCGTCGCCCGCGAGCGGGATGCCGACGCGGTCTCCGGCGCGGCGCGCCTCTGTCCGCAAGGTTTTGTAGTAGACCGAGTTGAAGGCGCGGACCAACCTTGTGCCGGGCAGAAGCCGTGCGACGGGGACGCCGGCGCCTTCGCCGGCCTCGATCGCTTCGCGCGCGAATGCGCCGTCGCGCTCCGGGTAGGGATTGGCGGAGTCCAACACCACCTTGCCCAAGAGGAGCGGCGCGAGCGCCGGCGCCAGCGAAGGCCAGGCGCCGAAGGGGACCGAGCAGAACACGACCTCGCCGAAGCGCGCCGCCTCCTCGGGCGAGCCCGCCGTCGCATTCGGCGCCGCCTCGGCAAGCAGCGGTCCCAGGCTTTCCGGATGGCGCGTCGCGAAACGGACCGAATGGCCCGCCTTCGCCCAGAGCACGCCCACCGTGCCCCCGATATTGCCGGCGCCGATGATGCCGATATTCATGAGGTCCTCTTCAGCCTGGTTGGACGTCGAGATTGGTGATGACGATCCATGGGAAGGATAATGCAGAGCCTCGTCCCTGGAGCAAGTCAGATGACGGGCGTGATGGCTTGCGCTCCTCCGGCGGCCGGCCAGCCCGTCACTGGACAAAGCGTCTCATAGCGCCAATTATTCCACGCCAGGGACGATTGCAATGGCAAGAGCAAAATCGGGAATAAAAAGAAATTACAGAGTATTTGTCTCTCATGCCGGAGATGACGTATGGGTCGCGGAACAAATCGCGAGACGGATCGAGGATTGCGGCGCTGCAGCCTTCCTCGACCGCAGGGATATTGTCGCGGGCGATGACTTCAAGGAGCGGATCCGCGAGGAGATTCCGAAATGCGACGAACTGGTCGCTCTATTTACGCCATGGTCTCGGAGGAGGGCCTGGGTCCGACACGAGATTGGCATGGCGGACGCGTTGAAGAAACGGATCGTGTGCGTCTTCTATAAGGTGACTATCGCCGACTTTGATCCCCAAGAGGACGGCGTCGGTCCGCTCGACGGGCTCAAGATTATTGATTTGAACGACTTGAACACTATTTTGCGGCTCTAAAGAAACGGGTCAAATGAACATGGCGAAGATCTTCATTTCCCATAGCCGAAGGGATTCCGCCGTTGCGGAGAATATTGCTCATGCGCTGCAGGAGCTTAGGACCCTCACGCATCCCCTCATTTACGCGAACCCGAAGGTTTCGTTGAAGACCCTGTTTTCATTTATGAATTCCTCGTATTTGACGAGGAGCGGCCGCAATCTCTTCTCGGGCATGGTGGGGATGAGGTCGTAGAGCAGGCAGCCCTGGCGGAACAGCGAATGGACGCGGCGTTTGACCGTGCTGGTTCTGAGCGATCGGTCCATGCCGAGGCTTTCGCCGGCCGCGCCGAGCAGCGTGAGCAGGAGGATCGCCAAAGCGTTGAGCAGCAGCAGACGGTCGCGCCGTTGTGGATCGCCGATGCGCAGGACGCTCAGGCCCATGCCGAAACGCAAATCCTTGGTGTCGCGGAAGCCCGGCTCGATCGTCCATCGTTTGGCGTAGAGCTTGACGATCTGGGCGGCGCTCGCGGCCGCATCGCTGGCGGCCAGATGCCAAGCCTCCTTCATGCCCCTGGCGTGGACGCAGACCGCCGCGCCGACCTTGTGGCGGGCGGCGGTGAGTTCGGCGCCGCGCAGAAGGCGGGCGCGCCCTTTCTTGCCGACCCAGTCGGCGGCCAGGCGCGTCTCGCCGTCCGCCGCGGTCACATGGACGTTGCCGCGAAAGCGGATGACGTAGCCGAAACCGAGGCTGTCGAGGAATTCGAACAGTTTGACGTCGCCGAAGCCGCGATCGGCCAGGATCGTCACCGCCACGCCCTCGGGCAGGATCGCCTTCAAATGCGTCAGGCAGAGGTCCTCGAAGTCGTTGCGCTGGTCCTTCAGTTCGTCCTTGTCGACCGTCAGCCACAGGAGCGGCGTCGCCCGGCCGTGACGCGTGATCAGGCTCAAAGCCAGCGTCGCCTGATTGTCGGCGTCGAAATCGGTCCAGTCCATCGCCACGACGATCGCCTTGCGCTGGCCCACGACCTCGCGAACCCACGGCGCGAACAGGTCCCAGACGACGACCCCGGCGTTGCTCAGCAGACGATCGACCTGTTTGATCGCGTGTCTGTCCGAAAGACCGCGCGCTTGCGCCAGCGCATGCCCGATGAGCGAAACGGCCAACGACGCCCCCGTCAGAACCCCCAACGTCCCATTGGCCAGCGAAAGAATGCGCTTGGCGTGCAAGCTCCCCGAAAACGTGCGCTCTACAAACTCATGAACCAATCCCACCCGCTCGATCGACCTGCGCATGAGCCCCCGCCCGGCTAATTCGTGAACCGGCCACGGGCTGACTCGCCAATCCAGGCAATTTCAAGTCGATCAAGAATGAGGGGATTCGTGAGCTTAGGACCCCATCCGGCGTGACGACTTTTCTCGACCAAAATCTCAAGCCCGGGGACGATTTTCGAAAGTCTGTCGAGGCGAACCTTCGGACCTCGGACGCTGTCTTGGTTGTGGCTGCAACTCCGGATGCTGTCCCGAACAGCTGGATGGGTTACGAGATCGGAGCGGCTGAAGCCCTGCGCAAGCCCATCATACTCTTGACGTCAAATCGACATTCGCGGTCGGAGTTTCCAGAAGAATTTGCGTCTTTCCCCGTCGTGGTGTTCGATCCGGATGAACCCGAAGGCGCCGCACAAGAAATCATAGGTCGTTTAGCGTCTTATTCTGCGATAAGGTGACAATTATTGTCGCGATGTCAGATGGGGCCTACTGTCATTCGCAAGGTCGATCCCTCGGAGCCGGTTGACTACCGCCGCCGGCCTCACACGCGCGGCGGCAGATCGGCGAAGCGGCGACGGCCGGCGACGACGTCCTCGAGCTCAGCGAGTTCCTCGTCGCGCCGGTGGTAGCCGCACTTGGCGATGAGCTTGCGCGCCGCGTCGAGCTCCTTCCCCGCATCCTCCCTGAGCCCAGCCGCCGCCGCGGCGTCGGGCGGAGGGGGCGGCGGAGGGGTCGGCTCGACGAGGCCGTTCACTGGTGCGAATGCTTCGAGCCGCGCCAAGGCGAGCCGCGCGCGCTCGAGCGCACAATCGCAGAGGAAAAGCCGCATCGGCCCCGGCTCGGCGATCTCTTCGACCTCGTCGAGGTCGCGGCGTGCGGCGTCAGGATCGCCGACAGCGCGGCGGAAGGCGGCTCGCGCCAGTAGGCCGCGCGCGGCATATTCATTTTGCGCCGAGGCGCGCAGGCCTTCAACCGCCTCGTCGAGATTGGCGCCGGCGGCGCGCGTCGTCGCGAGCCGAACTCAAGCGAAGGCCCGCTCGCCAAATTCAGCAACGCCAGGGCAAGATGGGCGCGGCCGAGCGTCAAACTGATCTTCGACAGTTGGAGGGTGCGCGCGAGGTGTAAGCCATTGATATTATTTGTGGCGACAGGCGGCAGTTGCGATAGTGTAGTGCCACGGATTGGAATATTTTTATTGATTTCTGAAGACGCAGCGCGGATGCTGTGCGTACCAAAGGTGAGTCGCTCGGTTTCCCCCCATGTATTTCCGCAAGAAGACCTCCGGCGGCCGCGCCTATCGGCAAATCGTCGAGAGCCGGCGCGAGGGCGCTGCGGTGCGCCAGCAGGTGATCGCGACGCTCGGGCGGATCGAGGATCTTAAGGAAAGCGGGCAGTTGGAGCGCCTGCTACGCTCGGGGGCGCGGTTTGCCGACAAGGCCATCGTGCTCGATGCGCTCGACCGCGGCGAAGCGACGGTCGTGGCGACCCGGCGCATCGGTCCGGCGCTCGCCTTCGAGCGGGTATGGGACGAGACGGGCTGCCGGCGCGTGATCGAGCGCCTGGCGAGCGCGCGCAAACATGATTTCTCGCTGGAGCGTGCGGCGTTCCTGACCGTGCTGCACCGCCTCTTTTGCGGCGGCTCGGACCGTGCCGCCGACCGCTGGCGCGAGGATTACCGCATTGATGGCGTCGACGGGCTCGAACTGCATCATCTTTATCGCGCCATGGCGTGGCTCGGCGCGGAACTCCCCCAAGAGCAACAGGACGACGCCGTTTGCGCCGCGCTGCGTGAAGGACGTCCTGGAGGAGGAACTGTTCGCCTGTCGGCGCGACCTGCTCACCACGCTCGACGTCGTGTTCATGGACACCACGAGCCTCTATTTCGAGGGCGCAGGCGGTCAGAACTCTCGGACGGCGCGGGTTCTCCAAGGACCATCGGCCCGATCTCAATCAGATGATCCTGGCCGTGCTCCTCGATGGCGACGGCCGCCCGGTGTGCACGGAAATGTGGCCGGGAAACACCGCCGAGACGATCGCCGAACTCGAAGCGCGAGGGCTGCTTTATGTTTTGGGCGTGCGCGAGCGAACCGACAAGCTGGTGCGCGAACTCGTCCTCGACGATCCCGCGCCGTTCGTTCCCTTCATCCTAAATACCGCAGTTGAGATTTTGCGAGTGGATTCGAATCGCGCATTCTCAAGGGTATGACGCGCGATTCTTCCCGCTCATCGGCTCACCCACCCGGTGAACAATCCTTGGTTGTCGGGAGCGAGCCGCCCGGAGGCGTCGACATCGACAGCTTCTTTGGGCCGGTCCGTGTCGAATGGGACCATGAGGCGGCGATGACGCCGCTCGGCCAGCTCCCGTTCTTCATCCATTTCCTCAAAGCGACCGGGTTGTTCGACGCCTTCGTCGTCGACTGTCCGCTGCGCTACGGCAGTCCCAACGCCCCGAAGAAGCGCGACATTCTCGGCACGGCGATGTTCTCCATGCTCGCTGGCCACAAGCGTTACGCCCATATCGCGGCGCTGCGCTGCGACGCCGTCTTGCCCGAGCTGCTCGGCATGGAAAAGATCGTCAGCGAGGATGCGGTAAGGCGCGCTTTCAAGGCGATCGACGAGAAGGAAGGCGCGACATGGCTGCGCCAGCATCTTGCATTTTGCGTCGAGCCGCTGCTCGCCGAGCCCTGGATCCTGGACGTCGATACGACGATCAAGCCGCTCTATGGCCATCAGGAAGGGGCGGTCTTGGGCTACAACCCCAAGAAGCCCGGGCGTCCGAGCCATTGCTACCACACCTACTCGATGGCTTCGACGCGTCTCGTTCTCGATGTCGACGTCTGTCCCGGCGACGAGCATGCATCCAAACATAGCGCGCCGAGCTTATGGGCGCTGCTCGATCGCTTGCCGCGCGACTTGTGGCCGGCGCTGTTGCGCGGAGACTCGGGCTTCGGCAACGAGGGGATCATGCGCGAGGCCGAGGCGCGCGGCTTGCCGTATCTGTTCAAGCTGCGCCTGACCGCCAACGTCAAGCGTATGATCGAGAAGCTCGCCGGCGCGCGCGAATGGGTTTGCGCCGGCCAAGGCTTCGAGGCCAAGGAGAGCGCCGTTCGCTTGACGGGCTGGAGCCGGGAGCGGCGGGTGATCGTGCTGCGTTGGCGTCTCAAAGGCGCTTTGGGGCTTGCGCAAAGCGACGAAGACGGGACGCCGCAGCTTTCCTTCACCGAGATCGGCGAGGCGACAGAAGTCTACGAATATTCGGTTCTGGTCACCTCGCTCGAGGAAGAAACTGAAGCGTTCGGCCAGCTCTATCGCGATCGCGGCGATGGAGAAAATATTTTCGATGAAATGAAGAACCAATGGGGCTGGGGCGGCTTCACGACGCATGATCTCGCGCGCTGCCGCCTTGCGGCGCGGCTGCTCGCGCTGTTTTACGACTGGTGGAACATTTTTGTGCGTCTCGCCGAACCGGGTCTGCACCGCGAGGCGATCACCAGCCGGCCCCTGTTTCTTTCCGCCATCGCGACGCGCACGCGGCACGCGCGCCAAACGACGATCCGCGTGACGAGCTCGCACGCCAGGGCCAAGCCAGCCGCCAAGGCGCTCGCGGCTGTAGCCGAGTTCCTACGAGGCTTGGCTGAAAATGCGGAGCAGTTGACGCGCCTGCAAAAATGGCGGGCGATCCTCTCGCGCGCCTTCAAGGCGTTCCTCAAAGGTCGATTGTTGCGCCCGCCGCCGCGTCTCGCGCCAAGCTGACGCAACCAGAGCGCGCAAAATCGCAGAACGCCGCTACCTCAAGCCGACCAACTGCGGTTTTTAGGTTCATTCTGATGAAGCCCAGAAGCGAAGTCGATTACGAGGCCAAGGCGGTGAAGCTCGCCGGGCGGCGCTACATCGTCTGCCGCAATCTCGATCAGATGAGGAAGGACGCCGCTGACCGCGCCACCGTCGTCGCGGCGCTGGAGAAGCAGTTGAAGAAAGGCGACAAGAGCCTGGTGGGCAACAAGGGCTATCGCCGGTTCCTCGCCAACCCGGAGGGCGAGGGCTTTTCCATCGACCGCGCCAAGGTCGAGGAGGACGCCAAATTCGATGGCGTGTTCGTGCTGCGGACCAACGCGCATCTCTCGCCGCTGGAGGCGATGCTCGTCTACAAACAATTGTGGACCGTGGAGCGGACGTTCCGCACGACCAAGAGTCTGCTCGAAACGCGGCCGATCTATCACAAACTGGATCAGACGATCCGCGGCCACGTCGCCTGCAGCTTCCTCGCGCTCGTTCTGAAGAAGGAGCTGGAAGACCGCCTCGCCGCCGCCGACAAGAGCGCCCGCGCCTCCTGGCCCGACGTCATCGCCGATCTCGACTCGCTGACCGAGACCGAAGTCGAACAGGACGGCAAGCGTTTCCTGCTGCGCTCCGCCCCGCGCCCTGACGCCACCCTCGCGCTGTCGGCCCTCGGCGTCGCCCTGCCGCCGACCCTGCGCCAATTCGCAGACGCCTGATCCACACCCAAAACCCGCAATGTCGTGCCACGCCGTCACAACGGCGCGCCTTCTCGTTCGATGTCAATGACTTGGTTCCGCCAACTGTCGAAGATCAGTCAAAGTGTCGAGCGCGATGTCGAGAACAAAGTTTTGCGGCCGGGCCCATTGCAAGATTTGAGCCCCCCGTTCCCGGGCGTCGGCTGGCCGCCCCTGCGAGAGCAGCAGGTCGCAGTACCAATATCCCTGCGTCGAATACAGCGCGGGGTATTCCGGCTGCCGTTCCTGCTGCCGGCGCTCGGCGTCGGCGAACAGAGCCGCGGCCTTCTCCCGCTCGCCGGCGGCATGGGCCGCGGCGGCGTCGGTCGATCGATTGACCAACATCTCAAATGCCTCGCCCGCGTGGTCCGCAAGGGCCACGGACTTTTCCGCTGTCGCCGTGGAGGCGGCAATTTCGCCAACCAGCAGTTCCACCTGACTCAGAATTGATGCGCCGATCGCCGCGTTGCCCCAATCCTGTGCCGCTTGCTCCATTTGCAGGCCCGCGCGCATCGCGGACAGCGCCTCGTCGAGACGCGCTTGCGCGCGCAGCGCGGAGCTGGCGTAGGCGAGGACCCAAGCGCGGGCCGGCAGCGTCAACGCGGCGGCCGGCGTCTCATAAGGCCGGTCAAAGAACCACGCGATCGCGGCGAGATCGCTGCCCACGGCGCCCAGTTTGTGCATCGAATAGAATTCGAACGTGCCGTCCGGCAGCCGGCGGCAGATTCGGTTCCCATGGACTTCCTCCAGCGCCTCCTGCTGTCGCCCGGCGCGGCAGCCGTGGGCGATGGCGTGATAGAGCGGCGCGAGATCGGCAAGCGTCGGCGTTTCGCCTTCGTGTGTCGTATCGCGCAGATGGTCGTATAGGCGGCTGTGCGCGGCCTTCCACGCCGCGGCGTTCGTCCGTTGCAACCGTTCGCCGAACCACTCGCGCACCAGCGGATGGGCATCGAGCGCTTGCACGTCGGATTGATCCACCGGCGCTAGCAACCGCGCTTCGCGCAAGCGCGCGACCGCGCGCCGCCATTGGTCGTTGCCGAGGTCAACGATCGCGTCGGTTAGCCCGGGAATCGCGGGTTTGGCCCGCAGCGCCTTGAGGCAATCGTCAGTTGCGGGGCTGTCGAACAGGCCGACAAGATGGAGGACAGCCAGGAGGATCGGCTCACCGGCGAGCCATTCCTTTCATAAACTCCATCACCCGCCGCGCGTGATCGTGGCGCGGATCGTCGGCGTCGGCGAGCAGGCCGCGGATGTGATCGCGCCGGCGCGCGTCGCCGTTCTGTGTCTCGCTGAGATAGCTCGCGAGCAGCGTCAGCGCGAGCGGATGGCCGCCGAAATCGTGCGAGGCCGCCTTCAACTCGCGGTCTACGCCCCAGACGCCATTGTCCCGCAAAAGGTCGGCGCCGGCGTCGTCCGACAGCCGTTCGACGTCGACGACCGGCGCCGCGCCATTCTGGAAGCGCTGAATGTCGGCGACCGCGAGGCGGCTGGTCAGCACGATCAGGCTATGTTTTGCTCCCGGCGGCGCGGCGGCGAAGCGACGCAGCAGCGCACGCAGCCCTTGATCCTTGAGCTGACCGGCCTGAACGCCCGGCCCGTGCTGCAACGGTTCGACGCCGTCGAGCACGAGCAGCGCGCGGCGGCGCATCAGCGCCTCGGCGATCGCCTCGCCCTTGGCGGACACGCTGATCGTCTCGAGCCTCAGGCCGAGCTCGTCCAAAGCCCAGTGGAGAAATTCGTCCGCCGAGGTCGCCCGCTCCTTCGAGCCCTGGCTATAGAACGACCAGCCGAGCACGCAATCGGCGCCGTAATAGTTTTCGGCCTGCAGGCGCGTCAGCCATTCGTTGACCAGCGCCGACTTGCCCGCCCCGCCCTCGGCGACAAGCGAGAGGATGTTGGTCGTGCCGTCGCTCCAGGCGGCGTCGAGCCGCCTCAGCTCCGGGCCGCGCCCGACGAGACGCTCGTAGCCTGTTTCTGGCAGGCCACTGATGTGGACGAAGATTGGCGTGGAAGCCGCCGGCGCGCTCGGCGCGGTAGCGATTTTTCTCTTGGCGATCTCCGCCGCGATCTCGGCGATCTCGTCAGCGGCGTCCGACATGTGCCGACTGCGGTCGTTGACCGAATAACCCGACAAGGGTTTTGCGTCGCGCGGTCGCAGATTGAAGTCCCGCACTCTGTCCAGTCCCGCCTTCGGCGTCGGTTGGAGCAGCAGCGGATAGACACGCAAATCATCGCCCGCCGCTCGACGTTCTCGGGCGATCTGGAGTTCCTTGTCGACGATGTAGTTCGAGCCCATCGAACTGGCGGAAACGAGCAAAACGAAAACGTCGCAGGCCCGAAGGTTGCGCTCGATCTCCTCGTCCCATTTCGTCCCGCCATACATTTGGCGGTCCACCCACACTGTGAACTCGCCGCGCTTCACCGCCGGGCGCAGGAACTTCATCACGAAGCTCAGCCATTGGACCTCTTCGCCGCGCGGCTTCTCCGGCTCGTCGGCATGAGCGTAGCTGATGAAGATGATCGGCTTCTTCGAATTCGGAAGGCATGTGTGGGCGCTCCCACCTTGCGGGGAATTTGCCCTATCGGCTCTGTCCGTCTAGCCGAATTGCGGGCCTAGGCAACGAGAGCGCACGGAGTTTGTCGCCCACAGAAAAAGGCCGCCCGGAAGGGCGGCTTCTCGACGGAAGGCTCCGGCGTCTTTTCACGCGGCAGATTCGTAGACTCGCGCTCAGCGCCAGGCGGGGAAGCCGAGGGCCGCGAAGCCCCGGGCGTCATCGGTCAGTTTCACTTCGCATTCGCTCGGGCGGGTCATTCCACCGACGATAGGACTTGATCTCGCCTACTCGCAGATGCGGTAGTTCGGCGTGGCGCCGTGCAGGCCGGTGTCGAAGTGGAAATGGGCCTCGTGGCCCGGCTCGCCGGGACCGAGGACCGTGGTGAAATAGCCGCAGGCCGTCATTCGCAAAGCGTAAATCAGGTCGCGCGTCAGGGGAGGATCGGAATCCTGTTGCTTTCACAAGAATGCGACGCCCGTCGGCCAGCAGGAACGAGGCGACGTCGAGCGCGTCCCCTTTGGCGTGCTCGCTCGGAATCTCACCCGGCTTGTCATATCGGGCCTTGCACATGAAGCCGGGTCCGGTCTCGATTCGCGCCAGTCTCTGGCCGGTATAGCCGAGGGTCAGAGGCGCCGCGACGTCCCGCACCCAGCCGCTGAACTGACCGACGAAACCGCACAACATGGTCGGTTCGCCGGAGATGCCGACCGTCCCGAAAGCGGTTGTTACGGCTTTGAGTTTGATGGCGCCGGAGAGTTTGCAACCCTGCTGCGTCACGTCGCCCGCTTGTTCGAAGACCACCTTTCTGGAGGTCAGCTCGGCGACGCAGGCGGCGGCGTCGAACGCGGTCATGCCGCTGACCGAAACCAGCGACTTTTCATCCTTGGCGTTTGCCCCTGACGCCGGCCCGCTTTTGCCGGCCGCGAAGACGCTCGACGCTGAAGCAAGCAGAGCGATAGTCGCAATCAGTCGCGCGTGTCGCATCGACTCTTGCGTTCAACGGCGCCAGTGAGCATCGAGCGCCGGTTGTTTGGTGGCGAGACGCGCGCCCCTCCCAGGGGCTCGCGTCCCGAGCGCCGCCGCGCCGACGACGCATTCAGGGGATTCGGCGCTTGGCCGCCGGTCGCTGTGTTTTACTGACCGGAACGGGCAGCGGCGCAACCGGTAAATCCTCGTCCTCGAACCTCACTGCCGTTTCGGGACCGTTCGCCCGCCGGCGTTTTCGGCAGATCAAAGGAGAGTTCCGCGTTCATCTTCGCCGTCGCCGCGTCGATGACCCACATTTGCGAGCGATGACGCAAATCGAGGAGACGGCGGACCGAATTCTCGGGCCTCCCGAGCGCCGTGGCGAGCTTCAGCTTTGACCAGCCGCGCGCGCATCGTTTCGTACACCGCCAGTTTTGCCGTAACGAGCGACGGCGCCACGACGCGATCGGCCCCGCTGTGCCCCGCTCCCGATCTCGGCAACGGCCTGTCGGCCTTCATTTAGCCCTCGAGCGCGGCGGGGACGCAGTCGAGGGCGTTGGCGCGCGGCTCCTCCTCGCTCTCGCCCTCGGTCAAGGCTTCGGAAATTCCCGGAAAGCGGACAAGCGTCCAACCGTTTTCTTGCCTCTCCAAGGTATATCGATAGCCGAACGCCATCATTTCAACTCCAACTGTCCAGTTGGTCCCTCGCGCCCTCATCCTGAGGAGCGCGCTCGGTCCGCGTGACCCGCTTCGTCCGTGATGCCGTTGGCCGACACGTAAAGGTGACGAAGCGCTTGCGCAGCGCATGCTCGTGCGGCCATAGACTTGACAAAGGATCGGCGCACTCCTGCGCGAGGAGCCTTCACATGGTATCTGAGCTGTATCTCGATGGGCTCGGAGCAAACACGACGAGTTCGCCATGACGCGCTGGCTGGTGGCGATCATTGCCGCAGCGGTCCTTGTCGCCGTGGGGGTCGGGGCGTTCTACTGGCGGACCAGCAATCGCGCGACGACTGCTCCTGCGCCGGCCGCACAGTCGTCTGCGCCGTCGTCCGCTGCCTCCCCCGTCGCGCCGGCTCCCGCTCCCGCGCCCGTCGCACAGTCGTCTGCGCCGGCGCCCGCACCCGCTCCTGTCGCGCCCGCTCCCATCGCACAGACTTCGCCGCCCGCGTCTGCTCCCGCGCCCGTCGCACCTGCCCCCGCGCCCGCCGCCGCAACGGTGGACCAAGCTACCGGCGCCAACGCCAAGGCGGCGGGCGAAACGGCGTCTCTCAAGCCGGGATCCGGCGTCAAGGACCTCACCGCCGCGCTCAGTCGGACGGTCATCACTTTCGTCTCGGCAAGCGCGGAAGTGCCACCCTCGATGGCGGACGATTTGAAACGCGTAGCCGAGGATATGAAACAGCTTGCGCCGGGCCACGTGCTGAAGATTGCCGGCTACACGGACAGCAGCGGCAATCCCGCGAAGAACGTGACGCTGTCGCAGGAGCGCGCGGAGACGGTTCGCAACGAGCTCATCAAGGACGGCGTCAATCCGGACATGTTGGTTGCCAAAGGTTACGGCAGCGCCGACCCGATCGCCAGCAATGACACGCCCGAAGGTCGGTCTCGCAACCGCCGCATCGAGTTCCATATCGTCAAGACGCCTTAGCGGACTGTCGCCGGCCGTGGCGGACGATCTCTTTGCGGCAGCGCCATCACTGTACTTGCCGACGAAATCACAAAAAACCGGCAAGGGAAAAGTCGGGCCTCTACTGGTGTATTCCGAAGAGGATCAGTAAAAGCGTCCGCAACAAGCTTAATGGACTATCGTTAAGGCGTTCGGCTACGGTTGGATTGACGCCGACCGTTGCAGGGCGGACGGTAGCGTGGCCATCTCTTGCCCGGAGGGAGGGAGACGAAGCCATGGACAACGCAGTGCAGGAAAAAATCCTCGCCATCCTCGACGAGGCGACCGACATGACGATCGCCACCGTGCGCCCCGACGGCTATCCGCAGGCGACGGCGGTCGGCTTTGTCCATGACGGCGTCACCCTCTATTTCGGCACGGCAGGGGATTCGCAGAAGGCCCGCAACATCGCTCTCTGCGACAAGGTTTCGGTGGCCGTCATTCTGCCCTACGACCGGTGGGACGAGATTCGGGCGCTGTCCATGGGCGCGCGGGCGACGCGCCTGACCGACCCAGCGGAGATCGCCAAGGTCGGCCGCCTCATGCTGAAGAAGTTTCCGCAAGGCGCGGATTTCGGCCCGGAGGAGGCGGACAGCATCGCGCTCTTCGCCGTCAGGCCCGTCGTCATCTCGGTCCTCGATTACCGCAAGGGCTTCGGGCATACCGAGCTGGTCGAGGTGTAGGGCATCGGCGCGCCTCGCCTGCGCTCCCGCCCCCGTTGTGGGTCGTTGTGGGGCGGGCGGGGTGGGGGTCGCGCCCTTTCCGTGGCAGCGTGCGTGCGCGGCTGCGCTCCGCCCCGGTGGAGGCTACATTGATCCGGCAGTCCGCCCGGCAAAATCGTAGTCGGGCAGCCGCATCGCGTCGATGATGTCCCGGCCGAACGCGAGCCTCGCCACGCCCGGGATCGCGCAGGCCTTGATCACGGAATTGCGCAGGAAGAGGCCCCAGCGCGTCTTCGGCGCAAAGGCGGAGGCGAAGCGCGCCGCGCCTTGCTGTTTTGCGGCGATGAACGGCCGCAAGAGCTCTTCGTAGCGGGCGAAGGCCTCCGCGCGCCGTCCGCCTGCCCGCGCCAGTTCGCCCGCCAGCACATAGGCCGCTGTCATCGCCAGCGCCGAGCCTTGCCCGGCCATCAGCGACGGGCAGAACGCGGCGTCTCCGACGAGTGCGACGCGGTCCTTCGACCAGCGCTCCATCCGGATCTGGCTCACGCGATCGAAATAAAGGTCTCGCGCTCGATCGAGCTCGCCGAGCGACGCGCCCGGTTTCCCACCTCCCGCGCCGTAAAGGTCGCGCAGCATCGCCTTCTGCCCCGTCAGATCGCGCGCCGCCGGCCATTGCGGTCGCGTCGGCGGCGAAGACGAACAGGAACAAGGTCCGGTCGTCGTGCAAGGCGAAGCGCGCCAGCATCCGGCCCGGCTCGCCGTAGATCACGTAGACATCTTCGTCGCGCGGCCGATAGTAGCGCGACCTCGAACGCCGCGACGCCATAGCCGAGCTGCTTCTCGAACGTTTCCTGCGGGCCGAACGCGAGACGGCGGACGGCCGAGTGAAGGCCGTCGGCGCCGATCGCCAGATCGAACCGCCGCTCGGCGCGCATGCTTGAACCGGACCCGGACATCGTCCGGGCGCTGCTCGAGGCTGACGATTTCGTCGCCGAAGATGATTTCCGTCGCGCCTTTGACCGCGTCGAAGAGCAATCGGGAAAGGTCGCTGCGTCTGAGCGTCACGAAGCGTCCGCCGGTCAGCTCGCGAAAGACCCTCGTCCCGAAGCCGGCGACACGCCCGCCGCGCCCGTCGACGATCCTCATCTCCCGCATATGATAGCCGATGCGGTCGATGTCGGCCGCGAGGCCCATGCGCTCCGCGACCTCGTAGCCGAGGCCCCAGAAATCGATGACATAGCCGGCCGTCGCGCAGCGCCGGCGCCTGCTCGATCAGGACCGGCTCGAAACCGGCGGCCTCCAGCCAGAAGGCGAGCGTCGGGCCTGCGATCCCCACGCCCGAAATCAGAATGGACCTGTTTTCCATTGGATAAACTCGGTCGCCGACGCCGAAGCGTCGAACGACGATCACGCTGAATCGCGCTCGGCGCGAACGGCCAGCGCCGGCTCCGGCGAGGGGACAACCGGCTCGCGCGCCGCCAGCCGGGCGCGCAGTTCCGTCATTGTCGGCCGCTCGACGAGCATACGGATTTCGTCGAGCAAGTAATCGGAAAGGGATTTTCCCTCAAGCGCCGCGCGCGACTTCAGCCGGCCATGCAACGCGTCCGGAACGTTGCGAATTTAAATCATCCTCGGCATGCCGAAAAGATAGAAGGATGCGCAAGACATGCCAAGCCATCCTCGTTCGTGACGGCTCGCCACCCGCCGGGCGCCCCGTGCCGCAAAGACTTCGCATTCGTTTTCCAAGGATGCACTCGTGAACGCGCGGGCTTTTGAGGAGGCTGACAATGGTGGAAGGCGTCAAGACAATCGGCGTGGTCGGGGCAGGCACGATGGGGGCGGGGATCGCGCAGGCCTTTGCCGCGGCGGGCTATCCCGTGCGGCTGCGCGACATCGCCGAGGCGCCGCTCGGCCGGGGCATGGGCGCGATCAGGAAGAGCCTCGAACGGCTCGTCGGACGCGGCAAGCTGACGACGCAGGACCGGGGCGCGGCGCTCGGACGGATCGCGACGACGACGAAAATCGAGGACCTCGCCGACTGCGACGTCGTGGTCGAGGCCGTGCTCGAACGGTTCGACCTCAAGAAGACGGTGATGGGCGAGCTCGACGCAATCTGCCGCGCCGACGCCATTCTCGCCACCAACACGTCGTCGATCTCGGTTACCCACATCGCCTCGACGTCAAAGATCCCGGGGCGGGTGATCGGCATGCATTTCTTCAATCCCGTGCCGGTGATGCAGCTCGTCGAGATCATCCGCGCGCTGCAGACGACCGACAAAACCTGCGCGAAAATCGTCGCGCTGACGGAAGCGATCGGCAAGAAACCGCGGATGACGAAGGACTTTTACGGCTTCGTCGTCAACCGGGTGCTCATTCCGATGATCAACGAGGCGATCAACTGCATCTACGAGGGTCTCGCCACGCCCGAGGACGTCGACCAGATGATGAAGCTCGGCGCCAACCATCCGATGGGGCCGCTGTCGCTCGCCGACCTCATCGGCCTCGACATCGTGCTCGACATCATGGAGAGCCTCTACACCGGCTTCGAGGATTCGAAATACCGCCCGAGCCCGCTCCTGAAGCAGATGTGCGACGCCGGTTATCTCGGCCGCAAGACCGGCAAGGGGTTCTTCGCCTACGAGGCGGCGGCATAAGAGCGCGCAAGCGCGAAAAGGCGGCGCGCCGGTCAAAGCGCGCCCGCTTCGCGGCGTTTAGAGGCTCGCGGCAAACTCATCGCCGGCGCGCACGACAGGCGCTGGCGGGAGATGTGGGAGAGCGCGCGGGAGATTCGTTCGCGCCGGCGGCGATTTAGGGCCCCTGCAACTCCACGGTCACGCCGTTCGGGTCTTTCACGAAACACTGGCGGATGGCGGTTCCGGGAACGTGCTTCGGGGGCGTGTAGCGCAGCTTCAGCCTGTCCAGTCGGGCCAGCGCCTCGTCGAGCGCGTCATAGGCGAAGGCGACGGGATCCACCGCGGCGCTTGCGCCCCCCGGGACCTCGGCGGCCAGGTTGAGATGGACGGCCGGCCTCGCGCCGTCATAGAGCCAGGCGCCAGGAAAGCCGAATGGAGGCCGCTCTCCTTTGGTGAGGCCGATGGCCTCGACATAAAAGGCGACGGTCGCCTCGAGGTCATCCGTGTTGATGTTCACGTGGTGCAGATGAACGGCCATGCCTCCCTCCGACGCCCCCCCGGCGCACTTCAGGGCAGATTGCGCTTTGTTGGAATCGAACCGTCATCCGGCTCTTCGCGCCACCTTCTCCCGCGAGCGGGAGAAGGATCGCCCTTTCCCGCTTGCAGGCGGTGATGGGGTCAGGGTTCGAGAGCTAAAGGCGAGCCAAAAGCTCCGCTTTTTTGGCCGAAAATTCCGCCTCCGTGATGATATCTTTCCGGCGCAGTTCCGCCAGACGTTCGATGGTCTTCAAAATGTCCTCCGGCGCAAGGGGCGCGGCAGGCGGCGCGGCGGCGGATGCGGCGGGCCGGGCAGGATCCGGATCGCGGCGGCGGCTGATCTTGAGCCTGGTCGCCCCGGGGTTCGACCAATGGCAGATCGGCGACGCGCACGAGGCCGAGTTGGCTGGTGAAGGTCAGCGACCGGTCGCCGCTCTGCTGCTGGGAGAAGCCGGAGAGCCTGTGCTCGCCGGTGTCGTACATGCGGACCCGGGCGTCGTCTTGGATCGCGAGACGACGCGGGCCCGGGAAGAAGGCGTATCGCATGTCATTCTGGGCGCCGGTCGAGGCGGGGCTGCCGAGTTCCGCCGGCCACCACGGGCTGTTTGAACCGGATCCGGCGACGAACAGGCTAACCCCGCCGCCCTGGCCTTGCGACTGAGACTGCGAGCTTGCGGCGGCGAGCGACGGTTGGCTCTGCAGAAGGCCGGCAAGCTCGTTGCAGAGCGCGTCGACGCGAGCTTTGAGGCCGTGATTAAACATGTCGCCGATCATGATCATGCCGCCTTGCGACCATTGTCCCATGCCGCCAAGATCGGGATGATTGAATTGCGCCTGGCGGCCGTTTCCCTCCGCCAGCGCGCCGAGCAGGGCGAGCGTGGCGTCGAGGCTGACTCCGTGGCGCTCCGCGGCGCCGGCGACCATGCGAAGCCCTTCGGGCGTGAGGTTCTGCATTGCTTGCCGGCTCCGGAAGATCGTGGGCGAGGGCATTGGCGTCAAGGCTGGGACTTTCTAGACCCCATTTCCCCCGAGCGCGAGTCCGGCTCGCCCCGCCCTCACCCGACCGTATCCCTCCGGTTCACGCCTGCATTCGCTGCGTCGCCAGACGTCATCCCTGTCGGGTTTGGCATGCTGATATTCGCCGCCCTGCGCATGGCCTTGAATGTCGGCGACAGCCGAAGCCTGTTTGCGGTCGCGACGATCATCCTGTTGTTCTCGGCTACCGCGGCGTCGTGGGAGTTGCTGATCAAGATCAGCAAGGCGCCTCTCTGGGAGGCCTGCCAACGCCTCCGGCTGCGGGGGTGAGCTGTACCGCGCCGGCTGCGACTACGGGGTCGTCTCCCGCAGCGCCCAAATCGCGATGGGCATGCGGGTCGACGGCGTCGCCGAGGGCTGCGGGTTGGTTGAGGATGCGCAACAGATCGCCCGGGACCGTGTCGCCCTGCAGCGCTCCCGGGACGCCATCCGCGTGCTGCGCGGCGTGAGCCGCTACGCCTACGGCGTGCTGGAGACCTACTGTTTCGAGGAGCGCCACGTGGCCCTCTGGGGCGATGCGGATCTGGCGCAGGGCCTCGATGCCCTGGCGAACCACTGGGGAATGATCGACCGGGGATCAACGAGGGCAAGCCCCAATTCCTGCCCCGATCTGTATGCTTTTCGGAAAGCATGGAGGATGCGATGGCGCAATTTACGATTTTTGTTGATAACGAGAATTGCTTAGTAGCCATTATGGGCTTTCCTGAACATCGGACTGACGAAGAAATTCGCGTCGCCAGTATCTCGCTGGAGAAAAATCACACGCTCTTTGTTTTGCGCAGCGGATATCGGATTGTTGTGCAAATGTCGGTTGGAGAAATTATCTCGAAACTCCAAACGGAAGACCGCGGCGTAGATGTTGAAGGGACTCAAGATGCCCCACGGCCGTAACGGCGAGAAGCGCCCCGCCGACGTGATCGGCAACGCTTTCAAACTGAGAGGCTGCCCACTGACGCATTCCGGCTCTAGGACAGCTGCCTCGGCCTCGGCGGCGGCTAGGCGCGCCCGCAGCGCGAGCAAGGCGTCGCGCGCGGCGATCCCGGTATCGGCCGCGACCGCATCGGCGGGTTGCGGCAACGCCCCCTCGAAGCTCGCGACCATGCGGCCGGCGATCCGGCCCATTTCCATCCGCGCGTCATCGGCGAGCACGTAGCGGCCGCGACGCAGATCGGCCTCCTCGGCCGCCCTCGCGTTGGCTCTCGATGAGCTGCTTCATGGATCGCGCAAGACGGTCGAGCTTCCAAACAATCAGGGGTGTCGCCGCTGCGGACGAGCTCGTAGGCGCGCCCTTCAACGATCACCCGGCGCGCCGGTAGTGGGTCAGTTTGAACTTCAGGTTTGGCGGATAGCGGCCGTTGGCCGAACGGCAGGAACGGGCACACTCCGCGCCTTCCCTCGGCAGTTTTTGTAGGACCCGGTGTCCGCCGGACAGGACAGAGTTCACCGCGCGACGGCCGTTCCTGATGCCCTGCGTCGGGGCGCTATGGTACCGGCAACTTCCTCGAGAAAATCGGCAACACCGGCCATATTGGTTGTCGGGCCACCACCGTCGGGGCGATAACCAGGCCTTGCGTCTATGGGCGATCCCGACTAAGGAGCTGCTTGCTCCGACGATTGGTTTGCTTTTTGAACAAGTCCCTCGACATAGTCGATTAGCGGTTGTATGTCCTCCCTATTATACTTCATAACCTGTTTCAGAAGAAAAAGTGAATGTCCTTTCTTCGAAAAGCTTACTGTATTGCCGGAGAGTTCGTAACAGACTTCCTTTATCAAATTGGCTGCGTCGACCTTTGCACCGTGCCTATCCGGTTAACGCCCATACCCACTACATGTAGGATGCATCCAATCGCGCGAATAGAGTTCTGCAAAGGTTGGTGACTCGACGCCACCCGCGACACCGAGCAGAGAGCGGAAGGCGTTGAACGGGTAGAAGCGGCGGTTGAACCGGAAAGTGAACTCGTTGAGGTAGGCTTGCAGATGCTTGGCGCTGACGCCGTGGTGGATGCCGTTCAGCCACGTCTTCAGATTCGAGAAGACGAGATGGCAGATCGGCAGGAACTCCTCGGCCACCTCCGGGTCGCCGCATTCGGCAATCGCGTGGTGGTCGTAGCCCCGCTTGCGCAGGCTGGCATAGCCGCTCCAGTCGTCGGTGATGACCAGCGTCCCCGGCATGACGGCACTCTCGACAAATCTGGCCAGCGATTCGGCGCTGCGGTCGTCAGCGATGGACAGCCGGACGCGACCGGCATAGCGACCATCCTTCCGCTTGTCCTGCGCAGTGCCCGGCTCCCGGTGGCGGACCTCGACGGCAGCCGTCACCAGCGTCTTGTGGTGGACGCCACGGCCTTCGCCACGAGTCCGGCCTCCAACATAGGCTTCGTCCACCTCAACATGCTCTCCGGCCCTGCCGCCAATCCGGTCCTGATCGGGTCGCACCATGCCCGCGCGGAGCTTGTGCAGAATGCCGAAGGCGGTCTCATATCGCGTCAGCCCAAGCTGCCGCTGAAACTGCACCGCCGACATGCCCTGCGTCTGGCTGGCAACCAGATAAGCCGCCCAGAACCAAACGCTCAGCGGCGTATGGCTGCGCTCCATCACGGTTCCCACGGTCAATCCCGTGTTGCGACGGCAATGGCGGCATCGCAAAACGCCGGGACGATTTTCAAAGCGGAACGGTTCCCCAACAGACCCGCAGTGAGGGCAGACGAACCCCTCGCTCCAACGGGTCCAGGTAGGAGGCACAGGCCGCATCATCAGGAAAAAGCCCCTGGAACTCGGGGAGCGATTCCGGGAATGGCAGATTGGCGCGGGCGAGAACGCCCATGGTCAGCGAACTGTATCCGCTTTACGCCCACGATCACTCGCCTATCTGTGGGTGTCAACCGGATAGCGCCGCGTCGGCCGACTCAAGATATAGTAGGTGTGGGCGTTAACCGGATAGGCACACTTTGCACACCAAGCTTCGTTGCGAATATCTCCGTCCCACTCATCACGAGCCCCGAATTTTGCTTCGCCGCCATGCGCTACCAAGCTGGCCAATACCGTGTCTGCGGACACGTTGCTTCCGAGGTTAGAAACTTGGTCTGTTAAGAATGACGCGATCGCGTTTGGGTTAAGCAGGAAGCACTCAAAATGTCTTCGAGGCAACACATCAAGCCGCTCATTTGCTGAGCGCTTTAAGTCTCGAATTTCCGTTTCGTCCATCTCTTCGCGGTCGAAGCTGAAATAGACGCTCTTGACTAAAGGAGAAGCTGCACTACTTAATCTTTGATAAATTTCTATAACTAGCTCGCGTCGCCGAGCTGACTTCGACTGAAAATCTCCAGTGTTAACAACAGCGGTAAACAAGGTGCCTCGCGGGAGTCCTTGCCGGGCCTCCTCATACACAAACGGAAAGCATAGTTCTTCCGTTGGTCCCTCGACCCATATTAATCTCTCAGCAGCAAAAACGTCAGTCATAGATATACCCAACTGGTCCGCAACGAGTTGTAACTCTTCAACTTGACCAAGGTTAACTGACTGGATAATTAAATCGTATCCCTGCCTGCGAATAAGATACACAGTCGAAGGGTTTGCAGAGCTGATTACGTCCGGAGAATGCGTTGTTATAATGTATTGATGATGCAGATAGTCACTTTGGATAATCCTAAGTAAGGCTTTCACAGCGGCCGGATGAAGGAAACTGCTTATTTCATCGATTACGATGACGGCCTGTTCAAATGTCATCATCACTGTGAGGATTGCGATGATCTGTGCGGTGCCTGTCCCTGATTTATTCAGACTAAAGCCTAGTTCAGGCCGCTCCATAAGCTTGGTTGGCCAAATCCTTATTTCGTACTGATCGTTAACTGAAGTTACACTTATATTCCGACAGTCGACAGTATATCACGTACTTGAGCTACAAGTTTATCAAATATTGTGCCACGCTCACCCTTCAAAACTTGCAGGACTGACGGCAAGTTTGCAGCGTTGAATTGTAGCCGGTCGGAAGGTTGACAATGGCCGCATGCGCCAACACTATACCGTTCGGCACCGAACAAAAATATATTCTGCTTTAATCCCTTATCGATCGCAGCCATAAAGCCCTTGGGAGGTGCGTTAAGATTGCCGATGCTGATTACACCAGCCTGCGGAAAAAGCCCGACGGAACGACTAAATGAAGAGGCACCCACATTCCTAGACGAAATCGTGCGACAATCGTACACAGAACCTGTTCTAACGAGCTGCATAACAATGGACTTGCCGACGAGATCCTCCACTGAGGCGGGCGCCGGGCCACTATCCGGAATTGCCCAGGCAACAGGTGAGGCATAGCTCAACAACATATCTTCGATTTCATTCGAAGATAGCACAATCTCGTAATCAATTTCGCACTGCGGTAATCTGGCAATACGAAATTGTTTTTCATCTCGATGCTTGTTGGAAGGCAAATTTCGGTCAAAAATTGAAATAAATGCACTTTTTCCGACATTATTCTGACCAACAATAAGGTTTATTCCGGGACGAAGGTCAATCCACCCGGTGCCACCGAAGCAACTGTAGTTTTTGATCGCCACTCTCTTTATCAACATCTATCAGGCTCAAAGCAAGTTCGCATCGGCCAATTCGTCGCCACCGGCTTTCCCCATCATGTCACTCAGCGCGGCAACAGGCGCAAGCGCGTGTTCTTCAGCGAGAGCGACACGGCGCTCTAACGCGACCTGCTTGCGAGTCAATACGGCAAGCGCGGTCTGCCGCTCTTCTGCCTGTTGCCTGACGAGTAACCACGGTTCATCTCATTCTCGCCCCCCACCGCGAGGAGGCGCTGGGGCCCGCGCTTGGGGGGCGAGCCGCTGGGAAAGACCGCTCTTTGGCGTTTTGGGTCCGTACCGAGACCGACCGGGAACGTGCGCTATGGGTCGATGCACGAAGTCGCTGCGCTCCAGCCGCTGCGCGGGGGCGTGAGCCGAAAGGCCGGTAACCGATGGAGAGGACAGCGATAGCGGGGTCGCCACGATCAACTCGCGTATTGTCGGCGTGCGACGCACGATCAAGAACAGCAGGATCATCTGCCGCCAGCGCCCTCTCACGGCGAACCACATCGACCCGGCCTACAACGCAATGACAAAAATTGGCTTGACCACTCGCGCAAAACCAATTTGCTTGAATGTGCCGTGGGTATTTCTGCTCGCAAGAAATTCATTCACACTATGCCACTGAAAGCCGATCAACCGATTAATCGCGCAACACTTGTCGGATGCGCTATTTCTGCCACGCCCAACTATTTGAAATCACACGGGCCTACAAAATCAAATCCCCTATTTAGCAACAATCGTGCCAAAACGCTTCAGTTGTGCACGCGTTTCGAGGCCGCCACTCTTCGAATTTCCTAAGTCGAGCACCTCATAGCGCACCTCATAGCACTCGCTGCTCCGCCGGTGCCCTACCTCCCGCGACTTCGTGCCTCGACGCTTTTTGGACGCCGGCTCGCTGAGCGTCCGGAGAGTTTCGTTGTTGCCGGCGTCCAAAAACCTGTACAGAAGCCGAAATTCAAACTGACCCAGTACCGGTCGTGTCTCAGTTCGAATAAGGCAGCGCTTGACAAGCCGCTCGCGCCGCTCCCATCTCCCTGCTACGCTTGGCGCATGGCAGGGAGAATTTTTCGCTTATGGCGATCGAGAACCATCCGAAATTCAATACCTGGTGGAATGAGGCTTTTGAGCGCCGCAATAGGGCTGAGCGGGAATATCTTGAAGCGAGAATGTTAGGTCGTTCCCAGGGCGAAATCGACGCGGCAGAGCTGGAATTAGATAGGGCTCTAGCGGCCTATAAACTAATCGCAGACAATCTCGACGAGGGGATGATGCCTCGCAGTCCTAAAGGTCAGCGGCAAGGGCCAGGTAAGTACTGAGATACTACTCAGAAATCAGACGATCTCCCGGCCGAGCCGACCGCCACGGGCGGGGTCGCGCGCGGGCGCAGTGTTCTCTTCCCCGACCACGACCCTGCGCGGGTCCGGCTGATCGGCTACAATGTCGAGACGGGCGCGCCCTTCAAGGTCCGGGCGCTCAAGTAATTGTTGCCCGGGGAGGAATTCACCGGGCCGCAGAGCGAGGTCGAACGGCTCCGGACGCAAGGCTATCTGGTGGACCCTGACGCCATCGCGCCCGGCGACGCCGAGCCCGACAGCTTCGCGCCCGGCGCGGGGGGATATTTCGCGGCGAGGAGATGAAATTCGCGGGGCCTCCCGGAAAGATACGCGCCGATATCCTTTGAGGGCGAAGCGGCTTAGTCCAACAACGGAAAGCGAAGCTCTAGCGCTGCTCGACCGGGCGCGCGTTGGCAGTGACGCTGTGGATAACTCACAAAAACGTGCTTGTGGTTCAGAATTGGCTCGGCAGGGCTTCGACCACTACTGCGCGTGAGCCCGAGCGAGAGCCGAAGCCCGTCGGCATCCCGCTGCCGGACCTGACGATGGACCAGTGGATGGACATCGAGGATGGGCCCAGCTACCGCGACCGCATCTAGCAGCCTGTCGGACTTAACCTTCGGACCATTGATTTCATTAGCGTTTTTCAAATTTGGGAGAAACACAATACCGAATGATATCAACTTCTTACGCGGCACGAAAAGATTAAGTCCGACAAACTGCTAGTGGTGCGACGGCGGGACTTGAACCCGCATCTTCCTCGCCCATAAGTCAGAAGCTGACTTCGACCTATGCAGAACGCGAGGGCTCTATCCGGTTGAGCTACGCCGCAGCCTTACGCATAGCTGATCTCAAGTAAGGTTCTGGTTATGCAGCCGGGGCAAAGCGCTTGAGACGAACTTGAGCGCGCGCCGCAGCCCGCGACCGCATCTAGTGGTGGTTGCGTCCTTCGCGCCTGCGGTCGTGGTCCTGATCCTGGTCGGGTTGGTTGTGCTGCCGCTCACCGTCCGCATATGCCGCGGGCGTCTGCCTCCGGGCGACGCGGCGGCGCTCGCCCCTTTTCAGGCGCATGAGCGGGCTTCTATCGTCGTCTCCAACAATGGGTCCGACAGACCAGGAGCAGAGCCATGCGAGCGATCGTATTCAAGGCGTTCGGCGATCCCCCCGTTCTCGAATTGACGGAGGCGCCCGACCCGGCGGCGGATCATGAGACGGCGGTGGTTCGGATCAGGGCGGCCTCGATCAACCCGAGCGATGTGAAGAACGTCGCAGCAGCGATGAAGCAGACGATACTTCCGCGTATCCCGGGACGCGATTACGCCGGCGTGGTCGAAAGCGTGGAGCGTCTCCCGCAGGCGCGGTCATTGATAACCAGTCCTTGAAGAGCGCGGAAAAGGCGGTCGTGACGGTCTGATCGGCTATAACGCCGGCAAGAAGGTGAAAGGCCAAAAAATTCACGCTCTGGTTGACGCGCAAGTTTGCCGCTGGGCGTCGTCATCCACTCGGCCGGCGTCCAAGACCGCGATGGCGCGGCGCTCGTGCTCGACAAAATCCTCAACAACTTTCCTTGGCTCGACTGGGCCGACAGCGGCTACAACGCCCATCGAGTGAAGGACGCGCTCGCCGCGGTCCCCGGACTGCGCATGGAAATCGTCAAGCGGTCCGACGACATCAAAGGCTTCGTCGTTCTACCTCGCCGCTGGGTTGTCGAGCGCCCATTCTCACGATTCGGCCGGAATCGCCGCGTCGCAAAGGATTACGAAAACCTCGCCGACACTCTCGCCGCCCTCGCCGCCCTCGTCGCATCCACCTCGGCCTCAAGCGTCTAGCTCGGGCATAAGCTTTTGAGTGAGGCTCTTAATTTAAGCTCAGCGAGACTGTCGCACACGCCGAGTTGTGCTGCAAGTACACGCTAGGTTGTGGTAGGAAAAAGATAATTATTGACTTGCAGAAGCTTCGTTTACAGACTAGAGGGCAACCGTTCTCTCTGCAACAAGCCAAGACCGACGATTACAGTATTTTTGATCAACCTGATATGGCCGCTACGCGGTCACTGGGGGTTTCATGAGAAACGTATTGTTGGCGGGCGTCGCGGCATTGTCGGCTGGGCCTGCGCTGGCATCCGACCTTCCGACCAAGAAGCCGCCGCCGCCCGCGCTAGTCGTCACTGAATACGACTGGACGGGCGTCTACTTTGGCGCAAACCTCGGTTGGGAGTGGGGCCGCAGCAATTTCACTTCATTTGATGGCTTGGCCGGAGCCGGGACGGATCTCGGCGTCAGCAGTTCGTTCATCGGGGGCGCACAGGTCGGGTATCGGTATTTGTTCCCCTCGAAATTCGTCATCGGCGGCGAGGTCTCCCTGGACGGGAACGCTCGAAGTTCCAACACGAGCACAAATGTCGTTGGGTACAAGTATTACGAGTGGTCGACCTCTTCGAGCGGCTTTGGTGGGAACGTCGTCGCGATCGGCGGCTATGCGTTCGGAGACCTTCTCCCCTACGTGAAGGGCGGCGTGGCCTGGATCGATGAAAATCTTACACTCACGCAGGTTTACAGCACCTTTGGCAACGCCGCTTTTGGGACGTCAAAAACAATAGTCGCTCCCGGTTGGACGCTCGGGGCCGGCCTTGCATATCACTTCTGGTCGAACTGGGAAGTCTTTGGCCAATACGCGTACATGAAATTCGGTCCCGGCAACATCGATTACGCCGCTGCTCTCAGGACGTCGCGCGCTTCGCTGACCGTCAATTCGATCACGGCGGGCGTAAACTACAAGTTCTGAGCTTTGGTTCAAGTCTTACAGATCCCGGCCATACCCGGCGCTTCAATGAAGTCTCAAGCCTCCCGCAGCCGCTGTGCGGCGGCCTCCGGCGTTAGGTCGCGCTGCGGCGAACCCAGCATCTCGAAGCCGACCATGAATTTCTTCACCGTCGCCGAGCGCAGGAGCGGCGGGTAGAAATGGGCGTGCATCTGCCATTCGGCGTGCACGGCGCCGCCGGCCGGCTTCTGGTGGAATCCCATCGAGTATGGGAACGACACGTCGAACAGCCGGTCGTAACGTTTTGTGAGTTCGGACAGCGCGCTGGCCAGCGCCGCCTTCTCGTCGGGAAACAATTCGTCGAAGCCGCCGACGCGCCGGCGCGGCAGGATCATCGTCTCGAACGGCCAGACCGCCCAGAACGGCACGAGGACGACGAAATGCGCGTTGGAAAAGACGATGCGCTCCCCGCCCACGAGCTCCTGCTCGAGATAGTCGAGGAGCAGGACCCCGCCGCGCTCGAGGAGATATTGGGTCTGTGATCGCGTCTCTTTCTCGAGCTCGTTCGGCAGATGGCGCGTCGCCCAGATCTGGCCGTGCGGATGCGGGTTCGAGCAGCCCATGATCTCGCCGCGGTTCTCGAAGATCTGGACGGAAGCGACGCCTTCCCGCGAGCTGAGGGTGATCGTCTCCTCGACCCAGGCGTCGACCACCCGCTCGACGTCGGCGACCTCCATCTTGGCCAGCGTCAGATCGTGGCGGGGCGAGAAGCAGAGAACCCGGCAGAGTCCGGATTCGCCTTCCGCCACGAGAAGCCCGTCCTCGATCCGATCGGGCGGCGCGTCAGGGTGAAGCGCGCCGAAATCGTTGTCGAACATGAAGGTGTGCGCGTAGTCCGGGTTGCGCGCGCCGATGGCGCGGACGTTGCGCGGGCAAAGATAGCAGTTCGGGTCGTGAACCAACGAAGGCGCCGCAGCGACCGCCTCGCGCTTGCCCTGCCAGGGCCGACGCATCCGATGCGGCGAGACGAGCGTCCATTCGCCGGTCAGCGGGTTGAGGCGCCGGTGCGACGCCTCGCCGAGATCGAGCTTCGTCAACGGCACACCACTAGAAAGCTCCGCCCACCCCATTGTTACACATCACGTGGACATTCCAGTGCATATTTTTTGCTGCACGCCGCACCCGGAGACTGCCCTTGCAAAGGGATGGACTGTTCCCGTATTATTTCAGCTAATTTTCAGCATGCATCCACCGCTCGCCGATCTCAGCCATCCCCTCATTTTTTCGAGGGCCAAAATGCAACTGGAGGTTGGCATTTTGATGCGGCGAGTCTCGTATGACGAGTCCTGAAGTGCAAGTTCGGGTCTCGCAATCGTCGAGAGAGAGGTCGCGCCACGACAAACGCGGGGCCTTAGGGCTCCCCATTCGCTGTACGTGAGGGCCGAAAAGCGCCGAAATCAGGCCGTTCTCGAAATGAGGGGATTCCTGAGCCCTCACGGCCGTAACCGTTATTATCTAATATCATGGGAGATCCCCGGCTTTGCCGGGGAGGCAGTAGAAGTTTGACATATCCTGCGGTACGCGCGCCCGCTATTCGCTGTCATTAAGAACGCGAACCCTTGGAAGCGCGCCCGTTGATTCTGCGCAAGGGCGAGCTCGTCACCAATGGTGAAGCGATTCCTACAGCGTGATCAAGTGTCCCGAAGCAAGCCTGTATTCGCGGGTTGTCAAAGGTTAGGTTGGGAATTGGGCCCCTTTGAGGGGCCCCCAACTCTAAAGCCCCCGGCTTTGCCGGGGGATACTTACTTCTCTATATGAAGCAACACAATACCATGGAACCTAATTATAGCGTCTATCACCTCAGGAATCCCCTCATTTCGAGAACGGCCTGATTTCGGCGCTTTTCGGCCCTCACGTACAGCGAATGGGGAGCCCTAAGGCACCGCATTTGTCGTGGCGCGACCTCTCTCTCGACGATTGCGAGACCCGAACTCGCACTTCAGGACTCGTCATACGAGAACTCGCCGCATCAAAATGCCAACCTCCAGTTGCATTTTGGCCCTCGAAAAAATGAGGGGATGGCTGAGGTCTATCACAGCTCGGAGTTGAAAGTGACTTTCCATTACCCGAGCAACATCCTAAGTTTGAATGATCGGAGACGGAACGAGAACCAACTCTTTCTCCAAGATGGCGGCTCAGCCATCCCCTCATTTTTTCGAGGGCCAAAATGCAACTGGAGGAGGTTGGCATTTTGATGCGGCGAGTTCTCGTATGACGAGTCCTGAAGTGCAAGTTCGGGTCTCGCAATCGTCGAGAGAGAGGTCGCGCCACGACAAATCCGGGGCCTTAGGGCTCCCCATTCGCTCTACGTGAGGGCCGAAAAGCGCCGAAATCAGGCCGTTCTCGAAATGAGGGGATTCCTGAG